>JBPOFN010000067.1:0-15839 GCA_051251725.1 Thalassotalea sp. | reverse complement strand
GATCAAAATGCAGATATTGAAACCTTACTACCTTGGAATGTAAAACTTAGCTAGGTGCTGATCACCGGACGTTTACGGTTTATTTGGGATATTCTCAATTTAATTAACTCCCAGGTTGGGGAGGGTACTGTTTCTGAAACACTGAATTGTTCACGTAAATAGCCTTCCTGGTCCATCAGAATTTGCATTGCATTGGGTGCTAGTTCGAAGTAGTTTGCTCGTAAAATCATATCTTATCTCCTTAGTCGTTATTGGAGCTAAGATAACTTATGGTTTAAGACAGGTATTGAATATTTTCGACACGTATCCAAATTAAATTGAGACTGGTTAAGGCCATTTAACGCCTCAATAAGAAGCAAAAAAAGTTGTAGGCTAATTTTTTGACGAATAAACAAAAGCCTACTGTTGTTTGTTTATCTCACTTTAGGTTGTTAGTGCTTTATTCGTTAATATTCGCTATGACTATTTTACAGGTATGGCTTTGATATTTTTCAATACAAAGACATAGTCTTGATAGTCACCATTATAAGCTTCTTCAAAACAAACTAAGTATTGGTTGTTAATGACGACTCCGCTTTCGTTTTTGATTTCATATATTCTGACTGCGTGGGCGACGTGCTTTTTAAACCAAAGAGCATTCCACTTATCTTCTGAATAAGAATCATGTGACGGACTGGTGGTATAAAAACCAAATAGCTTGTTACCAGGATTAAAACTGGTTGTGCCCGTCGATAATGCAGGCATCAGGGTTTGATGTTCAGGGTATGTATGTGAATCAGCTAATACGCCCACTTCAAATTTTTTAATACCATCCTTGTCAAGAGTGTAATATCCAAAGGGTAATAAAAATGGTGTGCTATATCGGGCAACGGGTATCATTTCTACTAATTCATGCCCCGATTTTTTAAATAATGACGGCGGTATTTCATCACCTTGTAATTCAGGCTTGGTATTATTGCCTAAACTTGTCCAGCCAAGATTAATATCATAGCCTAAGGTTCGTACCACATCGGTTAATGGGGGTTCATTTTTACCTTCTAACGCTTTAGTACTAAGCCCTTTTAATGAATAAATAATTTCTTTATCAGATCCAAGTTTTAATATTAATGAATTACTGACAATACCAATAAAATCCAATTGGGGTTGAAAAACGACATTCAGTTCAATTGTTTCCCCTGCCGCTAAACCATTAGGCACTGAAAATTGTAAGCGCCAAAAGTTAGCATGTTCACCCGTTATCGCTGAGGTAATTTTAGTTATATCTGGACCATTATTTTTAAAAGATAATTTTTGGATTTTACTCTTTTTACCTTTGATTGCAGCTTGTGTAATTTGTTGCTCGGAGACTATTTTTGTAATTTTTTGCTGTTGTGAACAGCCAACAATCGTAAAGATAAAGAATAAATTCACGTAGGTATTAATGCTTCTAAATGGTGATTTCATCTTTAGTTACTTTTTGTTGGATTAGCTTTTGATTTGAATGATAACTAACATGCAGGGCTATCAAGTTAAATTGATAACCCTCAGTTGATTAGTACACACGTTTAAACATAGTTATTTTATAAGGATTAAAGTTACCTGATTGCGGGTAACATATTGATAGGCGGGTACTGCAATGCCTCTAACGCACTAAGGTTTAGGTATAACTTTACTTTTGGATCAATATAATCAACGCCCATTGCCGTTGAGGCTTTAGAAAAAAGACGCTGCATATAATGATCAATCGCTTTAACTGCCCCGCCCTGAGTGATTTGTCGTTCTGGCCATGTTTCAGGTGATAATACGTAGGGTGCTAAATAGCGATAAGCTTGCTGTAAACTTCGGCCATCATTTGTTTTATAATCCCATAAATCGATGCCGACCTTTTGGCCCATCAAGGCTATCTCTGTCATTGACCATAAATTTAAAGTTGCATAATGAACTGATTTTGTTCGCCCCATCTCACGAGGTTGTGCGCCATTAGGTAGTATTTGATCCGCTATTCGCGTTTGTTTAGCCTCTTCAATAAGCGCTTTTGCTTGCTCATTTTTTCCTAAGTACAGCATTAAGCCGATCACTTGAAAACTATAATGGTTGGCATGGTTCTGCCGAGTGAAGCCAGCATCTATCGCCATTGGATTAGTAGTTAGCCAAGTTAAATATTCATTCAACCAAGTATACATACCGGTTTTCACTGTGATAGGTAAAACACCCCTGGCTTCAAATATTTGTAGCGCGGTTATAATATGAGATTGATCGCCCCATTCATGAACACCTGCTTTTCTGCCATCAGTAATGCCAGGTACCCCTTGACCAAAATTGATGTTTGGGTTTACTTTGGTTTCTGGGTTTAGATACCAAACTTTTATTAATTCGATCGCTTTTTCGGCATATTGACGGTTGTTGGAGAAATAATATGACCATGAAAGCTTTTCAACGGCGTGAAAAAATTCAGCTTTTCTTATAAAGTCCGTATCAGCGCCACGGGCAACCGGGTTAATAATTCCATCACGAGCAATCCAAGGCAGGCCATCTGGTTTAGCTGGATCTGGCCAGCGATAAGGTGCATAAGTTAAGTAGTCATGCATATCTTTACTTGGCGGTATTTGGGTTTTATTAGTGACAGGATCTACTTGAAAACTTAATGCTTCATTTCCTGCGGTGATGACTTCTTTGTATTTCTCTAAAAAGTAAGCATCACCTTTGTTAATTCGTTCTTTAACTAACTTAAGGTGGGTTTCATTATAATAGACTAATTCACTTGCCGTATTGGCTGCGGATCCCTGTACTGGAACTTCGGGCAGTTGTTTTAGCGGTGAACTATTACAAGCGGTAAGGTTAAAGAGGGAAAATGTAAATATAACAAGGCACTTTTTGATTTGTTCGAAACGGCAATATTTCATTATGAATTTTACATGTTTAACTATTTAGATAATAAAGGTAACATAACAATGAATGCATTATCAATCATGTTAATTCATTAGCAATCATATTGTGGCTTAGGAAATATTTATTTAATGAATAAAAGACTAAGATCTTATATTTTTTGTCGCCATGAAAAATAAATAGCGCTGTAATTATGATGGATATTCGGTGGGCGTGGCCGTAAATACGGGGAGATCTTTATCAAAGAATAAAAACTATAAACCCCCTAAAACTGACTGTATTATTTAGCCAGTAAGGGATTTGTAGTAAACAGGTAACTTCTTGGGTGTAAATAGAAGTTTATACTTCTTCATATTCATAATGGAATACGCGAACTGTATTACCTTGTGGTGTGGTTAACTCTACTGTGGTTGATCTAGGTGTTATTTTTTGCGCTTCAAATACTTCTTCTGTTGAAATACATTCGTTATTAATTGTTAATTCTTTTATTAATTTAATGTTCATCTTTTACTCTTGTTTGAAGGTTTACAAAGTAAGCAACTAATTTAGTGCTAACCATTTTTTAAACTTTATTAGCGGCATTATACCACAATATAAAATAATGTTAGTTGCTTATAATTTACTCTTCTATTTGTATTTAATTCCGCACTTGTTATTAGGTAAATTTACTCAATAGTAGCTAATTTTAGTCGCAATAGCTGAACAGTTTCTGCATTTAAGTAAATACTAGGTTAACTGCTCAGCTAAATAATCGACAAGTAGCCTGATCTTTGGTGATAAATGACGGTTTTGTGGGTAAACCGCCCAAATCCCTTCATCTGGTGCACGGTAATTATCTAATAAGCTGATCAGTGCGCCACTTTGTAAGTGCTGTTGTACATAGTAGTCGGGTAATTGTACTATCCCTAAACCTTTTAAAGCCGCATCTACTAGGCCAAACCCACTGTTATAACGGATCTTACCGCTAACGCGGATATTTTTTTCTTTCGCAGATCCCTTAAAGTGCCAGTAATCTAAAGTGCCTAATAAACAATTATGGTTAGTAAGTTCTGATAATGAATGTGGGATGCCGTATTGCTTTAAATATTCAGGTGCAGCACAAGCGTAATTGGTTCGTTGGCCAAGCTTTTTTGCCATTAAAGAAGAGTCATTTAGCTTTCCTAGACGAATCGCTAAATCGTAGCCACCTTCTACTAAGTCTATTTGTTGATTGGTCAGGTAGGCGGTTACTGCTATATTTTCATGTTGCTGCATGAAATTATTTATTAACGGTAATATTTGTTGCTCGCCATAAGTTACAGGTGCGGTGAGTTTTATTTTACCTTGGGGCTTAGATTGTAAATTGGTAATGGCTCGTTCGGCCTCCTCTAAACCATCAAGCACACTGCGGCAATGTTGATAAAAAACGCGGCCTTCTTCTGTTAATGAAACTTTACGTGTGGTTCGGTAAAATAATTTTATATTAAGCCGTTTTTCTAATGTACTGATCTGCCGACTAACTTGCGCTGTCGATATCGCCATTTTTTTTGCCGCGAGCGTGAAGCTCTCGTTTTCGGCAACATACACAAATTCGCTAATACCTTCCCAATGCATAATTGTTACCTATATGTAAAAGTGATTTTACGAAAGCATATATTATCATTGTATGAGAAATAACTATAATGCTAGCTTGCTACAGCAAAGTATCGTCTATTAAACTTTAACCTACGGATAAATGGGAATAACTATGTCAGACAAATTTATTAAAGCAAAAGCGGCTATTGCTTGGGGACCTAAACAACCATTGTCTATCGAAGAGATTGACGTAATGCTACCGCGTAAAGGTGAAGTCTTAGTCAAAGTGATTGCTTCAGGGGTTTGTCATACGGATGCTTTTACGTTGTCGGGTGACGATCCAGAAGGTATTTTCCCCGTTATTCTAGGCCATGAAGGTGGTGGTATTGTCGCACAAGTTGGTGAAGGAGTTACTAGCGTTAACGTTGGTGACCATGTTATTCCGTTATACACGCCAGAATGTGGTGAATGTAAATTTTGTTTATCGGGTAAAACCAATTTATGTCAAAAAATTCGTGAAACCCAAGGCAAAGGTTTAATGCCTGATGGTACAACACGTTTTTATAAAGACGGTCAGCCTATTTTTCACTATATGGGTTGTTCAACCTTTGCTGAATACACCGTATTACCTGAAATTTCATTAGCAAAAGTTAATAAAACAGCGCCTTTAGAAGAGGTTTGTTTACTTGGTTGTGGTGTTACCACCGGTATGGGCGCAGTCATGAATACCGCCAAGGTGGAAGCTGGTGCCACCGTCGCTATTTTTGGCCTTGGTGGTATTGGTTTATCAGCAGTTATTGGCGCAGCTATGGCAAAGGCTAGCCGTATTATTGCCATTGATATTAATGAAAGTAAATTTGCTTTAGCGAAAAAACTTGGGGCAACCGATTGTATTAACCCAAAAGATTTTGATAAGCCAATTCAAGACGTTATTGTTGAATTAACCGATGGCGGCGTTGATTATTCGTTTGAATGTGTTGGTAACGTTAATCTGATGCGCTCGGCATTAGAATGTTGTCATAAAGGCTGGGGCGAGTCAGTAGTTATTGGTGTTGCAGGTGCGGGACAAGAAATTTCGACCAGGCCATTCCAATTAGTTACTGGGCGTGTATGGCGTGGCTCGGCATTTGGCGGTGTTAAAGGTCGTACTGAATTACCTGATTATGTTGAGCGCTATTTAGCCGGTGAATTTAAATTGAGTGATTTTATTACCCATACCATGGCGCTGGAAGATATTAACCAGGCGTTTGCGTTAATGCATGCCGGTGAAAGCATTCGCAGCGTTATTCATTTTGAAAAGTAATGATTATTGTATTATTAACTTTTTTTGGAAATATTAGTAATTAAATTTTTTAGATTAGCTTTTAAAAAGTGTCTTAATAAATTAGCCTAGATATTGTCGCCAATATATCTGCCGACAATATCTATTTTATGTTTAAGTATAGGTAAGACTAATTTGTCACCATTTTATTTATCTGCTTTGCACGTTCTTCATCGGATAAAGTAGAAGGTAGTGGTGTTAAAATACCAACTTGACATGCTGGCCGTTGAGCTATTTCATCCAACCAGCGTTTTAAATGATCTAAGCCATCGATACTAATGCCACTCCATTCATGAATACGAACCCATGGCCAAGTAGATATATCAGCAATGCTGTACTCATCACCTGCAAGATATTGATTGCAACTTAGCTGAGTATTCATAACTTCAAACAATCTTCGTCCTTCGTTTTGATAACGAGCAATAGCGGCAGGTATTTTTTCTGGGAAATAACGATAAAACACATTGGCTTGACCCATCATAGGACCAACGCCGCCTATTTGAAACATCAGCCATTGTATAACTTGCGAGTATTTTTTAGGATCAGACGGGATGAATTTGCCAGATTTTTCTGCAAGGTATATTAAGATTGCACCTGACTCAAAAACAATAAAGTCATCGTTATTACGATCAATAATTGCAGGTATCCGACCATTGGGATTAATAGCCAAAAATTCAGGGCTCTTCTGATCTAATGCCATTAGATCAAGATGGTGCACTTTGTATTCAAATCCCATTTCTTCTAATGCTATTGATATTTTATGACCATTCGGGGTGGCTGCTGTGTACAATTCGATCATTAAGAACCTCTATAAAGTTACGTTAATTCTTTTTTTTGTACCTTTCGGTACGTTTGACTTAAATTATACCGTTAGGTACAATTTGTCAATGACTAAGCCCTTTTAATTTGAGGTTATTGTGACTAGTGGTAGAAAAAAATCATTTGACGAAAATACGGCATTAAATGCGGCGATGCATGTGTTTTGGCAAAAAGGTTATGTTGGTGCTTCACTTACTGATTTAACCAAACATATGGGTATCAACAAACCTAGTATGTATAGTGCTTTTGGTAATAAAGAAGCGTTATTTGTCAAAGCCACACAGAGTTACATTGACACGATAGTTAAACCTAATGTGGCATTATTATTTGCAGATGGCGTCCCCTTAAAACAGCGACTTAAAAATCATATGATGTCAATTGTAGCGATGCAATGCGACGCCGACGCTAAAGGTTGTTATTTAGCATTATGTCAGTCAGAACTTGTCAGTGGCGATATTCCTGAGCAAGCCGAGCAATTATTAAAAGAAGCAGATGCAATACCAAGCCAATTATATACTGAACTATTTACTACTGATGTGGAATCAATTTCATTAGGGCTAGATAAAAATGCAGTGGCTAATGCTTTAAGTATTTATACAATATTAAAAGGAACGGCTTCAATGGCACGTTCTGGTGTTGAGAAATCACAACTTGAATACGGTGTTGACAGTATTCTTACTGGTATAGGTGTTCAATAAGTTATGTTTTATTGGAACATCAACACATGACGAGGGTTAAAATTTGCTTTAAGTACAAATGTATTTATTGAATCGTTGTTTTTATTATCGACCTAATACCAGTACATATGCTACATTTTTAACGTTGTTGCTAAGAAATCATGATGAATTTTCGACCAGATTTTAAGTTTTATTGAGTTATTACAACAATAGCTATTCACCAAGCCCATAATAAGTTGATCAAGTTAAACATTGAGCGTTATGTGTCTTATCGTTTGTTAAACGACCTAACTTAACATGTCGTTTTACTTATAATTCCTATAAATTAATAATTTCTCCCTATTATATTCATATCTTACTTCAAATAATTAAAGTTAGTTTACCGTTGACTTAATTATACCGATAGGTACAATTAATGCTCTATACCGATAGGTATAAAATGAGTTGCTACAGATAAATTTTTGGACGCGGGCATTACGTAGTCTCACCAGTATCAGTACGTTACTTTACGATATTAAAAATAAAATATAGCTAAAGCTAGAGGATATTATACAGAAAGCTCTGATCAGTAGAGGAACATGGTTGTCGTTTAAGTCTATATGTAAATTCTGACGTAAAAGTGATAGCGAAAAATTTAGTAAAG
Source organism: Thalassotalea sp. (assembly GCA_051251725.1). GTDB lineage: Bacteria > Pseudomonadota > Gammaproteobacteria > Enterobacterales > Alteromonadaceae > JALZUE01. The sequence continues at coordinate 7,960 of JBPOFN010000067.1, read as the reverse complement.
CAGTAAATAGTGACAAAACTCAATCTAAACATAATTTAATTTTTTAGGAAAACAAATGACGACATTAACTATCCATAGTATTGATTCTGCACCAGCAGGTAGCAAACCATTATTAGAAGCTTCAGTAAAAGCGTTTGGTATGTTGCCAAACTTACACGGTGTACTAGCGAGTTCACCACAATTACTTGAAGCGTATCAAAAATTACATCAACTATTTACCGAGTCTTCATTTAATGCACAAGAGCTAACTGTTGTGTGGCAAGGAATAAATGTGGAACATGGCTGTAATTATTGTGTTCCTGCACATACTGGCATTGCCCATTCAATGAAAGTAGACCCTGCACTAACTGAAGCATTACGTAATCAAGAAGATATGCCAACACCTAAACTACAAGCCTTACTGGATATGACCTTAATTATTGTCCGTAATCGCGGCCATGTTGCACAAACTGAGCTAGATGCCTTTTATGCAGTCGGTTATGGCGAACAACAAGTTTTAGAAATTATTTTAGCGTTATCTCAAAAAGTTATCAGTAATTACAGTAATCATATTGGTAATACCCCAGTTGACACACCATTTGAAAAGTTTGCTTGGAGCAAAAAGGTTTAATGAATTAAATAAGAATATAAAAAATATTAGCGGTTAAATTTTTATGCTCTGCTCATTAATTTGATAGATTAATAAAGTTTTTATAGAGGTTTTAGATGACAGAAAAAATCAAAATAGACATCATTTCTGATGTCGTTTGTCCTTGGTGTATTATCGGTTACAAAAATTTACAACAAGCGATATCAGAATTAGGCGTACAAGATAAGGTTCAAATACAGTGGCAACCTTTTGAATTAAACCCTGATATGCCGGCAGAAGGAGAAAACCTACGCGCGCATTCAGCGAGAAAGTATGGCTCGACACCACAAAGTAGTGAGCAATTTAGAACCGAGATGACAGCTCGTGGTAATGAAGTAGGTTTTAACTTTAATTTCTTCGATGACATGAAAATAGTCAATACTCATGATGCTCACATGTTGCTTGAATATGCGAAATCTTTTAACTTACAAACATCCCTTCAATTACGGCTGTTTGCGGCATTTTTCAGTGAACAAAAAGATATTTCTGATCGCAAAACATTAGCTAAAGAAGTTGAATCGGTTGGTTTGAATGTATCTGAAGCAATGGCAGTACTTAACAATAATGACGTGTTAAAAGCTATTGCAGAAAAAACTGCTGATTGGCATCGTCTAGGTGTTTCGTCAGTACCTACTGTCGTAATTAACCGCACTACAGGACTCTCAGGTGCTCAACCTGTAGCGGCATTTAAAGAATTTATCTCGTCACAATTAACATAATGATTAAGTAGCGACGCTAAAAATATGTAGATAAGACGTGTTATGATCAACTGACTTTAACGATAATAATATTTCAATACTAAGTTGTATATAACAAAAACTAGCAAAGTTAGATGTGAACAGAGCATAAACGATGAATTGTTAAACAATCAACTAGCGTTAAGCATACAATTCATGATCTATCGCGCATTTAGCAGAGAAATAAAGTACCCTAAAGGTATCAGTTTTAAAGTTATATTGAGGCAATACCTATGGCTAAGCAAAATTACTCTTTCGAAAAGCGTCAGAAAGAAATAGCGAAAAAGAAAAAGAAAGAAGAAAAAAGGTTAAAAAAATCAGGTGCCGATAGTGAACAAGCCCTAGACGATCAAGCGACAGCATCAATAGAATAAATAACCGACCCTGCTCCCGATTCTGTGGAACTGCAATTTAGTTAATATGCTTTTCGAGGCGTTCCTCGAATTAAATAATGAAACGACTCATCGCCAAATGCCAGTTTGGAATCTGCATCTTCCATCTTTTACTGTCGTCTTTAACTGGGGGTTACACAACCCCTTCATTTGTTCTATTGGGTTAATCATAAGTAACTTAAAATTCGAAAGTTATTTGAAAATTAAGCTTAAGGTTAACTTCGAGGAGATCGCACAAAACCCCTAATAGCCTGCTATTAGGGCGAAAAAACGCCTTGATATCCACTTAAATTTCATCATCGACTCTAAGATAAAGTAGGCGATACAAATTAAACACGTCAATTATTTACGATAAATCAAGATGTTATAAAACCATTAAACCGAGTTCAGGTTAATTAATATTGACGAACTATTTAACTTTATTGTGCTGAGTAATAGATATTTAGAATCTCCTGATATTACTGAGTATTGAAAATTATTTTAGCCTCGTTGTTAATATACCCTCTCAATTCTAATTTAGGCGCAGTCTGGGCGTACCTTGATTAATACTTTTATCCGCTTTTAAAATCCTCAGTACAATCCCCTCCCAACATCATAAGTGTGTCTACCTTCGTAGGATATATATTATGAACGGAGTAGTTCCAAACACTCTGATACTTCCCTACTAAAGAGAAATAGTTTATAAGTAGGAAATTAATAACCTAAAGACTCCCATGGTTCGATTGACTCTTATTAATAAATAAGTAAAACTGAGGGTAGACACACTATTATGATTCTAGTTATGGGCGATATATTTCAACTGACTAAAGCAATGGATAAACTTATTTCATTGAACAACCAACTCAAGACATTATGCAGCGAACAAAAACCTGCTTTTATTGGCTTTGATATTGAAAAAATTTCCGCTGAAAACGAAACTAAAACGTTACGTGATGGCATTCATTCGTTAGATGTAAAAACACTGCATGGTAATAATCCCAATATCCTCAAACAAGTATTGAACAGTTGGGCTAGTTTCTATAAAGCAGACGGATTTTCAACAAAATTTGTTGACCGCTTACCTGGCGTTGTCGTGATCACGCGAGATGTTGATAAAATAAAATTACTTATTGATCATATCAACGACACTAAAGACAACATAGCAGCCATCATTAGAACTGATCGCGATCAGTACGAAAGGCACAAATTCATTCACGATACTTTTAATTTTATCATGACTGAACAAGTTTACAGGCACGTACATTATTTTGAACAAGAAGTTACTAACGTTTGGTTTAATTGGGCTTCGCGGCCAGTACCTAAAACTTACACTATTGAGCAAGCGTTAGAGATGTTAGATGAACAATTAAACCGGCCAAAATATCTTTTTTCACAAGATGAATGGCAAACGATGATCACTGCTACTATGGTTGATGTTAAATCAGGGATGTTTGATTACATTCAACAAATAAAAGAATATCGAGTTTTACCAACAATCGAATTTCAGTACCAAGTTGATACAGAAACTAAAAAGCGAAAAAAAAGTAATGCTACCACGCCTGTTATTTTACTAGGACAACCAATAAACACCCTACCCAAATTTTCGGTACTAAAGTCGTACGAAAAAAAGCATAAAGAAAAAGAGGTAAAGCTAAGCGCGAATAAAACTTTGATCAATCCGTATTTAAAACTTGCTGGCGTTAAAAAAATTAATTAAGTCGCTGCACAAATAATTTTTTAACTTGTTCAACTTTTGTAACTTAGTACTAACTAGTACCATTTAAAAATTTTAATAGTTATTTAAACTTTTCATAAAAATTAATTGCGCAGGTTAATATTATTTTTTTAAAATAATTATTGCCGCCACAATATTTTAAAGTTTAAAAACTAAAAACAAATCTTCAAGATCAAAATTATTATATCGCCAGTCTAAATTAAATATGTAGATAAAAATTACAACACTACACACTGAAAATATTTTTAAAAAATAAAATATCAAACCACACTAGATTAATTCTGTTAACTGGAATCAAATCTTAAACCGCTACTTGGTGTTTGTTCAAAAAAATTAACTTGGCCTTTTGGTTCACGCCAAGTTATATCGGTAAAATTATTTCGGCTAGTAGTAGTTGCAAACGTATTAACTGTTTTAGTTTCAAATTTAATTTCTGCTTTGACTCGAATATTAAAACCATTTATTTTCATTCGAGCTGTTTCAACAATAAGATCATCAATATAACCGTCAGCTGATAAAACCTTAAAATACTTGCTCGCTGTTTGCCGTGATAAACCACACCACACTTCAGCAAATGAAAAACTAAAAGCTACTTCCGAATCTTTATAATGACTTAAGACACTACGACAACGTTGCAGCAGCAATAAGTTGTCATAAAATTTTAACAAGTTACCGAATAAAGCATTCTTAGATTTTAACGGTCGACATTCAGGTAACATAATTACATTAGCAGCAACTAGTGCCCTAACAAGCCAGACAATAGATGTCGAAGGCGTCCAACGCTCAAAAGGTATTCTCTTACCTGTTTGTTGACAAGCATAAATATAGTGCAAATCAAAAACAGGATTGTCACTGTCTTCATCTTTAAAAGAACGGTACAAAACCCGACCAGAATTTTCGCCTCTAGATTTAATGATCAAACCAGTACTAGGCTTTCTATCTTTTTCATGCCACGGCATAACAGAATGCAGAGCAACACTAGTAAACTTGTCTTTTGATAATTTACTTTTTTCGACATTAAGACCAATTAAGCTAGCAAGCGCTAAACCTACTCCTATCTGAGAAGTTAACTCATTTAATTCAATTAACGACAAACTAGGACTTACAATTTGAGGAACTAAAAAACCACATAAGCTCTTTGAATCTTTCGAACTTAACTCAGTTATACGTATATCTGTGTTAAATAGTTCGTTATGTCTTTGTATTTCTGTGTTTTTTATATACTTATCAGGGTTTAAATTAGCTTTATTTTTACTAACGAAATATTCTTTTACACTGCCTATTTCCTTATTCGGTAAATAGAATATTGCATTAGCTTGTTGTGTTGCTAAATCACAATCGAGTTTAAGTTTCTGGATTAAGGTCAGATACAATTGATTGTATTCTTTCGGGGTTATACTTCGCTCAAGTGGTATGACTATTCGCCATCTTTGTTGCTCTAAGATTTTATTAGATGAATAGGTTTCCCAAGCAATAAAGTTGTATTCCTTAAATAAGGTTTGTAAGTCTTTTTTCGTATAGCTGTAGTTTTTGCCATCAAGATCAAAAATAATTAAATCTGATGAAATACTATTACTTAGTGCCCTGCTTTTACTTTTAAACAATGTCGAGTTAAAAAGTGGTACTTCACCTTTCATCTCTGTTTCTGTATAAGTAGTTAGGGTTTGGGCTAGTTCTTGAAATGTTAAATAGCCATAACTTGCTACATTATCTTCAAGATCGTCAAACAGAGATATCCGATACCTGCGTTCTTGGCTTATTGATTTTAAGAAATGGTTCTTGGTTTCCATTGCTAACCGAGTTAGATTTATATTTTTATATATGTTCGGTTAAAATGGCTGTTATTGAAAGGAAAGCAGTAAAAATATAATATTTATGATCCACCGATGGATCATAAATATTCTGTTAGGATCTTCTAAAAAAACACATTAAAACAACAAATTATGATTATTGTCCTAGTTCATCGACTAATTTTCTGAAATATTTTGTTAGATCCGACTTTTTTGTCAGATCATATTGGGTAACATCAATCGTTGACCATTTTCTCACATCTTCAAAAAGTAGTTTCTCTATTGCTGACTTTTCTTGTGGAATCGATACTTTAATTTTTGTTTTTTCTGTTAGCTCACTTTCTTTGATTACTTTCTTACCTATTTCATCTAATTTAGTTGAAAAGGCTTCAAGCACCATTGCGCTCGACAATGTTTTACCATGGATTATTGTCAAGCCTTTATAGACTTCATCCATAATCTGATGGGCTTGGTGATAAGACAAGTTGAATGCTTTTTTCTTAATAACATCAATACATTCAGGGTTTTCCATAAATCGTTTAATTTTAAAGAAGGTAGCTCTGCCAACACTTAGTGCTACCCAAGGGGTGCTCTGTTTCTTTAAATTTAGCTCAGTATAAGTATCTCTTAATGAGACGAGTTTCTCATACCCCGTTTCAGATCTTTTTGTGTTATTTTCTAAATATATTTTCTGGTTTTGCTTTTCTGTATTAGAAGCGAGTATAAAGTTGTAAATATATTCTCGACCAAATGCATAGATTAAATAACAATAACGTTGATGACCAAATACCAGTCTATATTGTTGGCCCCCTACTTTGTAAATAGACGGTTTTTCTACCACATCGCCACTTTCTTTTACGCTTTGACCACTGGTATGAACGGCATCCACAAAGCTATTCACGACATCTATAATGGCTTTGTTCTCTGTTGCTATATTATGAAAACATATGCCCTTCCCTATAAATATTCCCTGTAGATCAGGATCATAAATATCGTCATGTCTGACATATTTATCCATTTCTTTAAAATCACCAGTAAGAGTAGCACCCTCTTCTATTGCTATATCTCTTTTGCGATATTCTCTGACAATGTTATTTACTGGTATCTCTTTCAGCTGTTTTAAGATAAATGAGTTTATCTTATCCCCTGTTATCTCCTCATTCTCAATTATGTCTGTGAGCGAGTCGGGGATAAAACGAATTAATTGTGTAACTACTCTTTTATTGAAGTAGCTTAAATTTACGCAAGATAATGAAGTGTTTTCTGCGTGAAGTAATTGTTTTGGCTTTTCTTTTACAATCGGTTCGTTTTTATGTTGTTCTTCTATTTTCTGATCAGCTGCTGCCATGATGTTATCTAGTGAGTTGGTATCACTAAACTTTCTTTTTTGTCTTGCCATTTCTAAGACCCCTTCTGTTCTTCAATAAACTTATCTATATCTACACCGACATCTGCATATATATCTTTGAGTACGTCTTGGGCAAAATGATAATAGAAGTTTCTCATTTGTTGTGCCGTATCATTATCTTTCATGTAGTCGTAATTTAATGGGTCTTGTGGCATTTCGGTAGTTTTAAAAGCGACACGATCTACCAACATTAAATTGCTACTTAAATGCTCACGATGATTATCTCTGATTTTAACGAGATGTTTTTTCTCATCATTAGTGATCTTTTTGCTTGAAAGTTTATTTATTAATATACCAACAACGTTTAATGGATTGTTTTTATCTCTGAATAACTGATTGTTGTTTTCTATATCGCTTAGGATGCCAGGTAATGCAACTTCAGAATTCCATGAATCTAAAGCCCCTACTACCAAACAGTCTGATGCTGCGGCTAACGCGCCGGTGGCCGCAAACGTTTTTGATGGTGGTGTATCTATAATGACTAAGTCGTAGTCTTCTTCTACAAACTTGATAAGCTTTTTGAATTGAGAACTAGTCGCCATAGCAACTGTCTCTTCACCCTCTTTAAATTCCAAGCCATTAAAGTTATCAATATGTCCGTCTGACGGCAGTACCATCAAGTTTTCATATTGTGTTGGGTATTCCATAAAGTCGTTACCCATGAAGACATCTGTGATGTTATATACATTACCGTCTTCACAATCTGGATTTTTTGGTAATAGTACTTTTTCAAATACTACTTTAGCGCCAAAATGTTTTAAGAAAAAATAGGTCGAATTCTGCTGCGAGTCAACATCAATAAAAAGTACTTTTAGCTGTGGTAGTTTTTTGTCAGGCCCACCAAATGCTGCATTGACAGCCAAAGAAATTGAGGCAAAAGTTTTTCCTACTCCCCCTTTTCTTGCTGCTACCGCACAAGTTCGCATCGGTGCTTTAGTACGAGCTTTGTCTTCCATAAATAATCCAGTAGTTATTTTTAATCTGTGCATAATTTATCAGTATTAAAAATAAAAATATAATTTTATTGTGGATCATAAATCGTTTATTTAACTATTTTGTTCTTTATTTTGTTATCTAGCTTGTTTACTTATATACGCCCTGTTTGTTAGCTGATCTAGCATTTAATTTAGCTATGTTCGCAGTCCAACACTTGGACTAAACAATCAGGTTAAGTTGCAGTCCAACACTTGGACTAAACATTCAGGTTAAGTTGCAGTCCAACACTTGGACTAAACATTCAGGTTAAGTTGCAGTCCAACACTTGGACTAAACATTCAGGTTAAGTTGCAGT
>JBPOFN010000066.1:0-16266 GCA_051251725.1 Thalassotalea sp. | reverse complement strand
GTTAAGTTAAGCTCGCTCCAAAAAAAATTCTCTTGCTTGATTAATTGAATTTCTAAGTTTTTAAATGTTGATTTACCTGACAACAATTGCTCAAACGCTTCTTCTACATATCGCTTCGCATTAAAGTCTTTACTATAAACGAATTTCGTAAATAACTTACCTAGCGTTTCTGAATTAGTGAAGCCGGTGGATTTATACCAAGCGTTATTAACAAAAGAAATACGACCATTGAGGCTAACTTCAATAACAATACTATTTAAGCTATCTAAAATTCGGTGGTGAGTTTTTGATAAAGACTGGTATTTTTCCTGCTCATTTTCTAACGCTACACTTTTTGCAGCAAACTGTTGATTTGAAACTAGAAAATCTTCTCTTTTCGAAGCTATATCGCAAACTTTTCTTAGTTGCTCGGCTTTAAACGGTTTCTGAATATAATCAGCCGCCCCTTTAACTAATAACAATTCCGCCAGATCAATAGTGCCGTGTGCCGTCATGGCGATCACTACTTGTTGCGGATTTAATTCCATCAACACATCAAGTACTTCATCGCCCGACATCCCTGGCATCATAATATCAAGTAAAACGATATCGTATGCTTTTTCACGGAATAGTTTAATGCCTTCGATGCCGTCTGACGCAATATCCATATCAAACTTATGCTTTAGCATACGCTTAACAAGGTTAGCAGTATCATCGGTGTCTTCAATAATCAGTAATTTGGGCAGCTTGTTGAGGTTATCTTGCTGCTCTATAACGTCAGCTGTAATATCAGCGATCACATCAATTTCTTGAAACGACATGACTTTATTGATATCGAACATGCTTGCGGTTGTTTGCGCTATGCGTTCACTATAGTTTTCAGTCACTAAAATAATCGGTAAATATTCAATTGCCGCTAAAATGCCGGTACGAATAAAGCGCGATAAACGCCATCCGTCGATATGACCAATCTCTACTTCGGTAATAACTAGGTCAACTTTTTGAGTACGTAATACTTCAATCGCCTTAGTACTATCACTAACTTGAATAACTTTATAATTCGCTAATTCAAGCCGAATAACAAAACGATTCCTAAAGGAATCGTCTTTAATGATAAGTAATACTGTCAAAAAACTTTCCACTTTAACTACTCTATAAATGAATATTTTTGATTAGACATATGCACAATAATACGTATAAATAAAAATAAAATTGTCAGCCACCTTTTCATATTATCAAATAAATGTAAATAGATTATTTACATAACAAGTAAAGCAAGCCGAGATTTACAAACCCTTAACATATCATTAAAAACTATTATAATTCAACAATATAGAAGGTTAATAATAAGGCAGCACTATGAAGTGCTGTGCAGCCCTGACGACATAGCTACTGAAAAGCCATACCGCAAGCGGTAAGACACAGTCCAGCAGCCTGTGATGCATATTTACACCTATGTCACGGTAAACCTAAAGGTAGAACTGGAAATAGTCGTTTCACAAAAGATAAAAAAATGTATCAAAACTTAGCTAAGGTGCCTTGGTTACTCGCTTCTTTAGACGGAGACTTAACCAGCGCTCAAGTCGTCAAACTATATAGTAAGCGAATGCAAATAGAGCAAAACTTTATAGATGATAAAAGCATGAAATATGGATTTGGCTGGCGATTTAGTAAGAGCTCAGGAGTAATTAGGCTATCGATACTCTGTTTAATCGCGTCTTTAGCAGCAACAGCTTTATGGTTTATTGGCTATGAAACGGAAAGAAGAAGCTGGCATAATAAATTCCAAGCAAATACAGTTAAAAACAAACGTGTATTATTCTTCTTAACATTAGCTAAACAAATCATAAAGTTATTCAATCGACATATCACTATGAAATATACAGAAAAAAGTACAAGTAACTTTAAAATAAGCTACGAAAAAGGCTGGTTAATGTAAAATGGGGATCCCTCAGCCCCTCGGGAACGCATAGGCATCATGATAAAGGCACAAAATTTGTTTAATATAGAATGACTATATCTAAACATATTTTACTTTTCTCATCTCCCCCATGTCGTTCTAAGTGGTCGCTTATTTAGATGGATTGGTATTAATTTAAGCTGCTGCCTTTAAGGGCTGTCGTACATAAAGAAAAAAGCCTATTTTTCAATAGGCTTTGCTCGGCTAATAATGAAATGCTCTGGACATTAAAATTTAGCACGTACTCCCATCATTAAGCGGCGATCGGCTTCGGTATATTTCCACAAACTACCAAGCTCGGTTGAAAAATGAGAAGGTTCGCCCGTTAGGTTGGTCATGTTAGTGACTAACGTGATGTTTTCATTAACATCCCAACTAGCTGAAATATCAAATTGTCCTCTATTTTCACGGTAATTGTTCCCTGACGTTGGATCATAGAGCGGGTCGCTTTCATCATCGGTAGAACTATCAAGCGCTAAAGCACCAATTGTTTCTATCAGTCTTTCATCTTCCGTGGCTAGGTAACGAGAACGATAGTTATAGGCTAAGCGAACTTGAAATTCGTCATTTTCCCAATAAATTTGCCCATTAAATGTATTTTTAGAGACATCAAGCAAGGTGCTACCGTTAGGCTGTTCACTATCAGCGTATGTCCAGTTAGCGCTGAAACCTAAACCAGGTAAAAAATCTAAGTTTTGCTGAATTGAAGCTTCGAAGCCGGTAATTGAGCCGTTTTCACCATTGGTTGTTTTCGCGGTATTAATCCCGGTAAGACCTAGATTTCGCTGTTCGGCAACTGCGTTTTCACCCGCGGCTTCTGGATCGGCAGCATCACTAAATTGTGAGCTTGTGTATAAAACTAGGTTATCATTATCTACGCCAGCCGTTTCAAGATGACAAATATTTTGCCATTCGGTCACGTTTTGGTTTGCCGTACCTTCGCTGGCCACACAGTTAGCGGTTTTAGATAAAAATGATTCGATATCTTTATAAAATACCGCAAACGAGACAACATTACTTTCACCATAGTAGTGCTCGATAGACAGGTCATATTGTGTTGCCCGATGCGGATTTAACGTCGCTGAACCTGATGTCGCAGACACAGTAAACGGGTCGACCAATAGTGATGGGCTTAAGTCATTAAAGTCGGCTCTGCGCATTACTTTAGCAGCAGCAAAGCGTACTTGAGTTTCATCCGAAAATGAGTAATTAAGGTTGATACTCGGTAAAAAGTCACTGTAATCATTTTTATCAGCCACAAAAGCACCGTCTGAGATATAACCAGAGCTAAGATCAGTGGTGACATAACGTGCACCAATAATACCGGTGAGTTCATCAAAGTCTATGTTCGCAGAAACATAAAGCGCGGCTGTATCTTCGGTAATATCACGAAATGAGTTATCAACACGCTGAGTATTATCATGCAAACCACCACTCACGGCTAAATTAGTTCCAGCAAGTAATTGATTTACTCGATCGAAGGTCGCTTCTGGGTTGGCTAATAGGTCACCGCGATAAGTACGGTATGATAATAAGTTATTTTGACCATGCAAACCTGTTTGGTCAAAAGAATTAGGATGACTGACCGTTGTTATAGAGCCAGGAAATAATGCTTCAAAATCATCGATCCAAAACGTTGCGGGTTTTTCGTTATCTGTCCCTTGATCTGTATAAGCATTACTGTATATATCATTGAATCTAAAGGTTTGTTCGTCAAATTGATAATCTCGTTTAGTCGCCCGTACACCAAACTCTAAAGAAGAAAGCCAGCCTAAGCTAAGTGGCTCAACAATTTCAACATCAAAACGAACAGCTTCTTCATCATTTTTAGTTGTTTTACCTTCAAACCAAAAAGCACGAACCGCTAAATTTTCAGGATTTAAATAGACTTGCGGATCTGAATAAATAATTGAAGGAATGCTATCACCCGTTTGAGACAATGTTACGTCTGAAGTGTGGCGACAATCAAAGTTCACTCGACAATCATTGTCGTATGTCCCGCTTGTGGCTGGATCATATTGCTCTGCCCACTCATTCCAGTTGGTTTTATTCACTGGTCGCAGGTTGAATTCAGAATCGGGATTGTAGCTTTCTGATGACGCTATCGATAATTCACCAGATATTTTAACATTATCGGTAATATACCATTCACCGCCTAATGCATGAGTAAAAGAGTCTGTGGTCCGAAAGTCACTCCATGTTTTAGGAATAGCAAAAGTATCAGTCAGGGTATGATTGTTAAGTTGGCCATATTTATCTTGCGTGGTGTTAGCGTTGTAAACTCTATTACCACCAACTTCAAGAATTGAGTTACCCGACTGGGCCCCTTCTCGTTTTGTTTGTGCCAGATCTAAATAAAAACTGCCGTCGCCAGATGCCGGTGCCCATTGTAGTTGAAGGTTATAAGCAGTGCGTTCACGATCTTCAACAAATTGCTCTAGTCGATTTTGATCTCTAAAAACATAACCGCCACTTGGTGTGTTACCTTCACCAATGCCGCCTGCTCCGCCTGCGTCTTCTTGCACAATTTTAACGCGGTTTGAAAACTCATCTTGACGTATTTTACGATCTTGATATGACACTAGGAACATAGCGCCGAAGCTACCTGCTTCACCTAAATCCCAATTATCACCTATGGAACCATTAAATATAGGAGCCCAGTTTTCAGTTTTATCTGAATATTCACCATCTAACGAGACCGCGGCTGTCATTTCTTTTAGGTCTAAGGGACGCACTGTTTCCATACTGACAGTACCGCCAAGCGCACCCTCAATCATATCCGCGGTTGGTGATTTAATCACAGCAACGGATTTTAGAAAACTTGATGGAAAGTCTTCCATGCTGATACCGTCTCGTGAATCCCCGACGGTAGAGCGACCATTTAATTCCACACGGTTTTGCGATAAGCCTCGAATAGAAACACTGCTGCCAACACCAAAATCAGTGTTAATTGAGACCCCAGAGATACGCTGTAGTGCTTCAGCAATATTATTGTCAGGTAGCTTGCCAATATCTTCTGCAACAATCGCATCCATGATCCGACCATCAGTACGCTTGATCAGTGAGGCGGCTTTCAAACTACCGAGTATTCCTCGAACCTGAATAACTTCGACTTCTTTGGTTGTTGAGGTGTTTGTTTCTTCAACCGCTTCTTCAGCATTACTAGCAGAAGAAAATATCAATGAAGATATTGTCGCGGCAAGAAGTGTTTTTTGATATTTCATTCGTTCTGTTCCCAAATCTTTTATTAAAGGCTTTATTAAAAAAGCTCTGTTTTGAGAAAGTTCCCCTTCAAGGTTGGTATTTTTTAACAATATAGTCAGTGCTTGTTGCAAGCTATATTGACCTTTTACGGAGCTTCCTTTTTTATTTTTGACTAGGTCATAAGGGAATAGAAATGAAACCTTAGCGATATCAGATAGCTTATTGAGCGAGAGGCTTAACGATTGAACAGGAATATTAAATTCATATTTTCTGTCGACCTGAGCTTCTTCTTTTGCTGTTACTTCCATTGCCAACAAAAGGAGACTTAATAAACTAATAACTATAAACGCCTTATTAACCTGCCGATTAATAAGACGTATGAATAATATAAATCTACTATTCATAAAGTGCATTTATTTTTCTTTTAACAGCAGTTGAACATGAAGTTCGTCTACTTTGTTAACGGTGATGCCAAAACCAGATTCCAGAACATAGAACAAGGTATCGGTTTCGCCTAATTGAAATTGTCCGCCAATGCGCATGGACTTTAATTGAGGATCTAAAACATCTATTTTAACTTTAGTATGCCGAGTTATTTCTTGAATAACATCTTCTAATGATTCACCCGCAAAAACTAACTTTCCTTCTTTCCAAGAAAGAGAGCGGGTAATTTCACTATTATCCAGTTCAACAACATCGCTTATATTTTCATTTTCTATAGGAATACTAATGCGTTGCCCAGCACTTAGTCTGCCTAGTATCTGTTTAATATTCGTCGGCGGTGTCGCTGTTTTGTTTGAAGCTGAATGCAGAGATTTTTTCGCATTTACCTTGTTAAAATCATCAGTCACTTTTACTGGTTGAAAATCATCAGGGATCACAACTAAGGTCTCATCAATAATCGCTAGCTCAACCGTACCTTCACTCACAATCACTTGAATAGTATCTTTTAATTTATGAACAGAAAAAGCTGTGCCGATTGCGCGCACAAGCCGATCATTCGCATAAACCTCAAAAGGTCTGGTCGCGTCTTTGGCAACCTCAAAATGAGCTTCGCCTTGAATAAGTTTTATACGACGAAAGGCCTCGGTATAATCCACATGAATAGTTGTGCTACTGTTTAACCATAAAATTGAACCGTCTGCCATGGTATAACTTTTATGCTCGCCCATTTTAGTGTGAAAAACTAAATCTTTGCTGTTATCTAACGGTAATAAAATAAAGATAACCGCGAGTACCGCACTGAATGACAATGAAGGAATAAGCACAGTATTAAAGATTTTCTTACCCGGCCGTAGACAAGCTAAAAACCAGTGATATAAAGTACAAAAAGGAAAAAGTAAGCCTGCAAATAAAACAGAAATAAAAGACGGTTTTTTCATTTCTAACGGCAGCATTACCCTAGATAATAAATCCATCTCTCCCCATGATTTCGCCATCGACTCAAGACATTCGCGATGAACATCACTCGTTGAGACCCAGGTATTTAGCTCTTCTATCTGTTTTTGGGAAAGCTTAGGTGTATCTTCAAGCAGCAAAACCCACTGGGCAGCCTCTTGATTGATAATGGTTTTATTCGTAAAACCTTTAATGGTTTTGTTCATAAAGCCCCTCTTTTTTTAACAAGGATATTTTCTTTTTCATCATAGTCTTCATCATTATATTGAGCGATAGCGTCGTTATAAGCGCACATTCCTCGGGTTATGTAATTGCTTGCTGTACTTGGACTAATATTCATTCTTGCCGCAATATCCTTAGTCGATAGTCCATACACTTTGCGCATAATAACCACTTGTCGACATTTATTGGGTAAAGCCGCAATAGCTTCACACATCACGCCGAGCTTTTCTTGGGCTAATACGTTGTTTTCTAAATGATCTAAATCTATCGTCGAATCAACAATATTGATATCTTCAACATATTCATTTAATTGCGTAGACGCCCGTCGAAAGTCAGAAAAAATTAAATTTTTCGCCACTTTAAACATAAAGGATTTGGGCGATTGCACTTCTTTTTCAAGTGATGATTTATAGGTCCGTAAAAAAGTTTCTTGGCAGACATCATCAACATCCTGAGGATTGATAACATAACCAGAAATAAAATATTTTAATGACGACTTAATACGACTAAAAACAGTAAAGAGATTATCATTCGCGTTTTCTTCATTAGCGGTTTGCTTATTATTATTTTTTAAATTCACAATGTCTCCAATAACACCTCAAGAGTAAGGGCTACCTCTGTACAAAATTATTGCTACGCCACCATAAAACACATTCGGTTTAATTAATAGCTGTAGAGTAGAGCCTTTTATTGAGGCTCTACTCTATAGACGCATCAACCAGTGAAAACTACTATAATATTTTCATTTTAATTTTTACAAACAAAAGTGGATAGTCATAAAACTTTAATATCACTATGAATTTTAAAGACATTATCAAATGTTAATGGAGCTATTTCAGGTGACTGTTAGCAGCTAGGTCTTGAAGACTTAGTGATTGTAGATAAGGAATCTGAACAAAGACGGTAATGAAACACTGGCGAGACAATCGGTCTTGCTTTGAAAGGGGAAGAAAAATGGGGTGGCTAAAGGGACTTGAACCCTCGACAACCGGAATCACAATCCGGGGCTCTACCAACTGAGCTATAGCCACCACTGAAAAACTAGAAAGGCCTATTGGATAGGCGCGCGGATTATAGGGTATTTAAACCTAGATTGACAAGAAAAATATTCAACTTTAACTGAGTTAATGACGCTGAAAGAAATTTAGTGGTTACGAGCTAGTACCCAAACACAAGTTATTACAATTACAGGTATGCATCAACAAGTCAAAAAGTAAGTTATCTTTTCTAAGGTAAGGTGGGTTTAGCTTTAATAAGAAATCCTTAGGTATCAAGCCTAAGGATTTTATTATGCCGCTTTAAGCCTCGCTAATCGCTCTTGGCTATATTGCAACAGTAAAGTTAAATCAGCATTGATCGCATCATACAAAGCAGCTTCTTCTTTCATGCGTTCTAAGTCTTGTTTCATCCGCTCTTTTTTAGCTAATGATTTACGGCCATCTAAAATATGCATATGTTTGATTTTATTATAGAGCGCAAAAATAGCAGGAAACTGTTCACTAAGCTCGCTACTGGTTTTTAATGAATCAAGTAAAACACTTAAACGCCAGCACCCTTCTGAATAGTCACACTGCTCTTCTTTCATCGCTTTCGCGATAATTAACACACTGTTCATTATTTTTTCATCGTGAGCTTTTTGACCGGCAACGATTTTAGCTTGCGCTGCCTCGTTCGCTTTACGCTGAATTTTTACTTGTGATAACAATCGGCCAGCATAAAATGCCAAAGCAAGAATAATGAGCGCACCGACAATCGCTGCAATAGTCCAGTTATTCAATAACATGATTAAAGCTACAAACCTCTTTTTATTCGACTAATTAAAAGTCATCTTTTTCATTAAATTCAGTACTATTAAACTTTTCCCACAAATCATCTTCAGACAGGCTTTGTTTCTTATCAACAATCTCATCTTCTTCATCTTCGTCGGTTAAACCTAATTTGTCGCGAATAACTTCATGGCGTTCCATCAAGGTATTAAAGTGATCAACTTCGGCTTCTGTTAATTCTTGCTCAGCGTCTTGTTTCTGAAGAATTTCTTGTAATAAGGCATCATCTTCAATCGCTTGCAACTCTTGATACAAATCTGGTTCTTGATTGACCGGACGAACTTTAGCGATTTCAGCAACCGCTGCAACTTTAGGTTTTTTCAAGGCCACTTTGTCAACTGGCTTACCTAAATCAATGAGTTTTTTACTGCCTAAGCGCGGATCTTTTGCTTGGGTTGAGTCAGTACTTTGCTTATTTTGATTAGCAATAGTTTGACGGGTACCTGGCGAATTACCATTTTTTTTGCGGATACGCTTATCTTTTAGCGAAATTAATTTTTCGTCATCGGATTTACGCGCGCCGCTTGAGCCAACACCTGGCTTTCTTGATTTTTTTGATCTGGTCATTAGAAGTGCTCTAAGAAATTACTTGCTGTTATTTTACTGCAAAGTGAAAGGAATATGTTAGAAATGAAAAAATTATTCTTCAGAAAGGAAAAAAGCGATGGCTAAGCCATCGCTTTCGGATATTGTTATCTTGGTAAAACCATTAACAAATAACTTCCTAATCTTAATATCGGTGTCCTACCGATTAGCACTGTCCCTGTTTAAATATATTTTAATTATTTTTATTATTTTTTATTGTTATAGCTTTATCGCTATTTTATTTTTATCGATCATCCTGATGCTTTTTTAGGTATTCCATAAAACCCAATAGGGTTTAAGTATTCACTTCCAAACCTTGAAGTTAAAAAACAATCCATATTCTGAAAATTAGCATTAAATTCAATCCGAGAATTTAATATTTTACTTTCCGTGTAAAAAATTTCCCTTTGTTAAATCGCTACTCAGTAGCTGCGACATACTTTACTTAACTGAGAGCAGACAGCAAGCATTAATTTAACTTTTTTTAACCTATTTATGTACAAAATATAACAAGCAATTGTTTTTTATGATTAAAATATGTAAAAAAATATTTCTCAATTGTTACAATTATGTAACCCAGCGCAATAAAAAATTAGCAGCCATTAATTCATAAACCTTGTCGGCATAAAAAAACAGCTTTTTGCGCTAAAAAAATATAACGAATAAACGCTAGTTAATTATTTTTTGCCACCCGAGCACTTTTTCTTGCTCAATAACCGAAAACGTAACTCCGGTTGTTGGCGAATCAATAAACATTAACTGACTTTGCAATAATAAATCATCTCTAAAATAAACACAGTCAACGGCTTGATTTAGCGGTAAGTGATCGGCGAGCTTTTGCATAGAAGCCTCTGTGGCTTTAATGCCGTCCACTGCCACCAATACATCATTAACCGCCAGACCGGCAAGCGCGGCCGGCGAGTTTTCCACCACGACCGTAATTGTTAAACCAGCACTGGCTGTTTTAAATAATACACCAATATATGGTTTAGGCTGCTCACTGAATTCAGTTTCAACAGTATTCAGTGCTTTAAACTTACTTGGCTGAAAAGCGACACCAAACTGTGCGAGCTTAGTGGTTAATTCAACAGCCGTAGCAGTTGTTAACATCGTTTGAATTTCTTCACTGAAGTCTTGCTGACATAAAATATTAACAATATTAATAAAGTCTGCCGTCTCGGTTCCAATGCCTGGGCGACCAAAATGAATCCATAATTCCCGCATTAAGGTGTCTAAGCTGTATTGTCCCTTAGAGCAGTCACGAATAGTTAAATCTAGCCATAACGCAATGAGCGCGCCTTTGGTGTAATAACTAACAATATTATTAACCGCGTCTGGGCCTTGTTTATAAAATTTCGTCCAAGCATAAAAACTCGACTCTTCAACACTTTGTTTGAATTGCCCTGCGCCGCGATAAACTCTCGTCGCCGTTTTTGACAGTAACTTTAAGTAACCATCAAAATCGATAATACCAGTGCGATAAAGCGAAAAGTCATCATAATATGAAGTAATGCCTTCATAGGCCCATAATTGGGTCGTATAACTTTCTTGCTGCAAATCATAAGGAATAAACGCTTTTGGTTTGATCCGACAAACGTTCCACGAATGAAAATACTCATGTGAACAAAGACTTAAAAACGTTATATAGTCTTCCGAGTACTCTTGTGGTTTATTCGGATTAGGTAAATCAAAA
Organism: Thalassotalea sp.; assembly: GCA_051251725.1. Classification (GTDB taxonomy): domain Bacteria; phylum Pseudomonadota; class Gammaproteobacteria; order Enterobacterales; family Alteromonadaceae; genus JALZUE01. Next base: position 5,399 of record JBPOFN010000066.1, on the reverse strand, counting down.
CGACTGGCTTGTAGTATGGTCGAGTTTTTATGCTCTAACCCACCAAATCCGTTAGCGAGCAAGTGAGTGATAAACCAATATTCTTTAAAGGGCGCTTCGGAAAACAATTCAATATGATGTTGGCATAATTTAGCAACATCGCGACATAGCCTTTGTGTGTCACCAAAGTGCTTGCTAGTAAACACCATGTGGTGAGTAACACCTTCCACTTCAAACTCTGTGACATCAAAATCGCCAATGGCCACCGGGCCATCTATTAATTCTTGATAGTCATCAGCTTGATAACCGCCAAATTGATATTTTGCCGTTCCTTGTGAGCGTGTTAAGCCGGTAGCAACTCGCCAATGCGGGCATGCCTGAGGTTTTTCTATGGTCAGCTGACAAGGATTAGCCGCTAATTCTTTAACGGCTAAAAACGTTGAGCTGCCGTTAAAAAATCCCCGTTGATTATCTAAATATGCGGTTCTGACTGATAAATCAAATGCAAATACTTGATAACTGACTTCGATGTAATCATCAAGCGCCGTTACTTGCCAAGTTTGCTTATCAAGCAGCGTAATCGGTAATTGTGCACCGCTGTTATTGGTAGTATTTATTTGCATAATATTTTTGGCAAAATCTCTGATCATATAACTACCAGGCAACCATGCTGGCAATGACAAAGTATAGCGCTTATCTTTTACCGTTGGAAAACGTAAAGATACTGCAAAAAGATGGCTGCTGCTGTTCGCAACACTGATTTTATATTCAATCGCATTCATAAGATTTAGACACAAAAAAGGCAGAATTAATATTCTGCCACTTTATCAGAATCACAGATATAACGTATACATCATGCGAAAAAATATAACCGGAGTTAAAAAATAGTTACACCAAGATAACGGTTTTGTCTTTGTTCAAACATATGCGCTGCTCGGCATGCATATTTACCGCATGGCTCAACGCTGTTGCTTCCAAGTCGTGACCTAAATGCACCATTTTTTCTATGGTAAAGGTGTGATTAATTGGCTTCACTTCTTGCACAATAATAGGTCCTTCATCAAGATCAGCGGTGACATAATGTGCAGTCGCGCCAATCATTTTCACGCCGCGAGCATGTGCTTGATGATAAGGTTTAGCGCCCTTAAAGCTAGGTAAAAATGAATGATGTATATTAATCGCTCGGCCTGATAACTGCTGACATAAATCATCTGACAATATTTGCATATAACGCGCAAGTACCAATAAATCAGTTTCGGTCTCGGCCATTAATGACAACAGCTGCGCTTCTTGCTCAGGTTTATTATTGGCAGTAACCGGTAAATGATGAAATGGCACACCGTGCCACTGCGCTAACGACTGACAATCAAGGTGATTAGAAATAACACCAACTACGTTAATCGGCAAAGCACCGGATTTCCATTTCGTTAACAACGACACTAAACAGTGATCATATTGTGAAACCGCTATCATCACATTCAATACGTCAGATGCTTTTCTTAATCGATAATCTAAATTTAGCGGCTCAGCTAGTGAATTTACCGCTTCAATAAATTCACTGATCGGTACGGTAAAATTCCGGTCATCAAAAACTGTGCGTGAAAAAAAGGTATTACTGTAAGGATCACTGTATTGCGCTGTTTCTGTGATAAACGCACCATGCTCATATAAGCTTTGTGTAACTTTGGCTAAAACGCCTGAGGAGTCAGGACACTGCCAAGTTAAAATATACTGATTTATTTCGCTCATCTAATAATTTCCAATATTTTCAAGATAATTTCGCGCCGCTATTATACTCAAGCCCTGTTAAAAGGTGAATAAATAGCGGCAATAATACATAGGGCTGAGATTAACAAACAGTAAAATAACAAGATAAGTTTATTTGTCAGTATTTAACTGCGTTAACCAATGGGTCAGTTCTTCACTTAATATATCTAATTCTTTAATAAAGAGTTTTATACTAAATTCAATCATATCACCTTGTAATAATTGCGCCTGCTTTTCAATCAAGACGGCGTTGCATTCAATGCTCTCATCACAAAAATAGCGAATGCTACCTTTTAAACGATGCACCAGACCATAGATATGATGAAAATCTTTAGCTAGTGTCGCTTTAAATAACGCCGCCTTGTCGGTTTGCCAGATATCATTAAATACTTGCACTATTTTTTTACATAAAACAATGTCTTGGTCATTCTGTTCCATTAATAAATCGGGCTGAAACAGTTGATAATCCCATTGTGCTGGTGGCTGATAAGTCGGCTCTTCCGCGGTAATTTGGCGTAAAGCGTGATGCAACTTGTTATTCACTGTCTCTTGGGTACAAGGTTTGGCAATATAATCATCAAAACCGGCGGCAATACATTTGTCTGCCGTGCCCTCTAAAGCATCCGCCGTAATGGCAATTAACCAAGGAATATTTTGCTGTTTTTGCTGAGCTAAAATGCCCGCTAATTCATAACCATCTAGAATTGGCATATGGCAATCTGACAAAACAATATGATATTTTTTTTCTTTAAACAGGTTTAACGCTTCTTGACCATTTTCAGCGACATCGGCGGTAATGTTTAAGCGCTCAAGTTGTGCACTTAACACCTTAATATTTACTAAGTTGTCTTCCGCCATTAAAACATTAAGCTGGCTAAATTTATCGGTTTCGGTCGCTAAAACTTGTCGCGGTTGTTTACGTCTTTCTTTTTTCGGAGTAACCGATACCGCTTGTTTAAGTGTTAATAGAAAATAAAAATCACTACCAACATTCGGCGCCGATTCAATTTCAATTTTACTACCCATAGCACTAACAATTTCTTGGCAAATACTTAGCCCTAAGCCGGTGCCGCCGTATTTTCGCGTTACCGCACTATCTGCTTGGATAAAAGGACTAAACAATTGCTTTTGTTGCTTAGCGCTTATACCAATACCTGTGTCGTTAACATTTATTTTAATGGTGTCGTAGGTGTTATCGTTTTCGCTGTTTCTTTCCACTAACGAAATTACTAAGCCAATTTCACCTTGCTCTGTAAACTTAATGGCATTACTTATCAAGTTATTCAACACCTGAGTCAACCGAAACGGATCAGTAAAATAACGCTGATGTAAGGCTTTATCTAAGGACAATGCTAAGCGGATATTTTTTTCTTTTTCAATATGACGAACGGCGTTTAACACTAGCTCAGCAAGTTCGGCAATATTAACCGACTGCGACTCTAACGTTAGCTTGCCTGCATCCATTTTGGCAAAATCAAGAATATCATTTAACAGCACCAATAAATTATCAGCAGAGTCGGTTAAGGTCGACAAATAACCTTTTTGTACATCCGTTAAACTAGTAAAAGTTAACGACTCCGCCATGCCTAAAATACCATTCATTGGCGTGCGTATTTCATGGCTCATGCGCGCTAAAAAGTTAATTTTCGTTTGGGCTGAATGCTCCGCTGCTTTTCTTGCCGCTTGAGCTACTGCTAATGCTTGTTCAACTTCTCGTTGAGAGGCTTTACGAAAATTATTTTGACGGATATAAAAACGTAACAATAAAATCGCTGACAAGATCACCAACGCCAGCACCATTGACGCTTTTTGGTAGGCATCTTGCACTTCTTTTTTAGCGGAAGCATCAGAGAAAGCCGTTTTACTCCAGACCGCATACATATTATCGGCCTCGGTTTCTGACAAGCTATTTAAAGTGCGGTTAAATAGGGTAATTAAACTGGTATTTTCTGCTTTACTGGCAAAGGCAAGTTCAGCTTTCGCCATAAAGTCATTAAAGGGAACTGAGGTTAAATTTGATAACTTTCCATGCTTAATAATATAAGCATTATTTAATGACTCACCAATATAGGCATTGGCATCACCTTTAGCGACAGCAGAAATAGCATCATTAACGGTATTAAATTGTTTAATGGTGCCCGTCGGTAATTGTTGTTGTAAATAACCGGTTGCGCTAAAGCCTTCGATCACCGCAATCACTTCATTATCGAGACTATCAAGCGAGCCTTTTAACGGGTAATCATGGCGAAAGACCAAACTAAAATTCGAATTAAAATAAGTATTTGAATAAAGTAATTTGGCTGCGTTCTGACTATTTTTGAGACTGATAGCAAAAAAATCAACCTCATTATTTTTAAGCTTTGTGGCTCCGTCACGCATCCCGTTAACAGAAGTGCTGTTAAATATTAACCCTGTTTTGTTGGTAATATGGTTAAGCACGTCCATGGTTAATCCACGCTCTTTTATATTAATAAAACTTTTATTAATAATATAAGGAGGAAAACCGGCGGTAAAAATAGGGTACGTTAAGTGATTATGAGCAATAATAAATTGCTTTTCAGGCTCAGATAAATTTTGAATATAGTCGCCTAAGGTAAACGAAAATTTATTTTCATCGGCATGAATAAATTGCTGCTGCCATTGTAAAGCTTGAGTTTTACTAACACCGCGCAAGCCATCATTAATTTGAGCCATTAACGCTCGATCCGTTTTTCTGGTGGCAAAATGAAAATAAATATCTGGCGCTTCATCGGTATTAATATAAAACTCATTGATGAGTTTTAACTCGCGGAGTTTCGCCTCTAACACCCAAGGTCGAATTGAATACAAGGCGTCGTAATCTTGATAATTCGCCAGCATGGCATCGATATCATCAAAATAGTCACGTTCAACATCGGCCGTTAAAAAGCTTAACGTGGAGGTGCGCGGTGAATGAATAGCCAGCTGGGTTTTACTTTTATCATTACCGTGTAACTGTTTGAAAATTCGTTGTTTAAAACGCGCATAAGGAATGCTGTAGAAGTTATCAGGGTCTGCGCCGGTGATGGTGGTTAAACCAACCACATCAATTTGACCTGCGGCTAAAGCTGGAAACATTTGCTGTCCCGACAAATACACCAACTGAATTTCTTGCTGCTGTTTAAATCCCCACGCCTGCCAATATTCGGAGACAAATTGATTTACTTGCTCGAAATTTCCGCCGACATTGGCATTAATCGTAGCCTGATCTAATAAACCAATAGTAATAACCCCACGGCTATTCTTGCCATAAAGCGGGCCAGTCCCTAAGATAAAAATTAAAGAACAAAGTAATATCGGCAAAACAGTAAAGCGAAAGAAGTTGATAACCATAGGGTGTTTTTCAGTTACTTGTTTTTAATCAATAATAAAAACAAGTTATTGGCGAATTCATTAGCTGCAAGCATAGCATTTTGTTTGGCTGCCACTAAATAAATTTTACGTTATTGAGCTTTATCCGAAAAATCATCTAGGTAACTGCTACATTAACCTGAACTCGGTTTAATGGGTTTTTTAACAGTTTGATTTATAATAAATAATTCACGTGTTTATTTCATTTCACCTAGTTTATCTTAGACTCGATGATGAAATTTAAGTGGATATCAAGGCGTTTTTTCGCACTAATAGCTGGCTAT
>JBPOFN010000065.1:0-16780 GCA_051251725.1 Thalassotalea sp. | reverse complement strand
CTGTGGAGTTAAATCCAGAGCAACATAAAGAAGCTGCTTAACAATTTAGGCGACAACTGCCTTGAAAAACGCCGTTAAAATAAATATATAAACAGTTACACCCGCTATAAAAAATTTTGCGATTTCGACTCGACTTAAATATATAAAATAAAGAGCAAAAACTGTAAAGGTTGCAATTGGGATAAATATTTTTATAAAGAAATTGTTTAACTTAGTGTATTTATAATATTCAAAAATAATAATGCCAATTGCAAATTCAACCAGTAAAAGTGAACTATGGCCTAGAAATGGATGCCAACGGGTAAAATAAGCAATAACAAGTAAAAGCAATGCACAAGCTATTGTCGGCTTGGGTAATCTCATAACAAGAATTGCCGTAAAAACTAAATAAAAGAATAACTCATATATTAATGTCCAGCCGACATATAGCGTTGGATAATAACCATGCCCATTCGGGTTAATATTTGGAATAAACAGTAATGACTTTAATAAGCTAAAGTCCTGCCACCAAGTCAAATATGTCCCATTAGGTAAAATTAATATACTAAAAACTAATAAAAACGTATAAAACCAATAAATAGGAACTAAGCGATACAGCCTGTTTATACCAAAAGAAACTCCTGAATGTAGATGTTTCTTTGAAACCAAAGCCATGACAAAGCCGCTTAAAATAAAAAACATCAACGCCAAAGTTACCATAAGTGCCGAAGAAGCTCTAAATACCGTTATCTATCTTACCTAGATAATAACTTTGTTGAATATGAGTAAATACAACAGTCCAAGCAGCTAGGCCTCTTAAAATTTGTAGCGAATTAAGCATTGCATCCCATGAATAATTTTATTGCAGCGATAGTTAATTTTTATTTTACTCAACAATTTTTTTACCTAACTTTGACATTGCTAAAAACTTTGTAAAACTAATAGAAAATAATAACACTAATATAACAAACGAGACTTCCCATATAGGATGATTAAATTCTTTATCTAATGGCCGCAACAAGTCAACAAAGATAAAATGTGATGCATAAATACCTAACGTCATTTTTCCTAAACGTACAGCCAACTGATTACATAGCACTTTATGATTAGATAAAGCGATCATGGCAGCACCAATCCCCATAAAGTATGTGCCGAAGACAAAGTCTTGTAGAGGCGAGACATGGTATGTTTGATTTAAATAAATAATCTCATAGAAATGCAAAAAACAACCAAGAATAAACACACTGATGCCATAATACAGCCAGTTCATAGATATTTTGTATTTCGTAAAATAATATCCCGTGACAAAAAATATCAGCCCAAAAAAAGGCCCATTTCTTGTATTAAACTCGATATTAACTCCGAAACGGGTGGCACTATACGATTTTGCTAAAACCGCAAATATAAAAAAACAAAGTGAAATAAAAACTAGCAAATTAACTTGCTTAAAGTACAGTAGTAACGCGGTAATTACGATGCAAATCATTAAAGACATTAAAAACCACAAGTGCACTTTACTGCCTTCAAATAAGAAAGTTATCGGCTGGTCAACCAACCGCATAACATTCCAATAGGCGACCTTTATTGGCCCTAATATACCAAACTCTACAATTGCAGATAAATTGTATGGCATAAGATATATAGCACACCAAGTTAAATATAAAATCAAAATACGAGATAACATTTTATAGGATATAGTTAATGGACAAAAACCTTGTCTAATTTTTAAACCATAAAAATAACCTGAAATTACAAAAAATAATGGTACTGCAAACCTTGCAACCTGATTAATAAATATAGTTAAGTAGTAATAAAAGTCATTGCTCTCTGAACTTGATGCAATAGAGAAAGGAGCCGTGTGTATTGAAATAATCGCAATAATAGCCAATAATTTAAGCGTATCAACACTATTAATTCTTGGCATCATAAATCCTTTAGTTATATATAGATATCGGTTAAATAAATTAGCAATTCAATCAAAACATTAAGAACAATATATACTTATTAAATTTTATAGAGAAAATAGCAACAATAATCTGAAATATTCCCTCAAATTTATTTACTATTCAATGAACTTTAAATTACTAAAATTAGTTAATGAATAATCGTAAACTGCTTTACATTTAAAATAATTATTAGCAAAAAAATTAACATTTTTTCCTAATAATGTCGCAGCAACAGCAACATGTAGCCTATTCGTATTAATTGTTTCAAATTCATTTATAACTCTTAAGAACCTTGCCGCACCAAGAAAGGTGAGCGTTTCTGTTTCCACGCCTATTGCAAGCTCTTCTGATAAATCAACATTGTCCGCAGGCAATTTAATATTAGTTTTTTCACCATCAGTTCTATAGGCATTTAAAATTGAAGTGTGTTTTTTTTCTGCAATGATCATTTCTGCTTTATTGTTAAATAACGACAATAAGCCATGTTTGGTCGGCGCTTGCTTTGTAGACAAATGTAACTTACAAGCCACATACAATAAACATTGTTGTATTTTTTTAAATAAACCTAAATCGAAAGACAGTAATTCAGAGGGTGCTAACCCTAAAGCCATATCATGCGCCAAATAAACATTAGCTTTTGTTCCACTTTTACTAACATATTGATAAGAAACTAATTCACGGCAAATAATATCTGTGTTGGCGCCGAACTCTAATAATAATGGAGATATATCTTTGATTGTATGAGGTAAAATAACTAACTTTTGTACGTTTTTATGGATCCTACTTAAACAACTAACCGAAAAATTGCTCATTTTACCTAAATTACCACCACCACTATAAAATACAATTTCATTATTTAATGCTAATCGGTGGCGGTCTACCAATCGATAATCTAAACCAAGCCGTTTGAATCGCTGTAATGTACCCGCCGCTATTATATTGTCACCTGCATTGCCTGGATTAGGAATATAACAAAGCTTATGCTCTCGGTATTGGCTCAAATAATCATCAATATTTATTTCATTCATTTTTATTACCTGCTTCTTATAATTATTTCTAGTGAATAAATAATTAACTCAATTGCTAAAAACTAAAATTAATTAAATTTAAATAACAAAAGTAAATCATTGAACTTAAATAAAAGTTATAATTTTTAAACTTTAGTTTTAAAATACATTTTTCTTTTTTTATATTCAGTCCACGCAAAACGATCAAATAAAAACCAAATAATTTTTCTCAGCAAACTAGTTCTATCTTCGGCTTTTCCTGTTTCATGGTTAAGACCAACATCATACAAATGACCTCTAATTTTTTTTCTTAACTGCTGACTAAATAAAGTTAATTTTTTAACAATATCAGGCTTTTTTAACCACAAATTATAATCAGGTATAATTTCCTCATTTATAACGGTAATCCAATTAGTCGCTACGGCATCATGATCTACTTCAATAGCTCTCTTTAAGCCATTTATTCTCATATTTTCATATAACAACGAATCATTTTGTAATCTATAAATTGCGTCTAATACATCTTCCGCAGTATCTACTTCTATAAAGTCTAAAGCAGATTGACGATAATGATTAAATATCGGCTCTTTTCCTAATAAGGCAGGACAGCCAGCAAGCCAAGCATTTACTAATTTACTCACAGGTTTCGAAGCCAAGTAATAGGGATTGCCATCCCTAACCGCAAGTACGGCATCAATATTTGAATAATCAGACCATTGCTCGAATGTATCTCGAACAACTAACTCAACACCAAGACTTTTTAATGCAAGGTTAAATGATTCCGATTGAAACCTTTGAGGTAGATATTTTTTCTCGCCAAAATACCCTATGCGTTCAATTTTATTACACCTATTACTTTCTCTAGGTATCAAATTTAGTTGGGGCCAATGAGGAACATAAATATTTTTATTATATTCCTTTCCACTAGGGCTTTGAATTAGTTCAAAACTGCAAATAAACGAACGGTCTCGATCACCTCGCACGGCAACGGCATAACTATTAGCCGGAGGTGAGGTATGCAAATTATCGTAATGCGCTATACAAATTTCATCAGCAATAAAATGGTCTGATATATCAACATTAAATCCTCGTTTTTTAAGTAAGACATATGTTTGGTATATCCAACCATCAGGCGCCGTATCTAAAATATCCAGCGAATGTTCCAATGCATCGATATCAGTGAAATCCACTTTTTCTTTCCACTTATTTAAGTCGCGCTGAACAAAAAATATTTTTTTAAAAGGAGGCTTCAATTAAATTTCCATAATTTACTATAAACAGGATTAATCACTTCTGCGCCATACAAACTCAAATGAGTTGGATCATAATAAAGCGGTCGACTATTTATCGCGCTTAAACACAGATCATTTGGGCACAAATAATCTGTAGGTTCTAGCAAGTTCACACCACAAGTTTGTGCAGCTAAACGACCTATTTCATAACCTAACCTATTACTTTCCTTATGATAATCAAGTTTAATGACAGGACTGTCACTTTTTTCCTGGTAAAATATAGCTCTTGCCACTGCTGTTGGAACATCAAAGCCAAATTGCGGAATTGGTAACATAAAGGAAACATTAAAGTGCGTTTGTAGTTTGCATAAAGAGTCTACATAATTATTTTTAATTGATGCTTCAGCGGCCTTATTAATTTCATCATCACGGACAATATAAAGGTTATCTGGAAAACTTAGCGAATTGACAAAAATAAGTTTTCTCGATGGCGATTTTGGCGGCAATGTTATTAAAGCATGATGTAATTCATCATACCATTTGGTACATTTTCTAGTTGCCAATTGGTTTTTCACTTCAATATTGAGAACAGTTTTACAACCACGTAAAACAGCTTTGGAAAACACTTGATTATGCTCTTCAACAACACCTTGTATGCTAGTTGAAACCGCAGCGGCGAAACTATCTCCAATCAAAATAACATCACTTGCAGCAAATAAATCTTTTATCTTAGCGATACTTTTAGTTTCACTAGTCTCTTGATTAAACCTTTCAAAATCAGCTATTTTAACTTGCTGTGACACTCTTGATGGGAAGCCGAAACTTAAATACGCTGCCACCGAAAAAAGACAAACCGCCAACAATGACAAAGTTAAAGGGGCGGTATTGTGAATAAAATTCAACTTGTTTCTTTTTCTGGTTACAAAGTAATCTTGGATGGGAATTTCAACAAATTTATACGATAAAACACCCAATAACATCGACATTACCAAAGCTATAAATACCACCAAGTAACTTGTGTTAGCTATATATTGAAAAATGAATACTGCAATAGGCCAATGCCACAAATATATTGAATAAGAAGACTTTCCAAGTAATGATACAGCTTTATTTTTATATAAATAAAAAGTTTGATTATTAGCCAAAATCACAAGTCCTGTACCTAATACAGGCAATAACGCTTTGTAACCAGGCCAGTTGTCTTCATTTAGCAATATGCAGCTAAGCAATAATAAGGTAAGTCCTAATAAATTCACTACTCGGCTATTAATTTTAAGTGAGTTACTTTGAGCCACAAAGTAAACGATACCGCCAAACCCAAGCTCCCAAAACCGAAACTGTAACAAAAAATAAGTAGATGATTGATTGAATTGACTATAAAACGCACAGTAAAAAAAAGAACCTAAAACAACAATAGCAATAATGTAAGGTGTTTTAACAGCTCCAATTAGTCGGTACAAGGAAGCCAATAAAAATGGATAAAGTAAATAGAATTGCCATTCAACAGACAAAGACCAAGTATGTAACAGCCATTTTTTATGTGATGACACGTCAAAATAACCACTTTCTGAAAAGTAGATAATATTTGATAAAAAGGAAAGACTCGCAATTGTATGTTTACCTAAAACTCGATATTCACTAGGTAATAATAAAAAGTAACCTAAAACAAGTAAAACTAAGCATACAAAAAGTAAGGCGGGTACTATTCGTACAGCTCGAGCAAAGTAAAAATCAAAATGAGAAAACTGATTATTTAATAGCTTTGAAAAAATAATAGAAGTCATTAAATAGCCTGATATTACAAAAAAAATATCGACGCCAATAAAACCGCTATCTAATAAATCTATTCTGAAGTGAAAAAAGACCACAACGATAACAGCTAAGGCTCTTAATGCATTGATATCGTGTCTAAAGTTTTTATTTACAATCGCTTTCATTTTACTTCACAAATAGCTTTACCAGCTTCTCATATACTCTGTGGTCATACCTATTACTACCAATAAAATGCAATAAAGATACTTTACCCGCATAATCTGCAACGTTATTAAAGCCAGTGTTCGGGAAGCCATAATTCATGTATTTCGGCCAAGGTAAAATTTGTGCATCATCACATAGCGAAACCATAATATTTGAAGTAACTTGCTCTGACCCCCACTCATGCCATTTATCTTTCCCAAGCTTGCTTTCTAACTCAAGTGACAAAGCTTCTAGTACATTAAAGTTTAATACTCCTTTAGGAAAGCCTGTAAATGCCGCACATCCCCTAAGGTAGCGCTCTAATTGAATGCTTTTCAGGCTGGCAAGTTGTTCTTCTGTTTTCACTTGCACATGAGTACCTTGCCATGCTTTTGCAACCGCCGACATATAGCTACTATCGGTTGGTGCAGGCCACATTGGATTACCAATAGTAAAGGCTTGATTATTTCTAACAAAAGCATCAACTTCAGGTAATGGACCAACCGTCAGTGTGTCGGTATCAACCTGAATCACATAAGCGTTTTTCGACAAATTAATAATATGAATTAAGCGTTCCCAACAACCACCACGAGGGCATTGTCCCACTTCTATTTCTTGATTTTTAGTAATATTAACATTAGGTAGGTGATGCTTTAATAGGCGGTAATCGTCTTCAGTTAAACTGCCGTCATCAATCAATTCGAAGCGTCCACGGGTAAAAAACTTAGCAAAGCTTTTTAAAGCTAGCAAACTCATATCCATAGCCGCATGATAAACCTGTGAAACGATGACAATATCATCTTGATGCTGAATATTAACAGGTAAACTTGTACGTACTTTATCAGCAACTTGGTCAAAACGTTTTTTATTATACTGCTTACTTATTTTTTGATAGACACGTTTAAATAGGTTCATTTTTATCCTTAATTAACCTTTAATTTTATTTCTCAGAATTTCAATTGGGTTATGTAATAAACTGACCATCAGTTGGCCAAAAAACAGCATAAATGGAATTGAAACAATGGCAAAAAGCTCGGTACGTTTTTCTAATTCGATACCAAATAAACCGAATAAATACATCACAATTATGGCAATGGCCCAATGCATTAAATAAATAGGGTAGCTTAAATCACCTAAACGTTTATCCCATTTTTTCCAGAAAGGATCGCTAACTTTTACATTGGTTAACACCAACAATAAAACAATATTAATAAGTGAGTTAATATAAAAACCATAACTATAACTGGTGCCCAGCTTATAATTTACCGCCCAGTTTATAAGCACTAAACCGTATAATGCCAAGGCATTAATAGGCGTTGCCAGTGGTCTAATAATTTCACCCAAACGCTTGCGATAATGGTATAACAGCGCGCCAACTGAAAACGGCAAAGAAGCCGCTAATGGGTGAAAGTAGCCCCAGTCCCACCACTCTACATCTAACATTAAAATAGTAACGGTATATACCACAGAACAAATAAACCAAAGCCATGTCACTTTTGCACTTTTTGAAAGCCCCAGCCCTATTAAGGCGTAATACAGAATTTCAACAGTTAAAGCCCATGCAGGAGGTACCAATGCCGTACTTTTATGATCAGTAATCACTAAAAATAAATTACCCAAAATATTAGAAACACCGTCAGGTATTTTTAAATTAAAAATCAGGCCAGAGGTATAAGACTCACCAAATATAAAAATAACCAACAAACTGAACAACGCAGCCGACAAATACAACGGATAAATACGCAGTAAGCGATTAATTAAATATTTTTTACGACCATCCCCCGAAAAACCATAATTTTCATGCATGATGTAAGTCATCAGGTAGCCGCTAAGGCAAAAAAAGGTAAAAACAGCGTATTCTCCAAAACCAGGCCAGCCACCTAAATGAAGAAAAACCACCATAAAGGCTAAAATTAATCGATAAGCACCAAACATTAAATACCCTTAAAAAATACGATTACATTGCTCTCTTGGTGAGACAAAGTGCTGTTTAATAAAAGGCAGAAGTGCTTCATTTAACACATCATAGCCGCGTGAAGTAAGATGAATGCCATCGTTAGTATATTCATCAAGCAAGCGATTACCATCAGATAAAAACTGGTTACTAGGGAAATAAGTAATGTGATGTTCTGCGGTTACTTTTTTCATTTGCTCATTGAGTTGTTTAATATAATCATTTAATGGCGCTTTGTTCGCTAGTATTGTTTCAAGCACAACAATGTCGATTGAATGTTTTTTTAACTTAACTAATAAATCTCGGTACAGTTTAGTGTTCTGCTGAACTGAATCGCCCGCTTGTCGATTTGTTCCTGCCATCAACACAACTAAACAAGGATTTAAAGGAATAATAACATCGTTTATTTTGCGGTCAACTTGCGCAATAGTGTAGCCGTCAACACCTTGGTTAATCGTGTTAAAATTAAAACCACCTAACATCATGGCAAAATCTGAATTTCTCCGTGTAATTGAATCACCCAATAAAACAATATCGCTTTGACCAAAAGACATCACCAAGGTTTTATAAATCTCTACCCTAACATTATCTATTTTTAATAATCCGATAAGTAATATTAACAAAACACTATTGACGAATAATGAACCAACAAAAATTAATTTATTATTAATATATCTCATGGCATTACAGTATTGTTACGATTAAGTAACTTAGCGCAAGCATAAGTTATTCGCTCATACCAAAACGCCCAAACACTCGAATAAGGCTTAATTAAAAACAGCAAAATGAAAAAACAAAGGCAATAGCTCAGCGCCCCAATAAACATATTAATTAATAAGCCAAGCAAGGTGATTGAGTTATTCATATAGATAAATTCAAACACATAAAACATAAAACAAGCGGCTATACTGGGAATAATTAAAATAGTGAACATTATTTTTAATGACAAACCTATGGTCACTCGACAAAAGAACAAAATTAATGAAAAGGCAACAATGCCAACATAACCTCGAATTTGTGCAAACTCATTGATATCGTCAAACACTAAAATGGCCGCACTTAACACCAATAAACCTAATCCAATCGCATCACCAAATAAGCTTAATTTTGTTTTGCCTAAATACTCGAATAAGTTATTAGTAATCGCAGTTAATGGGTATGGCAACATCATAACAGCTAACGCGGCCATGATAGGCGCTGTATCAGCCCATTTATCACCAAGAATCACCGGGCAAAATTGCGGCGCCACAACCCAAATACCAACAATACAAGGAATAACAAATAAATAAATAAGAGCAAAATATTTATAGGTTTTATCAAATAATTGTTCTCGGTCATTTTTATAATTGGCTAACCCTGGAAATATAGCAGCACTAGCTGGCGTTATTACTTCAGAGAAAGGCAGTACAGCAAACTCTAAACCAATATTATATTTACCCACTGCTGAGGTATTAAATAATTTACTCACAATAAAGGTATCTGCTTTATTACGACAGAAACTTAAAATATTACGAATTAAAATATAAACTGAGAATGAAAATTGATTTTTATCAAAGCAAAAAGAAAGTTTTGGCCTGTATGGGCTTATTACATAACTACCAATCATATAGAGCCATACCGAAACAATACCGCCGGCAATAAGCGCCCAATGATCAGGATTAAAATAGGCAACGGTTAAGGTCACAATCGTCGAAAATACTTTTACGACAAGCTGCAAATACGTAATACTTTTAAAGTCTAAATTTTTAGTTAATTTAACTAAACCAATATTATTTAAAGAGGCAAAAAAACCATTAATGGCGACTACCACAATAACAATATCTAACGCAGGCTCGTTAAAATAATTCGCAAGAAAACCAGATGATGCGACCAAAGCAATGGTAACAACAAACTTAAGAAGAATATTTAACGTCCAGCCTGAGTTTAATGCTTGTGTATCTAATTCTGTTTGAGAAATTAAATAACGCTCAACGCCGATACCGGTTAATGTTGCAAAAAAACCAATACAAATTGTAGCCAAAGCCACCAAACCAAAAGCTTCCGGGTCAATTAAGCGTACTAATATTAATGTGCTACCAATTCCTAAAAGTCTCGCCCCCCATTTGCCAAAAATATTCCAAAAGTACGCTTTTGCTAATTTTTTTTGTATATCCAATTACTTATCTTCTTTTAATTTTTTTAAAATTTTTGCCGACTTTTTATCAAAGTATTGATTTACTAGCCCCTCTGTACGGATATGTTCAGGTTTATGAAGCTCATACAGCGCATTAATGCTTTCAGGCAGTTTTTCAAAAGCATCATGCTCATTTAAAAACTCTCTAATACACTTTTGTTGTAAATGCCTTAAGCTGTAACGTGTTAAACGGCGGTAATATAGTTTGATATTCGACCAAGATGTAGGCGCTAATCTATGATATTCAAATTTTGCGCCCTCTACCCCGACAAGGTATCCAGAAATAACACCATTACTTAACTTAAAGTCATGGCTTGATACCCAAGCCAATAAACTGTCATCACCAATTAAACCAACCGGTAACTTAAACGATTTTTCTCTTAATTTTTTAATAAATTGCTCACTAAGGGCAAACAAATTTCCACTTAGGGCTGTACCTGCCAAGGTATTTTTAATGGTTTGTTGTGTGGTATTGCCTTGCGTCATTGGAATTGCCGCATAAATATAAGCATTAGGCTTGTCTTGATGAGCAGTAATAAAAGCGCTTAATGTACCCGCACTAATTTTACAGTCGCCATCAATATAAACCGTTAAAGCATCGGCCGTAGCATAGTTATACACGCCTAAGTTAAAGGCATTCGCTTTATCGCCCAGCGCTATATTATGGGCGAACCATGGTGTTTTATCAGCACAAAACGTTTCGGCAATAATTTGCGTATTATCTGAACTACCATTGTTAATAATATGCACACAATATTGACTAATATTTGCTGCTGCAATGGCGACTTCAATACTTTGTAAACAGCCTAAAATATGTTCTTGTTCATTGTGGGCAACAACGCAAATTTGCAGTAATTTATCTTCCATTAATTTATCCATTTACAGTAATTTATTTAACGTTTGTTGCCATATATTGGCAATATGCTGTTCACTAAAGTCTTGCGCTCGTATTAATGATTTATTTGATAACGTGTGGCGTAAGTCGGTATCTAATAATAATTTGCTTAATGCTTCGCTTAACTCTTGAATATGCTCTGCAGGTACAATTAAACCATATTGCTTCGCAATAATTTCGCCTGGGCCCATGGGGCAATCAAAAGCAATAACCGGTAAAGCACTCGACATTGCTTCAATTAACGTTAAACCAAAGCCTTCATACCGTGAGCTCATCACATAAATATCAGCATTGTTATAAACCGCAGCCATATTATTGCATGGGCCGTCTAATATTACATCGTTTAACCCCAGTGACTTAATTTGTGCTTGTAAGGCAGGCTTTGCGCTACCATTGGGGCCGATAATTTTTAGCTGCCAGCCTGCGCGAGTATTTTTATCAATAGCCGCCCAGCTTTGCACTAATAAATCAAAGCCCTTTTGCTCGGTGTAACGCCCTACCGATACCACAGTATTAGAACGCAGTTCAGTAATGGGGGCTATTTTGGCCTGAATGGCCGATGGGTTAGCAATCACTTTTATCGGATTTTTTAAACAGTATTTTTTGTGCCAGTTGTTTTTGTCTTGCTCGGTCAACACAATCACTAAATCACTTAACCAAGCGGCTAACCTTCGACCAAACCAGCGGCTACCAAAACGTGTCACAATACTTGAATTAAAATGTTCCCAAGCAACTACTTTAGTTTTTGTGGTAAGTGCCACTAAACTAGACAACAAGCTTAATTGAGTGTCTGAAAACACCACAATGTCGTAATTTTTAGCAATTTTTTTTAATTTAATTGACGCCGGAATAAGCGATTTAATTAACGAAATAGCGTGAGGATAAAGGCTTAGTTGTTTGATTGCAGGGTCAATAGTAAAAAAGGTTTCCGCGCTGTGCTGATAAATACTTAAAATATCAACGGTAAAACCTTGCGCAACCATTAAATTAGCAATATGCGTGGTTACCCTTTCGGTGCCGCCAACATTAGAGACATCATTAATTACAAATAACAATCGCATTTATTTTGCAGCCTTTTCTTGAATTGCTAAACCGTATTGAACTCCCAAAGCTGCCGTACAGCCTAATATAGTAAATATCAAATCATTGTATGCTGAGCTTAATGCCGCCCCAGAAACCATAAACACAACGAGCCCCAGTTTTAATTTTTCAGCTAAATTTTTATGCCAATCAATTGGCGACTTTTTCATGATTGTAGCAAGTGAAACGTATGCCATAAACATCATTAATAAATATAGAAATAAACCAATAAACCCATGATCTGCTAACACTTGAAAATAAATACTGTGAGCAACATAAACCTTATCACCAAACTCTAATGTATGACTTGGAATAAAACTGACCATATCCCAATCAAGCATTAAATTATCGACTGTTGCTCTGTTGGTAAAGGCTGAGTCAAACCCACCACCAACTATCGGGCTTCTTATTGCCATAAGAATGGCCAATTTCCAAGAAACAACTCTTCCCATAAAGGAGCCATCTTGCTCAGCTTCAGAAATAGTATCCATACGCTCAAACCAATCAGCAGACATTAAATTAATAGCTACCAAGCCAATGATTAATTGAATAAAGCCTACTCTAAACTTATGCTTAGTTTTCATTAAATAAAAAATACCTAAAATAACTAAGCCAACAAAGCCACCTCTAGAATCACTACCTAAAACAAATAACACATTAAAAAATAATAAGCCCAGCAATGGGTATTTTAAGGTTATATTGTTTTTATATTGATCGATTAAAAACAACAAAAAAGCAATCCCCATTAATGCAGCTAACGCCGACAGGTTATTATCATTGAAGCCTGGTGTTAGCCCAAAAATATTATGCCCTCCGCCTGAGCTCAATACTTTCGCCCCTTCAATAAACGCTTTAAATGAAAATGAAAGCGCAACCGCCCACGCTATAGCTTCAAAATGCAGTTGTTTTCGAAGCATTAAACACAAAAAAACGAACAACAGTATAACCCGCATAAACCAATCCCAACGTAACCAGTTATATGGTCCATCACCATAGTTAACCAACGTTGTAATTGTGGTGTGAAAAAAGAATATAAGACCTACAACTAGCAATCCCGAAGCTGGATTTTTTTTTATCTTATTGAAAAAGAATCCAAAAATAGTGATAAGGGCGAATAAAAAATTCCAACGAATAGAAGTAGCTAAACCACCAAAAGACCATACATGCGGAGGAACCAATGCCGACCATACCCATAAAGCTAAAGCAATAAACGGCCTTTTAATTGCTGCAAATACTAAAAAAGGTAAGGCCAATAATAATGCTAAGCCTCTCATTATTCTTTTTCTCTTTTTTCTGGGTAAGTATCTTCATCAAACTTAAGCCCTAGCCAGCAAACATATACGCTTACTACGATATAAACACCAAATAAAAAGGTTTCCATAATATTCCTAATAAAATATTAATTAAATTTTATAGCCATCGATGATTTTCTGGGCATTACCCAGCCAAGATAACTGTAATTGTTCAATAGTCGCGAAGGCATTTTCTGATAATGCTTGGCGCAGCGTTTCACTTTCAATTAGTCGTTTAATTTGCTCAATCATACCGGCAAGGTCGTCTTCGGCAAATAAACAGCTGTTGTTGTTTGATAACAGCTCTTGAATATTGTCGGAGTCTGGCGCGACTATCGCTAAACCTTTGGCGAGGTATTCAATCATTTTTAATGGTGAAGCCCAAGGTGTTACCGCAGGCTGTAAGGCAATATCAATTTGATCAAGCCAATAAGGCATTTCTTCACGTTTAACTAAACCGGTCGACTGAAATTTGTCAGCAATACCTAAGCTAGCCGCTTGTGCTTTTAAATCATTAATTACGGGGCCGTCGCCAACCACTAAAAAGAACAAGTTGTCTTGTTCAACTTTCGCTAATAAGTCTAATACTTGATCGAGCTTGTGCCATTCACGGCAAAAGCCGACAAAACCGACTACTAATTTATCTTTAAATTCTGGTGCGCGATTAGCCGCATTTTTTGGCGTAAAAATGTCAATATCAACCCCATTCGGGATCACAGTAATGCGCTCGGCAGGTACGCCAACCGCTTCAATATAACTTGCCATCACTTTGGTAACCGGCAATACCCGGTCAGCGTTACGCCATACATAGTTTTCAGACCATTTGGCTAACCAATCAAGGGAAATGCCACCGTATTTTTTGCGTTCATTATAAAGCGGTGAATTAACTTCTAATTGCAGCGGAATTTTAAACAATTTTTTCGCCCAAATACCCGCGGGCAAAAAGATATTGCAGCGTTCATAAATGCAATCAGGCTTGTGTTTAATTATCGCTTTTGCCAATTTTAAAAAGGCATAAAAGCTATAAGAAAACTCTAAACATTCATAAAACCATTTAGGTAATTTGGCTTTTAGCACATCAACCCAGCCACCATCACTACCAAACTCTGAATGCTCAGCAATTTTAGGGGCAACAATAATCACTTCATGACCAAGCTTTCGCAGTGCTTTAATAATTTCTTCTACATGGACATACTGGCCGTCTTTTGAGGCGATACGGTGGTGATATAATATTTTCATGCTTTTTTTATCTTTGAAAAAATGTCAAATTGCCCTTTCGAGGTTGAATGCCAATCAAACTTTTCTGCATATTGCCGAGTTAATGCTCTCATCGGCGGATTATTGATTAACGTTTCAATGCCACGAGCAATATCGCTCGCACTGCGCTCAACTAAAACTCCCGCCTCTGGCGAAGCAACAACTTCGGGTGTGCCCCACACATTGGTAGCAACCACAGCTGTGCCTGACGCCATCGACTCTAATAACACATTAGCCCAGCCTTCACGGCTTGAAGCTAATACGCTAACATCGGCCGCTTGAAACCATTTGTTTAATTCAGGTTGCGGCAGCGCACCTAAAAATATCACTTTATTTTGTAAATTAAATTCGTTAACTAATTTTTCAAGTTTAGCTAAATCAGGGCCGTTACCTGCAATAGCAAGGGTCGCATTGTCGATGTTTTTCATCGCTTCAATAACGAGGTAGTGGCCTTTACGTTCAATAAGCCAACCAACCGACATAATAAGTTTACCGCTAATATTTAACTCAGATTTAAGTGCCGCTTGCTCTTGCTCGTTGGATGCGGTGAATAAATCTAAATCAACACCATTTCTTAAGGTTGTTACTTTATTTTCCTGCGCACCTAAGGTTAGCATTTCATCTTTGAGTGCTTGGCATACGGTCATCATATGTGAAGCTTGTTTAAAAACTTGTTCGATCATTTTACGCGCTATAGGCAACTGAGGGATTAGGTTGATATCCGTACCTCTGGCAGTACAGGTAAAAGGTAAATTAAATTGTGTTGCCACTTTAGCTATTGCAACGCCATCAGGATAAAAGTAATGCCCGTCAATAACATCAAACTGCTGACCTTGTTTGATTAATTTTTTAACTGTTCGTGAAATCGTCAATTTCATAAAAAATGGGGTTAAATACATGCCTATTTTAGGGATCACTAAATATTTAGGATGATGCACTTCAATACCATTTCTTTTTTCTTTGGCAACTACGCCAGCATAAGTTGCATAACTGCCAAATTTTGGCGATGCAAATGGAAACCAAGGCACAGGTGCAATAACGGTAGGTTTTACCTCTGGAAAATCTTTTACCAAATGACGTAAACGCGTTTCAACAAAAATACCGTGTTTAATATCACGATTATTTGGGTAAAGACTTGATATAGTTAAAATATTCACATATTTTCCGTTATTCATTTTTGTTAGTTTATGCCTTGGCTTTCAACCTGAGGCAATGGTTCCCCGCCTGCGCGGGGATGACGAGAGTGAGCGTACTCGTCATTCCCGAGTTACTTGTCGGGAATCTAGTTTTCGCTTTTAATGTACAAGCTGCATATTACTCTATGGTTCCCCGCCTGCGCGGGGATGACGATAGGTTAGCGTTCATACTTACGTCATCCCCGAGGATCTTGTCGGGGATCTAGCACTATTATTCAGCCTTTATAACAAACCTTGATAGAGATCTTTCCAATACGGGTTATCTTTTTCTATCAATCTTATTTTCCAGTCTCTATTCCATTTTTTTAATGTTTTTTCTCGACTAACAGCTGTATACATATCGTCATATTGTTCAAAGTAAACTAAATTTTTTATTTTATACTTTTTAGTAAACCCATCTACTAGTTCATTTTTATGTTGCCATATTCGCTGTATTAAATCACTAGTTACACCAATATATAACGTTCCATTTGGCTTACTAGCTAGTATATAAACTACTGGGTTTTTCATAACAATCCTTGTTATTTTTTAGTTAATTGTTTCCCCGCCTGCGCGGGGATGACGAAAGAGTGGACTCTACCACTTCAATAATCATTCATCTTTGGTGTGAAACACAAAATTCATTTCAAAGACTAATACCCGTCATTCCCGAGTTACTTGTCGGGAATCTAGTGTGCGCTTTTATGCACAATTAAACCTATTCCCTAGTTCCCCGCCTGCGCGGGGATGACGAAAAAGTGGACTCTACCACTTCAATAATCATTCATCTTTGGTGTGAAACACAAAATTCATTTCAAAGACTAATACCCGTCA
>JBPOFN010000064.1:0-16886 GCA_051251725.1 Thalassotalea sp. | reverse complement strand
TTGAAACCGAAGTAGAAAATTCCAAAAAAGAAAAGGAATCCATTGAGCTAGATGTTAAAGCTCTTCGTGATAGCTACAAAGAAAGAAGAGCCTTATTTGATAAATTAGTACATGAAGCAGCAATATATGATGAAGAAATTCAACGTGCTGAATTAGGTTTCTATAAACCCCACTTTGATTTTGATACTTCTGAAAAATATAAGGAAGAAATAGCTAAAGTTAAAGCTGAACAAAAAGAAATGGCTGCTTCCAACAAAGCTATTTATTGTAATACTGAGTGGACAGTTGAAGGTAGTAAAACCAAAGGCAGAACTATGACCAATCGAGGTATAAAGTTAACAGCAAGAGCATTTAACAGTGAATGTGATACTGCCATTTCTAATGCTCGCTGGAATAATGTTGATCGTTTGGAGCAGCGTCTAGAAAAAGCATTCGATGCTATTAACAAAATGAACCAATCTAACGCAATAGTTATTTCTAACGCTTACTTCAACCTAAAACTAAAAGAGCTAAGGCTTGCATACGAATATGTGGATAAAAAACAGCAAGAAAAAGAAGAACAACAAGAGATAAAAAGGCAAATGCGAGAAGAAGCTAAACTTCAGCAAGAGTTAGATAAAGCAGAAAAAGACGAAGAAAAATTTAAAAAGCTACTAGAAAAAGCTAAGCGAGAAGCAGAAAAATCAGCAGGTTCTAAATTAGATGAATTAAATGAAAAAATAGCCTCACTTAGCCAAGAATTAGAAGAAGCTCACGAAAAAAGTGAAAGAGCGAAATCATTGGCGCAGCAAACAAAGATTGGGCATGTGTATGTTATTTCGAATATTGGATCATTCGGAGAAGATGTTTATAAAATTGGGATGACTAGGAGGCTAGAACCTTTAGATAGGGTTAGAGAGCTAGGTGATGCTAGCGTCCCATTTATTTTTGATGTCCACGCAATGATACACTCTGATGATGCGCCAGCATTGGAGAGTGCGCTTCACAAAAAATTTGATCTAAAAAGGTTAAATCTTGTTAATAGTAGAAAAGAATTCTTCCGTGTTAATTTAGCTGAAATAGAAAAAGAGGTTTCAAATATTTCACCTGATGCTGAGTTTATTGAAACAGCAGAAGCTCGGGATTATCGAAAATCACAAAGTATTCTAGCACAGCAAAAAGTACTAAAATCTAAACAAAATAGTGTAAATGAGCTTCCATTAGAGATATAAACGGAACATACAAGTCATTCAAGCAGGACAAAAAACAGTTGGCTTTTTGCTCATTCTTCGCTAATTTTAGCCAAACTATTTTATTGCCGCTTATTGTGGCGTTGGCGCTTAGTCTGGACAAGGAGTCATTTTGAATATTGGTATTTTAGGTGGAGGTATTGGTGGGTTAAGTTCTGCTATTGCATTAAAACAAGAAGGTTTCGATGTATCAATTTATGAACGTCATAATACCCCATCAGAAATTGGCGCTGGAATAGTCTGCTGGCCTAATGCTTCTTATATACTTGAACAACTTGGTGTTTTAGATCAAGTTTCTAAGGTTTCAGGTTCGCTAAATTATATGAATCGATTTACTAGTACAGGGGAACCTATTGGCTCTCTTGATATTAATGAGTTAAGCCGATTAATGAAATATCCTAGCTATTCAATTATCCGCAAAGATCTAATGAATATATTGATTCAACGCGCTATTGAATTAAACATCAATATTCACTATGGGTATGACGCGACTAAAATTTCAAATAAAAGCCTCAATACTGAAGTTCTATTTAGTAATGGTAAAACGATCCAGCCAGATATTATTATTGGTGCCGACGGTCGTATGAAATCATTAGCTAGAAAATACGTAAATGGAAGTAACACGCCAATCTATCAAGGTTTTATTAACTGGGTTGGTGTTATTGAAAATGAATCTTTTAATTTCTCAGAACTGTCAGTTTCAGATTTTTGGGGAGTCGGTGAACGCTTCGGTATTGTGCCTGTATCAAAAAATAAAGCCTACTGGGCTGGTGGTGCAGTTTCCAAGAACATCAATAATATCAACCCAAATAAATACAAAGCTGAGCTTATTTCAATTTTTAGTGCTTGGTCAGATATGATTGCTGACGTCATAAATGGCACACCTCAGTCCCGTATAAATAAAATTTATGTTCATGATCATGATCCTATCGATTTATGGCATAAAAACAATCTCGTTTTATTGGGTGATGCTGCTCATTCTCCATTACCTACATCAGGTCAAGGAGCCTGCCAGGCTTTAGAGGATGCATGGCATTTAGCTAGGTGTTTAAAGGGAAATATCAATAATATATCAAACGCTTTTGTATCATTTACCGAATTAAGAAGAGCTAAAACAACAGGTATAACAATGGGTGGTCGTCAACTTGCATCGTCCATTTTTAATCATGATACTGAATTTTGTAAGCGCAGAGATATAGCCAGCAAAAATACAAATTACCAAGATGCAGTTGTAGGTATGGCTAAGGGCTGGTCTAGCGGTTTACCAATCAGCGCCTAAGTCATTTCAGGAAGACAATAAAGAGTTGGCTTTTACTCCTTCGTCGCTTATTTTAGCCAACAATTTTATTACCTCTTAACTAGGCGTTGGGCATATACGTAGGGATGCGATTTAATGAAATTTTTGAGTGTTATAATATTTAGTATTATTCTATTGTCGTGTTCTTCTACTGAAGTTCATTTATATACGCGTTATTTATCTGATATAGAAATAGAAAAAATAAGCTTAAAACTAGACAAGTCTAACTTTAAAGTTGTAAACAATAGTCTTTCATTTCCAGAAACAATTCATCAATCAACACTCCTTTATTCTCCATTTATTAAAGGAGATGAAACTTTAGATACTTTAATAAATTCACTTGCTGAAATAGGTTGGACTATTCCTAGTGTGAAAGCACTTGTATCTGGTAATCATTGGTACAGCAAAAATAGTGTTGGTTTGTTTTTACTCCCAGAAGGAGTAAAACAAAAAGATAAAATTGCTAATCAAGATCTCGCTAATGATTACGAAAGTCGAAATTGCGATACTTTAGTGAGCGTTCGTATAAACAAAGATAATACCTATCAACTCACTTTTACTAACAAAACGCACGAACGAACAGATCATCTCAAAGGACGTTGGAAAATAAGAAGTTATCCTTATATAGAATTAACATCATTTAACGAACGTTGGTGGTTTTACTTTGAAATTGAGCAAAAAGTTGAAGCTGATAAAGTAAGTAAAATTAATATTATTGAGCTTAAGCCCGTAGATCGTTATCCTTTCTTTCCTAATTGCAGTTTTGCAAATGGTGTAAGAATTTAATAATAATCAGCTAGCGGTAATATATGCCTAACAAGCTAATAAACAAGGAAGTATGGTGAATAAAATCAAATGTTCAGAATGTGGTAGTGGCATAAGTTATTGGGATACGTTTAAGAATATTAAACACTGCCACCTTTTTCATGTTGTATGCCCATCATGTAAACATCCTAACAAAATCAAAAAGAAGTATGTTTTTGCGTATTTTATTCTTGGTGTGTTTACTTACTTTGTAGGCAAATATTCATTTGAATCCTCGAATGTGCTCCCTGTTATTTTATTGCTAACATTTTCATTATTGTTTACTTATTTTACTTGGCGTAGAGTGGAGTTAAAGTAACTTAGTAATTCAACAGGACAAAAAATAGTTGGCTGTTTCGCTTCGCTTACATTTTAGCCAATAATTTTTTGTCGCTTAAGGTGGCGTAATGGAGGTGCTGGAATATGGATAAGTTTTTAGATTTTATTGAAAGTGTGTTTAGTGCAGTAGGAAGCTTTATTAAATATTTAATTCCTGCAGCTGTTGGGGCTGTTATATCCATCATTATAGTTTTCTTAAATTTTGGATTTTCGGGTTCTTTTTCCGACCTTATGACACAAGTTTTGGTTTCAGCCGCTCTTGGATCAGCAGTGATGATACTTTTAGTATATCTATTTCCTAAAACAATAGGCGCTATATTTTCTATCGCTGCAGGAGCGGACGCTGAAGTTGACGTGGGAATTTCTAAAGAATAGTAAATTACACTTATACCAATTCAATTAAGTTTGAAGTGCAACAAAAGTAATTATTCATAAAAGCACTCCTGCGGTGTTTTATAACCGAGTCGTTTTCTAGGTCGTGCATTTAATTTAGCAGCAATACGATCACATTGTTGCTGAGTTAAATACATAAATCTATCAATATTTAGTAAACTTGTTACAATGCTATTTTTGATTTTGGGTAGACTATGAATAAAATTAATGACCCGCTACACGGTGTGAAACTTGAACAGATCCTAACCGAACTGGAGAAAAAAATTGGTTGGGATAAAATGGGTGAGTTACTTAACATTCGTTGTTTCACCAATAAGCCGCGTCTTAAATCAAGTTTGAAATTTCTGCGAACAACCCCTTGGGCACGCAGTAGAGTTGAAATTTTATATCTAAAAACATTTTGTAGTAAGCATAAAGAAACCGGGAAACTAATCAGGGGGATACTCGCCCAGAATACAACCGTAGCAAAAACTACGTCTACCAAGCCTGCTCCCTTTGTTTGGCCAACTTTGTAAATAATATAGTCTGATGCTGCACTGAAGATAATAGTATTTTAAAATTATGACTGCTTTGGTCTACATTGGGCATGGCTTAACAATCACATTCCTCTAGCAGTATCCTAATAGCTAACGTTCCCCATCGATAAAAACCTAAAATTTAAGTCTCATATTAAAAGTATACGAACTATTGCACTGGCGCTTCTAGCGAAAATAAGTATTGGCGCTGGGTCGGGCTAATGTTGTCAAGCTGCACTATTGCGTGATGTGCTTGCGATGGGTCGAGCATTTGCCAATGGCTGATTATCTTGCTGATATAATGAAAACGGTCATTTTCGCTACTGATCGCATCGGCAATATTCAAAGCTAGTACCTGATCAGATTGTAAATACACATCAACCGCTTGTTTGGCCGCAATATCGCGGTGTTCAAAATCGGGTAGTTGCGTTAACCAGTAGGAAAAATCATCCGTTTGTTGGCTCGCCGAATTAGCTGTTTTTGCTATCGTGATTTGCTTGATTATACGGCCCTGAACATCGGGTGAAAACTCATCAATATTGGTTAATAAAAGCGCGGGAACTTGCGAAACTAAGTTGGTGATCGCCGCGTTAAACATCTCGGCTTTATTCGTTAATTCTGGCTGGCTAATAATATACCCAAACGCTGACTCTGCTGAGCCGTTATTAACCCAGTTCGCCAAAATTACTGAAACTGCCGCTTGATTTAAGTTTTCAGGTAACGTTGCCGCCCAATCAAGCGCGGTTTGCACATCTATTTTTGATAACTGATCCGCTAATAAAGGGGCTAGTTTTTGTTGCTGACTTAACGCTAATTCACTTACCGCTTGTATTGCTGCTATCGGTGATTGCTGAATGTATTGCTCCATTGTCGCGGTAAATATAGTGGTATTTTCGGCCGAACTCTCCTCTTGTCCGTTTTTATTCTCGCTCAGCCAATTTAATACTGCTGGCGCATCATTTATTGCCCATGCTCTTAGCACAGTATTTTTTAAACTCTTGCGTATTTCCCAGCTAAAAACAGTAAGGGTACTAAGTGCGGCAAGCGGATCAACCTCAACATAAGGTTTAAAATACGCTTGTGATAAATAAATAAAATCAGCGTGTTGTTCGTGGTCAGTTAGCCAATAAAGTATGTCTTCGTTTTGTCGCTCACCGGCTTTACTCATCACCATAGTTGCTAAAGCTAAGTTGTGGTTATTTAGTGTAAACGCCAATGCCGCTAACGGCTCTTGCTCTGCCCAAAGCGCAACAATTAAAGTTAATTTAGCTTGGTTTAATTCATTCAAATGTTGTTTGACTAACTGCGTGGCCAGTTGCGCTAAATCACCCTGTTCAATCGATAAATGTTCACTCAACAAATACTCACTCTCAACATCACTTGCTTGAGCAGCAATATTGTCAGCGGTAAACGTTAACGGGCTGCTTTGACCTGCGCTGGTAAATTTTTTTATTAAGAAGTTATTATCGGTTTGTGCGTTAACAGTGTTTGATTCAGACAGCGATGGGCTAAAAAAAACAAGATGAATAAAAAAACCTACAAAGAAGGTAACAACATAACGTAACATTGTCGAAAATCGTATCGTCGAAAATCGCATTTTGTCCCCTTCAAAGCAGGTTTATTATTATTCAGCCGCACGACTAATGTAGTACGGTTTTTTACACACTATATTAATGCGTTATAGTTTTTTTTACATATAGCTAGCGGTTTATTGGATCCCTTGTGTGAAGGTCCAATGTTGATTTTGGTTGTTGTGATCACTCGCCCACAATTTAACATCTTGTAGGTTTGCGCCACCGCCACCGCCATCAATCGAATAACCCGAGGCATTGCGTTTTTCCAATCGGTAATGATTGCCACTAACATGGATTTTTTTCCAGTGCTGGTTTTGCACCGTATCACCGCATGGCCACAATTTAACACTTTGGCCATTGCTGCCGCCGTTGCCGCCGCCTAAGCAAAAATTAGTGTTCGCTTTTTGGTACGAGTAATAGCCATTACCGCGGCTGATCTCATTCCAGTTTTGATTGAGATTATTAACGTTTGCATTCCATAAATATACATTTTGGCCATTTGTTGCGCCATTGCCGCCATCTATGGCATAGCCGGTCGCATTACGTTTTTTAATAAATACCGAATTAGTGGTAGTAGGTGCATCTTCAATTTTCCACGTTCTGATCCATTCATATTGAGTGGTTCTTTCTTCCCAAGTACCATTTTCAACTTTGCTACCGGTCGCTGGCACAGGGTTCCAATCGTAAGTTTCAATTGCCATTTGTAACCACATATCAACATTAAATGGCGTGCTTGGCGTAATGCTATAAACATATTTGCCATCTAAATAAAAACGCACTTCCGTTGGTGATTTCCACCACGCACCGTAAACAAAATAACGGTCTGAGTTTTTTTCATTGTTAAGTAAGACACTGCCCTGAATTTGCGTTGGCGTTGGGTTGCAGTTAGTGGTGCGGTGGATCATATTTGAATGAAAAATATGGTCAAAGTTAGCGGCCCAAGCATCTGCAGTCGGTGAAATAACCCCAACATTTTCTTGAATATCTAATTCATGTTTAGTTTCACAATTTGAATTTTTACTCATTAACCAAAAAGTAGAAGACATTTCGGTGTTATTCGCTTTCATTTTAGTTTCGTAATACCAACCATGTTGGCCAGCATTAATCGAACGAACAATCGCGCCTTTATATAAAAATTCATTACCATTAACCGTTTGTGGTGATGGTAGTTTAGAAACAGTTACTCTTAATTTACCACTGTTTACGTTGACTGCACTGGCATCAAATAAACCTGGTGCGCGCCCTATCCATGTCCAACCATTAGCCACAGGCTCGTCTTGCCATTTTTGTGTGTCGAGTGAATTACCATCAAATTCATCTGACATATTGGCAACCGGACTCCACATTTTACCCGCCGCGATTGGGTTTTCACCCGTTTGAAAATAAGGAGCAGCATTAACCATATTGCTAGTCGTTAAACACAGGCTAACGACGCCGAGTACTTTTAATTTTTGTTTTAGCTTTGTTTTAATCATTCGAAATCCCGATTTAGGCTTCTATTTGAGCCTATATTTAATAAGTTAAAGTTTTTTATATTATTATTTCGATATAACTCAATCTCGATTAACCCCAAAAATGACCTCTTCAACTTCGTCTTTTTTTGGTTTGGTTAATTTTTGATCTTAAACAATATGACACACAATAAGTACCAATCAAATTTATTTTGTATACAAAACAATCTAATTGCATTTGATTAACTCTATTTTAATAAAAATTAGTAACATTATTGTTGATTTTTTGTGACACGTAAGCGCTTTAGTACTACAACACAACCCATGCCTTGCTACAGTAAGAAGGCAGGAAGTAAGCAGATAAAATCCCAATAAAAATATTATGCAGTTAGTCACATTTAAATGGCACATAGGTAAATATGATTATTTATTAGTAATTAACATGTAACAGAGAATTAAACGATAACTTAGCGCTTGATTTAAATAAGTTATGACTTTACCACGCCGAATTACGCGATATGAATTCGGCGGCAGCCATACCAGTAAGTACAGTTTTATGCTGGCATAAATGGCTGCGCTAAATATTAATTACAATGTGAAATCAATACAAAAAGTACCAGAGCCGCCAGTAATAGCTATATTTGCCTTTGGCTTGTTGGCACTACAAAGATATCGTAAAGAAATGTGATTATCACTGTTAAGAAAACCTTAAACATTGAAACGTCAATAATATTACCGGAATTTTAGCATGCCTTAGGATTAACTTAATTTAACAAATTGAATTTATGAGCGTTTCTGGTAAATTATCAACTAACTAAGGCTACGAAATAAAATATCAGAGGAAGAAATAATGAATGGTGCTGGAGGAAGTTCAGGTGGCGTAGGCCATTTTTTTATCGGTTTAATAATGATGTGCGGTGGCTTTTATATGTTACTTAATGCCATTACCGTGACATCAAGTTTTGGTTTAGGATCTCGTATGTATAGCTTTAACGCTTTTGGTAGTGGTATAGGTATTACTGGCGGCACCATACTTATTCCTTTTATCTTTGGTGTCGGTTTGATTTTTTATAACGCTAAAAACATTTTAGGCTGGCTATTATCAATTGGCTCAATTACTGCGTTAATTTTTGGTGTTATTTCAACGGTGCGTTTTAGTATGCGAACTATGTCTTCTTTTGATTTAATTGTTATTTTAGTTTTAGCGATTGGCGGTTTAGGTTTGTTTCTACGTTCGCTCAAAACCATTGACGCTAAGTACAGCTAACTGATTGACTAACTAACCGTTAAATCTTATTGAAAAAACCAGGCATTTTATGAACGCCTATCTGCTAAACATTTATTCAAATAGTTAACGAGCTTTTGTACTAGCTCGTTATACCTTGACAGACATTCATAAGCTGTCGATTATTATTTGCTTGATATGCTCTCACTACTAGCCAAGCGAGATAAGCGCTGCGGCAAAAACTTTTCACTTTTAATAAAATACAGCCCAGCCATTACAAAGACAAAAAACATAATATGTAACCATAATTTAGCGCCAATTTCAGTATTTAGCCCAGCTAATGTACTAAATGCAGGTAAGTGCTGTGTGGTTACTAGTTTAACTACCCATTCATTAGCGGGCGTTGCAATAAGCGTTGTTATCCAACCTAATAAAATTACTTGTGAGCTACTAACTATTAACGAAGAATTAAAGTTAAAAATTACTGTTGCCAGCAGCGCATATCCAATTGAAACACTCAGATGTACAAACCAAGCAATAATCAACGCCATAGTTTCACTATAAGCGCCAAAATTCATATATGCTGCTGCGTGTCTTGAGGTTAACGTCGCCATACCAAATAGCGGCTGAATTAAAATAAAGGCAATGCTGGCAACAAGGCCAACAAGAAAAGCGGAGAACAACGTATTTTTCATCATATGTTTCATCGGATACATCAACTTTGGTTTGGGTTTAAATGACTTCAATATACAATAGATGGATTTTATGGCTGAATAATTTCAAAATAAATAGCAGCACTACTTAGCTAAGTTAATGCTAACTAAATCTACATGTAAGAATTTAGCTGCCGTGCTCTTTTATCAGTAACTTGCCGGGCGACTCCCCTTCATCAAGCGATCTAATGTTACCTGGGCTTTTTTGGGTTTTTCTAAGTCGATAACTTCAATCATTTCACATTCATCTGTGACCATTTCAGCAATCAGGCTAGGGTAATGACGGTAATCTTCAGGTCTATTTAAGTAGATGCTGCAAGTATATTTTTTCGCGCCCAGGGTGTCACTGTTAGGTTCAACGTCAAGGAATGGGCACACTTTAAGGCTTAAGCCTGTATTTGGATCAAACCATATTTCGTTATTTTTAACAAACTTGAAAATTTCAGGGTTAAATATTTCCCAAAGATCAATTTCTGTTTGAGTCGCCGAAAGATCGCCGCCGCCGTATTTGATACAACATTTTCCACATTGATTACAATCTTTCATAATTTAGCACTTTTATAAATTAGTAAAGCAGGCGAATTAAGGCCCATTGTATCATTGATATGCATTTTTGCTCATCGCGGAATAGTCAGCCTATTTACGAACCTCATATATGGTTAAAAAGTAACGCAGATTCATGTTGCTGGTTTTAAGCTCACGAATATAATTCTGAGTTGGGAACAAACGTAATGGAGTGTATTATTCCTATTGCACACCAGAATACTGTTCAACGTGCATGGTTTTTTCCCAGTTGACTAACTTGGTTTTGAGCGCTGCAACCTTAGTAGGCTTGCTTGTAGCTAAATCGTTTTTCTCCCCAATATCTTCTTTAATGTTATAAAGCTTAACCTTGCCACTGCGATATGCGACTAACTTCCAATCCCCCTCGCGTACTGAAGCATATAAGTCTTCATAAGCGCGATAACCAAATAACGGCTTATTACGTTCAATCGCTGTGCCATTTTTGATTGATGATAACAATGAGATACCGTCTAAATTATCATAGGCATTAACATCGCCGCCCGCTAATTCTACTAAAGTTGGAAATAAATCAATTGACTGGATAGGCGTGTTATTTTTACTACCTGCTTTAGTTACGCCAGGCCAGCTAATAAATAGCGGCACACGTGCACCACCTTCATATAAGGTGTCAATTTTTTTGCCTCCATGAAAAGGTTTATTATCTAACAGCCCACCTTGATCAGATAAGAAAATGATCACGGTGTTTTTATCAAGACCTTTTTGCTCAAGTGCTGCCCGCACACGGCCAACTGACTCATCAATACCGCTAACTAATGCGGCATGATGAGCTTGCTTGCCGCTTAAGCCTTTCGCTTTAAAATGTGTAACTAAATCTTTACGTCCTTCAAACGGGGTATGAATGGCGTAATACCACATCGACAGCATAAATGGCTGGCTTTGCTTGTAATCTTGTATAAACCTAACGGCATCGTCGGTTAACTTGTCAGTTAAGTAACGCTCTTTTACCTCTTTATACACTGCTGAATTTTTGAAATACGGCGGATAATACGAATTCGGATGTCCCCAGTTAGTAGCGCCAATTTGTGCATCAAAACCTTGATCGACCGGATGATAACCTTCGTGCCCTAAATGCCACTTACCGATAAACATATTGTAATATCCTTGGCTTTTAAGCGCTTCGGCGTAAGTAACATATTCAGTATCTAACCAGTTAACACTGGGGACTTTAGCGGGATCTTTTCCCCATATATTATATTTAGTGTCAGTTCGACCAAATTTATCAAAACCATATTGCGCTTTATGCGGAATATGTCTTGGCATCCCGATACGAGCCGGATGTTGGCCGGTAACCAAAGCGGCTCGGCTAGGGCTACATGTTGGTGTTGGGATGTAAGCACTTTCAAATTCCAGACCATCCCTGGCAATTTTATCAATATGCGGTGTTTCATAAACTTCATCGCGCATGGTGCGTGATGACCAGCCCATATCATCAACAAAAAACAGTACGACATTCGGTTGTGCTGTAGAAGATTTAGTTGTGAAGGATTTCTCAGCCGCTGTTGTTGCTGTCGACATCGTAACACCAGCAATTAATAAGCCTGTCGATACAGCCGCTATAGGCTTTAACGTAAATTGCGTCAGCATAGATTTAATTATTTTCATAAATGTCCTTAAAGCGTTTGGCTTGGCATGGATAGCAACTTTTTATTTTCGTTAAAACCAACAACGTTATTATTTTAAGCAATTTTGCCATCAGCACAGTGATTAACGCCAAACAGTGAGTTATTTTTCTCGCACTGGGTAAGCGATGTTTTGTTCAATGATATTATTTTGGAAAGCCACATCCGAAACCGAATATAAATTAAGTAGCGGCGCTTTATAAAAATTGTTGTTCGTGAAATTCACCATTGTGTTTATCTTTCGCAGTTAAATTTCGTTCGGTTTTTTAAAGATAGTAAACCGTGAGAATCGCTTTGGGCATTGTTTAGCCTAGTCATTCTTGATAATTTCTCCTGCATTATCTTAATGATCTACATCCCTGTAGGAATAAGCAAATACTGCTTACAGCTTCCGCAACCTGCTCTCGCTAAATACTTACATATATGTAAGCAACAAAGATTAAAACGTTTTTAGACGGCCCCTTAGGGCAGCGTTTGTTAGATATTTTTACGGCGTTGCCTCACACGGATGTGGGGTAAGGTGACTTTTCAGGAGCACAAAGTCTTTATCACCTTTTTATGTGGAATAACCACACGACAAAAGTTCTGCCTTATAGTAAGTAGCCAACAAACTACTGAAAAAACAACCTCGAAAGATCAACAGCCCCTACCCCTAGTATAACAATTGGTTTCCCCATAAATACAAACATATCATAAACATCAAGATAAGACGTACATAAAGGTACTATTTATATATAGTTATTTATAAATACTTGGTATAGTTTATCAATCTCACATCTTCAATATATTGCTAAACCGGATATTCTTTTATGCTTGTTAAAAATTTAATTACATCGGCACTACTTAGCGTCTTTGCCGCCGGATGTGCACCAACATCAAAACCAAACGCAACAGTTAACCAGCAAAATAAATCAATACAAAGTATCCCACTTAGCGAGCGTGGTTTTATTGTTAATTCACCGTTAGAGCAAACAGCTGTGGCAAAACTAGCGCAACTTGAAAGCTTGATGTTGCAAGCGCAAAATAGCTCGCTTGATATTACGCGCGAAGAAAGCGCTTTGTGGTTTGCCTATGAGTTTTTAAAATATGCAGAATGGGATGAAGCGAATAAAGCGTTGACACAAAAGTTTTTTGCTAATTATCAACCGTTTAAAAGCAAACAAGAAAAATACGCAACAGATTTACCCGATTTTGAAAGACAAAAAGTTATCGAAATACTCGATAACTCGATAACCACATTAAATAAGGTGATCAAGGGTGAGATCAGCCGCAGACCTGTCGCCAAAGTAGACTGGAATAATATTGATGTGGCTGATGACATGTTTGTTAATAGTGATGGCAAGCCAGTGTTTTTATATGACTACTTTTCTAAATCAATGGGTAACCCTACTTCGGATACACGTCTTTATAATGATCATTTGGGGAATGTCGATCACCTGCCAAGTGTAAATCCTTATTTAATTAATCAAGACGGCACGATAAATAAATACCGCTTGCAAGCAATAACTTCATATCCTGATACCAGTATTGGTTTTTCGTTATTTTGGAATAGCAATGTACCAGAATGGATTAAAAAACAAGAACCTGAGGTCGAAAAGGGGCGTTCTCTATTTACCGGTTTTGATATCGACAATCCCTTAATGAAAGACGCATGGGGCAACATAATTCGAGAGGTGACTAAGCATAGCAAAGGGAAAAACACCATCAAGCTGGGTTATATTTTATCTAACGAACCCCATTGGTTTTCTGAAAAAGGACACTGGACTCAGAATTTTCATGAAATGACCTCAATATCATCATATACCCAAGCTAAATTTCGTGATTGGCTCAATACTCAATATCAAAGTGACATAAAAACACTGAATACAAATTGGCAAACTCAATTTAGCAACTTTAGTGAGGTGACTATTGAAATTCCTATTGCTCCAGCACTACAAGGCACACCTATATGGTACGACTGGTGCCGCTTTAACATGGCGCGAAGTCTTGAATGGTTTACTTTTTTGCAAAATGAAATTCATGAGGTTGACCCTAAAGCTGATACCCATATAAAAATTATGCCTGATTTATTCACCGAAAATTATCGCTCCCATGGTATTGATTTAGAAGCATTAACCGAACTCACTACTATGATAGGCGACGACGCTAAAACGAGAGGCCGAGATTTACGCCATAAAACCCCAGAAGAATGGGAAGCGCATTACGCCTATTTTTGGGAAGAACTCGCGGTTTCTTACGACTTTATGGAATCAGTTGCACCCAATAAAATTCATGTGAATTCTGAAACACACTTTTTATCTACCTCATGGTGGCGTGATCTTGACCTGTCGCCAGCGTATGTCAGAAATAGTTTTTGGTTAGCCACGGTAATGGGCATGGATGCTGGCTTAACTTGGTTTTGGGCGCGAGATCCTGATGGTTCACCTGAAGATCGCCTTGAAGGAAAGTTAAAGTTTTTTGACCCTGCAATGGCTGGCTCTTATGCGGCATCAACAGGTATGCAGCCACAAGTAGCAAATGAACTTACGCAAGTGATGATGGATTTAAATAGCTACTCAACAGAAATTATGGCACTGCGGAAGCAAAGACGCTCTGTACGATTATTTCATTCTGAAACATCAGCGATTAATAAAAATAACCATATGAGCGAACAGTTTGAGCTCTACGAGTCGTTATTTTTTGAAGGCTTTCCTTTAGGTTATGCGACGCAAAAAATTATTAATCAACAAGATAATAGCTTATGGGATGTGGTGGTGGTTTATAAAACAGAATTTGTTACTGACGCTGAATTTAATACCTTACAAAGCTACTTAAATAATGGTGGCACTGTGGTAGTTGACAGCCCGCTTAGCTTATCTAAAAATGAGTATGGGATTCCCCGCCAGCAACAACTGATTAGCGCTAAGGGCAAGTTGATAACAATGGCAAGCGTTGACACTGCCAGCTTAAAACAACAAGTACTTGAAATTGTTGGGCCCAATCAAGCTGATGTTTTATTAACTGAAAGCAATGGTTCAAATCATAAAGGCTGCACTTGGCGCGTGGTTAAACAAGCCAATGGTCGTTATTTAATGACCATAGTTAACATTGGAAAAAATACAGCGCTACTTAGTACAAGCATGAAAAATGGCCAGAAAGCCTTAGCGACAAATATGTTAACCGGTGAAGCATTAAGTAAGACCTTTGAATTGGCAAGCAATGGCGTATTGTTACTTGATATAGCTGAAGAATAACACTAGCGACAGATTGCTTGAGGGCGTGTTGATCTTTCGAGGCTGTTTTTGCAACAATGCATGATTTTTTTACATAAGACTGGGCTTATGTGGTGTGGTTATTCCACATAAATAAGCGATAACGAAGTAGAAAAATCGCATAAATGCTATCTGTAAGATTCGTCTAAACGAAATTTAACCTTGAAAGATCAACACGCCCTAGTTTAAGCTACTTCTTCAACATTGATTTTAAATCAGCGAACGGATTATAAGTGGCTGAATCTTGGTTACTATCTCCCGCTTTGACTTCAGTCTGATATTGCGCATGATCTGTGTATTTAGCATGTTCATTATCGTGACAGTAAATGCATAATAATTCCCAATTACTACCATCATTTGGATTATTGGTATGGTCATGATCCATGTGATGTACGGTTAATTCTTTAATATTAGAGTAAACAAACTCTCTAGCACAACGGCCACAAACCCACGGGTATAATTTTAAGGCACGATCGCGGTAACCTTGTTCTTTATTTTTATAATTAAGGCTAGAGCCTAATTTATCTGAAGACATAAAATTTTTCTATTAATAATCAATTAGCTTCTTTATAAGTTACTGAACAATTAATGTCTAGTACTCATTTATAAAGAGCTTTTAAGCAGTAAGTTTATTAGAAATCCATTCGTCTATGGCTCGTCTTTGCCATGCGACTGAACGTGCACCTAATTTAATAGCGTTTGGAAAAGCACCATTATTAATATACGAATAAATCGTCGACTTTGAAATCCCCGTCATGCTGACTACTTCCGTCATCCGTATAAGGTCATTTGGGTGACGGAGAGTGTCTACTTTATTACCCAGTAAGTCCGCTCTAGCTGCTGTTTCCAGCATTATTGCAGTTACCTTGGGCTTTGATACTAAAATACTTTTAAGGTCAGCAATATGCTTTTGTAGGAGTTTTAGCTCATCAACGGTATTGCTCGCCCGCTGAGACAGGAGATCTAAGTAGTTATTTATTAACTTATCTTCATTCATAATATTTTCCTAAGTAAAAACTCATCATGATGAGTCTAAAAAAAGAAATAAATATTGAGCTCAAAGCGCAAGTTCAAGTTCAATTGACCTATAAATGAAAAATCAGATAAAAATAGTTTTCTAGAGCAAATAAAAAAGGGCTGTAACGAAATCGCTACAGCCCTTTATTTATTTGGTGCGGATAGAGAGACTCGAAAATACAACCTAACAGTTTGATATAATAAATAATTTAATATCTAAATTTATTTTGTACCACCACCTGTACTACTAAAATAAAAAATCAACAAATATCTATTTAACAAGACCAATTAAAAATTTAACATCAATGAATTTATTTTTGCTAACTTACTAAAGTTAAAATCACACTGACATCAAAAATAATTATTTTTGTTGCACTTCAAATTTGATACTAAGTTTACCTTACTCCGAAAAGGTCTCTTGATAATTAAACAGACCAACATTTTTTTGGTTATAACCATCAGGAATTTCAAATATAGCATCAGAAGGCACAGAAACATTAAACTTAATAGTGAGTGGGCTTTCTAAAACTAAACCAGAGCACAATGCTATTTCTCTAATCCTTTCAAATTCAGGTTTGAAGTGACAAGTAATTTCACCACAACAGTATTCTTTACCAGAAAGAAAAGTAAGGTTTACTTCAATAATCGATTTTTGATTATTTAACCCAACAATTTCTACAGCATAACCCTGCTTCTCACTTTCAAAGTAACGTCTGAACATTAAGTTTAAAACTTCTAAATCATTCATCATAAGTCGATCGGTAAACATAACGCTTTGCTAATGGGCAAAATACCGTTTGCTATAATTGGCGAGGTACGAGCCGAGCAAACTGTATTTTGTCCTGTTGAGCAACTTGTTATGTGTAAAACCTAA
>JBPOFN010000063.1:0-16952 GCA_051251725.1 Thalassotalea sp. | reverse complement strand
ATATATGACAGCAACCCTGTCCCTGTTATCGATGAGTTAAGCCTTGCAATACGGGAGGAGACCATATATGAACTCGGTTTAATGGGTTTTGTAATAGTTTGACTTATAATTAATAATTTAAAGAATTCACGTGTTTATTTAGTTTCACCTCGTTTATCTTAGACTCGATGATGAAATCTGAGTGGATATCAAGGCGTTTTTTCGCATTAATATCTATTAATAGCTAAGATAGCATTATTGAGTAAAATAGCTTAAACCGAATTCAGGTTACTTAGGCCATGTTTGATTCGTCATCCATGCAATGATTGCTACGTGCTTATCAACACGCTCTGATTATATTACGGTCTGATTATATTTAAACTAATCATCAGTAATACAATTAAAGCTAGGTAGAATTTTGTTATAAGGCATACTCGTCTACTCGTTAATTTTGAGATACAATGCCATGAGATGGATTGCATTTATGTTGAAGGATTATCCCCCAACCAAGCGGATAAAAAGACTTGGAACCAAAACTACTGCCTCCCATTCACAACCGTTAAAGCATTAATAAATGTATTTAAAACAGGAAAAACCGCTAAATTTCTATTAGGTTTATTCTACATCATCAAAATACACTAGCTTTTATATCGTTGTAACATAAGCATTATAAAATAATATTACTAAAACTCTAAAACTCTAAAACTCATTAGCACTTTAGCTAAACATGAAAAACACAAGAAGGATTCTCCATGAAAAAGCTCTTCCTTGCCGCATCTATAATTGCTGCTTCGACTGCTCATGCTGACAGTAGCTCAGTTAATACTGGCTCAGCAATGACATTAGGTCCATCATCAAGCTTATACTCTTTATCTTCAGCCTCTTTTAATCCGGCGATGAATTCGTTGGTGATTAAAGATGGGGAAAGCATGAGAATGTCATATTTCCCAACCTTTGGTTTTAATCTCGAAATTGGTCAAGCAGATAACTTTGCCGACGATTTAGAAGAATTAGCCGATATTATTGATGATCCGGACTCAACAGATGACACTCCAGGCGAAGTACTTGAGCGTTTTAATAAGGTGCTTGAGGCTGCAGGTGAAGATGGTTATGTAAAAATAAATGCTGGCATGAACATGCCTTTATTACCGTTATATTTTTATTCTGAGACTTTAGGCGGCACCATAGGTGTTGATGTATCGCTTAACGTACAAGCAGGTATTAGCTTATTAGATTCTGAATTATATTATGATCAACAGAACTCTTCTTTTGTTACCGCATCGGCTTTATATTTAAAATCAGGCCTTGAGCAAACACTTGCCCTTAGTTATAGCCGTGAAGTTTATAACAGCGACAGTGGTAAGTTATATGCAGGAGCAAAATTTAAATACATTAATATGGAACTAAGCAAACAAGTTATTCCACTGGTTGAACTTGCTGGCGAAGATATGGGCGATTTGATCCAAGATGAATATGATAAAAACCAAGTAACCTCAAGTGATTATGGTATTGATTTCGGTTTAGTTTGGGATGCGAAGCACTATCGTCTTGGTTTAACGTTTGAAAACATTAATTCACCAGAATTTGAATATGGCGAAATTGGCGTAAATTGTAGTGAAGTACCTGAAAATACGCCGGCAAGAAGTAATTGTGAAGCGGCAAGTTATTTTACTAATGTGACAGGTGAAATTAAAGCCAATGAAGTGCATACCAAACATGCCTTAATGCGGGCTGATGCTTTAGTGAACGTTACTGAGCGTTTACAGATTTCGACAGCGATTGATTTAGCTAAGTATGACGACATTGTTGGTGATGACAATCAATGGTTCCATACGGCTCTTGCTTATGACTCAGACTGGTATGTTTTACCGTCAGTACGTGTAGGTTATCATAAAAACTTAACCGGAAATGAAACCTCGAGTTTAACTGCTGGCCTTTCATTATTTAAAATAGTCTCGCTTGATTTTGAATACGGTTTAGAAAGTGTTGAAGTTGACGACTCATCTGCACCACGTCGTGTCGGTTTTTCACTTAGCATTCAAGAGCAATTTTAATCACCATAACTTGCCCTGTATTTAAAAGATTTAGGAATAAAAAATGAAATATATTAATCAAACATTTTCAAAAACCAAATTAGCATTGTGTTTATCGTCAGCCTTATTAGTAAGCGCATGTGGCGGTACCGATCAAGATGATGGTTCAGCGTCGAACTTCGAACAAACATTTTCTGGCCAAGCAATTGATGGTTATTTAGCGCGCTCTACCGTTTTTATTGATAGCAATAACAATGGTACACGTGATGCGTGGGAAGCCTTTGCCTTCACTGATAATGATGGCTACTACTCGTATAATCCGCTGACCGATACCAATTATTGTGCTAGTGATGCATCAGCCCAAGAACAGCAATATTGTTTAGTATCGAATGTTGAATACGGAAATGTTGTGATCCGCATTGATGGCGGTTATGACGTATTAACAGGCGAACCCTTTTTAGGACAAATGAGCCGAAGAGTAAATGCAGAGGTACAATCTGAAGTCGATAACTCTGTGATTTCACCGATCACTTCTTTGTTAACTAATGTAGATAACACAAGTGACAGAACCAGCCTTTTAAATTCACTTAATATTAATGAACAAGATTTAAATATTGATTACTTAAATACGGACGGCCAAGGAACTGTAGATACCGGGTTATTAAATACGGCCTTAAAAATTCATAAAGTAGTGGCGGTATTGAGCGATAGACTGACAGATACCTATACTGAAATAGGTGAAGACTTTGGCACACCTAATGATGCATCAAGTGCGGTCTACCCAAATTTAGCGCAGCAAATAATTAATTCAGGAAGTCACTTAGATCAAGCTTTATCGGATCAAAGCGTACTATTATCTGCTTTAGATGACGCGGAAGGTGCACTACGTGAAGTCTATGAACGCAAAGAATTTGAGTTACCTGAGGATATGGGATCTGTAGCAACGCCAAATGCCTTTACCCGCGTTGCTGAAATAGGCTCACAAATTTCTAGTGTCGTTGATAATTTAATTAATGTTAATAATACCAGTTTTGATCTTAACGATGCCATTGGCGGTTCACGAGCCTTAGAAACCTTAGTGATCAAAACCGTAAATGAAGGGAACAATCAAGATAATAGCATTGAAAATGTCATTAACTTTTTTAATCCTGAAAATAATAACGGCGATTTAGTTGAAGAATTATTGCGTAATCTAGCGTTAGAAACTGGCGATCTTAATAGTTTAGTGCGGAATGATTTTACCGGTGATGATTTTGATTCTATTGAAGATATTTCACAAGCGTCATCGTTGCCAACTAATTCGCAACCTTTTACCGCAATTGGTGGTTTATCACTTAAAGTGTCTGATTTAGACTTAGGTTTTGCACCAAATAACCTTGATGATAGCGAAGTTGAATTTTATTTTAATGGTATTGAGAGTGCTATTTCAGGTGACTTCTTAGCCTGCGTTAAACATATTAACGATGCTAACGTTAATGGTAAATTAGGCGAAGGTAGTACTCGCGGTGAACTAGTTGATGGATATTGGTCACTATTAGGCAGCGCTGAAGGTAATATAAAGTCGTATAGTTTACTCATAACACTAAACTTTTTAGGTACTACTTACCAAGCTATTTTAAAGCCAGCGGGTAAAGAAACGATTAACAATACTGAGTATCAACTTATTCGTTTTGATAATGATGGTGAGTTAAAGAACTTCCATAGCCTAGTTGGTTTGACTGAAATAGGTTCTATTCCAAGTTCGAATGCGGAATGTGAAGCTAGATTGCCGTCGCGCCATTCTGCGTTGAATCGCTAACGGGTTTATTAACTAACCGAGTTATCTCGTTTATCTAGTTATGATTTCGAACTAGTCTAAAAACACAAAAGCCCTTACTAATAACAGTAAGGGCTTTTTTATTGATAACGGCTAGCTTTCGGCTGTTAGCAGCAAAGCGCGAATAACGTTACTAAATATTATTAGTCACATCAACCGATAATTTTAACATTTGGCCAGGTTGTAAATAGTCTTTACGGTCTAAATTATTCCAGCGCTCAATATCTTTAATGCTGACATTAAACTTACTGGCGATACGAGCAAAAGAGTCACCACGGCGAACTTTGTAAGAAATATTACGCATTACCGCTTGATCAACAGAAGCACTACGAGTGAAGCTGGTGGTGCTTTTAGACTTTTTCCAGATCACTAAGTTTTGGCCCGGCTTAATGGTATCTTTAGGCGCCATCGCATTCCATTTTGCTATATCACGGGTGCTGACTTTATGCGCGCGAGAAATATCCCATAAGGTATCACCGGATTTAACGGTATATTCTAATTTAGTGCCCGCTTGCTGGCGATTTTGAGTTTTAACTAAGCGTTGCTGCTCAGATAAAATATAACTATCAAGGGAAGCCGTCGCAACCGGTATTAATAAGTGTTTACCGGCACGAATACTGGAGTTCTTAATATTATTCACTTGTTGTATCAGTGCGATACTGGTGTGAAATTTTTGCGCTATTTTCCCTAAACTATCGCCAGATTTTATTTTATAGCGCTGCCAAGCGACACGTTCATTTGCTGGTAATTTAGCTAGGTTTTCAATGAATTTCTCTTTTTTATTATTAGGAATAAAGAGGTAATGCGGGCCGTCTGGATCGGTTGACCAGCGGTTATAACCGGCATTTAAACGTTGTAATTCTGCTAATGATAATTGCGCCATTTTAGCTGCTTTCGCTAAATCTAGCTGTGAGCCAATATCAACAATTGAAAGCACTTCTTTGTTTTCAATTTCAAGTAACTTGAGGTTGAAATATTCAGGACGTTTAATAATATCAGCAAGCGCTAATAACTTCGGGACATAAGCGCGAGTTTCACGTGGTAAATCTAATGACCAAAAATCGGTTGGTTTGTTTTTTCTGGCGTTACTTCTAACTGCGCGTCTAACACGGCCTTCACCTGAATTATAAGCGGCAAGGGCTAATAACCAATCACCATCAAAGAACTTGTGTAAATATTGTAAATATTGAATGGCACCTTGGGTGGACGCAATTACGTCGCGGCGACCGTCATACCACCAGTTTTGCTTCATGCCAAAACGCGTCCCGGTATCAGGGACAAATTGCCACATACCTGATGCGCGGCCATGAGAATAGGCAAAGGGGTCAAAAGCACTTTCAACAATTGGCAATAAGGCTATTTCTAACGGCATATTGTTTTTTTCAAGCTCTTGCACAATGTAATATAAAAAAGGCTCAGCGCGCTTGGCTACTCGGTCTAAATAGGTTGGATGTTTTACATACCAAGCACGTTGTTCTTCAAGACGCTGATTTTGCGGCACATTAAAAGTTAAATTTGCACGGATACGTTGCCAAATATCGTTGGTAACTAAAACATCTTCATTAGTGGTAAATTCCACGTCTTCAATAGGATGAATAACATCAACATTTGGATCGGCTAAAATTGCTTGATTAATTTCGATGGCGGAGGCGATATCCACCAGTTCAATATTTTCGTCACTGTCAATTTCAGCTTCGTTTGAAGTTGTTAATTGACAAGAAGAAAGCAGAAAAATGCTGGTGATACTGGATAAAATAGCTAAGGGAATAAGTTTCATATAATACAGAAAAAATTGGCTGGGCTCGGATTATTACTTGATTGCTGACGATGAGCAAGGCGAAGTTTGGAATTTTATTGATCTTTCCATTGTCTTAAATAATCAAAAACGTCAGTGGCATTGTTTAACTCTTTATTGGCGAAGTGGCTAACACTCTGACAAACCGAAGTTAA
Source organism: Thalassotalea sp. (assembly GCA_051251725.1). Taxonomy (GTDB): domain Bacteria; phylum Pseudomonadota; class Gammaproteobacteria; order Enterobacterales; family Alteromonadaceae; genus JALZUE01. The sequence continues at coordinate 11,174 of JBPOFN010000063.1, read as the reverse complement.
ATTAGTTCTTAGAAAAGGATTTATTTTTTTTTCGAGCGCAATTGTACTTGGCAAGCTGGATTTTCCTTGTGCTCTTATTTTTTCTACTTGTTGGCGATATTTCTTAAGCTCTTCATTGTTTGGCTCTACTTTTAAAGCAAAGCTTAAATTGGCTAAGGTATACTCATGGGCGCAATAAACCTTTACCTGTTCGGGTAAATTTTCCAGTTTTAGAAGTGCCTTATGCATTTGCTTGGCGCTACCTTCAAAACGTCGACCACAACCGCCAGAGAATAGTGCATCACCGCAAAACAGCAGTTGCTCATTGTGATAAGCGATATGCTCTAAAGTATGGCCTGAAACATCGATGACTTTTAGCTTTAGCATAAAGCCTGCTAAGGTAATTTCATCACCTGGCTGCACGACAATATCGGTATGTTTATGATGTTTTAATGGTATAGCTAAGTTTTCTTGATTCGGTAAGGGATTAAAAGCAGGGCTATAAACTGTGGTTTGCCACCCCTTAGCTTGGCAAAAACTTAGCAGTTTATCGATACCGCCGACATGATCGATATGATGGTGAGTAATTAAAATAGTGGTCAGTTTTTTATTATGCTGGCTAATATAATCAAGACAAACATCAGCATTACCAGGGTCAACTAAGGCGAGGTGGTTATTGTTGTTTTGGCTGATAGCCCAAATATAATTATCAGACAAGGCCGAAATAGGGCTAATAGTAATTGCTTGGTCGGATTTTGGCTGCGCCATCGAAGTAGACATTTTTACACCTTAATTTTCGAACCTAACGTATTCGATTTTTTGAACGGCCCCTAATTGATAAGCAAACTGTTACTTAACGGTCGTTATCAATTATACTGTAATAGTATACTGATAAATAAGGTTAAAAACATTGATGAAACCAGCTTTAGGCTTTCGGCAACCACAATTACCCAAAACATGGCAAGATTTGCCATCTGGCGAAATGATGGTTACAGGTATTAATGAGTTATTAGCCGATTGGTGGCCAAAGTTTTTTGGTTATCATTTATTAAAAGTTGGTGATTTAAGCACGCAAATAAGCAGTGAGGCATGTCCAATTAAGCACCAAGTTGATGTTTGTTTTCAGCCATCGAAAGGGGTGATTGCAGACATTGATGATTTACCCTTTATCGAGCACAGTGTTGACGTTTGTTTACTTAGCCATGCCTTAGAATTTACTTTAGATCCACACCATGTTATTCGAGAAGCTAACCGAGTTTTGATCCCTAATGGTTATATGGTGCTCACGGGTTATAACCCTTTTAGCGCAGTGGGGTTAAACAAACTGCTACCTTATCGCCGAAAAAGCTTTCCTTGGAATGAACGTTTTTTCTCACCAAACCGTATTAAAGACTGGTTACATTTAATGGGTTATGAAATTTTAGCGGATGAACGAATTTTATATCGAAGTTTAAATGGCCAACTTAACAATGGCGTTATTGCCAAACAGTGGCAGCGATTCGCGAGTAATTATTTGACCAGCTTAGGTTCGGTTTATATCATTATCGCGAAAAAACGCCGTTTTCCATTAACACCGATAAAACCTAAGTGGCAAATTCGGCCAAACTTTAAACCGGTCAATGTCTCTTCAATGAATTCATCAAACCGCAGCCCCAAATAACTTGATTCAGTTAGCGCTGTGGTGAAAACAGCGAAAGGTAAGTTCTGGTTGCATGATCATCGGTCATACTTGAAACATAATCTGCAATCACTCGAAACGGATTTTTTTGCTGCTGGTGTGCTTGTCGCCATAGTTTCACCGTAGTATCAGGTAATAAGCGCTCTGGATCTGAAGAAAAAGCTTCAAATAATTCCATCACAATTTGCTGACCGCGATATTCAAGTCGTTGAATTTTAGTTTGTTTGATGACATAGGTCAGAACAAACTCTTTAAAAATGTCTAATACCTGCTGATGAACAGCAGGTAACTTAGCGTTATAACGTAATAAAGTCGCTTCAAAGCAGGTGTCTTGTTGCTCATTTAAATCGACAATTTCTACTGCGGTGATCAAAAAGTTTACTAAGCCGCCAATCGCTTCTTTTTGTTCATAAGGATGGCTGCTAAATAAATTCTGCGTCAGGGTGGCGGTAAATTCATTTAACCAAGTGTGTTCTATCGGTGCTAGTTTTGCTATTACCTGTGCTTCAAAAAGGTTTTGACTGACACCGCCAGTAAATATGGCGTCTTCCATATCATGAATACCATAAGCAATATCGTCAGCAAGCTCCATAATCGAGCAATCAAATGATTTAAATTCGGTTTTATGGTGCGCAGCTTCACGGCGTTTAACCGTTTGGAACAGTGCTTTATCTGCCGCGCTTAATGGCTGTAAGATCCAGTCTAAAATGGCTTGGTCGTCATCATATATCCCTTTGGGCGGATACCAGTCGTCAGCCTTTAATTGCCGTAAGTTTTTCGGCGGAATGGCTATTTCACAATGATGTAAGTGCGATAACGTTTGCGGATATTTTAATAAGCCTAATAAACTGCGTCTGGCTAAGTTCATGCCGCAGTTTTCACTAAAAGGTTCAAGCTGTGCAACAATTCGTAAGGTTTGGCCATTACCTTCAAATCCGCCGTGTTCACGCATCATATAATTAAGCGCCACTTCACCGCCATGACCAAACGGAGGGTGGCCAATATCATGTGCTAAGCAAATAGTTTCAATTAATGAGTCTTCAGCCGGCAGCAAAATTTTGCCTAAGCTTTGATATTTAGTGCGCAGTTGAGCCGTGATGCCCGAGCCAATTTGTGCCGCTTCTAATGAATGGGTTAAACGAGTACGATAAAAGTCACTTTGACCGCCGCCCATTACTTGTGTTTTCGATTGTAATCGGCGAAAAGCTGCTGAGTGTAAAACCCTAGCACGGTCGCGTTGAAATGGGCTTCTGTGATCTTGTATTCTTTTTGCCATTTGCGGCAATCTTCTTTCATGCCAAACTTTTGAATTCAAAAGAGTCTTCCTATTTACTAAATAAACACAATATGAATAAACATCAAGCGGTTAGTTAATTTGTAACAGGTTTTACTTTTGTTTGCTACGATCTTCTATATTATTGTCGGCTTAGTCATGACTGATTGTTGATGGAACATTATAGTTAAATGGAAAAAATTAAACTGGTGGCAAGGTCGTGCACTTTATCGCTGTTATTACTCGCTTTTAATTCCCGCAGTGTTGTACAAAATACTCAACTTAATAAAAGTAATATTCAAGCCCCGACTTTACCCCGTTCTAATGTTCAAAAAACTAATGTCCAAAGTGCTAAGCTTCAAAGTACTAATCATCAATACACTAAGTTCCAGCAGACAAATAGCTCAGCTATTATCGGAAAAAAATCAGTTAATAAGCTCAGCTTTTTAACCGGTTTGCCTAAGCCGCCTTATATTCTTGAAGACGGACAAACAGGTTTACAGTTAGATCTTATTCAACTGGCATTTACTTGTGAAAATAACAGTGAAAATCACGGCAAAGTTGATTTTATTAATATGCCGTTAGGGCGGAATATTAGCCGCTTAAAATCATCTTACGCTGACGGAATGATCACTTTACCGAACGACTTTTCCTATCCAGGTATTTATTTATCAACGCCCTATATTAGTTATCAAAATGTGGCAGTTTCGCTGGCAGATAATCATTTAACGATTAATAAGTTTGATGATTTAACCTTGATGTCAGTCGCTGCTTTTTAGAATGCGAAAAAGTTTTTACAGCAAGAATACCGTGATGCGGTTGATGGGGCGATTGAATATCGTGAGATTTCAGAGCAAAACCAGCAAATTGAAATGCTTTATGAACGCAGTGTTGAAGTGATTATTTTAGATATTAATATTTTAAAATACTTTATTAAGACTCATCAGCAAGCGATATATCAAAAAGCAGTTATTATTCACCCGCTTTTTGATAAAAAAGATTATTCGGTTGGTTTTAAATCAAAAAAATTACGGCAGGATTTTGAGCTAGGACTCGAATGTATTAAGCACCAAGGTAGTTATCAAACGACGTTGACAAAATATCATGGCTAAGCTAAGACACGCTTAGCTAAGTGTGTCTTAGCTATTTGAAACTTCCCAGCTTAATGAAAGTAAGCAACTAACTAAGAAAATAATAACTATCTCAGAGATTAGTAGCTCGTTAGATTATTTATTAGCGATAAATATCGCGCGTTTAGGCGCTGGGTAACCTTCAATAGTTTTGCTGCTATCAGTAGGGTCTAAAAAGTCTTGTAACGATTCATTATCGAGCCAATCGGTTTTACGCTGCTCTTCAAAAGCGGTGGTGTCGGTATTTACCCAACGCACGTTTTTAAAACCACAGCGTTCAAGCCATGCGCACATCGCTAAACCACTTGGTAAAAACCAGACATTACGCATTTTGGCATATCGCTCACCAGGCACAAGTACGGTATTGACATCACCATCAACAATTAAGGTTTCTAAGACTAACTCACCACCTTGGGCTAATTGCGATTTTAGTTGATATAAAAAATCGATAGGTGAACGGCGATGATAAAGCACGCCCATCGAAAATACGGTATCAAAAGCATTAAGTTCAGGCAGTTGTTCAACCCCTAAAGGGAGAAGATTAACTTGCGGGTCTTTAATAAAATGCTGAATAGCTTGGAATTGCATCAAAAATAGTTGGGTTGGATCAACACCCACAACAAATTTAGCGCCAGCACCACGCATTCGCCATAAGTGATAACCACTACCACAGCCAATATCTAATACGTAACGGTTTTTTAAATCGCTAATATAAGGCAATAAGCGATCCCATTTAAAATCTGAGCGCCATTCAGTATCTATGTGTAAACCGTGTAAATGAAACGGGCCTTTACGCCAAGGTTTTAGCTTCATTAATAAATGCGTTAACTTTTTAATTTCACCTTCTGATAACTCATTGGCTTGGCCATAAGTCACTGAGTGCAACAGATCAAGATGTTCACTTGTGGTGTCGGGTAATAAATCAATGGCTTTTTGCCACTGTAAAAACTCACCGTGTAAGTGTTGTTGATCCCACTGTGTTAGCTGCGCAGGTAACGTATTAAGCCAAGGCGCTAACCGGTTACTGGCGATTTGCTGGTAAAAACTATTAAAATTCATTATTTTATCGCAATCAAAGAAGTGAAGTTAAAACATTGAAACCAGGCGGTAACATGGCTAAAACCCGCTTGTTTTAAGCGGTTAATTTGTGTTTCTAGGGCGTCAGTTTTCATGACGTTTTCTAGCGCCGTACGTTTTTGCGCAATTTCTAATTCGCTATAACCATTGGCTCGCTTAAAATCTAAATGCAGATTAGTAACCGCTTGCTGGCAAACATCATCAACTTGGGCAACTTTTTCTGATAGCACTAAAATGCCACCTTTTTCGATACTATTAGCCACTTTATTTAATAATAATTGGCGCTGGTCGGGTTCAATAAACTGTAAGGTAAAGTTAAGCACCATCATTGACGCAGGTTGAAATTCAAGCTGCATAATATCGGCTTCAATAATTTCAACCTCGCTCAAACCTTTAAACGCTTGTACATGCATTTTACAGCGTTCAACCATGGCGGGAGAGTTATCAATTCCGATAATTTTACAATTTTTTGCGGTTATTGCTTTACGCATTGCCGACGTTGCCGCGCCTAATGAACAGCCTAAATCGTAAACGTAGGTATTATCTTTTACGTAGTCTCGACTTAATCTGCCGATGGTATCGATGATCGTATTATAACCGGGCACCGAGCGCGAAATCATATCAGGAAAAACTTCCACCACTTGTGCGTCAAATTTAAAATCTTTAACTTGGCTGTGAGGATTTGAATAGATCAGGTCTGTATCAGTGGGTTGCATACGATAAATCAATTAAAAAAGGTTGGCGCTATTTTAACTTATTTTGCACGCATATGAAGTTTTCTCTGTGAATTAATAGAAAATAATTTAAGATAGATAGGCAGTGTGATGTTGCTGTTATTGCTATTGTCATCTAACTTGTAATATAGATAACTATTTGTTTAACAAATATATGTTTAAAAAAAAAGCGAAAAGTATTGGTAATGAGAAAGCTTAATGATTAATAGCCGATTATTTAAACGTTGTTGTAATATTCTCTGTTTGTTGGCAATTTTAACGCTGCAAAAACCGACTCTCTATGCGGCTGAATCTTTATCTGAGACCTTAGCGACTCAAATTACAGCTAATTTACCTACGAACTTAAGCGTTGGCATCTCGCCTGATCAATCACCTTTTCACTTTATTGACGAACAAGGTCAGTTGCAGGGCTTATTAATTGATTATTGGCAATTATGGGCACAAACATCGAAAGTGTCCTTGCAGTTTGTTAATACTAAAAGTACGTCTCTATCTGCCCAAGCTAATAATAGCACTGCCAAAATTGATCTCACCTCTGCCATCGTTCCTATTCAGCAAATTGATGACACTGAGCCAAATCTACAAAATAGCTTAGTGATTGATTTAAAAATTAATGTCAGTAAAAACTTAACGGCTGTCAATGATATTAGTCAGTTGAGTCCTTATGCTGTCGGCGTGCTAGCCAATTCTTACCAGCATCAACTGTTAGTAAACTATCACCCTGAACTAACATTAAAACTTTTTACACAAGTACAAAATTTATATCAAGCAGCGTTAGATGAAGAAATTTTTGCTTTTGTTGACTTGGCCGTGCAGCGACAAGAATTTCAGCATCATCTTGCGCTAAATTCGTTATTTCCGGCTTTTAAGCAAGTGGTTTATCAAAGTGTGCTCAATCAAATTGTCATCAATAATAAAGCACTTTCAGGAGATGCTTTTAATCAGGCCTGGTTATTACCTGAGCAGAGCAAAGCTTCGTTAAAAGAAAAGTGGTTAGGTGTGAAAGCGCCACGGGAGCAAATTGTTGTTGCCTTTAATGAGTTTATGCCGCCCTATATCACTCGCAATAAAGATATACTCGATGGTTTTAGCGTAGCAATTTGGCAGCTTTGGGAACAATACAATAATGTTGAAGTGATGATGGTACAAGTTGCTCAAAACACCATTACTAATAAATTAAAAAATGAGGAAGTTGATGTGCATTTGTCTTTTGACAGTAGCACCTTAGCGGATAATTTAACCGTTATTTATCCTTTATATGAAAGTCGATTGCAGTTTTTTATCTCGGCAGATTTACCTAACATCAAACATATTAATGATTTAAATAAAAAAAACATCGCCATTCAAGCTAATGCGCCATATTTAAATAAGTTTTTAACAACATATCGCGATATTGAATTTCATGTTTATAACGATCTTAATGATGCATTAATGCCGTCAAACAAAGATAAGTTAGACGGATTTATCGCTGAATATCATATCGGCACTTCATTACTTGAGAGCGCTAAATTAAATCAGTTGTTTTATCGGTTAACGGATAAGTTAGAGACGATTAACTTGTCATTAATGGCGAGTAAAAACAAACCGCAATTTAGTGAAATGTTAATTGACGGCTTTAAAAATATCCCCATCAAAGCCTTGGTTGATTTAGAAAAACAGTGGTTAAAAAACCCGAAAGGGGATTTGTCTTTTTTTGAACAAAAATCGTTGCGTATTGCGTTAAACAATAAGCAAAAAAAATGGTTAGTGAACAACCCAGAGATCCGAGTCGGTATGGTATCTAATTGGTCACCAATGGAAACGGTTGATCAATTTGGCAATTTTAACGGTATTAATCCTGATTTTTTTAAGCTGGTTGAGCAGCGCATTGGCATTAAATTTAAGTATATTGCTTTTAACGATTGGAAAGCACTACTGCAAGCAGCTAAAGATAACCAGGTTGATGTCATCACCAGCACCGCCGATACTCCAGAGCGCCGCCGTTTTTTAAACTTTAGCGACAGTTATTGGAATATGCCATGGGGCTTATTACATCCGGTTACGGGAGGTAAAAAAGCGGTATTAAAAGATTTTTATAATAAAAAAGTCGCGATGTTATCTGGCCTGCACCTTGTGCAAATTATCAAAGAGTCGCATCCAAAAATTGAAATAATTGAAGCTGACAGCCTAGATGATGCTTATCAATTACTGCAGCAAGGCGCGGTCTCCGCGATGATATCTTCTTTAGCGCCTGCCTCTGAATTATTAAAACGTGAAAGCTTGATCACTATGGGCTTATCTGTGGTTGATAATATCGCAGAAGATACCGAGCAAATTGCCATCAGAAAAGATTGGCCTGAATTATTAAGCATTGTGAATAAAGCTTTAAATTCAATTACTGAACTTGAAAAAAAAGCTATTTTAGATAAGTGGTTTAATATTGAAATCACCACAGGTTTTGAAAAAAACATTGTTATCAAACTTGCCATACAAATAGGGGTGTTTACCTTGATTGTGATTGGCGTGATCATTTTTTGGAATCGCCGGCTTTATTTTGAAATTAAGCGCCGTAAAGTCCTCGAAGATAAAATGAAACATATGGCTACACATGATGAATTAACAGGTTTAGCCAATAGAACCTTGTTAACCGAGCGCATCAACTCAGCGATTAACTTTCATAAACGTCAGAGCTTGTCGTTAGCCGTACTATTTATTGATTTAGATGGTTTTAAACATATTAACGATAATTATGGTCATGATGTCGGGGATGAGTTATTGGTGCAATTAACCGAACGTTTACAAAAATGCGTGCGTGAGTCAGATACCGTTGCTCGATTTGGCGGCGATGAATTTGTGCTGTTATTAACTGGTTTGCACGATAAAAAAGAAGCAGCGTTTATTGCAGAAAAAGCGTTAAAAGTAATTCGTAAGCCGGTTGAATTATCGGCGGCAACCGTTGCTGTAAGCTGTAGTATCGGAATTTCTGCTTTTCCAAGTGACGGTGATACAGATACAGAATTACTAAAAGTCGCTGATACCTTAATGTATCGTGTTAAAGCTCATGGTAAAAATCACTATTTATTTAATTAACCTCATTACTTTGACCTTGATGTATTGCCCTTCAATTACTACTTATTTGCTATTCGTTTAGATTCTTCACTTATCACAGGTGACTTTAGTTAGTATTGCTTTATAATGTCGAGCATTTTTAAACACAATTAATCATAGCTTAGGCGAATGCATTTTACTGATTTATGTATTTGCGCTGATGATCTTAAAATGATGGTGCTGTTAAAAGCGAGTCATGAAATTTAATAGTAAGGTAAGGCAATAATAAATGCGCACACTCTATTGTGGTGAGGTCAATGAATCTCACATCGGACAAGAAGTTACTCTATGTGGTTGGGTTAATCGTCGTCGTGATTTAGGCGCGGTGATCTTTTTAGATTTACGTGACCGTGAAGGTCTTGTTCAAGTTGTTTATGATCCTGATTTACCTGAGGTATTAAAACAGGCCAATGCTTTACGTAATGAATTTTGTGTACAAATAAAAGGTAAAGTAAGAGCGCGCCCTCAAGGGCAAGTTAATAAAGATATGAAAACCGGCGGTATTGAAGTATTAGGGTTAGAGCTTAATATTTTAAATAAAGCAGCGCCTTTACCACTTGATTCAAACCAAGAAAATTCAGAAGAGAATCGTCTTAAATATCGCTATTTAGATCTTCGTCGCCCGGAAATGACGGAGCGTTTACGTTTTCGTGCAAAAGTTACTTCATCGGTACGAGCCTCGCTTGAGGCACAAGGTTTCTTAGATATTGAAACGCCAATTCTTACGGCTGCAACTCCTGAAGGTGCGCGTGATTATTTAGTGCCTAGTCGTACCCATAAAGGTAAATTCTTCGCGTTACCGCAATCACCACAGTTATTTAAACAATTGTTAATGATGTCAGGTATGGAGCGTTATTATCAAATCGTAAAATGTTTCCGTGATGAAGACTTACGTGCCGATCGCCAACCTGAATTTACCCAAATAGATATTGAAACCTCGTTTTTATCTGCTGAGCAAGTGATGTCAGTGGCTGAAACGATGATCCGTGAATTATTCCAAAAAATGTTAAACGTGGATTTGGGTGACTTCCCACGTATGCCTTTTTCAGAAGCGATGACGCGTTTTGGTTCAGACAAACCTGATTTACGTAATCCATTAGAATTAGTCGATATTGCCGATATCGTAAAAGACGTAGAATTTAAAGTGTTTTCAGGGCCAGCAAACGATGCAAAAGGCCGGGTTGCGGTGGTAAAAGTACCAGGGGCAGCGAAAGAGCTTTCTCGTAAGAAAATTGACGATTACACTAAATTTGTTGGTATTTACGGCGCCAAAGGCATGCCTTGGTTAAAAGTGAATGACATTGAAGCTGGTTTAGAAGGGCTACAGTCGCCAATTTTGAAGTTTTTATCAGAAGATGCGGTTAAGCAATTATTAACGCGTGTTAATGCCCAAACAGGCGATATTATTTTCTTCGGCTCTGATACTTATAATGTGGTTACTGAGTCATTGGGTGCTTTACGTTTAAAACTCGGTGAAGACTTAGGTTTAAATTCAAGCGACTGGAAACCGCTTTGGGTTGTTGACTTCCCAATGTTCGAAGAAGTTGATGGCGGCTTACATGCGTTACATCACCCATTTACAGCGCCAAGCAATATGACACCTGAAGAATTGGCAGCAAACCCTGTTGGCGCCTTATCTGATGCCTACGATATGGTATTAAATGGTTGTGAATTAGGTGGTGGTTCGGTCCGAATCCATGATCAAGCTATGCAGTCTGAAGTGTTCCGTTTATTAGGCATCGAAAAAGAAGAAGCGCAAGAGAAATTTGGCTTCTTACTTGAAGCCTTACAATACGGTGCGCCGCCACATGCTGGTTTAGCTTTTGGTTTAGATCGCTTGGTTATGTTGATGACGGGCACTAGCTCAATTCGCGATGTTATGGCATTCCCTAAAACAACAACTGCGGCCTGTCCATTAACGAATGCACCAGGTAAAGCAAATCCAGCTCAGTTAACTGAGTTAGGAATTCAAACGATTGTTGAAGAAGAAAAATAACTGAGTAATTTACGTTAGGGTTTATTCGAGTTATTTGAGTAAAAATGTCACCTGATGAAATAACCAACAAGCCGGCAAGAAGAAATTCTTACCGGCTTTTTTATTATTTTTAACATAGACTTGCGTATTAAAACGGGTTAATTTATTGATAGGGTTTACTGTTATAATACGGATGTTATTCACCTTATCGCGGCGCTGCTGAATTTAATTGCTTGAAGCT
>JBPOFN010000062.1:0-18664 GCA_051251725.1 Thalassotalea sp. | reverse complement strand
CGCTCACGCTCTTCTGGAGCATTATCGATTTGTGCGAAGTCTTTTACGTCGCCACCAAAAGCTTTAGTTAATACTGCTGAGATAGCAGCTGTTAAAGTTGTTTTACCGTGATCTACGTGACCGATTGTACCAACGTTAACATGCGGTTTTAAACGTTCAAATTTTGCTTTAGCCATTTTACTGTACCTTAAAAAATTTCAATTAAATTAGTCTATTTTCCCCTTTGCAAGAATAAAGGCTCAGAGGCAGGACGTTGATTTTAAATAAGGCGGGTAGCCTTGTCAAAATACAATGTCGATTTTCTGAACTTTTTTCCCTTCCGCAGGGCTTTGTCAGTGTTTTAGGTGCTAGATAAGTCGAAACTCATTAAGACAACCGTGTTTTCTTAAATCCCGCATATCTTTAAAACACTGACAATGCTTGAAAGACAAAAACAATTAATACTAAGTATTAATTAAATCTCGGCGATAAAACCGAGCAGACCTTCTATGAAAAAGATCCACCGCGCGATTCAACAATTTTCTTGGCCACAACTTTTGGAGCTTCTTCATAATGAGAAAATTCCATCGAATAAGATGCACGACCTTGAGTCGCACTTCTTAATGCCGTTGCATAACCAAACATTTCTGCTAGTGGCGCCATAACATTCACTAGCTTTAAGCCAGCAGGACCATCGTCCATACCTTCGATTAAGCCTCTACGACGATTTAAGTCACCAACCACATCACCCATATGTTCTTCAGGTGTGGTCACTTCCACTTTCATCATCGGCTCAAGTAAGACAGGTTTAGCCGCCAAAATTGCGTTTCTAAAACCCATAGAAGCGGCTATTTTAAAGGCTATTTCATTTGAGTCAACATCATGTGATGAACCATCAAATAAAGTTACGCGAACATCTAACATTGGGAATGAGGCTAATACACCTGAATCCATTTGCTCGCTACAGCCTTTTTCTATTGCCGGGATGTATTCTTTTGGAATAACATCATCAGTTGTTGCATTAACAAATTCAAAGCCAGAACCTCTTTCAAGTGGTTCTGCTCTTAAACAGACATGAGCATATTGCCCTTTTGTGCCCATTTGTCGTTCAAATTTCTCAGAAATTTCAGCCTTTTTGGTAATCGACTCACGATATGAAACTTGAGGATTACCAACATTACAATCAACTTTAAATTCACGCATCATGCGGTCAGTAATGATATCTAGGTGTAATTCACCCATACCTGAAATGATGGTTTGGCCTGTTTCTTCATCTGAAGTTACGCGGAATGAAGGATCTTCTGCTGCTAACTTCTCTAATGCTTGGCTTAATTTTTCTTGATCAACTTGGGTTTTAGGTTCAACCGCAACCGAAATGACCGGTTCTGGGAAATCCATACGCTCTAACGTGATTTCGTGTTGCGCGTCACATAAAGTATCACCAGTAGTGACATCTTTTAACCCAATCGCTGCCGCAATGTCGCCAGCGTGGACTTCTTTAATTTCTTTGCGGTCATTAGCATGCATTTGCACCAGTCGACCTAAACGTTCTTTTTTGCCTTTGACCGGGTTGTAAACCATATCGCCAGTTTTAACCACACCAGAATAAACGCGAAAGAAAGTTAACGTGCCAACAAAAGAGTCAGTTGCAATTTTAAACGCTAGCGCAGCAAACGGTGCTTTATCGTCAGCAGCACGGGTATCTTCAGATTCATCTTTTTTAATACCGGTAATTGCGGCAACTTCTGTTGGTGATGGTAAATATTCAACCACGCCATCGAGTACCGCCTGAACACCTTTATTTTTAAAAGCGCTACCGCATGAACATAAAACGATTTCATTATTTAACGTCCGAGCTCGTAAACCTTTTTTGATTTCAGCTTCAGTTAAATCACCTTCTTCAAGATATTTATCCATTAATTCATCATTAGCTTCAGCCGCTTCTGATAATAAGTTGTCTCGCCATTCTTCGGCAAGATCTTGCATGTCAGCAGGAATGTCTTCATAGGTAAAAGTCATACCCTGATCGGCTTCATTCCAGTTAATCGCTTTCATTTTGATTAAGTCGACAACGCCGGCAAATTCTTCTTCACAACCAATAGGTAACTGGATTGGCACCGCATTAGCACCTAAACGATTTTTAAGTTGACCAACTACCGATAAGAAGTCAGCGCCCATACGGTCCATTTTATTAACAAACACCATACGCGGAACAGCATAACGTTCCATTTGTCGCCAGACAGTTTCAGTTTGTGGCTGAACGCCAGAAGAAGCACATAACACTAACACAGCGCCATCAAGGACACGTAATGAACGTTCTACTTCAATGGTAAAATCAACATGACCTGGTGTATCAATAATATTAATACGGTGATCTTCGAACTGACCCTGCATACCTTTCCAGAAACAAGTAGTTGCCGCTGAGGTAATAGTAATACCGCGCTCTTGTTCTTGTTCCATCCAGTCCATTGTGGCTGCACCATCATGAACTTCGCCTATTTTATGAGACAAACCTGTATAGAATAATACCCGCTCAGTTGTTGTTGTTTTACCAGCATCAACGTGTGCACAAATACCAATATTTCTATATCGCTCAATAGGAGTAATACGAGCCACTTCTTTATCCTTTTAATTTCTTTGGTTTTAATAACCTAAGGTAAAAATACTACTGTGTATAATATTTTGACGTTAAGTTACTTTAGTTTTCTTACAATGTTATGAACAGAAAAGCGTAGTGACATAAATGTCACTACGCTCATCTTTAAATTACCGTAGATCTTACCAGCGGTAATGAGCAAACGCTTTGTTTGCTTCGGCCATACGGTGAACGTCTTCACGTTTCTTAACCGCTGAACCTTTGTTGTCAGACGCATCTAACATTTCGTTAGCTAGGCGCTGAGCCATTGATTTTTCACCACGTTTACGAGCTGCTTCAACTAACCAACGCATGGCTAGAGCATTACGACGAACAGGACGAACTTCAACTGGTACTTGATAAGTTGAACCACCAACACGACGAGACTTAACTTCGACTTGTGGACGGATGTTATCTAAAGCAACTTCAAAAAGCTCTAAGTGAGTTTTTTCGTTGTTTTTTTCAGTTAAAATGTCTAATGCACCGTATACAATTTTTTCGGCAGTAGATTTTTTACCATCAACCATAAGGATGTTGATGAATTTTGCTAAAAGTTCGTTATGGAACTTAGGATCTGGCAATATTTTACGTTGCCCAACGACGCGTCTTCTTGGCATCTTAATTCTCCGTTGTATTCAGGATTAATCCAAAATATAAAAATTAGTAATTTGGCCTTACTTAACGTTTCAAATCTATTTACTTATTACTAAGTAAAAGAAAGGGAAACTTAAGATTTAGGTCGTTTAGCACCGTACTTAGAACGGCCCTGTCTTCTGTCGTTAACACCAGAACAATCTAGTGCACCACGAACAGTGTGATAGCGCACACCAGGTAAATCTTTAACACGACCACCGCGTATTAAGATTACGCTATGCTCTTGTAAGTTGTGACCTTCACCACCGATGTATGAAGTAACTTCGAAGCCGTTAGTTAAACGAACACGAGCTACTTTACGTAGTGCTGAGTTTGGTTTCTTTGGTGTAGTAGTATACACACGAGTACATACGCCACGACGTTGTGGACAAGCTTGTAACGCCGGAACGTTACTTTTTGTTACTTGTCTAACACGTGGTTTACGTACTAGTTGGTTAATAGTTGCCATTAAAGGGCTCCTGATTAGTTAAATATGCGTAAATTCCAATCAATGGGAGAATTTACACTGCTCTTAAACGTGAAAAACCGCGACCATCTTATTCGAATACACTTAGTACAGAATAAAAGGTCGCGGAATTCTATAGGTCAAGGGTTAAACTGTCAAGTAAGACAGCTTAAAAGATCCTCTACCTGACGAAATTAAGCACGTTAATCGTCAATATTAGCATTTAAAGCATCGGTTAATGCTTGTGCTGCTTCATCTTGACTTACTGTTACTTCAACTTCTGGCACAGCGTTACGCTTGCGAGCACGTTCTTGATGGTAGTGATAACCAGTACCTGCTGGTATTAAACGACCGACAATTACGTTTTCTTTCAAGCCACGTAAGTTATCTTTCTTACCTGCAACAGCGGCTTCTGTAAGCACACGTGTTGTTTCTTGGAAAGATGCAGCAGAAATAAATGATTCTGTTGCTAGTGAAGCTTTCGTGATACCCATCATCAACATTACATATTGAGCTGGTTGCTTGCCTTGAGCTTCTAACTCACGGTTAGCGATGTTAACACGAGCCACTTCGATGATTTCACCTTTGAGGAACTCACCATCACCAGCATCAAGAATTTCACACTTACGGATCATTTGACGAACGATAACTTCAATGTGCTTATCGTTAATTTTTACACCCTGTAAGCGATATACTTCTTGTACTTCGTTAACGATGTAATTAGCAACTGGTGCTACACCTCGAAGACGTAAGATATCATGCGGAGACTCAGGACCATCGGCGATAACTTCACCTTTAAGTACAGATTCACCTTCAAACACGGTCAATTGACGCATTTTCGGGATCATCTCTTCGTAAACTTCACCACTTGGTTGAGTGATTAATAAACGAACTTTACCTTTAGTCTCTTTACCGAAACCGATAATACCAGTTTTCTCAGCTAAGATAGCTGGAAGCTTAGGCTTACGGGCTTCGAATAAGTCAGCAACACGTGGTAAACCACCGGTAATATCACGAGTTTTTGACGACTCTTGAGGTATACGCGCTAGTGCATCACCGATACCAACTTCAGCACCATCTTCTAGGTTAACAATTGCGTTACCTGGTAAGAAGTATTGTGCCGGAATTTCAGTACCCGCAATCATTACGTCTTTGCCTTTTGCATCAACTAACTTAACCATTGGGCGCATTTCTTTACCCGCAGTGTTACGTTGACCAGCATCTGTAACAACTAAGCTTGATAAACCTGTTAGCTCATCTGTTTGGCGAACCATAGTTACGCCATCGATTAACTCAACAAATTGAACTTTACCGGCCACTTCTGTGATAATTGGATGCGTATGCGGATCCCAATTAGCGATGATATCGCCAGCATTAAGCGTTTCGCCATCTTTCTTAGAGATGATTGAACCGTAAGGAACTTTATAACGTTCTTTTTCACGGCCTAGTTCATCAATAACAGTAAGCTCTGATGAACGTGAAGTGATCACAAGTTTGTCATCAGGGTTAGTTACAAACTTCGCGTTTTGTAACTTCAATGTACCGTTATTTTTAACTTGGACATTGTTTTCTGCTGAAGCTCTTGATGCCGCACCACCGATATGGAACGTACGCATTGTTAACTGTGTACCTGGTTCACCGATAGATTGTGCTGCCACAACACCAATCGCTTCACCTTGGTTGATCATATGGCCACGAGCCAAATCACGACCGTAACAATAAGCACAAATACCAAAGTCAGTTTTACAAGTAATGATTGAACGAACTTTCATTTGATCCACTGAGTTTTCTTCAATGAAATCACAAAGTGCTTCGTCAATTAACGTATTACGAGGTAAAAGAACTTCATCAGTACCTGGTTTTAATACGTCTTCACAGACAACACGACCTAGTACACGTTCGCGTAACGGTTCAACAACATCACCACCTTCAATTAGTGGGTTCATCATTAAGCCATCTGTCGTGCCACAGTCATGCTCTGTTACGACTAAATCTTGTGCAACATCAACTAAACGACGAGTTAAGTAACCCGAGTTAGCTGTTTTAAGTGCTGTATCGGCAAGACCTTTACGCGCACCATGCGTTGAGATAAAGTACTGTAATACGTTCAAACCTTCACGGAAGTTAGCGGTGATTGGCGTTTCAATGATTGAACCATCTGGTTTAGCCATCAAACCACGCATACCAGCTAGCTGACGAATCTGAGCAGCACTACCACGAGCGCCCGAGTCAGCCATCATAAAGATTGAGTTGAAAGAATCTTGCTCTTCCGGCTCACCGTCACGATTAATCACTGTTTCTTTTGATAAGTTGTCCATCATCGCTTTTGAAATCTTTTCATTCGCAGACGACCAGATATCAATTACTTTGTTGTATTTCTCACCAGCAGTTACAAGACCTTGTTCGAACTGAGTCTGAATTTCTTTAACTTCTTCTTCAGAGTCTTCGATGATCGTGTACTTAGCAGCAGGAATAACCATATCGTCGATACCAACTGACGCACCCGCGATCATCGCGTAATGGAAACCGGTATACATAATGTGATCGGCAAAGATAACGGTATCTTTAAGACCAAGGTTACGATAAGCATGGTTAATTAGCTTAGAAATTGGCTTTTTACCTAATGGCTGATCAATTAAGTCATAAGGCATGCCGTCTGGACATACTTGCCATAAAAGTGCACGACCAACAGTTGTATCACGTAAGCTAGTTTTTGGTTCAAATACGCCGTCTGCATTTTTAACATGCTCAGTAATACGAATTTTTACACGAGCATGCAATTCAGCAGCACCAGTGCGGTAAGCTTTTTCAGCTTCTTTCGTATCAGCAAAAATCATGCCTTCGCCTAAACCATTAACACGGTCACGTGTTAAATAATAAAGACCTAATACAACATCCTGTGATGGTACGATGATTGGATCACCGTTCGCAGGAGATAAAACGTTGTTCGTTGACATCATTAACGCACGAGCTTCAAGTTGAGCTTCAATGGTTAACGGTACGTGAACAGCCATTTGGTCACCATCGAAATCGGCATTGTATGCCGCACAAACTAATGGATGTAAATGGATTGCTTTACCTTCAATAAGAACAGGTTCAAATGCTTGAATACCTAATCTATGAAGTGTTGGTGCACGGTTAAGCATGACTGGATGTTCACGAATTACTTCGTCAAGTACATCCCATACTTCTGCGCCTTCACGTTCAACTAATTTCTTAGCTGCTTTGATTGTTGTCGCTAAACCACGAGCTTCTAATTTACCGTAGATAAACGGTTTAAATAGCTCAAGTGCCATCTTCTTAGGAAGACCACATTGATGTAAACGTAGTGTAGGACCAACAGTAATTACAGAACGACCAGAATAATCAACACGCTTACCTAGTAGATTCTGACGGAAACGACCTTGCTTACCTTTGATCATATCGGCAAGAGATTTTAAAGGACGTTTGTTAGAACCAGTAATAGCGCGACCACGACGACCGTTATCTAATAACGCATCAACAGACTCTTGTAACATACGCTTTTCGTTACGTACGATAATGTCTGGTGCTACTAAGTCTAGAAGACGTTTCAAACGGTTGTTACGGTTGATTACACGGCGGTACAAATCGTTAAGATCAGAAGTCGCAAAACGACCACCATCTAGTGGTACCAATGGGCGTAAATCAGGCGGTAAAATGGGTAAAACAGACATGATCATCCACTCTGGCTTGTTACCAGATTGGGCGAATGCTTCCATTAATTTTAAACGCTTAGTGATTTTCTTACGCTTAGTTTCAGAACCGATTTCAGGTAATTCTTCACGCATTTGCGCAACTTCACCGTCTAAATCAATTTGCTTTAATAAGGCTAAAACAGCTTCAGCACCCATTAACGCATCAAATTCATCACCGTGCTCTTCTAACGAATCAAGATATTCTTCTTCCGTTAAAATTTGGCTTTTTTCTAATGTTGTCATACCTGGTTCTGTAACAACATATGATTCAAAATAAAGTACACGTTCGATATCACGTAACGTCATGTCTAATAAAAGACCGATACGAGATGGTAACGATTTTAAGAACCAAATATGTGCAACTGGGCTTGCTAATTCAATGTGACCCATACGCTCACGACGTACTTTAGTTAGTGTTACTTCAACACCACATTTTTCACAAATTACACCACGGTGCTTAAGACGCTTATATTTGCCACAAAGACATTCGTAGTCTTTTACTGGTCCAAATATACGCGCACAGAACAAACCATCACGCTCAGGCTTGAACGTACGGTAGTTAATAGTTTCAGGCTTTTTAACTTCACCAAATGACCATGAACGGATCTGATCTGGTGATGCCAATCCGATGCGAATACCATCGAATTCTTCTGTTTGATTTTGTTGCTTAAGAAACTTAAGTAAATCTTTCACACTCTATCTCCTGTCGGAGTTAACCTTGATAGAGGGTAGCAAGCTACCCTCTCCACGTACTGACAAAGCTTTAAAATAATAAAGCGTCAGTTATAAGTTCAGCTCAGTTATTCCTGATCTAATTCGATGTTAATACCTAACGAACGAATTTCTTTTAACAATACGTTAAATGATTCAGGCATACCTGGTTCCATACGGTGATCACCATCAACTAAGTTCTTATACATCTTAGTACGACCGTTAACATCATCCGACTTAACTGTAAGCATTTCTTGTAAAGTGTAAGCTGCACCATAAGCTTCAAGTGCCCATACTTCCATCTCACCAAAACGCTGACCACCGAACTGAGCTTTACCACCAAGTGGTTGCTGAGTAACAAGTGAGTAAGAACCGGTAGAACGTGCATGCATTTTGTCATCAACTAAGTGATTCAGTTTCAGCATGTACATATAACCAACTGTCACAGGACGTTCAAATTCACGACCAGTACGACCATCAGTTAAGATAAACTGACCGCTTTCTGGCATATCGGCTAATTTGAATAAGTCTTTAATTTCACGCTCACTCGCACCATCAAATACTGGTGTAGCAATTGGAAGACCTGCACGTAAATTTTGCGCTAAGCGTTGTATTTCATCATCAGAGAAGCTATCAATATCAACTTCTTGACGTGATTCACCTAATTCATAAACTTCTTTCAAGAACGCACGTAATTTAGCAAGTTCTTGATGCTCTTTGATCATACGATCAATCTTTTCACCGATACCGCGTGCTGCCATACCTAAGTGAGTTTCTAAGATCTGACCGATGTTCATACGCGATGGTACACCCAACGGGTTAAGCACGATATCTACCGGGACACCGTTTTTGTCGTAAGGCATATCTTCAACAGGAACAACGTTTGAAATAACACCTTTGTTACCGTGACGACCAGCCATTTTATCACCTGGCTGAATGCGACGTTTAACTGCTAAATAAACTTTAACAATTTTTAACACGCCCGGCGCTAGGTCATCACCTTGGGTGATTTTACGACGCTTAGTTTCGTATTTCTTATCGAATTCTGCTTTAATCGCTTCATGTTGCTCAGCAATTTGCTCAAGCTCAGATTGCTGTCCTTCATCGCTTAAGTTTTGTTGTAACCACTTATCGCGAGACATGCTGTTTAAATCAGATTCGTTTAAGCCTGAAGAAAGTAATAGTTTTTTCGCACGCGCATAAATGCCGTCTTCTAAAATACTAAATTCGTCGCCTAAATCTTTTTTCACTTCGCTCAGTTGCATGCCTTCAATTTCAAGAGCACGCGCGTCTTTTTCTACGCCGTCACGAGTGAATATTTGCACATCGATGATAGTACCTGAAACAGAGTTTGGTACACGTAAAGAGCTGTCTTTAACATCAGCTGCTTTTTCACCGAAAATGGCTCGTAATAATTTTTCTTCTGGTGTTAATTGGGTTTCACCTTTAGGAGTAACTTTACCCACTAAGATGTCGCCACCGTTAACTTCAGCACCAATATATACAACACCTGACTCATCAAGTTTAGATAATGCAGATTCACCAACGTTAGGAATATCAGAAGTAATTTCTTCTGAACCTAATTTGGTATCACGAGCAATACAGCTTAATTCTTGAATATGAATCGTTGTGAAACGGTCTTCTTGAGCTACACGCTCAGAAATCAACATTGAATCCTCAAAGTTGTAACCATTCCAAGGCATAAAGGCGATACGCATGTTTTGACCAAGCGCTAATTCACCCATATCAGTTGAAGGACCATCAGCTAATACATCACCACGAACGACTGGTTCACCAACACGACACTGTGGACGTTGGTTAATACAAGTGTTTTGGTTAGAACGTGTGTATTTAGTTAAGTTGTAGATATCAATACCTGCTTCACCAGCATGCATTTCGTCTTCATTAACTTTTACAACAATTCTTGATGCATCTACGTAGTCAACAACACCGCCGCGTTTAGCAACAGCTGTTACACCAGAATCAACGGCAATGACTTTTTCCATACCTGTACCAACTAGCGGCTTATCAGCTTTTAGTGTCGGTACCGCTTGACGTTGCATGTTCGCACCCATCAAGGCACGGTTAGCATCATCATGCTCAAGGAAAGGAATTAATGACGCTGCAACAGAAACGATCTGTTGTGGCGAAACATCCATATACTGAACTTGTTCAGCAGACATTAACGTAAATTCGTTTTTGTGACGACAAGGAACTAAACCTTCAACAAGTTTACCCTCAGCATCAACTTCAGCATTTGATTGAGCGATAACAAAGTTACCTTCTTCAATCGCTGATAAATAATCGATATCATCAGTTACTAAGCTATCAACTATTTTACGGTAAGGTGTTTCTAAGAAACCGTAATCATTAGTACGTGCATAACACGACAATGAGTTGATCAAACCAATGTTTGGACCTTCCGGCGTTTCGATAGGACATACACGACCGTAATGGGTAGGATGTACATCTCGAACCTCAAAACCAGCACGTTCACGAGTCAAACCACCCGGGCCTAAAGCAGAAATACGACGTTTATGCGTCACTTCTGATAACGGGTTATTCTGATCCATAAATTGTGATAACTGTGATGAACCAAAGAATTCTTTAACAGCAGCAGAGATCGGCTTAGCATTGATAAGATCTTGAGGCATAATTGCATCTAAATCACCTAATGATAAACGTTCACGAACAGCACGCTCAACACGAACTAAACCAACACGGAATTGGTTTTCTGCCATTTCACCAACAGAACGAATACGACGGTTACCTAGATGATCAATATCATCTACTTCACCTTTACCATCACGGATAGCAATTAACGTTTTCATTACTGAAACGATATCATCTTTAGATAAAGTACCTTCACCTAAGATCTCATCACGGCCAACACGACGGTTGAACTTCATACGACCAACAGTTGATAAATCATAACGTTCTAATGCGAAGAAAAGGTTATTGAATAATCCTTCCGCTGCATCTTTCGTTGGTGGCTCACCAGGACGCATCATGCGATAGATTTCAACTAATGCTTCTAAGCGATTAGAGGTGCTATCAACACGTAATGTATCTGACATGTATGAACCAACATCGAATTCGTTCATATATAAAGTAGATAATTCTTTGTAACCAGCTTGGCTTAATTCAGCTAGCATTTCTAATGTTATTTCAGCATTTGCTTCAGCAATTACTTCGCCTGTTGACTCATCAACATAAACTTTAGATAACACTTTGCCAACAATATATTCTGCTGGTACTTCTAATTCGCTAACTTTACCTTTCGATAATTCACGAATATGACGAGCAGTAATACGACGACCTTGCTCGACTAATAAATCACCATTTGGCAATTTGATGTCAAAAGTAGCTGTTTCACCACGAAGGCGCTCAGGTACTAAGTCCATAACCAACTTGTCGCCTTTAATAGCAAACATAGTTGTGTCATAGAACATGTCTAAAATTTCTTCGGTAGAATATTCTAAAGCACGTAAAATAATTGACGCTGGTAACTTCCGACGACGGTCAATTCGTACAAATAGATTATCTTTCGGGTCAAATTCAAAATCTAACCAAGAACCACGGTAAGGAATAACGCGTGCGTTATAAAGTACTTTACCTGAAGAGTGTGTTTTACCCTTATCATGATCAAAGAACACACCTGGTGAACGATGTAATTGTGAAACAATAACACGCTCTGTACCATTGATAACGAAAGTACCGTTATCTGTCATTAATGGGATTTCGCCCATGTAGACTTCTTGCTCTTTAATATCTTTAACCGTACCGGCGGCAGCTTCTTTATCGTAAATTACTAAACGTAATTTAACGCGTAAAGGTGCTGAATAGGTAACACCACGTATTTGACATTCTTTAACGTCAAATAATGGCTCACCTAAACGATAACTTACATATTGTAATTCTGAATTACCAGAATAAGCTTTAATAGGAAATATTGAACTGAAAGCGGCTTCAAGGCCGGTTTCTCCGGTTGGATCTATATCAATGAACTTGCGAAAAGATTCAAGTTGGATAGATAGCAAGAATGGATAATCCATAACTTGCGCACTTTTACCAAAGTCTTTTCTAATTCGTTTCTTCTCAGAATAAGAGTAAACCATGGGGTTCCTCAGCTAGCTGGTTGTACCGAATCTGTCTTATATTTGTCGACGTAATATAAAACAGGCTTAATGCTGTGACATCAAATGCCAAGTTGCGTAAATACTTAAATTAGAAATATTTACGCAACTTGGCAAAAGAATTAACTTTCAATAATGCACTGTTTAGAAAGAAAAAACACCTCTTTCTTTAGCGCAAAAAGGCCGGTGATATTTAAATCACCAGCCATTGCCTTTTCAGGCAGATAATCTGTTTATAAACAGATTATTTAAGCTCAACAGATGCGCCTGCAGCTTCAAGTTCAGCTTTAAGAGCTTCAGCTTCAGCTTTATCAACGCCTTCTTTGATTGCTTTAGGTGCAGCTTCAACCATGTCTTTAGCTTCTTTTAAGCCAAGACCAGTTGCGCCACGAACGGCTTTGATTACAGCAACTTTCTTCTCACCGAAGCTAGTTAAAACTACATCAAATTCAGTTTGTTCAGCAGCAGCTTCAGCTGGACCTGCAGCAGCTACAGCTGTAGCAGCAGATACGCCGAATTTTTCTTCCATTGCTTCGATTAATTCTACAACGTCCATTACTGACATTTCAGCAATTGCGTTTAGGATATCGTCTTTAGAGATAGACATGTTAAATTTCCTGTTTTTTTAAGTAACAGTCTTTAATTTTATATAAAAAGAACTGTTAGAATAACTATTTAATACAAAAAAGCGTTAATTGTTGTCTGCGTACATTTAAGTAACAACAGAGAAAAACAATTAAGCAGCTTCTTGCTCTTTCTGATCGCGTACTGCAGCAATCGTGCGGCATAATTTGCCAGCAGATGCTTCTTTCATAGCGCTCATTAAACGTGCAATTGCTTCGTCGTAAGTAGGTAGCTTAGCTAACATATTTACGTCTACTACATTACCTTCAAATGCTGCTGCTTTTAATTCTAAAGCTTCGTTAGTTTTAGCGAAGTCAGAGAATAAACGTGCTGCAGCACCTGGATGCTCGTTTGAAAATGCAATTAGTGAAGGACCTACTAATGTGTCAGAAACACATTCAAAAGCAGTACCTTCTAATGCGCGACGTGCTAATGTGTTACGGACAACTTTCATCCAAACGCCATTTTCACGAGCTTGTTTACGCAAAACAGTAATTGCTTCAACTGTTACACCGCGAGAGTCTGCGATTACAGCTGATTGAGCGCCATTAGCAGCTTCTTGAACTTCAGCAACAATTGCTTTTTTGTCATCAAGATTGATAGCCATTGGCTTAACTCCTGGTTCACCGGAAAATCCGGTATTTACAACTCCTAAGCACATTTATTTAACATAAATCCACTTAAGCCATTACGGCGAGAGCCAGAAATTTAAGGAAATATCTGGGTAATCACCATCTACGTAGGTAATATTAAGCTTTAACATTCATTAAAGCGCCTACGGTCTTTGACGAGACTGCTTGTTTTATCTAATGTTTACAAAGAAACACTAAACAATCTGAGCAGTTCCTACCAAAAATAAGGGGCGAAATTATAGTTTATAAATCCACCCCTGTAAAGTTATTAAGCTTCTAATGAACTTTGGTCAACTGTAACACCAGCGCCCATCGTTGTAGAAACCGAAACTTTCTTAATATATTGACCTTTAGCATTAGCAGGCTTAGCTTTCTTAAGCGCTTCTAACAATGCTTCTAAGTTTTGTTTCAACTTAGCGTCGTCAAAATCAGCCTTACCAATAGTGGTATGGATGATACCGTTCTTGTCGTTGCGGTAACGGATTTGACCAGCTTTAGCGTTATTAACCGCTGTTACTACGTCAGGAGTTACAGTACCAACTTTCGGGTTAGGCATTAAACCACGTGGGCCTAAGATTTGACCTAATTGGCCAACTACGCGCATTGCATCTGGAGTTGCAATTACTACGTCGAAGTCCATAACACCAGCTTTAACTTGCTCAGCTAGGTCTTCCATACCAACGATATCTGCACCAGCTTCTTTCGCTTTCTCTGCGTTTGCACCTTGAGTGAAAACAGCAACACGTACATCACGACCAGTACCGTTTGGAAGTACAGTAGCACCACGAACGTTTTGGTCTGATTTACGAGCGTCAATACCTAAGTTGATTGCAACATCAACACTTTCACGGAATTTAGCAGTTGCTAATTCTTTTAAAAGTGATAATGCTTCGTTGATTTCATAATCTTTTAATACGTCTACTTTTTCACGGATAAGACGAGCGCGTTTTGATAATTTAGCCATTGATTAGTCCTCTACCACTAAACCCATTGAACGAGCAGAACCCGCAATTGTACGCACTGCAGCTTCCATAGAGCCAGCAGTAAGATCCGGTTCTTTCATCTTAACAATTTCTTCAAGTTGTGCTGTTGTAACAGTACCAACTTTATCTGTGTTAGGACGACCTGAACCGCTTTTGATACCAGCAGCTTTCTTAAGTAAGTAAGAAGCAGGTGGTGTTTTTGTCTCAAACGTAAAAGAACGATCGTTATATACAGTTATAACAACTGGTACAGGAGCGCCTTTTTCTAAAGAATCTGTTTTTGCGTTAAACGCTTTACAGAATTCCATGATGTTTACACCATGTTGACCTAATGCAGGACCAACTGGTGGTGACGGGTTAGCTGCACCAGCAGCTACTTGTAGCTTGATTAAAGCTTGGACTTTCTTAGCCATCTTTAAAGATTCCTAGTTGTGGGTAATATCGCTAGTTCTTCCGAACACTACACTCTAAAGTGTTAGCTCCCCGAGGTTAAAATTTCGCGTTTTTAGTACAAATTTTTATCTGCACAAATAAAA
Organism: Thalassotalea sp.; assembly: GCA_051251725.1. Taxonomy (GTDB): domain Bacteria; phylum Pseudomonadota; class Gammaproteobacteria; order Enterobacterales; family Alteromonadaceae; genus JALZUE01. The sequence goes on along the minus strand of JBPOFN010000062.1, from coordinate 3,613 downwards.
ACGGCAGCGGATTATAAATTAATCAACGCTGCCGTTTCAAGCGTTATTTTTATTAATTAAAAAATAACGCACTAATTTGCTGTTAAAGCTAAGTTAATTAGCCTTTTTCAACTTGACCAAATTCAAGATCAACTGGTGTAGAACGACCAAAGATAAGAACTGAAACTTTAATACGGTTCTTCTCATAATCAAGTTCTTCAACAACACCGTTAAAGTCAGCAAATGGACCGTCAATAACACGAACCACTTCACCCACTTCAAATAATGTTTTAGGTTTAGGCTTGTCAGTTGAATCTTCAAGACGTTGTAAAATTCGGTCTGCTTCTTTTTGTGTGATAGGAGCTGGACGATCTGATGTACCACCAATAAAACCTAGTACACGTGGTACAGATTTCACTAAATGCCATGCTTCTTCATCCATTGCCATTTCAACTAGCACATAACCTGGGAAGAATTTACGCGCTGATTTACGTTTCTGACCGGCACGCATTTCAATAACTTCTTCAGTTGGCACTAAAATTTGACCAAACTTGTCTTCTAATTCATGAATTTGAATATGTTCAAGTAATGTTTTTTGTACACGTCCTTCATAACCTGAAAAGGCTTGAACAACATACCAACGTAATTTTGGACCTGTTTTTTCAGGGCTAACAGTTGGTTCAGTACTTGTTACTTCAACAATTTCTTCTTCATTTGTTGATTCAGTATTCGTAATTTCTTCAGTCATAGTAGTCTCTTATTAAAACTGTAAGCCAGTCACTAAACCAACAGCCCAGAATAAAAATGTATCTAGGCCCCATAGAATTAGTGCCATAATCAAGGTTGCTACTAATACGATGAAAGTAGTCTGAATAGTTTCTTGTCTAGTTGGCCACACAACTTTGCGAACTTCGGTCCGCGCTTCTTTTGCGAAAAGAATTGTGTTTTTACCTTTTTCTGTTTGTGCAGAAACTAAACCTGCAACAATAACAGCAGCTAGTACTGCTACAGCACGAATTAATACTGACTCATTAGCAAAATAATAATTTCCAAAAACAGCACCACCTAATAAAACAAAGGTAATGATCCATTTTACTGAATCAAATGAACTGCTTGGTTGACTTTCTGTGCTTGCATTCATATTTATGACCTAACTATTCGTCTTTTCAGACTTAATATCTCTAATGAGATTGCTAATAAAGCTCGCGCTTTCGAAATATGGCAGGGGTAGAGAGATTCGAACTCCCAACCGTCGGTTTTGGAGACCGCTGTTCTACCAATTGGAACTATACCCCTAAAATTTAATTACACTTACCGAGTGATTCTTAGTTTATTTTTGGAACAATTAAGAGTGACTCTAGAAGTGAGGACGCCATTATACTTAGTCGCATATTTTACTCAAGCACAATTTACTTAGGAACAATAATAATCCCTATTTTGTCCGTCCCATTAAATAATCTATTGGCTGCATTAATAAGCGAATTAACGAGCCATCACGACTTGCTCGAAAGTATTCGAGACCATAGTCACCTTGTTCAATTTGCAAGTTCGGTGAATAATAACTAGCAAATAAGCGATCCCAAAAAGTAAAGATAGCGCCGTAATTACTATTAGTTTGAATTTTTTCCGGTGAGTGATGAATATGATGAACACTTGGAGTAACAACAACCAAGCGTAGGTATTGATCTAGCCGTGAATTTATAGAAATATTGCTATGGTGCCAAACCTGAATCACAAATGCAGCGCAGGTATACGCAAGTAATATTTGACTATCTATTGGGAAAAACAAAAATAACACTAATAAAATAATACTCATCAATAAAACTTCAATCGGGTGATGTCTAAAGTTAGTTGAGATGTCCAATTGTTTATCGGAGTGATGAACAAGATGCCAACACCATAGTTTTTGATAACGGTGAAATAACCGATGCAGGCCATAATACAAAAGGTCAATAATGAGAAATACAGTAACAAATAGCGATATTCGCGCTAAATTAGTTCTCGAATTATCAAAATTAACAAAATGATCAAAAACAGATAAATCAGCAAGTAAGGTACTAGCGATAAGTTGCATTTTATCTAATTCAACAAATAACCACTGAATTATCAGGACAAATATATATAAAAAAAAGTTAGTTAATTGCCTTTTTGTATCAATAATTTGGCTTTCTGCTTTAGGGAATTTAAATTCCCAAAGCAGAAAGCCGCATAAAGCTAACAGCAAATAATCCGTGGTATTAAAATTCAACCTTGATTATTTTTTACGTCTTTTAATGATGTACAGCACCACACCAGCTAAGGCAAATAACGGTAACATACTCGGTTCAGGAATTGGTTGTGGATTAGTGCTACCTGCCAGGGTTGAATAACTGGTTAAAAATGTCATTAACACGAAAATCATTGAGTTACTAAACGTGAATATTTTTTTCATAGAGCCTCTCTATTCCAAACATCATTGTTTAAATTATATACGCATATTTCAAGCCAAAATCATAACCTGCTGTTTTAATTTCTTTTAATATTAGCCCTCAACTAACAAACAGACAAAATGTAAAAAAACATGACAGTTTTATGAACCACAAATATCAATATTTAACTTTAATACCACTTTAAACCTGAAACCTTTGATTACAACTAATTACTAGAACAATTACCTATAGAAGTTATTTTCATGCAAATTATTCTGTTATCATGATGTTTTATTTTTAGAAAAATAATGGAGTATTTATGCTATTGAAAAGCACGATCGTTCCGATCATCTCACTTTCTCTGATTATGACCGGCTGCGCCTCTACTAACACCGAAAAAGGTGCTGCGATTGGCGCGATAGCAGGTGCTGTTTTGGGTAAATCTACCAGTAACCACAAGGATAAGCGTTTAGTTTGGGGCGCAGCTATTGGCGCAATTGCCGGTGGTGCGATTGGTAAATACATGGACGACCAAGAAAATGCGTTTCGTGAAGAATTATCTGGCTCTGGTATTGATGTCATTCGCGAAGGTGACAATATTCGCTTAGTTATGCCGTCAAACATTACTTTTGCCACCAACCAAGCTTATATTTCAACCGGCTTCCATGCAACGCTTGATGCTGTCGCAAAAGTATTAGTTAAGTTTGATAAAACGCTCTTAAGCATTGAAGGCCATACTGACGATACAGGTAGTGCTGAATATAACCAAAAGCTATCAGAGCAACGGGCGCAAAGTGTGCAAAGTTATTTAGTCAGTAAAAATATTATTGGCGAGCGCTTACAAGTATCAGGTTTAGGTGAATCTGCGCCAGTTGTTGCTAACAATAGTAGTAGTAACCGTGCCTTAAACCGCCGAGTAGAGATCCAAATAATCCCTAACAAAGCTTAGGTCGGCTGATAAAAATCATTATTTACAGTAACTTTACCAAGATTACCGAAACCAGAAAGGATGCCGAAGCATCCTTTTTTTAGTTCTTGTGTGTTCTAAAGTTCGTTATTAAGCGATTACTTTAGATAGACCTGCAAGGATGCAGGAAATGCAAAAAACGCAGGAGCAGTTTTTTGTCAACACCAGCAACAACTGTACGACTCTAGCTTCGTCGCAGAGCTCCTCGCCAAAATTTGCTAAAAACTGTCCATTAGGACACTTTTCTTAACGCATTTTG
>JBPOFN010000061.1:0-18939 GCA_051251725.1 Thalassotalea sp. | reverse complement strand
TAAGCCAAAGATAGCTAAAGTAGTAGGCTCTGGCACACTTGTAGTACCAACTTCAGAAATACGGATATCACCAGAAGTTGGAGCTGTTAAAAGTGCAGTAACTTTAGTAACTAAAGACCAATCACCTGCGCCATTAAAATCAAGGAAACCTAAATAAATACGTTTAGTTGGATCTGTAGATTCAATTTTTTGGGTTTGATCATAATGAATATCAAAGTTACCGGCAACTGTCTCTACTAATAAGTCTAAACCGAAGCCCAAATCAACTTGCTCTATGTCGAAATAGAAGTGCGTCGATACCCCACCATCAGTAAAATCAATAGGAGCAAGAGCTTCAGGAATTCCATTTTCATCAAAACCATCATCAGAATATACAATTTCTAACTTTGAAGCATTCGCATCATTGAATAAATATAATTCTCCGTCAGCAGCTAAGCTACCGCCTTTTGATGGAAATAAAGTACCTGTATTTGAAATAAGCGTTAAAGTGTAATCAACATCGCCTGGATTAGGGGTATTACTTACATCATTTGCACTACCACTAACAGAAGCTCCAGCTGCACCTGAAACTGTTAAATTAACATCGTAGTCAAAGGTATCTAACACTAAAGCATTAGCTGAAGACATTGTGCCCGCAATAATAATTGCTGCTGCACCTATTTTTTTTCCTAAATCTAAATTAAACATGTTTTTTCTCTCCATTAAAAAAATAATTTTATAAGTAGTTGAACCCTTACATGCTCTAACATCAGCACCTAACATGCCAACATGAAAAGTCAAATTAAAATCAACAGCTTAAAAAAACAGCATAAAAAAACAGCATAAAAAAATGGTTATAGTGTAAAAAATACTGACAAATCTAATGAAGAGTAACTAATATTTTTTTAATTTCGTTACGCTCTTCTAATGTGTCTGATTTTAATCCATTTAATAATCTTTTAGCTTCTTTCGATTGGTCATTAAGTATCAAGGTTTTAGCTTTATTAATACTGATTTCAACATTACCTTTTGCTCCTAAAAGCGCTTTGTCAAAAGCAGTTAAACTCTCTGTAAACATGCGATTAGCTGCCAATACTTGCCCATAAGTATCAAGAACAGCTGGAGACTCAGGCACTAATGCCGCAGCTTTTTCAGCAAATAATAATGCTTCTACGTTATTATTTTGCTTTAACTTCAAATACGCTAAGTTATTTAATACTATAACATTGTTAGGGCGTTCTTTTAGCAACTGCTCGTAAAGATCAATTGCTTTAACTGTTTTATTTTCATTTAAATAAGCATTAGCTAACATGATTTTCACTGCACTATGTTTAGGGTTGGTCGACAAATGTTTTTCCAGAACAGTCGTAGATTGACTTTGTTCTCCAGCGAAAACTAATGCCTTAGCTAAATCAATCACATTCATACTAGATGAACGTTTATTATATGCTGCCTGATATTCAGGTATTGCCAAATCAAAGCTTTTATTAGTTACATGTATGTTTCCTAATGCTTTATTCAATAACCAATGCTGAGACACCTGTTTAGATTGTTTTAATTTCTGAATATCTATTTTCGATATGATTTTTTTCACTTTCGATTGAAAATAAACTTTATACAATAATAAGCTATCGTTATTTTTTTGATGATTATACAATTGCTCAACAACAGATAAAGCTTTGTCATATTGCTGCCCTGCCTCATAAATTCTTAATAAACGTTGTCCTACCGCTATATTATTTGGCTTTTTATCAAGTACTTTTTTATAAGTTAAAACTGCTGTATCAATTTCCTTCAAGTAAGCGTAAGTATCTCCTAGCGCTACTTCTACACCATCAATCGGATTTTCACTTTCAAGTATATTTAAATATAATTCAATCGATTTTTGGTGCTCATCTACCGCTTGATATACATAGGCCAAGCCTAATTTTGCATAATTATTGTTTTTATCTTTATTAAGAATTATTTGGTATACATTTATTGCTTGCTCTTTTAATTCTCGACTGGATGAAATTAATCGAGTCAAATTAATAATAGCTCGAATGTGATCAGGTTTAGCAATTAATACTTTTTGATAATATTCAAAAGCAGTATCAACATCCTTCGCAGTATGTGCATAAAAAGCCAATTTATATAAAGCAGGGATGTTATTGCTATCAATAAGTAACACTTCATTCAGTAATTGTGTTGCTTTGCCCAACGCTTGTTGTTTATTTGCTATTTCAGCTTCTAATAATAACCCTTGGATTTTTTTATCTTCAGTAGATTGCCATTCTTTAGCTATGGCGAGTGCCTGATTAAATTGTTGATTACTTAAATACCCTACAGCTAAGCCAGCTTCGGCTTTTTCTGAGCTTGGATCTAAGATTAATGCCTTTTCAAGCATTTCTATGCCTCCCCCTAAATCGTCCAACTTTAGCTTCATAATGCCTTGGTTAACAATCTCGTTAGAGTCCTCAGAATTTAAGTTTATTGATTGTTGTAATAACTCTTGCGCTGCTGCCTTATTGCCAGATTTTAACAATTCATGGCTCGCAGCAGTTAATAAAGAAGTATCAGCTCCGCCACTTTCCACTAACTGATTGATCGACTCAACCGCTTCATTGTCATAGCCTAATCGCAATTGCAATTCGACTAGTATTTTATTAACTAAATGTTCAGATGACACTTTATTTTTAACTTTAATTAACTGCTTATAAGCCTGCTCATAATCACCTAGATAGTATGAACTCATACCGGCAATGATAATAGCAGATGGGAAATTATCACTTTGCTGGTAAGCTTTAACGCCGAAACTTTTAGCGGCCTGATAATTTTTACGATCGAACTCTATCTGCGCTTTCATTTGATTTGTCAAAGGATGATTTTCAGATAGCTTTAACAGCATATTTACTACCGGCTCTGCTTTATCTGGTTCATTGGCTGCAAGGTAGTTTTGCGCGATGAAAAACTGAATTTGGTACTCTTTAGGGCGCAATTTTGAGTACGTCTCAAACGTTTCCGCAGCAGCTAGGTTTTGGTTAGAACCTTGCAATAAATAAGCTTTCAACAAATATGCATCAGCCATTTCAGGAGCTGACTTCACCAATATATCGATATTTCTTAACGCGGCTTCTGCTTCTTCAGCTGTTTGAGATAAATACGCTTTACCGATTAATCCGTAAGCAGACTCACTACTAATTTGATTTGCACTGTCTATATAGTTTTTAGCTTGCTCTCTTTTACCATCATACAATGACGATAAACCAGCATAGGTTAGTACCTGTATATAGCTTTCATCCGATAAAGCCTGTCCAGCTTCAGCTATGGTATACACTTCATCATATTTACTAAGCTTAAATTTAGTTTCCACCAAACTATGTAATAATTTTTCTTCAGAAAAACCTAATTGTTGTGCTCGCTCAATTTCTTTTTCAGCATTAAGATAATCACCTTGATTTAGGTAAAGCCGACCTAGTTCAAAACGCAATACCGCATTTTGAGGATTTTCAGCATTCGCTCTTTTCATCGAGATAATGGCACTATTATAATCTTTCTGTTCTTGAAACTGTTTAGCCTCTGCCAAATATTCATCAACAGTTTTATTTTCAGAACAAGCAAATAAACTCAATGCTAATGTGGCTGTCGCTGCAATTTTTAAGTATTGTTTTCTACGACTCATAACGTCTTCCTTAAATAAGTTTTATTTAATACTAATTTCTCAATTTTAGAGCTGAAAATATTGTACGCCATTTAAGTTAATTAACAACAATACGTTCTCTTTCAAACAATGAAAGGGTACACTATTTCAACGCATTACAATTTAAAACCAATAATAATTAGTATGGCCGCGCAATTAATAGTTACCTTAGTTCCCGTAGATAAGAATCAAATCAAAAACATTAAAGCTTCATGGTTAATACTGGAAGAAAATGCATGTAATTCTATATTCACCAGTTGGTATTGGATAGAAACTTGGCTTGCATTTATTGATTACAATACTCATTTACTTCAAGTAACCTACCAAGACAAAATTATCGGACTTGGCTTTTTATCAGAGCATACCTTTGTTAAATATGGCGTCAGCTCGAAACAGCTTTGGTTAAACAGAACCGGAGATACCGCTAAAGATCAAATCTGGAATGAATATAACGACATTTTATGTGCAGATGGACATGAATATGCTATTCGCTCTGCGGTATTAAATCATTTTGAAAGCCACTTAAAAGACTTTGATGAACTTATCATAGGAGTCAGTAACGCCAGCATTGTTGAAACACCGCATTCTAACAAATTGATGCAATTAGCCACTTGGCAGACCACTAGCTACCATACAAAATTAAACGATGACATTGCCAACTTTAATAGTTATCTAACGAGCTTATCTGCTAATTCTCGCTCACAAATAAGACGAACAGCTAAACTATTGGGCGGTATTGATAACTTATCCATCACTAAAGCCCAAAATACGCAACAAGCACAACAGTTTTTAAAGGCTGCTGGTGAATTACATATCAAGCGTTGGGAAAACCAAAATAGTGGTTTTGAGAACCCTTACTTTATTTCTTTTCACAATGATTTTATTGAACGGCACTTTGATCACGGCGTTGTCGATTTATTAAAAGTAGAAAATAACGATCGTATCATCTGCTATTTATATAATTTCAGATATAAAGATACCATCTACTTCTATTTATCAGGTATTGAATACTCGCAAGACAACCGTTTAAAACCGGGCATGTTAGCCCATAGTTTAGCAATCGTAGATTATGCTAAACAAGGATTTGATATTTATGATTTTATGGGCGGGGATGGGCGCTACAAAAAATCTTTAAGCAATGAAAGCGGCACTATGATCATCTCAAATTACCGTAGAAAAAAACCTGCTTTTCTTGCAAGCCATTTATTAAGACGCATTAAAAAAGCAGTTTCATAACCATGTCACAAGAGCAAAAGCGTATTATTTCGGGAATTAGCTGGTTAGTATGCTTAAGCTGGGCCAACCGTATTTTAGGCTTTTGTTCGATCTTCATTTTAGCAAGATTATTATCGCCAGCTGACTTTGGGATAATGGCAATAATAATGTTAGCTTTACAACTAACGGATACTTTGACCAATATTGGCTCAGAGCAATATTTCATACAGAAAAAAAACACTAATAAACAAGATTTAAATAACGCTTGGAGCTGTAATTTATTATTTAAATTTTTCACCAGCATCATCTTTGTAATTGTTGCGCCCATTATTGCTGCCTACTTTAATTCTTCGCATCTAATTCCTGCATTTTTAATCATAGCCTTTCTCCCAACAATTAATGCTTTAAGTAATGGCTGGCTGATGCAGTATAAAAAAGATATGAGCTATCAAAAAATTGCTCATATATCTATCTCATCGAGGTTTTTAGGTAATGTACTTACCATCTTATTAGCGATTGTTTTTCATAATTATTGGGCTTTAATATGCGGAGCTGTTATTTCAGCTTTATTGTATAGCGTATTTTCATATACTTTTATTCAATCGAAAATTAAATTTGAAATACACGATTGGAAAGAACACCTTCACTTTTCGAAGTGGGTTATCGGTAAAGGATTTATAGGGCACATTAGAGCTAAATTCGATAACTGGTTCGCTGCCAGCATCCAAGGAATTACAGGTTTAGGTGCATATAACTTTTCAAAAGACCTTGTTTTAATGCCCAGCAGAGAGTTGCTTTCTCCTATTGCGGAAGTTTTTTATACCAGTATTGCTAAAACTGAAAACAGCTCGCATGAACAACACTTAAAAATTAGAAAGTCATTCGCAATAATAAGTCTTATCGCCTTTCCCATTTCTTTCGGCTGGTCATTAATTGCCAACAACTTTGTTCAAGTAATATTGGGCGAACAATGGGTGCCTTATATATCGCTCATTTCTATTTTGGGCTTTTCTTTGTTTACATACGGACTTGGAAATTTCATTAGCCAAATAATGACTGCGACAAACAATGTAAAAAGTCTTTTTTATTACGATCTATTTACACTTGGCTTTTCACTCTTGGCTTTTATTACTTGCCTCTCCATTATTGATACAATTGAAACATTAGCAAAAATAAAAGTATTTATAGACATTGGCATTATAACGATAGGTTTTACCTGGCTTACTTATCTTAGAATCGGAAGCTTTATACAATTAATACAATCAAGTATATATCCATTATTAGCTGCCTTCGTTACAATGGAATTAGTCAGGCTCATGCCATTAGGTACATTAGCACCACTCGCCGCGCTAGCAATAACTATAACGAGTGCTGGCATTATCTATAGCATATTGGCTTTATTGGGTTGTAGGCTAAATTTATTAGGTGTTATAGAGTCAAAATTCATCTATCAACTCGTTACAAATAGACTGCCGTTTCTGGACAATAAGAAAAATATTAATGATGCCCCTTAAAAATAAAACCGTTCTCATTTTTGGTGAAGACACTCGTAGTTTTTTAACCGTTATACGCTCGCTTTCACAAACTGGAATGTTAGTAGACGTCGTTAGCTTTTCTAACACTTCAGTCACACTGCAGTCTACATGCATCCGTAATACCTATGGTTTAAACCATCAATCAATGACTATTGACGAATGGACAGCAGAAGTCACCAAGCTACTAATAGATCAGCAATATGATCTGGTTATTCCCTGTGATGAAAGAGCATTGTTGCCATTAATGGACATAAAAAAATCATTAAACATAACAACCATTTTTGCCCTGCCTGAACCTCAAGATTTAGAACCACTATTTAATAAAGTTGAAACAAGGCTCACTGGGCAGTCTTGCGACATTCCTGTTGCCTTAGGAAATGTTTTACAATTATCAGATCATACCTTTGAGCAACTTCAACAAACATACGGTTTACCGTTTGTATTAAAACCAACACAATCATATGATGAAGACGAGTTAAATAAACGCCAAAGCGTAAAAATTGCCCATTCAGAACAAGATCTTATTGATTTTATTGCAATTAACGGTGCGCAACCTTGTTTAGTAGAGTCTTACTTTCCGGGCTATGGCATTGGCGTTTCAATATTGGCTAATAAAGGTAAGGTAAAAGCCGCCTTTGCTCACGCTCGTGTTGCAGAGCCAGAAACAGGCGGCGGCAGCTCATACCGTAAAGCTATCCCGCTTGACCCGGCAATGCTATACGCCTGTCAAAAATTTTGCATGAAACTCAAATATACCGGCGTTGGCATGTTCGAATTCAAATACAATCCAGAAAATAAAGATTGGATTTTAATAGAGATCAACGCCAGATTTTGGGGTTCATTACCGCTTGCGGTTAATGCAGGCATAAATTTTCCAAGTATGTATGCCGAAATACTACTTGGTTTTAAGCCGTTAGATAAATTGACCTACAACCTGAAAGCTTATTCACGTAGCTTTACTAATGACATCTATGCGATGAAAAGTGAGTTTGATTCCACCAAGCTTAAAAAAGGCACTGGTAGCGCATTATTAGTTTTAGGTAAGCGATTATTTGGATTGTCTCGTATTCTTACGGGCAACGATTATATCGATTCATTCAAATGGTTTGACCAACGTCCTTTTTGGCATGAATTCTATGAGCTTTTTAAAGATAAAATAGACAAGCTTCCCGTCATAAAAACTATCAAACGCGAGAAAAGAATTTCCCGTTTTAAACAAGCGTTAATAGCAAATCCAAAAACTGAAATCTTATTTATTTGTTACGGTAATATTATGCGCAGCCCATTTGCTGGCAAGTTATTCCAACAAAAAATTACCGAGACATCACTCAATAGCTTATCGGTTGATTCTTTTGGTTTTCATCAAATAGATCAAAGAAAGGCCAAGCCTCAATGCGTTGAAATGGCTAAAAACTGGCAAGTTGACTTATCAGACCATAAATCGAAATGGCTAAGACGCCATCATTGTTTATCGCCTAATACCTTAGTTGTGATCATGGATAAGAAAAATGAATACTTATTACAAACATACTACCCTGAAATAGATTACATTTCGTTAGCTGATCTTATTCCTAGTAACTTAGGATTTCATCATGAAATAGCTGATCCTTATGATGCCAAACCTGACTACTTGAAAGAATGTTATACCTTAATTGATGCAAGTATTGACGAGTTAACGAAGCATATAAAAAATACGGCTGTCTGCCCCCCTTAAAGTTAAATTGAATGATGTAGCTCAATTTAATAAAAAAAATTATGTAAATACAATTATTACCCCATGCTAAAGTGAAGATATTGTGACTTGGATAATGAAATTTTTAAAAAAATCATTAATAAAACTCATTGTTTTACTGGCATTATCTTGCCTGATTATTTCGATATCGCCTAACATTGAGAAAAATGGCAAACTGTCTCCAGCAGAAATTCATAACGCAAAAAATATTCTCCAAGAATTACGACAAAAATTTGCCTCAACTAACAATTTTATTGAAATTTCACTATCACAAAACGAGCTAGACTCAATTGCCATAGCTAGCGCTCACACCATACCTAAATCTCGTTTTCAAACTAGGCTAAGCCATTTTGGTTTATATCTTTTCGCCACCAAAGAATTCTCAATATTGGGTGCACCTTTATATATAAACATTAGCTGCTTATTAACACCTGACTTTGATAAGTTCTCAATTACATCATGTGATTTAGGTTACTTACCTATTAATGGCTGGTTAGTAGAAAAAACAATAGGCTTAACCACAGGGCTAATTTTTGGTGATGACGCTGAAGAAACTGTGATGAAACTGATTTATTCCGGTCAAATTAAAAATAATCAGCTTATTTTAACAACTACTAAAACTACAGATTTTAAAGACCAAATTAATAGCACAATGAAAAATGCAGCATCAGTTATACGTACAATTAATAACAACAGTGCTGATATCGAAACCGAACGAGTAAAGGCTTACCTTTCGTTCATTCATTCATTACCACAAACGGAATCATCGTTAGCTTGGTATATTGGTAAAGTGTTTGCATTTGCACAAAAACAATCGATTGAATACGACCCAGTTACCGAAAATACAGCAGCTTTATGGGCGCTAGCGATAGCCTATAGTAATAACAGTTTTGCGCGTTTTATCGGCATTGAAAACACAATAACCATCAACAATGCCCCTACCCTTCGTGGTCGCGGCGATTTAAAGCTTCATTTTCTTTACTCTGTAGTATTAGAACAAATAGGCGATCAAGAGATAGCGCTAAATATTGGTGAAATAAAAGAATTACTTGATAGTTACAAAGGCGGCAGTGGCTATAGTTTTGCCGATTTAGCCGCAGATAAAACCGGCTTAATGTTTTCAGAAAAATTAACAAAAAGCACTACTGATGCCATTTTCGCACAAAAAACACTCGCTAATATAACCGATGAAAGTGTATTCTTTCCTTTTATTCATGACTTACCTGAGGGCTTTAAAGGTAATGAATTTGAACGTGTTTTTGATAATATCGACTCCCCCTTATATCGATCGCAAGAAAATAGAATTGTATCTCGTATTAATCGAATGCCTTTATTTAAAGAAAAAAAGCATAGCGCTGACAACAACAATAAAATTAGCCGCTCTACCGCCACACCAGTAAAAAATGGTCAGTGGTTAACCATTGATACACATATACACACTAAATACTCCGACGGTAACCAAACAGTAGCTCAATTAGCAAAGCAGGCCAGCACTTACGGCTGTAATGCTATCGCTATTACAGATCATGGTGATTACAATTTAAATAAAGTGGCTACTCCAGAATACTTTAATGACATAGCAAAAGTGAATGAAAGTTACCCATACATGACAATTATGGCTGGCTTAGAGTGGAATATCCCCCCCTTCATGGGAAGAGAACATGCCACTGTGCTATTGCCTAAACATGAAAATAGTCAACGAGACTTATATGCCTTCAAAACTAGATACGATAGCTGGGGAAAACGCGACCAAAAATTACTTGATGCTGAACAGGCATTAAAGTGGCTAGAAAAAAATGCCACTTACAATGATATAGCCCCGGTAGTTATATACAATCATCCGAGCCGAAAAGATTATCAGCATAGTGAAAACAAACATGATATTGAAGAATGGTCATCTTATAGTGATATGGTGATTGGATTTTCTGGCGCTCCAGGCCATCAAAAAAATAGAGCTGGTAATAATGGCTCATACACACATAAACAAAAAACAATTCACGGTTGGGATCCTTCAATAGCAATAACAGGAGCTGAATGGGACTTGTTATTACAAGAAGGCAAAAATGTATGGGCAGCAAGAGCTGCATCAGATTTTCATGGAAGTTCTGGTGACTTTTGGCCTTGTCAGTTTTCTACTACACATTTATATTCAAAAAATAATGATCAAAACAATATTTTACAAGCGCTACGAGCGGGTAACTTTTGGGCGCAGCACGGCAAGTTTATTGACCAATTAGCATTTACGGTAAAAAACAATAAAAATTCAGCGACAATGGGTGACAACTTAAACGTAGATAATTACACACAAGTAACTATTACGCTTGATTTAACACTTAATGAACGTGATTGGCAAAATTATTCAACATCGCTAGATGAAATAGAATTAATTGTTATTACAGAGGATGATATACGTACCGTAAAATTTGAGCCCTTAATGTATGAAAAATCTCCCTTAAAATTTCACTTTGAGAAAAAATTGCTTATTAACACCCAAGATACCGTATTACGTTGGCGCGGCAGAAGTATTCAAGCAGAAGACCATCATTACATGTTTTATACCAACCCCATTCGCCTGACGAGCAAATAATTATGATTACATTACCAAGCACTACAAACTTAAAGCCGGCAATATTTTTAGATCGTGACGGCGTTATTAACAAAGAAATAAACTATTTACACAAAATTGAAGACTTTGAATTTACCCAAGGCTGCATTTCAGCCTTACAAAAAATGCAAGCAAGTGGTTACTTACTTTTTATCATAACTAACCAAGCAGGTATCGGCAGAGGCTATTACACCGAAGAAGACTTTCACACACTCAACACTTGGATGCTTAACACCCTAAAAAAGAATAACATCCATATTACCGAAGTGCGTTTTTGCCCTCACCACCCAACAAATGGTATAGGCGAATACAAAATTGATTGTAACTGCAGAAAGCCCAAAACAGGTATGCTCAAGCCATTAATAGATAACTACCAAATTGACACCCAAAAAAGTATATTAATAGGCGATAAACTCAGTGACATAACTGCTGGCGAAAGTGCTAACATTAGCACCTTAATTTTGGTAAAGAGTGGCCATAAACTACCTGAGCATATTCCGCCAAAGGTAGACTACGTATTAAATAATTTATCAAATGTTACTGACGAAATATTACACACAGCAAAAATATAAACTGTAAATGAAATATTCAAATACCAAGATGGAACTAGGAAGGTTAATTTACATGATAAGGGAAAAATCAATTAAAAAAACAACACCACAAGTAAGTTTTCATTCGATTAAATTATTGCCTTTTTTGCTATTGATAGCATTAATAACGGGCTGTGAAAAAAACACCAGCTCTACAGATGATTTAAATATTAGCCTACGACAATTTGATCATAAAGTTGGTACAAAATTTACCGCCATACCTGACAATCCTTACTCAGCACCAACAGCAGAAGAAATACCGATAACATTACCAGAGAAAGCCACCAACGCAGATGCAATTTGGGGCGCAACAGGTAGAGATGACGAGGGTAATATCTATTTTGGTGTATCTACCCATGGCTTAGCGACAAATAAAAATAATGACAGCCGTACTGCATATTTATACCAATACAACCCTATAACCAACGCCACTACCCTTCAAAGTGATGTAGTTAGCGAATTAAAATACAACGGTATATTCCGAGAAGGTATGGGGCAAAATAAACTTCACAGTAAATTTTACGAAGCAAACGACGGTTACCTGTATTTTTCAAGCTTCGATGAAGCGGGCGAAGATGACGGTATCAACCCAACCTGGGGCGGACATTTATGGCGAAAAAAGCCAAACGATAAACATTGGCAACATGTATTATCCACCGCTGAAGCGTTAGTTGCGGTTAACACCAATGGACGTTATGTTTATGCGCTGGGTTATTGGGATCATGTTTTATATAGATATGATACACAGACAAATAATACCAAGCGAATAGTTGTAGGGTCAGTATCAACACATGTTTCACGAAATTTTTTAGTCGATGAAAATGGCCATGCCTTTGTACCTTTTTTAAAAGAAAACGACTATAACGAAATAGAAGTTTATTTAAATGAATACAACCCAAGCCTAGCACTTGTAGGCTCTTACCCTATGCCTGCATACCGACACGAAAAAATAAAGCACCATCATGGTATAATTGGTTATACCATGATGGAAAATGGCGATATTTATTTTACTACTAGTGAAGGTGGCCTTTATCAACTGAAACTTGGGTCATTAGGACAAAAGCTAATCCATCATGATAATATGCATCCTGAAGGTCAATCTTACATCCCCTCTTTATTTACTTTTTCAGGTGAAAATTACGTGATAGGGTTAACCAATAAAAATAAAAATACACTTGATTGGCTAATATTTGATACTAATTTAAAAACCTCTATTAATGTTATTTCAAAAATCAATGGCTTTATTGAGCCTGATTTTTGGGGATCATTAACTAAAGATAATTTTGGGAATTTTTATGCTGCGGGTTGGCAAAAATCAGAAGATAGAAAAAAAAGAATTCCGGTAATAATTAGGCTTTCAATACCATAATGAAAAAAATTCAATTCAATATCGCATTTGGTAATTCTCAAGGGCTGAAAAATGACGCTTTAATTATCGAACACGCCTTACGTAATGTCATAGGTAAACAACATAAAATTAGATTATTTTCGGGCGCTGATAGCAAAATAATCAATATCAAAAAATTGCTTTCATTGGTAATTGACAAACTATGCTTAAAAAAACAAGTAACCTTCCACCTCGAAGAAATTTACCAAGAGCTCAGTTATTTCTGTAACGAGAATATATTAATTCCTAATCAAGAGTGGTTACGTAGCCATACGCAAAAAGCGATTACGAACAAAACCCATATTTGGTGTAAAACCCAATACGCCGTAAAGCAATTATCACATTTAAATAACAACGTTTCATTTCTTGGTTTTTGCTCTAGAGATATGAATGATGAAAACATTCAGCCTGATTTCAATAAGTTCATACACATAGCAGGAAAAAGCGAACAAAAAGGCACAACACCTTTATTAGATGTTTGGAAAAAACACCCTGAATGGCCAACATTAACGGTAATTTCAAGACGTGATGAACACTTAAAATATCAAAGCAATAATATTCATATTATTGCTGAATTTATTAGTGAAGAAAAATTAAAAATGTTAATAAATAGCCACGGTATACACTTGTGCCCATCTGAATCTGAAGGGTTTGGTCATAACATTGTAGAAGCGCTTTCTGTTGGCGCTATTGTGTTAACAACTAATGCCCCGCCGATGAATGAATTAATTAATTTTGATGCTAATTGCCTAATAGACTTTTCTAGAAAAGAAACAAGATATTTCAGTGAGTTATTTTTTGTTAGTGAAATTACTCTAGAAAATTCGATTGCAAAAGCTCTAGGTTGGTCTGATGAAGAAAAGCTATATTCAGGGCGTTTATCCTTGAAAAAATATAACGAATTGAATGCCAATTTCCATTCGAATATATCACTATTAAAAAAACATAGCTTATTTTAATTAACGTAGGAATATTTATAGTCACAATTTTTACTGCGAAATTTAACTACAAAAATGTAGAATTTCGCTTTAGATATATGTCTAAAAATCATATGAGTAATAGGGGTAAAAAGTGAAGTTATCTGTAGTCATTCATACCGAAGAAGAATTTGATTGGGACGGGGGTTTTTATCGTTCAAACAATCAAGTGTCTCATGGTAAAGAGCTATACCAGTTTTGTGAGCAAATCTTAGAGCTTAACACCCATTTAGTTTTAGCGATGGATTACGCTTTTGTGTCAAGCGATGAAGGGCAAGAACTCATCAAAAAATGTAAAACAAATAAAAGTAATAATCTTGAGTTTGCTACCCACTTACACCCTTGGGTTAATCCTCCTTTTGATAGTAACATAGACAAAGTAGCCGAACTTAATTCGTATCCAGGTAACCTTTCATACCAATTAGAATGTGATAAGTTAGCGGCCTTAACCAATAAGATCACAGAACTAACAAATATTCAGCCCAAAACTTATTTGGCCGGCAGATACGGTGTAGGTGAAAACTCTTACCGTATACTAAAAGAGTTAGGCTATGAAACAGATTTAAGTATTAGTGCTTTTGCCAATTTCACGCACCAACAAGGGCCTAACTTCTCACAATATACAAATAACGTTGTATATAAAGATGAG
Organism: Thalassotalea sp.; assembly: GCA_051251725.1. GTDB lineage: Bacteria > Pseudomonadota > Gammaproteobacteria > Enterobacterales > Alteromonadaceae > JALZUE01. Next base: position 4,591 of record JBPOFN010000061.1, on the reverse strand, counting down.
ATAAAATGCATACCGCACACAACAGGTTACATCAGCCACATAAAGGCATTTTCAAATTACTTAAATAATACAGCAGACGCTTTATCAAGATTAAACCACTCATTATTTGGTAAGGTAATTTTAAAACTACTTGGTGTTAAACGAGTAAGGTTATCACCCGAAGGTTTTACATTTAAAGAAATGAAAAAGTTAACACTTTCACTATTAGCCATTGGCATAGAAGAGTTTATTTTCTCTTTTCACTCACCAAGTGTTAAAGTTGGTTTAACGCCATATGTTCAAACTAAAACGCAACTAGCTAAATTTACCTCTGATACATTTCAATATTTGAAATGGTTTCAAGCGCTTAACAAATAATAAGAAGTTATATTTATGCAAAACGAAGAAATCTATTTTTCCGTAATTATTCCTACCAGAAATAGACCGATAGAATTTCAAGCAGCCCTAGATTCTGTTTTATCGCAAAGTTATACGCAATTTGAAGTCATTGTTATAAATGATGGTACAAACGAGAATTTTAGAAAAGAATATGATGAATTAGAGCATAAATATACCCCTAAAAACGTTAGGTTCTTTAATCTAATTGTTAGAACACGCGGCCACGGCCACTGTTTTGCAAGAAACCAAGGTGTCGACGCCGCTAAAGGTAATTTTATCTGCTTTCTTGATGATGATGATTATTGGACTGACCCTGACTTTTTAGCTCGTGCCGCACAGCATATTAGTGATCAGCAAGCTGATTTTTATATTGCTAATCAGCAAGCAGTTACCGCAAACGGCGACAAAATTAACAATGTTTGGGTAGAGAATTTACCTGAAACCTTAGCCAAAGCAGATCCTAGACAAACACAAAAGGTATTCCCAGTAACGGTTCGTGAGCTATTCAAAGCGTCTGGTTTTCCACACCAAAATTGCTGTGCTATTTCAACAGCGCTTTATAATCAAGTGGGTGGCATGGACGAAAACCTAAGATACGAACCTGATAGAGATATATATTTGCGGGTTATCGACAAAGCTCAAACAATTGTATACGACCGTGCAGTTATCTCTGTTCATAATGTCCCCGACAACACCAAATCGAATAATGCTTCAACAAAAACCAACAAGCTTGAAAAGTTATTATTTCAACTAAGAACTGTTGAAAAAAGCATTCTTTTTGCGGTCACTCCTGAAGTTGTTCAATTTTGCCGCATACGCAAAGGTTATATATTAAAACAGATAGCAGAAGAGTTATTTCATAACAAAAAGCAGACCTTAGCTTACTGGTATGCCAAAGAAGCATTGAGTGTAGCGTTTACTTTTAAATGGCTGCTTTATACAGTTTATTGTGGACTTAAAAAAATATTTTCCAAGGATTAACAGTGCTAACTTTTAATGAAATTTTAAACGCTCATAAAACGCTGCATAAACGCAAATTTATCATGCTGTTAAGCCATATGCGTGCTTATACCAGCTTAACTGGGCATATATTTGGTAGCCACAATGAAATAGAGGGTTATTACGAAATGCACAAAGGCTATTTCAGCTGGAAAAGCCTCGTACATGCCAAGCTACTATATTATGCGACACATCCGGTAAAAAAATCGGCCCGTTTTCTATTTGATAAAATATTACACAACGAACACTATATCGGTGTAGAAACACTTAACAGAGATAATGTTTATCCAATTATTTCAATTAGATCACCCGAAAAAACAATTCCAAGCATTGTCAGCCACTTTAAAAAAGTAAACCCATCTCATGAATACACCGAACTTAATGTCGCAACACAATATTACATTGAACGAGTAACACAGCTTGCTGAGCTTGCTCAAAAAATTAGCGGGCAATACTATTATTTTGATGCAGAAGCGATAACCAGTGAAGCCGACTCATTGCTTTCTGCAATTTCACAACACCTTAACTTAAGCTCTGTATTATCTACTGAATATCAACAAATGGAACAAACAGGTAAACGTTTTTCTGGTGATAATTCCCAAGAGCTGTTTTCAGGAAAAATACAACAAACAACGAAAAAAACAGATAATAAACTGCTCTTGCCAGACGAATTACTTGCACAAGCGCTAACCGCTTATAACAACGCACGCAAAACGATAATACAACATGCGAGTTCAGCTTACACAGTAGAGGGCAACCTGTGAAAAAAACCATCATAATATTCGATTTTTTAAGTCATCAAAATATGCACTTACCCTTTAATGAAGGGTATATAAAATCAATGCGCACGGCGTTTCCTGAAGACAAAATAATTTTTGCCGCAACCGCCAGGCACATTGAAAATATTACGCCATTTATCGAGCCATTTTATAATATAGAATTTGCTGCTATTGAAAACTTTGATGATTTATTAGCTGAAAAGTCTTATCACAATCCTTTTTACTCATTGCCTGCAGCGCGAAAATGCTGGAAATCATTAACAACACTGGCAAATAATGAAGTATTACGTCACGTTTGTTTATTAGGGGCAAACGGGCCATTAATTTATACATTCGCCAAAAAATGGCAAAGTCAGCAACGCAATACTAATGCGTCTATTCACTATATTCAGCATAATCAACTTTCAACGTCAATGAGATGGCGTTCTAGAAACCCAATATATAAATATTTTGATTATCTTTCTGTTATCAGCCGCGGCTTACCTAACAATCAAAAATTAGTATTACTTGAACTAGGGTTAGCAGAAGTACTCGCTGAAATAGCCCCTAAAATTCAACCTTCAATGGTGACAATAGAACACCCAGTACAAGAAAGAGAGTGGCTGCCAGCGAAAGTGATCACTGAAAATAGCACGATCAACATTGGTTTTCTTGGAAATTGTGGTGTCGGGAAAGGCTTCGATCAATTTTTAAAATTAGCCTCTGAATATTCGGGAAATAAATATCAGTTTTATGCTATTGGTAAAAACAACATCACCCTGACTAACGAGTTAAGTTTTGACGGCCTTAAAGTAAAGCCTGCTGATGCCCACCTGCCGCGTGACACCTTTATAAAGTTACTTGCAGAAATAGATATTGTTTGCCTGCCACTGCCTAAAACCACCTCTTATGTGTCTAGCGGCAGTATTATTGATGCGTTCGCTGCAAGCCGGCCGTTAATTATTTCTACAAATCAGTCAGTAAGAAGTATTCAGCAGAAATATGGCGATTATGGTTTTGTTTACTCAAACGCAGAAGAACTCCATAAATTCTTACGCAACCTGACCCTTGATACATTTAAAAAATCGAATCAAGACTGGTTAAAAAATATCGAGAAGATCAAACAAAACCGTTCCGAAAAAGGTATTGCAAAACAGTTACAGCAAGCCATATCGTAGAATTAAACCGACACCAGCTATTGAGCAAAGAAACATCAAAATGAATAATAAAAGAGTGTATATAAGCGGCTATTGGAAAATAAACAGTAATGTTAAAAAATCTGTTGGTGTTTATTTTTACGGTATTGAAAAAACGTTTCAGCTAATAAAACACGCTACCTTGTATTTTTTTACTGACAGTGAAGAAGTCATTCCATTTGTCATTAAATGTGCTGAAAAAAACAATATAAACCTCAAAATTATTCATCGCTCTTTGGCAAGTTTACCCGCCAATAAATATGTCACTAACGTTATTAAATCAGCTGAGGCGGTACAATTTTCACAAAGCTTAAACCTAGAACAATTTGATTACCGTAATAGCCAAGAAAAAGGATTTATCCACTATTTTCGCGACTTAAAACATTCAGGAAGAGATAATTATCAAAATTTATTATTAATTTGGTTAAGTAAGATTTTTCTGGTTAACGAAATAATTAATAGCACTGAACAAGAGAACCAAAAAGAGATACTTTATTGCTGGTTAGACTGCACTGCAGAAAGGTTCTCTTACACACGACAAAATTGGTGCTTTGCTAAAACAAACATCCCTAACAATCGCTTAGGCCATTATTCCGGCAGCCTATTTTATATGGGTGTGAAATTGCCAATTTCAGCTTCATTTATGTCGGGTGGTAATTTGATCTGGAAAAACATTGAAACGCTTTTTATCAATGAATTAGAGTGCGCGACTAATACGGCTTATGCCCATGATGAAGAAACCCTGATAACCAATATTATATATAAACATCCCGATTTATTTCACTTAATAGGCGCTGATTTAATTTCTTATTATGCCAATAAATTAAATAAAAATTGGAAGCTTGCTTTCAAAAAATACGTATATTACCGTAATAGATTGCATTCTTGGTTATCTAAATAACGCTATTTTCTTATTAACAAACATAATACTAAATGATTTAAGCATCGAAATATATTTGCTTGTTTCGATATGATCGTATGAGAGTTTGGAAATAATCAAAACTGAGATAATGATAGAAGTAACCGATATAACATTACCTGAGTTAGAGCTAATTTCATTATTTAAGTAATAAAACCAACCAATAATAATTGTGTGATTAAGGTAAGTAGAATAAGAATGATCACCCAACACTTTTAGAAACTGAAATAATTTGAGCTCTTTAGAAAACAGTCGTTCCATTAACCCCCTGTGTCAGGATAGTTGTCGCCTCAATTAATTTTACAAATAGACAGGGAGCGGTAAGTTAATAACAGTGCATT
>JBPOFN010000060.1:0-19987 GCA_051251725.1 Thalassotalea sp. | reverse complement strand
TAACAAACCTTGCAAACCGTTTTCTAAACTTATCTCTCAGTTAAATGACCGTAAACGATGACTTAACTGTTCAAAACAACCTCTTCAACTTGTCCCGAAGAAGTGGAGCGCATTTTAGAGATTTTTAGCTTGGGGTCAACACTTATTTTAAACTTATTTACTGACTGCTTGGTTTTCGTACAAGCTGCATAAATATTGGGTTATAAACAGTCAATATGGTTATTTATTGGTTTGTTTCAATAGTTATTGTCTACGCCCTGTTTTCATAAGTTATCTCTTTTACCGCTGATTTATTTCCTTTTCGATTTTTTATTTTGTTAATATGAGGAAACTTTCATGGTGAGTTGATTATTATGCTGCATTCAAACATTCGTTCTTTTAAAAGTATTAGCCCAAAAATTGGCAATAATACCTACGTTGATAACTCTGCTGTCTTAATTGGCGATATTGTTATTGGAAATGATTCAAGTATTTGGCCATTAGTAGCCGGGCGTGGGGATGTTAATATTATTCGAATTGGTGATAGAACCAATATCCAAGACGGTAGTATTTTACACGTTACCCGCTTTAGTGAACAAAACCCTGATGGTTTTCCACTTATTATTGGTGATGATGTTACTGTTGGTCATCAATGTATGTTGCATGGTTGCACATTAGGGAATCGCATCTTAGTGGGTATGGGCGCTATTATTATGGATGGTGTGACTGTTGAAGATGATGTGTTTATTGGTGCCGGTACTTTAGTGCCACCCAATAAGCGTTTAAAGAGTGGTTATCTATATATGGGTAACCCAATGAAACAAGCTCGATTGTTAAAAGATAGTGAAGCCGCTTTTCTAAAACAATCTGCGGTTAATTACGTGGCATTAAAAGATGAGTATTTAGCAGAAAACTCACCAAGCGATGTTTAAAGCCAGATGTTATTATTTTCGTCTGGCTCGTTTACTTCGAGCCAGTCTTCAATATCTGCTTCAATATCAAAAATCACTGCTGCAGTAATAACGGTGGTGCGCGCTAATTTAGCTTCTTTAATATAAACGACAATATCTTGAGATTGATAAAAGCCGGTTATTGTCCACCATGCATTAGTTTGATCAAAAGTTAAGTCGTTATTTAATAATAAAGCTTGGTTCATAGCTGTACTCTTTAATTATAATGTTTTACGTACAGCTGCTAAAACCGGTGGAATATCGGTTTTAACTTTACGCCAAATTTCAAAACTTTCCGCGGCTTGCCCTACTAACATACCTAAGCCGTCAATTACGGTTGGCACCTGATGCTCTTTTGCCCAATTAATAAAAATAGTTGGTTCATTAGCATAGGCCATGTCGTATACAAAACTACAACCGTTAAACATAGCTGCCGGCACAGGTGGTAATTCGCCATGTAAACTTGCCGAGGTGGAGTTGATAATTAAATCATAAGGCTGTGTTAAGTTTTCTAATTCGCTAGCACTAATGGCATTTATTTCACCAAAAGATTTAAAGCGCTCAACTAATAAGTCAGCTTTGGCGACTGTCCTATTACAAATAGACAACAATACTGGTTTAACATCAAGTAACTGCTTAATAACACCCTTAGCAGCACCGCCGGCACCAATTAATAAAATACGCTTACCTGTTAACGGCGCATTATTATTTTTTAAATCGAGTAAAAAACCTGCGCCATCCGTTGTTTCTGCGCTAATAGTACCGTCAGCATTAAATGTTAAGGTGTTGGCAGTTTCTGCCAGTAATGCTCCTTCGGTATGATGATCCGCTAACTGAAACGCTTCATCTTTAAATGGCGAAGTCACATTACAACCTTTACCGCCACTATCACGAAAGGCTAAAACCGTTTGGGTAAATTTATCGATATCTGCTTCTATATAAGTGTATTCAATCGCTTGTTGCGTTTGCTCTGCTAACAAACCATGTATTAAAGGAGATTTAGAATGACTGATAGGATTGCCAAAAACGACGTATTTATCCATGTGTAGACCGAACGATGATAGAAATTTGGCTGTATTAGACTTTTTTTTAATAGAGATTACAAGTTGTAAACGCGGGATGAAGAGTTATGGAAAGGAAGAACGCCATTTATCTTTACGGTAAATGGCATATCAAACAAGGGTTTTTACTAATTAAAAATGCGCTTTTATTTTAGCAGCAGTATTAACTGCTACTGCTACCGCTTTTTCAATGGTAGTTTCACGTTTTAAGATCACCCCTAAACGGCGACGACCGTCAATTTCAGGCTTGCTGAACAAACGAATTTGGGTTTGTGGTTGAGCTAACGCTTCATCAACACCCGAGAAACGAATATCATTGGAAGTACCTTCACGTAAAATAACAGCAGAAGCACTTGGGCCATACTGTTCAATACTATGAATAGGCAAACCTAAAATAGCCCGAGCATGTAAAGCGAATTCAGATAAGTCTTGTGAAATAAGCGTCACTAAGCCAGTGTCGTGTGGGCGTGGTGATACTTCACTAAAAATAACTTCGTCACCTTTAATAAATAATTCAACACCAAACAAACCAAAACCGCCTAACGCTGTAACCACACTTTTTGCAACTTGCTGTGCTTTTGCGATAGCAGCATCAGACATAGCAGCAGGCTGCCATGATTCACGATAATCACCGTCTTCTTGGCGATGACCAATTGGCGCGCAATAATGAATACCGTCTTTAGCATTAATAGTAAGTAGGGTAATTTCATAATCAAAATCAACAAAACCTTCGATAATCACTTTACCTTTACCGGCGCGACCGCCTTCTTGCGCATATTGCCAAGCATTCTCGATATCACTTACTGAGCGAACCAGTGATTGCCCTTTACCTGAAGAACTCATGATTGGCTTAATGACACAAGGAATACCAATTTTTTCTATGCCTGCGGTAAACTCTTCAAAGGTTGCGGCAAAAACATAAGCCGAAGTGGGAATACCTAAAGTTTCAGCGGCTAAACAACGAATACCTTCGCGGTTCATGGTTAATTGTGTCGCTTTGGCACTTGGCACAACATTAAAACCTTCAGTTTCTAGTTCCGCTAAAGTATCAGTCGCGATCGCTTCAATTTCTGGCACGATTAAATCGGGACGCTCTTTTTCAACTAAGTCCCGTAAAGCCTGTCCATCAAGCATGTTAATAACATAACTTCTATGGGCAACTTGCATACCAGGCGCATTGGCGTAGCGATCAACACCAATAACTTCAACACCTAAACGTTGTAGTTCAATCACCACTTCTTTACCTAATTCACCACAACCAAGCATCATTACTTTAGTTGCAGAAGCAGAACACGCAGTACCTAACATGCAAACCTCAATTATCACTTTTAAAAATTGGCGCGATTTTACCTGATAAATAATAAGCAATGTAGCAATAAATTCCTTCGCGACAATGCTTCACACATAAAACAGTTTATTTACCTGATAAAATTTGTTTGATATCTGGCAACAGTGCTTGTGCCCAAAGATCATAACCGACAGGGGTTGGATGCAGATAATCAGCCATGACTTTAGCCGAGATCGAACCATCAGGTTGTAATAATAAGGCGCCATAATCGCGAAAGAAAATTTGTTGTTCATCCGCAAGCGTGGCAATTAACTGATTAATATTGGCAACAGTCGCTCGATTTAAGTGCTCGGCTTGTTGCTCAAACGGAAAAACACCATGGAGCAAAATTTTACTGTTCGGCAGTTGTTGCTGACATTTATCAACGACCTTTTTGATGCCGTGAAAAATATCTTGTGCCGATTCAGCTAAATGACCAATATTATTAACGCCAATTTGTAGCACAATTAACTTTGGCGCTAATTTGCCAAAGCTGATATTTTCTAAGCGCCATAATAAATTGCCGGTATGATCACCGCCAATACCAAAATTAGCAGACGAATACCCAGTAAAGTAATGATTAAAAACCGCTTTATCCCAATTCTCGGTCAGTGAATCACCAAGAAATAATAAATCTTGTCCTGCCGCAATCGCAATTTTTTGATGTTGCTGAAAAAGCTGATGCCAAGCGGCGATCGACATCCATTCAAACTCTATGATACGCGGGCTTGCGATCAGCCCTATCACTTGCTCTGTTACTGTTTTCACGGCATCGTCGCCTTATTGCAACCAAGGAATAATGGCCTGAATAATAAACCAGCGACGAAGAAGAATCACGCTATTATTGTCAACAATAAATAAACAATCATATACACGCATATGAATTTAGTATTAGTATATAAATACATTTATTCTATTCTTTAGGTTTGCTATGGACTTGATTCAGTTTTTTGGTCGCTTTCACGTTTTGGTGTTGCATCTACCTATTGGCATTTTATTACTTGCCGCATTACTGGAAATTCATACCGCATTATGTCAACGTGAACGCGCTAACGTACTAAACTTAATTTGGTTCTGGGGCGCAGTTTCTGCCATCGCCGCCTGTATTTCAGGTTATATGCTATCCCTTGGTGGCGGCTATAATGAAGATGCAGTTTTTATCCATAAGTTGTTTGGTATCTCGGTCGCGACCTTGGCCATTATCTGCACCTTGTTATTTTCTTTTCTCAAAAAGACTAATAAAGTCATCATTACTAGTTTAGCCAGTATTCAGTTAGCGTTATTGTTTACTACCGGCCATTACGGCGCCAATATGACCCATGGCGAAACCTATTTAGTTGAACACGCACCAAACTTTGTTCGCACCTTAGCGGGCTTTGAACCACATCAAGGCCCTCGCCCAACAATCACCGCCATTGAACAAGCCGATGTTTACCTTGATATTATTCAGCCCATTTTTAAAGCCAATTGTGTCAGTTGCCATAATGATGCTAAAGCCAAAGGTAAGTTAAATTTAGCTAATATCGCTGGCATTCAACAAGGTGGGAAAACCGGTAGTACTTTAGGCGCCGGTAATATTGAGCAAAGCGAGTTATATCAACGCATTACCCTTGATGAGCATAATAAGAAATTTATGCCGGCTGAAGGTAAAACGCCATTAACCTCAAGCCAAGTAAAAACCATTGCTTGGTGGTTAAAAACCGGCGCGCCACTTTCAGGTAAGGTGCAAACAGCAGCGCTTGCTCCAGTAGATAAAAAGTCATTAGCCCAATTTTTAGGTTTAATGGCGGAAGATAATGCTTGGCCGCTAGCAAAAAATCCGGCTATTCCTGATGACATAATTACTGCGCTACAGCAGCAAGGCTTTTTAGTTAAAACCATCGCGAAAAACATCAACTATCTTGATGTTGATTATTCGTCGAATTTGACCGCGATTACCGATCAAGCAATCTCAGCTTTAGTGAAAGCGAAAGACTATATTGCCTATTTAAATTTAATCAATTCACAAATCAGCGCAGAGCAAATGCCTCACCTTGCAGGCTTAAGTAATTTATTAAAATTACGTTTGGATAAAACCCCAGTGAATGATGATGGCGTTAGCGCGCTAACAAACTTAGCTAAGTTACAATATTTAAATTTATTTGGCACACCCGTCACCGATAAGGCAACCACAAGCTTTAGCCAAATGCCCGCATTAACAAAGCTTTATATTGGCCAAACAAAAATCAGTAAAGCCGCTTTAACTGAGCTGGCCGGACTTAAGCCGGAAATAGAAATAGACGGTTTGTCGAATAAGCTGGCTGACTTTCAAGCAGCAACCCAAACCGCCCTTGCTAAAAAACAAGATAGCAAAAACAACACCAGCAAGAAAAAATCATAACAGGCTAAATCATGACTATCGATAATAAAAATAACACCGACGTTAATACCAGTAAACGTCAATTTATCAAACACAGTACAGCGCTAAGTACTGTGCTGTTGTCTGGTTTAAGCTCAACAGCATCAGCACATCAACCAATGCAGCCGCCATTACCTAAAGCAGCACGTAATGCCCACGGTAAAATTATTGGCCACGGCGACTTTAAATATAAGGTTAATTATTTTTGGGGGGATTTAGACCCGAATAAAGTGCCGGTGGAAAACTGTCATGGCTTAGCTTTTGATTCTAAAGGCCGTATTATTATGGTGACCGATAACGATAAGAATAATTTTATCGTTTACAACAAAGACGGCAAGCTACTCGACGCTTGGGGCACTCAATACCCAGGCGCTCACTCAATAAAAATTAATCATGAAAACGGTGAAGATTTTATTTATATCGTGGATTGCGGTTGGGTTTTAAACCGCCACTGGGACGGAAAAACCATTGGTAATTGGAAATCGCCACATAACAAGGTGATCCCCCAGCAAGGTTTTATCAGCAAATTAACCATCGACGGTAAGTTGGTTTATACCATTGGCCATCCCCGTACAATTGGTATTTATCAAGCACAAGACCCTTTTCGCCCAACAGATATTGCCATTGCTGCTAATGGTGACTTATATGTTACTGACGGCTACGGCTCAGATCGAGTGATTCAATATAATCATAATGGCCAATATATTCGCCATTGGGGTGGTAGAAAAAATCAAGATACAAACTACAACCTCAGTAATACCCATGGTATTGGCATTGATGTTCGTAATCCGGCCGATCCACATTTAGTGATCAGTTCACGCGCCGCGAATGAATTAAAACTGTTTGAAATGAATGGCACCTACCGCAGCACAATTAAAACACCGGGCGCTTTTGTCGGCGGTCCTATCTATCAAGGTGATTATGCTTATATCCCTGTGTGCTGGTCAGTTGTTGATGGTAAACGCCAAGCCAACTCTGGTTTTATTACTATTTTAGATAAAAACAACAAGGTCGTTGCTAACCCAGGTGGCACTGAGCCAAAGTATCAAAATGGCGAGTTACAAAATATGCATACTACTTGGGATGTTTTTAATCATTGCCACGGGGTTTGTATTGATAACGATGAGAATTTATATGCTGGTCAATGGAATTCTAATCAAACCTATCCGATTAAATTAGAGCGAGTTTAAGCGTATGTTGCAACAAACAATACTATCTCGAAAAATTACTAAGCCCTTTTCTTTACTGGTTGTGGTTATCACGTCATTAGGATTAAGCGCTTGTAACGACAATGCCGACCTTGACGCCGATACTGCACAATATAGCCTACCGGATAAAGTTGATTATAATTTTCACATCAAACCGATATTGTCAGACACCTGTTTTTTATGTCATGGCCCTGATGTTACCAATGCTAAAGCGGGATTAAGTTTAAATACTTTTGAACAAGCAACCACGCATGTGTTGGAATCAGGTAATCATGCGATTGTGCCGGGTAAACCTGATAAAAGTGAAGCAGTACAGCGTATTACTGCCACCGATCCTAGTATGATAATGCCACCGCCGAAGTCAAACCTGACTTTGACTGATCGCGAAAAAGCGATGATTAAAAAGTGGATCAAACAAGGGGCGGAATATAAGCAGCATTGGTCTTTTATCAAGGCAGAAAAAAAAGCCTTACCAGAAGTGCAAAACAAAACTTGGCCAGTGAACGCGCTCGATTATTTTGTCTTAAAAAAAATTGAAGACAATAACCTGACCCCGAGTGAAACAGCTGACAAAGAAACGCTGATCCGTCGTGTCACTTTTGATATTACCGGTTTACCGCCAACACTGGCTGAAATAGATAATTTCATTGCTGATGACAGTGCCAATGCTTATGAAAAAGTTGTTGAACGCTTAATTGCAACGCCTGCCTATGCCGAGCGCATGGCCACTGAATGGTTAGATGTGGCACGTTACGCCGACACCCACGGTTATGCCACCGACCCGTTTCGTGATGTTTCCCCGTATCGCGATTGGGTTATTGAAAAATTCGATGAAAACATGCCGTTTGATAAATTTATTACTTGGCAATTAGCCGGTGATTTATTACCAAACGCAACCAAAGAGCAAAAACTGGCAACCGCATTTAATCGCATGCACACGCAAAATAATGAAGGCGGTATTGTTTTAGAAGAGTTTCGCGTTGAATATGTCAAAGATCGCGTGCAAGCAATTGGCACTGGGTTATTAGGCTTAACCTTACATTGCGCCCAATGTCATGATCATAAATACGACGATATTCCAACCAAAGGCTATTATCAAACGTTTGCGATGTTTAATAACATTGATGAAACCGGACAAATTTCTTGGGACGCTAACGACCTACCCGTGCCTACTATGTTATTGCCAACTGAGCGCCAGCAGGCTGATATTGAAAATATTAAACAGCAAATTACCAGCAGTGAAGTGCAGCTAACTGAAGCATTAAATAATAGCGATGCTTCGTTTTCAGCTTGGCAAAAACAACGCGCTGCCGTTGATTTGTTAGCAAGGGATGCGCTAATTTCGCATTATCCTTTTAATGAAAAAGACACCAACAAAACCATCACTAACAGCCTTAATAACGGCAAAACAGGCCGCGTGTTATTTTCCAGTAGTAAAAATGAAAAAACCGGTGATGACTTAGTTATTCAACTTGATGAAAATAACCAAGGTTTTTTACTGAATGGCGACGACGCGCTATTTTTTCCTGATGAAAATCATTTTAACCGTGCCACCCCGTTTACTGTTGCTATTAAAGCAAAATTCCCCGAATCGCTAAAAGAAGCTGTGTTATTTCATTTTAATTTATCTTCAACTCTTTATAACTACAAAGGTTTTGACGTTAGTATTGAAGCAGGACATTGGCTGGTGCGCCTTGCCCATACTTACCCGTACAACGCTATAACCTTACGTTCGCAAGCGCCAATCACGACAGCACAATGGCAACATATCGCCATGAGTTATGACGGTTCATCAACGGCCAAAGGGGTTAACTTTTATGTTAATGGTGAATTAGTCGCAATGAATATTGAACGCGACAATCTTTATAAAGATATTCGCCACCCAAGTGATGACAACTTAGGTTTAGTAACGGGTTTTAAAGTTGGCGCGCGCTGGCGTGATCGCGGGGCAGCAAAAACATTAGTCGACGATTTAAAAATTTGGGCGCGAGATTTAAGCCAAGTAGAAATAACCGCTAATGCTAAACATGCTTTTGGTGAAACCTACTCAGTTGCGAAAATCACTAACTCACAAGACTTAAAAGACTTTTACAACAAACGTTATAACAAAACATATCAAACAAGCTTTGCCAATTTAACCGTGCTGCGCAATCAACAAAATGCACTAGCAGAGCCAGTGCAAGAAATGATGATCATGCAAGAGTTAACTGGCAAAAAGCGTCAATCTTATATACTCGACCGCGGCTTATATTCAAACCACGGAGAGCCAGTTGAACCGGGCGTAGTAGAAAGTATTTATCCGTTTGATAAATCACTGCCTAAAAACCGTATTGGTTTAGCCAAATGGATAACAGATCCAAATCATCCGCTAACAGCCCGCGTGGTCAGTAACCGCTATTGGATGATGTTTATGGGCACAGGTATTGTCCGCACGCCAGAAGATTTTGGCAGCCAAGGAAAATTACCAACCCACCCTGACGCCCTTGATTGGTTAAGCCGAGAATTTATTGATTCCGGCTGGAATGTTAAACACATCATAAAAACTATCGCGATGACAGCAACGTATCGTCAACACTCAATCGCCAGCCCAACATTAAAAGAGCAAGACCCTGAAAATATTTTCTATGCCCGCGGACCAAGCGGTCGCTTAACCGCTGAAATGTTACGCGACAACGTATTAGCTGCCAGTGGGTTATTAGTCAATAAAGTAGGTGGTAAAAGTGTTTACCCTTATCAACCAGAAGGTTTATGGCAAATGAACCGCGCTAAATACCAGCAAAGTACCGGTGATGATTTATATCGCCGAAGTATGTATACCGTATGGAAACGTAATGCGCCGCCGCCCAGTATGCATAATTTTGACACCCCAACCCGAACTTACACGGTTGGCACGAGGCAAGCGACCAATACACCGTTACAAGCATTAACTATGATGAATGATCCGCAGTTTGTTGAAGCCGGCCGCGTGTTAGCAGAAAAAGTACTAACACAAACGCAAAATACCCAACAGCAATTAACGAATATCTATCGTTCATTAACCAGTAAATACCCTGATAACAATGAACTGCAAGTGATGTCAGAAATGTATGAAAAGTTTGCCGAAAAATACGCAAATAATCCTGACGACGCCGATGCCTTTTTAACGATTGGTGAAAAGACACTGTCACCATCATTAAATAAAACCGTTGTTGCAGCGTTAAGCGCTGTTGCCAATTTAATTATTAATCATGACGCGACCGTAATTAAGCGCTAACGCTGGAGAACTACCATGACTCAATTTAATAACGCCATCGCTGAATTACAAAAACAGCTAAGCCGCCGAAGCTTTCTTAAAGGTGCTTCAATGGCAGGCTCAGCTGCCAGCCTAGCCGCTATTCCCGGTTTAAGTTTGGCCGACGACAGTAAAATAATTTTACCCGATAACAAGATCGCACAACCCGACACCAGTTTAAATGGAGTGATGGGACAGCCGCATTTTCCGGCCAAAGCCAAACGCATGATTTATTTATTCCAAAGTGGCGGGCCGTCACAAATGGAATTATTTGATTACAAACCTATGCTCAATAAAATGCATGGAAAAGAAATCCCCAGTGAAGTGCGCGGCGAAACGCAGTTAACCACCATGACCGCACAGCAAACCTCACTACCATTAGTGAAATCTATTTTCGATTTTAAACAATATGGTGAATCAGGTGCGTGGATCAGTGAATTATTACCCCACACTGCTAATGTGGTTGATGATTTATGTTTTATCAAATCAGTACAAACCGACGCGATTAACCATGACCCTGCCGCGACCTTTATGTTAACCGGCTTCCCTATTGCCGGTCGCCCAAGCTTAGGTGCTTGGTTAAGTTATGGTTTAGGCAGTAACAACGACAACTTACCGCCCTTTATTGTGTTATTAACCAATCAAACCAAAGGCCAACCAGTATTTGCTCGACTTTGGGGTAATGGCTTTTTACCCTCAGTGCATCAAGGCGTTCGTTTTAGAGCAGGAAAAGAGCCGGTATTATTTGTCAATAATCCCAACGGTTTAAGCCGTTACGATCGCCGTGAAATGATGAACTACTTAACCAAACTACACGGCTTGCAACACGCTAAAACCATGGACGATGAAATTCACTCACGTATTGCTCAATATGAAATGGCGCAGCGCATGCAAACTTCAGTGCCCGATGTTACTGATTTTTCAGATGAGCCTGATTGGGTTTTTGATATGTACGGCCCTGATTCTCGTACCCCCGGCACGTATGCGGCCAACTGCTTATTAGCCCGCCGATTAGCTGAGCGAAATGTTAAGTTCACACAATTATTT
This sequence comes from Thalassotalea sp., assembly GCA_051251725.1. Lineage (GTDB taxonomy): Bacteria > Pseudomonadota > Gammaproteobacteria > Enterobacterales > Alteromonadaceae > JALZUE01. Next base: position 8,746 of record JBPOFN010000060.1, on the reverse strand, counting down.
CATCGCGGTTGGGATCACCATAATTATTTACCCGGCGGCATCAAGCAAATGTGTAAAGATACCGACCAAGCATCAGCGGCATTAGTGACTGACCTAAAACAGCGAGGTTTATTAGATGATACCTTAGTGGTGTGGGGCGGAGAATTTGGCCGAACCAGTTATTGCCAAGGTAAATTTAGTGAAGAAAAATACGGCCGAGATCATCACCCCAATGCTTTTACCATGTGGATGGCAGGCGGTGGTGTTAAAGCAGGTGTCAGTTATGGCGAAACCGATGACTATGCCTATAACGTCATTAAAGACCCTGTGCACGTGCACGACTTACAAGCAACTATTATGCATTTAATGGGCGTTGATCATGAAAAGCTGACCTTTAAATATCAAGGTCGCCGCTTTCGATTAACTGATGTGCACGGTAAGGTAGTGAAAGGAATTTTAGCTTAATTAATTTATCAATTAATAAGCTAACTAAATCGCCTACACCAAACTACACTCGGTTAGGCGATTCATTACTTGGGTTAGGTGTTTTTTTATCGCGCTACTGGCCGCTTCACCATCACGCTGCATTAAGGCATCAAGCACTTGCTTGTGTTCATCAATACGTGGGGTTGAGCCTTTATTACGTAATTTCAAATGGAATTGCTGACTGACCGCTGACGATTCACGAATTTGCCACAGCCATTCATAAATTGGCGTTAAAGCGCTATTTCGGGTTGATTTAACAATTAATAAATGAAAAGCGTGATCGATACGTTCCGCTTCTTCAATATTGTTTTCATCAACCGCCACCGACATTGCCGCCAATAATTGTTTTAATTGATGTAATTCATTATTACTGATGCGCTCAGCTGCTAACTCTGCCGCTTCAGACTCTAATAACATGCGCGCTTCTAATACTTCAAATGGTCCTGGCGTATCTTCCGCTGATTGTAAAATATTAGGTTTTGAAAACGGCGGTAACGCATAAATACCTGAACCTGAGCGTATTTCAACAAAACCACTCACTTCTAACGCAATCATAGCTTCACGTATGGTGGAACGACTGACTGAAAATTTAGCCGCTAAGTCACGTTCAGCAGCAAAGCGCTCACCAACTTTAACCTCGCCACTTTTTACCATTTCAGCGACCGCATTGGCAATTTGCAAATATAAACGTTGGCTCGAATGTTCTGTCGTCGTCATGTTAACTCTTAATCAAATTATAACGGATAAATTTTTTCGCGAGATTATAGGTTAATTCAACCTTAAATACACAAATCTCATTAAAGCTTAAGTAATGTAACGCTAGTGCTCTAGTAGTTGAAATCATTCAAGTACTGATTTCAACTAGTAATAATAAAAGCATTAACATAATACCTGATTTAATTTGGCATGACCAAAGGAACAAAAATAGTGTATAAATAAGGCATAAATCTAGGTTGATTCACTTATAACATGTGAAACACTACAATAAAAGCATTGATAGACGCAAATAATTAATTATAATCAAATTTGGTCAGTCCAATACATGATGTTATTATCAACATTAAAACAGCAAGGTTTAACTATGTTCTCCATGATACAAAAACCATCCTTATTTTTTGGTTCAGTTTTTTTATTAGCCGCTTGTATATCAAATCAAGTAGCAGATAAACCAGCTAATATTAACCAAGAAGATGCAGCTAAAGTAGTTACTGCTGCTCCATGGCGTTCTCTGTTAAACGATAAAAACTTATCGCAATGGCAACAACTTGGCGGCACAGCGCCGTATCATGTTGAAGGTAATGTGATTATTGGTACAAGTATTCCAACCAATCAAAATTCTTTTTTAACGACAAAAGAGCTATTCAGCGACTTTATTTTTGAAGTTGATGTCAATGTGAATGCCGGTATGAACTCAGGCGTGCAATTTCGCAGTAATAGCTTACCTGATCATAACAATGGCCGAGTACATGGCTATCAAATGGAAATAGATACCAGCAGCCGTAAATGGAGTGGTGGCATTTTTGACGAAGCTCGCAGCGGCTGGTTATATAATTTAAGTCGTAATCCTGAGTGTCAAAATCAATTTAAAGTAGATGACTGGAATACTTATCGCATTGAAGCAATTGGTAGTCATTTACGTACTTTTATCAATGGTGTTGCTTGTGCTGATTTAATTGACGAACAAACCACGTCAGGCTTTATCGCCCTGCAAGTACATAGCGCTGGTAAAAAAGCACAAGGCAAACAAGTAAAATGGCGTAATCCTCGTATTATTACTGACCAGGTAAAACAATTCGCGATCGCTAAACAAAAAACACCACGACAAATTAGCAATTTAAAAAATCAGTTAAGCGCTGTTGAAAAAGCAAATAGCTGGCAATTGTTATGGGATGGAAAATCACTCGCTGATAATTCAGCATGGCAGCTAAAAGAACAAAGCTTAGTAACAAACCAAGCCGCCAGCCTACTTTATAATATTGACCATAACAGTTTCGAACTAGAGGTCGACATTAAGGTTGGTGACAATCTTGACGGTAATATTTATTATTTATTAAGTGATAAAACGCCAAAAGCTGACAGCTTAGCGTTTAAATTAGCCGACGATAAACTTAATCCTTTAGCCAAAAATACCAAGCAAAGTTTCGGCGCAATTACCGCCCGCGTCGCGCCCATTAATAGCTCTGAGCCTGATCGCCAAGCAAAACGTGAAAAAGGTAAATGGGGTTGGAACCGCGCGCGAATAGTTGTTGAACACGGCCAAGTTAGTCACTGGCTCAACAATGTAAAAATTGCTGAATTCACCTTAACTGCGGAGCAAAAAATTGCCAACAGCAAAGTATTAATTCAAATAAAAAATGGCTCAGTGCAAGTTCGCAATATTAAACTGCGCGCTATTCAATCAAACCCCGGTGATCGTAAAAACCATGTGATGGAAGAGGTAGTGCCGAGAGAGTTAATCCCTGAAGCACCTATTTTATCGCTTGATGAAGCGTTAGCCGCCTTTCAGGTTCACGATGATTTTTCTTTAGAAGTGGTGGCAAGCGACCCATTAATTTTTGATCCTGTTGTAGCATTATATGATGCAGCTGGCCGTATTTGGGCGTTAGAAATGACCACTTACATGCCGAATACTCAAGCCGATGGTGAAATGAAACATGAAAGCCAAATTGTTGTGTTATCTGACACAGATCAAGACGGCACCATGGATACCCGCCAAGTCATTGTTGAAAAAATATTATTACCGCGTGCTTTAGCTTTTGTCCAAGGCGGCATTATCTGGGCTGACAACGATCAGCTTTATTTCAGCGAAATTACCGAGCAAGACAATAAAATTTCTTTAGTCAAAACAGAAATTGTTGACCCTAATTACGCCAAAGGCGGCAATATTGAACATAAACCGAATGGTTTGTTGTATAGCTTAGACAACTGGTATTACAACGCTAAATTATCAGCGCGCTATCGCCCTTACCCACTTGATCAAACCTTACCTAAAAACGCAAAAGAAGTTTATCGCAATCAATATTGGGTTATGGTGCGTTCCCATACTGAATATCGCGGCCAATGGGGCTTAACGACCGACGATTATGGTCGCCACTATTTCAACGAAAATTTTACCCCGCTACAAACAACGTCATTTATTCCTAATGTTGCCAAGCGTAATCCAAAATATCAATTTCCGCCGAGCATTCATCATCAAGCTGTTGGTACTAATGATGTTTATCCTGCTCGTGTAACACCTGGTATTAACCGTGGTTATATGAAAGATATGTACAGTGATGACTTTAAATTGAAAACTCATACTGCGTCTTGTGGACCATTAATTTATCGCGGCAATCAATTTCCCAATGAATATTATGGTATTGGTTTAGCACAAGAGCCGGCCGGTAATTTAATTAAAGCGACTAAAATCACAGAAGAAAACGGTATTGTTAGCGGTGAAAATTTATTTTTCCAACAAGAAATTATCGCTTCAACCGATGAAAGGTTTCGCCCAGTCAATGCCATTAACGCCCCAGATGGCACGATAACTATCATCGATTTTTATCATGGCATATTGCAACACCGTACCTTTTTAACTAGCTATTTGAGCAATCAAATTAAACAACGTGACTTAGAGCGTAATAAACATATTGGCCGCTTATATCGACTAAAACATAAAAGCAGCGCTATGCCTGAAGTTGAATATCTTAATGGTTTGTCTGCAAGGCAATTATTACCGTATTTAGGCCATGACAATGGCTGGCATCGCGATACCGCCAAGCAATTATTGGTGATGAAACAAGACAAATCAGTCGTTAATGCATTAACCAGCATGGCAACAACGGCAAGCAATCATTTAGCACAAATAAACGCTTTATGGACACTAGAAGGTTTAGGTGAGGTTGAATTTAACACGCTACAAGCAGCGGCAAAAAATGCTCACCACAAAGTAAAACGCAGTATTTACCGTTTAGCTGAATACTTACCAAGTAGTGAGCAACAATTAGCGACATGGCTTAAAGCAGAAGCGCAACAAGCTGATCAAGAACTAGCGAATGTGTTAGTACTCACCGCTGGCACACACCAATTTTGGCCTGCTGTCACCACTTTAATTAACCGTTTTAACGTTAATGATTTTACTTACGCCGCGTTAGCTTTTAACGAAGCAAAATATTTAGCCGCCGAGCAAAAAAATATTAACGCCGAAGCAGTAACGAATATTCGTGTGGTAATGAACACTAGTTTGAAACAGAAAAAACAAAACCTTAAAGGTAAAGCTTTAATTAGTTTTGGCCGCGGTAAAGCCCTATACAACGGTGAAGCCGGCTGTTTTGGCTGTCATGGCACCGAAGGTAAAGGTAACCCTATAATCCCACCGCTCGATAAAAGTGAATGGGTAACTGAATCAAAAGACCGTTTAGCCGCAATTTTATTACGCGGTTTATCAGGCCCAGTTACGGTCAATGGTAAAACCTTTATCAGTCCAATGACCATGCCTGGCTTAGGTGAAAACCACGATATCAGCGATCAAAACCTTGCTGATATTGCCACCTTTATTCGTAATGCGTGGAGCAACAAAGCCAGTGCAGTTAGCGCGAAAGATATTAACAAAGTTCGTCAACTTACCGAACAACAAAGCATTCCGTATACCGAGACACAACTTAAAGCAGACTTTAAAAAATAACGGACAGGAAATTTTCTCATGACCCAGCACAATATTATTAAATTAGGCGTTATTGGCTTAGGCAATATCGCCAAACAACATATTAATAATGTCACCTCAGGTGCGGTACAAAACTGCCAAATAACCGCTATTTGTTCACGTTCAGGTAGTAACTTAGCAAAAGAGATTAATGCGGTTCACTTTACGCAATACCAAGAACTGATCGACTCAGGCTTAGTTGATGCCGTGTTAATTGCGACGCCAACGCTTTCTCATTTTGAAATTACTCAATATGCATTAGCAAAAAATTTACACGTAATGTTAGAAAAGCCAATTGGCCTTTCGTCATTAGAAGGTGAAAAGCTAGTCGCTTTAGCCAGTGCAAAAACAAAATTTGCTTTAATGTTAAATCAACGTACCGATCCCACCTTTAAAAAAATTAAAGCCGTGGTTGATAGTGGCGTCTTAGGTGAACTACAGCGTACCCATTGGACAATGACCAACTGGTTTCGCCCAGACATTTATTTTCAAGTGAGTGACTGGCGCGCAACGTGGAAAGGTGAAGGCGGCGGTTTATTGGTTAATCAGTGTATTCACAACCTTGATATTTTTCAGTGGATTTGCGGCGTACCAAGTGAAATCACCGCTTTTAGTGAATTTGGCAAATACCATAATATTGAAGTAGAAGACGAAGTAACGGCTTACTTACGCTATAACAATAAAGCCACTGGCGTATTTATTGGTTCAACCGGTGAAGCCCCTGGCGTTAATCGCTTTGATGTTATCGGTGACAAAGGCAGCTTACATTTTACGGTTGAAGGGGGAATGAGTAAATTAACCCAAAAACTTAATGATCAAAGTACCGCTGAATTCTGTGCCAATACCGATGAAATGTTCGGCATGCCAAAAGTAACAGAAACCGATATCTCCACCACAGAATCCGTCAACCAACACGCGATTATTATGAATAACTTTATTGCGGCGATTAATCATGACGAACCATTAATTGCACCAGCAGCCAGTGGTTTAGCGTCTTTAGATATTGCCAATGCAATGTTGCAATCAACATGGACGAAACAAGCAATATCGTTACCGTTAGACCGTCACGCTTATCAAGCACAACTGAATGAAAAAGCAGCCGCGTCACAATTACGAACAAAATCTAGCGCGGAAGCCAAAGTAGATATGAGTGCTTCATACCGTTAATAAAATAATCAACTTGCTGCCTTAAAAGGCAAATAATTAAAAGAATAAAGAGATATCCATGACTGATTCAATCAATCAAGAAAGACAAATGCTAAGAGAGCTTTCGAATAAGCCGCTCAGTAAACGCATACCTAAATACCTAAAATTAAGTGGCCCTGGTTGGTTGCAAGGCGCAATGACCTTAGGCGGCGGCAGTGCGGTAACCTCATTAACCATTGGCGCTTTATTCGGTTATGAATTGTTATGGGTACAACCTGTGGCAATGCTGATCGGTTGTATTATGCTATTTGCTTTATCGCATCAAACCTTACATACCCAAGAAAAGCCGTTTGAAGCGATGAAAAAACATGTCAACGCACCTATCGCTTGGGGTTGGGCCATTGCCGCTTTTGCATCCAGTCTGATTTGGGGCTTTGCCCATTATCCACTCAGCGCCGCCATGCTCGAAGAAATTATCGTAGTCAGCACCGGCTTTTCGGTCGATAAAGACTCAGGTACCGCACGCGACATGTACTTATTACTTTTAGCCGTGATTATTTGGGCTGGTGTTGCTTTTACCGCATGGAAATACGGCGATCATGATGCCGAGGGCGGGAAAAACAACGCGGTAAAATATTTTGAAACCGGCATTAAATTATTAAGTGGTTTAATTATTATTGCCTTTGCTTGGGTGGTTATTAGCGCCTCAATGAACGGCAAAGTAGATTGGGCCGCTGTGGCTGCCGGTTATATTCCAACGTCGTTTCCTAGCGATGCCCAAGGCGTTACTGTTGTTATGGCGGCATTAGGTAGTGCCGTTGGTATCAACATGACTTTTATTTATGGTTACACCTTACTTCATAAAAAATGGACACCTGATCACGCTGAGCTTTCTCGATACGATATTGGCTTAGGCTTGGTTATTCCTTATGTATTAGTAACAAGTTTAATTTCAATTGCCGCAGCCGGTGCATTTTTTGGCAGCGATATGGATATTCAAGGTAAATTAAGCCCAACTCAAGCGGGTACTATGTTTATGTCTGCTGGCTTAGATGAAGTAACTAGTCGCTTAATTTTTGCCTTCGGTATTTTAGGTATGGCAGTGGGTTCATTAGTCATGCATATGCTGTGTTGTGGCTCTGCCGCGGCAGCAATGTTTGGTTGGTCAGAGAACAGCATTAAATACAAAATCGCTTTATTAGCACCTACTCCAGCTATTCTAGGTGTATTCGTTTGGCAAACAATGGGCGCCTATGTAGTGTTACCAACATCAGCAATTTGCGGGTTTTTATTACCTATCGCCTACATTGGCTGGGCAGTATTAAACAACAAAGAAAGCTATTTAGGCGCAGCAATGCCGCGTGGTAAAAAACGCCTCTTTATTAATATTGCGATGGCGCTTTGTATTATCACAGTATTAAGCAGTGTCATTTATTCTACTATGGTCAAAATGGGTTATTTGTAATGTCTGAACCAACTAAAAAACCAAACATGAAAGACGGCGCTAATTACGCGCCGGTTGGGCAATCAGTAAAAGTAGTAAAACCGAATGAGTTTTTTTTCTCCGTTGCTTATTTAGATCATGGCCATATCAATGGCCAAACCAACGGCTTATTACAAGCTGGCGCTACCTTAAAATATGTTTATGATACTGACGAAAAACGCTTAGCTGCCTTTTGTGAAAAGTACCCACAAGCAACGGTAGCCACTAGTTTTGAGCAAATCCTAAACGACAGCGAGACACAATTAGTGGCGAGTGCTGCCATTCCAAACTTACGTGCTGATATTGGCATCAAAGTAATGCAAGCGGGGAAAGATTATTTTACCGATAAATCCCCCTTCACTACGCTTGAACAATTAGCAGAAGTTAAAAAAGTAGTTGCGGAAACCGGTCGTATTTACGCGGTTTATTATGCTGAGCGTTTACATAATGAAGCCGCTTTTGAAGCAGGTGAATTAATCAAACAAGGGGCTATAGGTCGGGTTTTACAAGTTATTAATCTTGCTCCGCACCGGTTAGCCAAAACAACACGCCCAGATTGGTTTTTTGACAAACAACAATACGGCGGTATTTTAACAGATATTGGTTCACACCAAGTTGAGCAGTTTTTAACTTATACCGGCGCCACCGATGCCAACATAAACTTTGCTCGGGTTGAAAACTTTAATAACAGTGACAAGCCAGGCTTAGACGACTTTGGTGAAATTTCACTAACTGGCGATAATGGCGCTTCATTTTATACCCGTGTTGACTGGTTTACCCCTGAAGGCCAAGCAACTTGGGGTGATGGCCGGACCATAATTATTGGTACTGAAGGAAATATTGAATGCCGTAAATATAATGATGTCGCGCGCCAAGCGCCAGCATCAAAAATATTTATCACTAATGGTGAAAAAGAGCAGGAGATTGATTGCTTAGGTCAGTCGAGTTTTCCGTATTTTGGTCAATTAATT
>JBPOFN010000006.1:0-139588 GCA_051251725.1 Thalassotalea sp. | reverse complement strand
TCCAATAAAATAAATTAGAGCAACTTTAAATTGAAAGATTAATTCAGGAAATGTGCTGTTGGCCGGACGTTTACAATTGTTCTGTTTATTGTCATGAATTTAAAAACCACTTCATTCCTGTGAATTGCTAACTATTCATACCAGGTAGACGTTTTGTTATAGGTTTCCCACATAAAAAGGTGATAAAGGCTTTATGCCTTCTGCCAAAAAGTAACAGGCCTCATTGTAATGTTACAATTAGGCCTGTTTAATTTTACTGATACTAAGGCGTGTTGATCTTTCAGCGTTAATACAAGTCCATTAAGTTTTTCCCACTCAACGGAAGTTAAAAGACTTAGCGGCAAGGCATTGATTGAAGACGAAACCATGGCTGGTGGAGGTAGATCGACTCAGGAGATAGAGCCGAGAATAACTATGTTTACATAATATTGCTTGTTTTAAGCTCGCTAATGTTCTTCTGAGCCGGGCACAAACTTAATAGAATTAAAGGTATTACTTACTTTTCACAGAGAATAACTATTTTTCATCGTAGCACTGCTTCATATAGGTCCAGAACACAAAATAAGGCGTGGGATAAATAGCCCCAATGAGTGGCAAACATCGTTAGCTAAAACCTATCAAAGTATTTTGTTCTCAAAACCCTTACTCATCTTACCTGTGTGCTCTTATATTGAATATGAATGATATAATCTACTACGTGTTTATTCGTATATATTAATAAATTGTTATTTTTATTTTTTTAACTGTGTTTTTTTAATTTTATTATTTATTTATTCTTTTATTTTTAAAATAAATTCACAGTTATAAATAGCTAAATCAACTCTAACTATCTGTATTTATATACTTTAATTATAATTTACTTTGTGATTTTATGTGAATATTAACTGTTTTATTCTTTAATTATTTTTTTTTACTTTATAGACAATGATTTTTTACTGATGTACATTATATGTAATTGTACATACAGGGCCATAACAACACTGTATAGAAATTAAGAATTGTGAAATAAATTCGAAGGGGAACAATGATGATAAATAATAAAAGAAATAAATTTATAAAAAATAAACTTTCAATAGCAATATCTATGTCAGTAGTACCATTACTATGTGGTCAATTAGCCTACGCTGCTGAAGAAACCCCAACAGCTGCAGAAATTAAAGCAAAAGCAGAAGCTGCAGTTGAAGTTAAAAAAGCAGGTAAAGATAAAAAAGTAATTGAAGTTATTGAAGTCACGGGCTTTAGAGGCAGTGCTACTCGTCAGCTTAACAATAAACGCTTTTCGAAAAACATTAGTGATTCTATTTTTGCTGAAGATATGGGTAAAATGCCAGACGCTAATATTGCTGAAGCTATGTCACGTATTACCGGTATCGGTATCGATCGTGTTGATGGTGAAGGTACTCAAATAACTATTCGTGGTGTTGAAGGTAGTTTGAATAACGTACAGATGAATGGCGTGACCATGTCTAGTACAAACAGTAATGACCCGACAGAAGAAACCGGTAACAGTGTTGATTTTTCAATGATGTCTGCTGATATGTTACGTTCGATAGAAGTGATTAAAAGCCCGAGTGCTAATCACGACGAAGGCAGTTTAGGTGGCACGGTAAGATTAAACACCTGGAAGCCATTAGATATTAAGAATAAGCTCACAATTGTCAGTGTGAAAGGTGTTTACAATGACTTATCTGAAGAATTTAGCCCAACTATAGGCATCTCTTTTGGTGAGAATTTTTCTGACAATTTCGGTATGACAGCTTCTGTTAATTACTCTAAAAACAAAACTCGCCAAGATAGAATGTCCAATTGGCGATGGCAGTACCGTAATGCTAATCCTGCTGTTAGCACACAAACGGGTGATGACATGGGGGCCAATTATTGGACCAAAGATAATCCTGTAGATATGGACGGCAATGGCGTAATTGACAATCCATTTGAGGCAGGTGTCGGCAATACCCGCGTTTTTGATCCTCAAAATTATGAAAAAAGCCTAAGTCTTATTGAAACAGAAAACCTAAGTGCTTCGAGCTCTTTTCAGTATCAGATAAATGACGACGCGAGTGTCTGGCTTGATCTTGCCTATTCTCAACGAGATAAAACTAAGCTTCAGTACAATCATACACTGAGTAATGTTTTCAATGATAGTAACTTAAATCGAGTTGATGAAGAGACAGCAACATCAACCTTCCTTGATGGCAACCAAGCTAGAGCGCGAATTGTTGCTTTTGAACAACCGCTTGAATCTGACACCACAACTGTTGGTTTAAATTATCAACAGCTTTTATTTGATGGCGCTTGGACATTAGATGCAAAACTTGGCTACAGTGGCTCAACGGCGTATAAGCCGATTGAAAACTCTCGCCGTTTAATTTTTAACACGGGTGGAGCCGCGGCTAACGTACAACCGGCCGTGGTAGATTGGCTTGATGAAAACGGGAATGTTTTACTTACGCCAGACTATTCAATTGGTGGTGAGGCGGGTGGTACTTTCCCTGCTGAAAATGTACCCGTACAAAGTATGCAATACTTAACTCGAGATGTAGATAATACCAATCTTACTTACCAACTCGATTTAGCAGGTGATGTTGAATTTGGTCCTATTGTAGGCATTGGCATGGGTGTTAAAATTGTTTCACAAAAAACACTCGGTCAGGGTTTTGCTTTCCATGCGAATGTTGATTCTACCATTCCAGTCTTAGATGCTGATGGCAACCCAGTCTTAGATGCAGAAGGTAACCCTGAAACGTTAAGATTAGGCGATACAACCGTAGCTGATTTTCCGGCGGAATTTCCGGTTGATGATTATTTAACGCGAGTAGTTGGTGATTCTCAAAATGGTTGGGTGTTACCAGATTTTGATGCTATGTATAGTGCCTTTTTCCCTAATGCGTTAGAAGTAATCAACGCTATTGGTGATACCCTACAACAAGAGTTAGATGAAGAAGATGCAAATGAAACGACTTTTGATTCTCAGGCTATTTATTTAATGGCTGATTATGAGCTTTTGGGCGGTAAATTAAAAGGTGACTTTGGTGTTCGTTACGTTAAAACTCAAGCATATGCCAGAGGTCGCGCTGGTTTTAACATGAGGGAATATGTTGAGTTTGAGGTAACGGATGACGAAGGTAATGTAGTACTTGATGAGGAGGGTAATCCTGAAATCGATGGTAACTATACCGGTAATAACTTCAGTATTGGTAATGGTGTTTACGGTGACATTGAATACACTAACTTGTTACCGAGTTTTAACTCACGTTATATGCTGTCTGAGGAAATGTTGTTACGCTTTAGTGTTGCTAAAGTGATGGCAAGACCTCGACCTAACCGTTTAGTGCCAGGCTATCTTTTTAATACAAGAAATGCAAATAATGTCACTGCGGTTGCTGGCAATCCTGCGTTAAAACCGACTCAAGCACTTCAATATGACTTGTCATGGGAATGGTATTTTGACGAAACAGGTATGGTGTCTTTAGCGGCTTTCTATAAAGACTTTGAAACCATGACTTACCAGAAAAATGAAGAGCGTAGCTTTACTGATTCTGATTGTGCTTCTGCAGAAGAGTTTCCAGAAGGCCAACAAGAATTCAGAGACCTTCATTGTGGGTTGATTTTGGAAGGTGTCGATACGAGACAAGACGTTAATGGTGACGGTGGTGAAATTTACGGTATTGAAACATCGTTCCAAAAAGACTTCACCTTTTTGCCAGGTTGGGCGCAGTATTTTGGTACTGTAGTTAACTATACGTATGCCGATAGTGAAGCGACTTTTGTTGATAAAGACCAAGAGGCGGATACCGCTGCGTTGTTAGATGGCTTTCCAATGCGAAATACATCTAAACATACATTTAATGGTACCTTGTACTGGGAAAATGAAGGTTTCTCAGCGCGTATAGCCTATAATTTCCGTTCTAAACGTTTAAATAACCCGAATAAATTTGATGGAGCGCTTTGGACTGATGATCGTACCACGGTTGATTTTTCAGCAAGGTATAAAGTAAGTAAATTATTATCATTTAACTTTGCCGCAACGAATCTAACAGATAGTTATAACAGGGTCTTTATTACACGTGTAAATGAAGAGGCAGCTAATGGCTTATTTAACGAAGGCAATGCTTTAGATGGCAATACGCCTACTTGGAGAACGCAAGAATTAGATCACAACGGACGTAACTATAGATTGGGTATGACATATAAGTTTTAATCTTTATTATAATTTAGCTCGTGCGATTTAAAGTTGAGATTTAGTTATAAATGGCTAAGTCTCAGCTTAACAGTAACGGGATACCGTATTGTAACTATCGTTTTGCGTAATTATAAAATGTTATATGTAAACCTTAAAACAGAGCCTATTAGGCTCTGTTTTTTTTTAACTAATACGAGAAATAGTATGAAAAAATATCTTTTAATGCTGATCACCGCCTTTTGTCTTGTGTTGGTATATTTGCCAACAGCACAAGCAACACAATTTAAAGCCTTAGTTTTTACTAAAACCAGCGGTTGGCATCATGAGTCGATAAACTCTGGTGTTACGGCCTTACAAAAAATGGCTAATGACCATTATTTTGACCTGCAATGGCAGACCAATGCTGATCGCATAAACGATAAACAATTAAAGAAGTTTGATGTGGTTATTTTTTTATCGACTACCGGCGATATTCTTAACGAAGCCCAGCAGGCAGCCTTAGAGAAGTTTATTCAGTCAGGAAAAGGTTTTGTTGGTATTCATAGTGCAGCAGATACTGAACATGGGTGGCCATGGTATCAAAAATTGGTGGGTCGAACTTTTATTACCCACCCTAAAATACAAACCGCTAAACTTAAGGTTGAAAATAGAAATTTTCCAGGGATAGCCTTTATGCCTGATGAGTATTTATGGACCGATGAATGGTATCAATTTAGTGATGAGCACATCGATGGTTTGCAGTACTTATTATCAGTCGATGAAGATACCTATGATGCGAAAGTGGATAAAAAAAATAAAAACTTTAATGGTATGGGAAATTTTCATCCCGTTGCTTGGTATCACAATTATGATGGCGGCCGTTCTTTTTATACTGGGCTAGGGCATCTAGACGCGCATTATCAAAACACAATATTTTTAAACCATCTTTTTGGCGGTATATACTGGGCAGCTACCGGTAAAGGTGAGCATTAAACCACAATTCAAATGAGCTAAGTAAATTGAAAGCATAATAATACCATTGCGTCTAAGGACGTGATCGCTTAGCGAGAATTTTGTCGTTCTAAGTGGTCACTTCTTTAGATGGATTGGTATAAATTGATGATTGCGGGATTAACACACTCGGCTCATCATTTTCAATTAGCTCGTTATTTCATCATGATACAAAATTTATGGTGGTAAATTTTTATCGTTTTTGTTGTCTTGAATAATAAAAATACACAGTTTACCGCCGCTTATTACTGAAAAATATTACCCATTGTTAAACTTCGTAAAACCCACTTTTCAGCAAGTAGTTAATATATTAGCCTAATTGAATATAAAGTACCAATCTTGATGTGTAGAGGTGATATATGTTATGCATCTTGTTTATTTGCGTATATTGTTGTTTTTAAAGTGAATAAAAGGTGCGCCCCAATCCAATCTCATGCTTTGATATAAAACCATTTGACAAACGTCGACTTGATCTTTATAAATAAAAAGACACGTTGATGAAAGATCAATCAGTGAATAATAATAAATAATAAGAAGTGCGGAATAATGATCTTGTTTCCATCTTCAATGCCTCGGGAAGTCTATGAATATTAAAACCAAAATTACACCAATCGCTATGGCATGTCTGTTTGCAACCAATGCTATGGCTGCTACCCACACGGTCAATATTAAAGCAACTGACAATACAAATTATGGCACTAACAGCATTGCCACTATGGAGTCTGATGTACAAATAGCTGCCGATGGTTTAGCTACTTACAAAATCGCTTTTGACGTAACAGCACCAGCGGGTACTAGTGTTCAAAGTGGTTCTTCCGGTGGTGTTACTACTGCAGCTAGCTGGGGAATTGGCGCTGATGCCATATTTAAAGGTAGTGATGGTGAATCTGCAGAATTAAATAATTTACGTATTGTTAACTTTAACGCCAATGGTGGTGAGTTAAGTGTAAACGACTTTAAAGGATTATCTTTTAAAAATATTAGTTTTATTAATGCACAAAGCCCAGGTAAAGATGCGGTTAAAATATTAGTTAATGGTACGGCTAGTAATGATTTAGGAAAATTACCAAGTGCAACTGAAACCGTTGCTCTTGAACTGTTAGATGGTGTTATCCCATCGGTAAAAAACGTTCGACTTGAAATGGGCGATAGTCTGAATCAAGATGCAAACAAATGGTCAGTTGATAGCGTTGAAGTGTCTTTTGACGGTATTGCAACAGAAGATCGTGCTTATTTCTTACGTGGTTCTTGGGGCATTAATTGGAAACCTGCAAATTTAGGCAACGGTGTTGCTGAGAGTGTTGTTATCGATCACTTTATCGAGCAGATTACGGATTTAAAAACCATTGATTATGTGCAAGTACATTTAGGTGAATCTTATATTTATTCGCCGGTACATCTTGCACCACATGAGTTGCTAGAGAGTTTATGGCACGGTGATACCGATGATAATGGCGATCCTATTAATCTTGTAGTACCAAGGGTAGCTGCGGGTGTGGATCCCTTTTTAGAAATACTCACATCCATTAAAGCCGCCGGTATGAAAACGCAAGTCTATGTTAATAGCTCGAACATGCTTGAGCGCGAACATGATATTCCAAACCCAGCAGCATTACCTAATATTACTGAACGTTGGAAAGCGCATTGTGATACCGATCCGCAAGTTCAAGCGTTTTTAAATAGCCAGTCTTATCATTTTAAAGAGGGTTATCCAGAAAGACCCTATATGTTTGCCTATGCTGAATTTGTGCTTAAAACTTATTCACAGCGATATGGCGATCTTATTGATTCTTGGTTGTTTGACTCAGGCGAAAAAATGGTAAGTCATGGTGATAATAATACTAATGGTGATCCTGATGACCAGTTGCTTTATAAAGCTTTTGCAGATGCATCACGCTCAGGGAATCATCAAGCAGCGGTTTCATTTAATAATGGTCCTGAACGTATTACCGAAGAATTAAATCCGTTTTCTGAAGCAACACGTCATGACGATTACATGTTTGGTCATCCTTACAATGGTGGACGAGTTATCGGCAGACATGATAATGGCTTATATGATCGTAACTATGCCCATATTCAAAAAATGACCGAAACCAATGGTAATGTTCATATCGGTAATGAAGTTAATAATTGGGATTGGGATGACAAAGTTGTAGGTCACTTTGATCCACCGATGAGTACCACCAGTTGGAACGGCGGATCAACACCAGCGTTAACCGATGAAGAGTTTAAGTTATGGAACTTAGAAGCCACACAAGCCGGTGGCGCAATCAGTTGGGGCGGTCCATTAGTTGGTAAAAATAGTGGCGTTAGTGAAAACTTTGTTATTACTGATTGGGGTATGGCACAGCTAACCTTAATGGACGAGCATTTAAGCTTGTATCAAGAGCCAGGCTCACCAAACTGGGCTAGAGCGACTACACCATTACCTCAAGCTGTATTTGGTCAAGCCTATTCTCATACCTTAGTTGAAGGTAAAGATTTTTGGGATCCCGAAAGTGATGCGGTTACTTTAAGAATATTAGACTTAGTAGACGGTGCGCCTGCTTGGTTAAGTATTGTTGAAGATGACGCCAACCCAGGTACTTGGGTTTTACAAGGTACACCAACTGATACCTCAGCAAAGGATTATGAATTTAGGCTACAAGCGTTTGATGCTTCAGGATCAACAGAACGCTGGGTCAAGTTAAGTGTTGGTGAAATGGCCAACCCTTATCCTTTTAGCGGAGCTACTGAAATTTTTGCGACAGCTGATACAGATTATGGCGTTGATACGGTAGCTACGATGACCTCTGCGGTGCAAACAGCACCTGACGGTTTAGCAACATTCCAACTTGCCTTTGACGTAACCCCGATGGCCGGTACTAATGTTAAAAGTGGCTCATCTGGCGGCGTTTCAACCTCCATTAGTTGGGGCATAGGCGCTGATAACCTTTTTAAAGGGAGTGATGCGGAATATGTTGATGCGATCAACAACTTAAGAATTGTTAACTTTCAAGCGAATGGCAGTGAGTTAACTGCAGCTCATATTACAGCACTATCATTTAATAATGTTGAAATTGTCAATGGGCAATCGTCGGGTGATCGCATAGTGCTAACTGCTAATGGCATTACTAATGCTGAAGGTGGCGTAAAAGCGCCGAGCACACCGGCACAGCTTGATTTTACGTATGCGAGTTTTGACCCTATTACCGAGGTAGCCCTTAACGTAGGTAATAATAACGATAACAATAAATGGTCAGTTAATAACCTTAGCGTAACTTATGTTATTGAAGAAACCGTTGTACCGCTGGCTATTGTTGGTGATCTTGATGGTGATGGCGTTTTAAGTCGATCAGATGTATTGATATATAGAACTTCAATGGGTAGCAAAGTGGGTGAAGATGCTTATGTTGCTGGTGCTGACTTAGATGATGATGGTGTGATCACACGAAATGATTATAGCCAGTGGGTAGCGCTGTATAGAAATCAATAAGAACCTAGTTCAACACTTTAATCATTGCTAAGTCACTTAATCAATATCCCGTTTATTTAAGGTAAATAAGCGGGATACTATTTTAATCGGCTTAAGCAATTTTTAACCAGGCAATACAACCTTAGATTTAAAAGCAACGCAATAAAAACAAAAACTGTAAAGCTAAGGGAAAACCAAATTGATCAGATATTGGCTTTATTATCAACTTGCATACGGAGCATGTCTAAATAACCCATATCGATATGGGGTTGTAACAAAATTAATATCTAATCTTAAATTATATGCACAACCATAAATAATAAATATAAGCATATAAAAGCAAACAAAGTAGTTAATGCTTTGTTTAATTTAAAGAAATGGGGATAGAGATGAAAAATCGTTTTAACTTAAGTACGATCACATTGGCATGTTCATTAGCATGTACATTGTCACCAAGCGCAACAGCTGCGGTTAACAATATTCAAATCAAAGCAACTGATAGTACTAATTATGGTATTGGCGCCGTTGCAACCATGGTTTCTGAGCTACAAACTGCTGCTGATGGACTAGCAACTTACCAAATCGCCTTTGATGTAACTGCGCCACCAGGTAGTAGTGTTACCAGTGGTAGTTCTGGTGGAACAGCAACGACAGCCAGTTGGGGTGTTGGTGAAGACGCTTTATTTTTAGGAACTGATTCAGAGTATGCTGAATTATCTAACCTACGTATCACTAACTTTAATGCCAATGATGGTGATTTAACGATTAATGATTTTAAAGGTCTATCTTTTAAAAATGTTAACTTTAGCAATGCACAAAGTGCCAATAAAGACGCCGTTAAAATTTTAGTTAATGGCACAGCCTTAAACGATTTAGGTAGTTTGGCGAGCAATCCTGCTGCAGTGAATGTTGAAACACTTAATGGCGTTGTTCCTTCAGTTAAAACAGTACGCCTTGAAGTGGGAGACAGCCCAAATCAAGATAAAAATAAATGGGCCGTTGACAGTGTTGAAGTTGCCGTTGAAGGCCAAGCTATCGATGGTCGTGCTGGTTGGATGCGCGGTACTTGGGGCATAAACTGGAAACCGGTAAACGTTTATAACGGTAAGAGTGAGCAATTAACCATTGATCAATTTATTACTCAAATCAGCGATTTTAAAACCGTTGACTACATTCAATTACACTTAGGTGAATCAGCGGTTAAATCGTCAGTACACATTGCACCGTTAGATATTTTAGAAAGTTTATGGCAAGGCGATACCGATGAAAATGGCGAACCAATTAACCTAATTGTTCCTCGTGCTTCTAGCGGTATTGATCCGTTCTTAGATATGCTGCTAGCAACCAAAGCAGCTGGTATGAAAACACAAATTTATATCAATAGTTCAACCATGCTTCGTCGTGTTGATGACTCAGCAGCAGATGGTTACACACCCAATCCTGATTATCTGCCAAACATTACTGAGCGTTGGAAAGCGCTGTGTGATACGGATACAGAAATTCAAGCATTTTTAAATAGTCAATCTTATCATTTTTCTGATGAGCATCCAGAAAGACAATACATGTTTGCTTATACAGAATTTGTATTGAAAGTATACTCAGAGCGTTATGGCGATTTAATTGACGCGTGGTTATTTGATACCGGTGAATATATCGATCACTCAGGTGATAACTCGACTAATGGTGTAAAAGAAGATCAAACACTTTATGCAGCGTTTGCTAATGCGGCCCGTGCTGGTAATCCAAATGCGCCCGTGTCATTTAATAATGGCCCTGAGCGTGATACTGAAGCATCTAATCCATTCTCAGAAGCGACTCATTATGACGACTACATGTTTGGTCATCCATATAATGGTGGTCGTAACATGGGGAACCACGATAATGGCTTGTATGATCGAAACTACGCGCACATCCAAAAAATGACAGAAACAGCGGGTAACATTCACTCAGGGAATGAAGTACATGATTGGGATTTTGACGATAAAGTGGTTGGTCATTTTGATCCTCCAATGAGCACGACTAGTTGGAACGGTGGTAATACCGCTGCGCTAACAGATGAAGAATTTATGCTTTGGAACCTTGAAGCAACACAAGCCGGTGGTGCTATGAGTTGGGGGGTACCATTAGTCGCTAAAAGTGGTTTGGGTGATAGCCTATTAATCAGAGACTGGGGCATGGCTCAATTAGAACAAATGGATGAACATTTAAGTCTTTATCAGCAAGCGGGCGCGCCTAACTGGGCAAGATCAGAAACCCCATTACCTGATGCACAAGCGGGTGTTGTGTATTCTCACACTTTAGTTGAAGGTGTTGATTTCTGGGATCCAGAAGGTGATGCAATCTCAATGCGTGTTTTAGACACTGCTGACGGTGCGCCATCTTGGTTAACAGTTGCAGAAGATTCAGCCAACCCAGGGACTTGGATTTTACAGGGGACGCCTTCTACTGCTGCTGATGCTAACAATGAATTTAGATTAGAAATTTCTGACGCTTCAGGCACAAGAAATCGCTGGGTTAAATTGAATGTTAATGGCGTATACGATGTTGTTTCGATCAGAAAACGTAACGCGTTAGCTTATGCTATTCATGGTGGTGAAGGTGGTGCAAACGCTCAAAATGTTGAATTAATGTCATACAGTGCAACGGATTCAAACCAACAATGGGTAGAAATAGACCGTGGCAATGGCTATTACTCATATCAAAAGTTAGATACCAACTATTGTATGGATGGTGGTAATGGCGGCGAAAGAAACCAAAATGTTTACATTTGGACTTGTAGTGATACCAACCAAAATCAGCAATGGGAAAAAGCAGATGTTGCTACCGGTTATTATCGTTTACAAAAACGCAATGCTGCAGAATTTACTATTAATGGTGGCGGCGGTGGTGCAGATAACCAAAACGTAAATTTGTACGATACTGCTTTCACTAGCCAAAATTTGGACTGGAGTATCACTAAGATTAATTAGTGATTTTCAACATAAAGGATAACAAAAGCTAGTTATAGCTTGTTATCAAAAATATAAAAGCGCGATCAAATTTTTGTTAGCGCTTTTTATCGCTATTTGCAGCTCAAAAAATCATTTAACGCTTAAATTTTTATATATTTCATGAATAAATCATAAGGTTACTTATTGAGTTTGAAACATGATTGACAATAAATGTTGCGTAAAATCACCATGAACAAAAATGGAAAAATCTATGAATATGAAAGGAAAAGTTAAATTCACTAGGGTTATCTTATGGTTATCTGTCAGCATGTTAGTTGCATGTGGAGGCGGTGGTACCGGTACAGAAATTGATGATACAAAAGTAACTGAGCCGCCAGTGATCACCGAGCCACCATCAACAGTTGAAGAGCCGCGCGGTGATTGGTTACGAGGATCGTGGGGCATTAACTGGAAGCCAGTTGAAATGTATAATGGCAGAAGTGAAGGTCTTGAAATTGACATCTTTCTAGCACAAATTAGTCATCTAAAAACCATTGATTATATTCAGAGTCATTTAGGTGAGTCTTCTATTAAATCATCAGTTCATATTGCACCTCACCCATTGTTAGAAAGTTTCTGGCAAGGTGATACCGATACTAATGGCAATCCCATCAACTTGGTTGTTCCTCGTGCATCAGCTAATGTCGACCCTTTCTTGAATATACTAACCAAAGTTAAAGCGGCAGGCATGAAAAACCAAGTGTATGTCAACAGTTCAAACATGTTACAACGTGATGAAAACACACCTAATCCTGATTATATTCCTAACATTACCGAACGTTGGAAAGCGTGGGTTGACACTAATGCCGAAGCACAAGCATTTATCAACAGCCAACCATATCACACGGGTACTTGGAATGCCGACTCACAAACTTACGTTGACGCAACTGAAACCTATCCAAACCGTAAATATATGTTCGCTTATGCTGAGTTCGTGCTTAAAGTGTATTCAGAGCGTTATGGTGATTTAATTGATGGCTGGTTATTTGATTCAGGTTCTTTTATGTATAACAACGGTGATAACGCGACGAATGGCGTAAAAGAAGATCAAACCCTTTATGGTGCTTTTGCTAAAGCCGCGCAAGCAGGTAATTCAAGTGCACCGGTGTCATTTAATAATAGCCCGGAAAGAGACACTGAAGAACTGAACCCGTTTTCTGAAGCGACCCATTATGATGATTATATGTTTGGCCATCCGTATAACGGTGGGCGAGAAATAGGAAGGCATGATAATGGCTTATATGACCGTAATTATGCACACATTCAAAAGATAACTGAAACTAACGGTAATATTCATTCAGGCTCTGTAGCTGCGGGTACGGATGCACACGACTGGGAATGGGACGATAAAGTTATTGGTCACTTTGATCCACCCATGAGTACAACAAGCTGGAACGGTGGTAATACACCCGCGTTAACCGATGAAGAGTTTAAACTTTGGAACCTAGAATCCGCACAAGGTGGCGGCGCTATTAGTTGGGGGTTAGCATTAGCAGGAAAATCTAGTAATGATAATGCAAGACTAATTGCTAATGACTGGGCATTAAGCCAACTAAATGTAATGGATGCTCATTTGGCTGAGCTACAAGCACCAGGCGCACCAAACTGGACGCGAGCTCACACATATTTGCAACCAGCTGTTATTGGGCAAGCTTACACTCATTCATTGGTAGAGGGGAATGACTTCTGGGATCCCGAGGGTGATGCGGTAACCTTAAGTTTATTATCTGAAGGAGCGCCGGCTTGGTTATCGTTAAGAGAAGATCCTACAAGCAGTGGTACTTGGATATTACAAGGTACACCGACCGATTCCGTTGATGCCGAATATGAATTTAGTATTCAAGCCACTGATGTCTATGGTAACACGCAACGCTTGTTTAAACTCAGTGTTCAAATTCCGGCCTCATAATTTTTAATTAGCTAGATTCATTTTACTTACCTTGGATGTTTTAAGACTTTAAAACATCCATCCCGTTCTTTTCTCGCTATCACTTCAAAAAATTATTGTTTATTACAAATACCTAGATTATTTAAAACCTTAATAATATTTTTTATTAAAAAAAACCATTAAGTGCACTTTGTATGTAAATAAACCTTATAGTATTTGTGGTATTTCAAACACCTTATAATAAAAACCCTTTGATAATATTATATGCCATTGTTTTTAAAGTATTAATTGCAATTGCGTTGTTTTTTAAAATGATTGTTGAATTATATATAATAAATTGATAACCTTCCCTCTGTGTTTATTATATACAAAAACATTCCGTAGTGGCTGGGCAAGGTGGTTTCGCCCTTATAATAAAGTATAAAAATAAAGGGGAAAATAGATGAAAACAGGTGCTAAGTTAACATCGGTTGCCGTTGCATGTTTATTTGCAACAAATGCCATGGCTGTAGATGAAGCTGCAGCAGAAGATACTGTCAATATCGTTGAATCACGTGGTGAATGGTTACGAAGTTCTTGGGGCATCAATTGGAAACCTGTTGATGTATATAATGGTAAAAGCGAAACCCTAGAAATTGACATTTTTTTAGATCAAATAAGTCATTTGAAAACGATTGATTATATTCAAGTGCATTTAGGTGAGTCATCTATTAAATCGTCAGTTCATATTGCGCCACATGAATTATTAGAAAGCTTTTGGCAGGGAGATATCGACGCTACTGGCAACCCTATTAATTTAGTCGTTCCGCGTGCTTCAGCTAACGTTGACCCTTTCTTGAAGATGATTACAAAAGTTAAAGAAGCCGGCATGAAAGTGCAGGTCTATATCAACAGTTCAAACATGTTACAACGCAGTGATTCTACCCCTAATCCTGATTATATTCCTAATATTACCGAACGTTGGAAGGCTTGGGTTGATACTAACGCTGAAGCACAGGCATTTATCAATAGTCAGCCTTACCATACAGGAACTTGGGATGCAGAAACACAAACCTATGTTGACGCAACCGAAACCTATCCAAATCGTAAATATATGTTCGCCTATGCTGAGTTTGTGCTTAAAGTTTATTCAGAGCGTTATGGTGAGTTAATTGATGGTTGGTTATTTGACTCAGGCTCATTTATGTATAGTAACGGTGATAGCGCCACAAACGGTGTAAAAGAAGATCAAGCCCTTTATGGTGCGTTTGCTAAAGCAGCGCAAGCCGGTAATCCGAGTGCGCCAGTCTCATTTAATAATAGTCCTGAGCGAGATACTGAACACCTAAACCCATTCTCTGAAGCAACTCATTATGACGACTACATGTTTGGTCACCCTTATAATGGCGGCAGAAACCTTGGTAACAAAGAAAATGGTTTATATGACCGTAATTATGCACACATTCAAAAAATTACCGACACAGATGGTAACGTACATTCAGGCTCAGTAGCAGCGGGTACTGATGCACACGACTGGGATTGGGATGATAAAGTTATTGGTCATTTTGATCCTCCAATGAGTACCACGAGTTGGAACGGCGGTAATACACTTGCCTTGACAAATGACGATTTCAATCTTTGGAACTTAGAGTCAGCACAAGGCGGCGGTGCAATTAGCTGGGGCCTGCCATTGGTAGGTAAGAAATCTAATAATAATGCTCTACTCATTGCCACTGATAATTCATTAGCACAACTAACTGAAATGGATACGCACTTAGCTGAATTACAGGAACCAGGTGCACCTAATTGGGCACGTGCACATACCTCGTTAACAAATGGTATTTTTGAACAACCTTATTCGCATACTCTTATCGAAAATAAAGACTTCTGGGATCCAGAAGGAACTGCAGAAGTGACTTTAACTTTATTACCTGAGGGCGCACCTAGTTGGTTACAGCTTATTAGAGATGAAACCAATCCAGGGACCTGGTTGTTACAAGGTACAACAACAGAAACTGTTGAAACTCACTATGAGTTTGTTATTCAAGCATCAGATGTTGATGGCATAACTGAACGTGTTCTGACACTTAGCGTTGGTGAATATGTTGAGCCAGAAGTACCTGTTGAACCGGAAGAGCCAGACGCGCCAAAATTAGCACAAATTTTTGCTACAGCAGATACAGATTACGGTATTGATACTGTTGCAACCTTAATGTCAGATGTGCAAACAGCACATGGCGTGGCTACTTTCCAAATTGCGGTGGATATTACTCCAACGACAGGAACTGGAATTCAAAGTGGGGCTTCTGATAATAAAGGTAATACTTCAGAGAACAGCTGGGGCGTTGGCTCAGATAACATCTTTAAAGGTAGTGAAGGTGAATCAATTGAGTCAATCGATAATATCCGTATCGTTAATTTTAACGCTAATGGGAGCTGTTTAGCCCAGAGCAATATTACTGAATTATCATTTAATAATGTAGAAATCGCAAATGGACAATCGTCTAATGATCGCGTTTTGGTTTTTTCAAATGGCCTTGAAAACGCTGATGGCGGCGCCAAAATGCCGGATAATCCGTCGCAATACGATGTCACTTATGGCAGTGCTTGGGAGATAACAGATCTTGTGTTAGCGGCTGGTAATGACAGCGCTCAAAACAAATGGTCTGTTAACAGTATTACTGTAAGTTATAACGTTGAAGAATCTGCACCTATTATAGGCGATTTAGATTCAGACTGTATGTTAGGGCGTTCAGATGCATTGATATATAGATCCGCTATGGGTACCTCAGAAGAAGATGATGCTTATGTTGAAGCTGCCGATTTAGATGACGATGGTGTCATTACACGTGCTGATTACAGCCTATGGATTGCATTATATAGAAACCAGTAATTTTATAACCTGTTGAATGTTAATCATTTGATAGGTTAATTAGTCATTAATTTAAAAAATAACAAAAACTATAACGCTATTGGTTATAGGTTCAAATAAAAAAAGGTAGTAATAATGAAAATATTTAACAAACGGTTGATTTCTTTACTTGCAGGTTTGGTTATTGTATTTCAATCAAGTCTTGTTTCTGCAAGCTTGATAACTGCAGACTATGAACTTGCATTCACTGCTGTAGATGATGTTTTGGTTGGCGAATCATTCGATGTTGAAGTGTCACTTAATACTAATAATTTTGGGGATTTAATTGCGTTTGGTTTCGACATTACTAGCCCATTAAGTTTTGTGCAATTTGATGGTTTTACTCTGGATGGAAACAATAACACGTATGCACTTGAACCTTATGAGGTTTATCATGATATTACCGGTTATTTCGACTTAGGACCTAACACTAATGTTTTAGCTACACTGAGCTTTACCGCAATAGCTTTAGGTACTGAAAGTATCGATTTTTTCAGTGACGCAAATTTTCTTGAATCTGGTGGTGCACTGTTTTGGGATGAATCTTATGACGGAAGTGTCGGTGGTTCATTTAATGTCAATGTTGTTTCCGGTGTAACTGACGTACCAGAGCCATCTTCACTTGCGTTAATGTTATTAGCTGGTTTGGGCATTGCGAGAATGCGCGCTAAACAACGTAAATAAATTAAACGTTTTCTAAAATTATACGTGTTTTATTTTTAACCATACAAGGTGTACGGCAAGAAAATAATATATAAGCCTGTAACATTTTAAATGTTGCAGGCTTACTCGTTGATATTGAATAAAAACGGCTTCATCTGGAGAAGTTATGAAAAAATTAGTCGCTATCAGTTGTGTTACTGCCTTAACTTTAACATCTATGTTAATAACGATCGCCGCACAAGCAAGTACAAAATCACTGTCCAACAGTCGCCCGAATATTATCTTTGTGTTAACGGATGACCAAGGCATGGGGGATTTATCAAGTCAAGGCAACCCGATTTTAAAAACCCCGCATATTGATGAGTTTGCAAAAAAATCAACACGTTTTACCGACTTTCAAGTCAGTCCAACGTGTGCACCGTCACGTGCTGGTATTATGAGTGGTCGTCATCCGTTAGAAGTTGGGGTAAGTCACACAATTTTACAACGTGAACGTATGGCTTTAGATGTTGTTACTTTTCCACAAGCGTTACAGCAAGCAGGCTATAAAACGGCTTTGTTTGGTAAATGGCATTTAGGTGACGAAGATAAATATCTTCCGCAAAATCGCGGTTTTGATGAAGTTCTGATGCTAGGTGCTGGTGGTATTGGCCAATACTCATTGGGCGATTTTAAACCTAATACTAAAAACCCTTATTTTGATAATGTACTTTTACATAATGACACCGTAGTAAAAACCAAAGGGTTTTGTACTGATGTATTTTTTGATGCCGGTTTATCTTGGATAAAACGGCAAATTGATGCAGAGCAACCTTATTTTGCTTATATCTCTTTAAATGCACCGCATGGTCCTATGTATGCGCCAGAACAATATAAACGCCGGTTTCTTGACCAAGGTTATGATAAATCCACAGCAGCACGTTACGGTATGGTAGAAAATATCGATGATAACCTTGGCGAAATGATGAAAACCTTAGAGAAATGGCATGCGCTTGAAAATACCTTAATTATTTTTATGACAGATAATGGTATGAGCATGGCGCCAATTAAAAAGAAGGGGGCTGGAAAAATTGCGCCGTTTAATGCCGGTATGAAAGGACATAAAAACTCGCCTTGGGAAGGTGGAACACACGTACCGTCTTTTTGGTACTGGAAAGGCGCTATACCAGAAGATGTTGACGTTGACTCATTGGCAGGACATATCGATCTTTACCGTACATTCACCGATTTAGCTGGGGCAAAAATCCCAGAAAGTAAATTACCTCCAACAGGCAGAACATTATTACCATTATTAGAAAACCCAAAGGCAACATGGGAAGATCGTAAGTTATTTGTTCATAAAGGCCGGTGGGACGATGGTCGTAAAAACAAAATGACGCGTCAACAGAATAAGTTCAACAACGGTGCTGTGCGAACTGAGCAATGGCGACTTGTATATACTTTAAATAAGAAAGGTGATGTTCAGTATGAGTTATCAGACATCAATAAAGATCCCTATGAAACAACCAATCTTGCCGATAAATACCCTGAGATTATTAAAGAGCTAACCGCGGCTTATGATATTTGGTGGGATTCAACAGAAAAATATCTTGTTAATGAACAGTTACCTGCAATTCATGCAGAACAGCAACCATTAACGTTGAAATATAACAAGCAATTAAAAGAAAAGGGTATTCCACAGTGGACACCTACTAAATATTAGATTGTGTGGGCTTTAGCAACGTATTAACTCCCACTTCTTATTAAGTGGGCTAACTTAGGATTGGCATGAAGAAAAATACATTTATTGGTTTGACTAAATCAACACAACTTATTGCGAGCGTAGCATTATGTTTGTTAGTGCAAAGCTGTTCATTTAGTGACGTATCAGCACAGAAATCTAAAAATGACATAGCAGTAAATAGACCTAATATTGTTATTATTTTTGCTGATGACATGGGAATCGGCGATCTTGGTGTTTATAACGCGAACAGCAAAATCCCAACACCTAATATGGATGCTATTGCTAATAATGGCATACGATTTACTGACGCACATACCGCATCTGCTGTATGTACTCCGAGTCGTTATGGTTTATTAACTGGGCGTTACGCTTGGCGGACAAAATTAAAAACTGGCGTTTTGGGTGGTACATCGCCAGCATTAATTGAAGAAGGTCGTATGACGATTCAATCAATGCTGCAAAAGCAAGGTTATGCCACTGCGGGGATCGGTAAATGGCATTTAGGGCTGGGTAATAATAAAAAAACAGATTATACCCAGCCGCTAACCCCTGGGCCAATTAGTTCAGGTTTTGATTATTATTTTGGTATTCCAGCATCCTTAGATATGGCGCCGTACGTCTATTTTGAAAATGAAAAAGTTGTACAAATGGCTACCGAAACAATTAAAAAAGGTAAACATGCCCGTAATGGCGGCGGTGGATTATGGCGTGCAGGGGCTATTGCACCAGATTTTAAACATATGGAAGTATTACCGACGTTAGCAACCAAAGCAGAGTCTTATATTGCTGAACGAGGCCAACAGCCACAGCAGCCATTTTTTCTTTATATGCCGTTACCTTCACCGCATACCCCTTGGATACCTACCGACGAATTCCGTGGTACAAGTAAAGCCGGTGTTTATGGTGATTTTGTTTATCAAACCGATGATGTTGTCGGCCGAGTAGTAGCCGCGTTACAAGCGAATGGTTTAGCCGACAATACCTTAATTATAGTGTCTAGTGATAATGGTTCGCACTGGAGAGAATCAGAAATCTCTAAGTATGAACATTTAGCCAACGGACAATTTCGAGGCATGAAAGCTGATATTTATGAAGCCGGACACAGAGTGCCATTTGTCGCTGCATGGCCAAATAATATTCCAGCAGGCAGTGTGAGCGATGAAAACCTTTCATTAGTTGATTTGCTTGCGACTTTTGCCGCACTTACTGACGCTGAGTTACCAAATAATGCTGGTGAAGATAGCTATAACCAACTTACTCGATTAATGGGTGATAACAGTGGTGATCCTATCCGCGAGGCAACGGTTTATCATTCACTTCGTGGTATGTTTGCGCTTCAACAGGGGCCTTGGAAATTTATTGATGGCCAAACCTCGGGGGGATTTGCTGCACCCAAGGAGAAAAAAGCATTATTGAATAAAAAAACTAAATCGCCAGCAGGCCAGCTTTATAACTTAGCTGCTGATCCTAGTGAAAGTAATAATTTATACAGTCAACAACCTGAAAAAGTAGCCGAGTTAAAAGCCTTGTTATACCGTTACCAAGAGCAAGGTTATAGCCGTTCATTGTCAAAACCGCTTTTGCTAAATGAGCTAAGACCCTAAGGGGTTGGGAACTTTCGGGATTGTGTTTGCAGCATTGGTTGGATTTGTCTAAAAACGGTTTACTTTCTTTAAAGAGCCGAACAAAATTTAACCGCGAAAGATCAACAGTCCTAATTATTTACAATAGAGTAACTAAAAATCACAAAGCTCTGATTTTTCTATCAGAGCTGCTGTTAATTAAATTACTTAGCCCTTTTTTAATAAACTATAAAAATATAACCATTGAGTTAAACCGTTTTATGCTCTTTAACCCTTAAGTGGAGTTTTACTATGAATTTTATCTCGATTTCTCCTAACGCTAGGTTATTTAGTGTTTTTTCGATGCTATTTGTATCTCAGGTATGTGTCTCAGAAAATCAGACAAACGATGTGATGCAGGCAACCATAAAATCGACTAGCTCTGCGCAGCAACTGTATTTTGAACAACCTGCCATAGTGGATATCTCGCCAAAAACTAACAGCCCGCAAAATAAAAAAATAGCAAAAAATCGAGGCAAAGCATTTATGGGGCAAGCTTTACCCTTAGGTAATGGTCGCTTTGGCGCCATGTTTTCTGGAGGTGTTGAGAGCGAATATATTGTTTTTAACGAGATAACCTTGTGGGCGAATTCTAGCCGCGGGCAAAATGAAATTGATCAAGCGGGTGCACCACGTGGTGGCTACAAGCACTTAGAGACGGTACGCAAAGCAGCGCGTGATAGAAAATTTGGCACCGGTAAAGATTCGGTTGAATCATTAGGAACGAAGTATCTGGTTACCAAACAATCTTTAGGTAATTATGCGCCTTTTGCTGATCTTAAAATTAGCACAAACCATAATTTACAAAACGCCACAAATTACCGCCGAGCATTAGATATTTCTAATGGTCTTGGTTTGGTTAATTATGAAATTGCCGGTGTTAAGTACAGTCGAGAGTTTTTATGTAGTTTTCCTGATGATCTTTGTGTTATTCGATTAGCTGCACAGGGCGGTGTGATGAACTTATCGCTAAGTGCTGCCACTGTTCATGACAGACAAACCATAATAGCAAAAGGAAATGAATTGACGCTGCATGGTTACACACCTATGAATGTTGGCGAAGATATGGAGTTTTTACAAACAGCAAAAGTTGATGCCGGCAACGCTAAAGTAATTGCAAATGGTAAAATGTTAGACATTAAAGATGCATCAGAAGTGATTATCTATGTAGCAGGCGCTACAGACTACTTACCAACTTATCCTTCATTTAAAGGTAACGATGTTCAAGCGGCGAATGACAAAGTACTAAAAGTGGCGATGGAAAAAGGCTATCAAAGCATTAAACGTGATCATGTCACTGATGTCAGTGAGTTGATGCAACGCGTTAATTTAAACTTAAATGTTAAACCGTCTAACTTACCAACGGATCAGTTAGTAAAAAAAGGTAGCCCTTTAGAGCTGTACAAACTGCATTTTGATTATGCTCGTTATCTACAAATAAGTTCATCACGCAATGCTGCAGTACCTTCCAACTTACAAGGGTTATGGAATACATTTGAATTACCCCCTTGGAACTCAGATTATCATACGGATATCAATATCCAAATGAACTACTGGATGGCAGAAACAACTAATTTATCTGAATCTTTTAGCCCTTATGTTGACTGGGCAAAAATAGTCGCCAAAGGTGGGCAATATGCTGCAAAAGAAACATTTGGTGTTAACAAGGGCTGGAGTATTGGGCTCAACAGTAATGTTTTTGGCTTTACTGCCCAGAATTTCCATGGTCGTCGTATGCAACAAGGTGGGCACTGGCTTTCACAACATTTATTTGAACATTACTCATTTAATAAAAATATTGATTACTTAGCGGATATTTACCCTGTTCAGAAAGGAGCTTGTCAGTTCTTTGTTGAGCATTTAGCCCCTTGGCAAGATGGTACTTTGTTAGTGTATCCGACATGGTCACCAGAAAACTTCTTTTTGAGTAAAGAACATAGTCAATTGAATAAGCAAGGGTGGGGAGCTAGTTATGATCAACAGTTATTAGTCAACCTCTTCACTGATTGTATTGAGGCTGCTGTTGTACTTAAACGCGACGTAGAATTCAGACAGATTTTACGTGATTTAATTCCACGTTTAACACCACAAAAAATAAATTCACATGGTATGGTGCAAGAATGGCCTGAAGACTTAGATGACCCTAAAAACACCCATCGTCATTTATCCCATTTATTTGCACTTCACCCTGGACGTGATTTCTCACCTTTAACCACTAAACAATTTAGTGATGCTGCCGTAAAACAAATGAAGGTTAGGCTTAAGAAAGGTTGGAGAGGTGCAGGTTGGGCCGGAGCTTGGCGTTCTTCCATGTGGGCACGTACAAGAAACGGTGATAGAGCACTGAAAGATTATCATGATCTTATTTATGGTATGCCTTACATAAATCTTTTTAACGGAGCGCCATGGCAAATAGATGCTAATTTAGGTGCTGCAGCGGCTGTCGCTGAAATGCTGTTACAAAGCCAATTGCGTAGTATTGATGCTACGGCTGAAAAAATTGAAGATGCCGCCTTTGTTGCATATAAAGAAGATCCTACAAAAGCTAACCATTTTATTGGTGTGGCACCGCCTGATACCTTAGCCGATGCTGCTTATATTCTCGACCTTTTACCTGCGCTACCATCTCTATGGACTGAAGGAAGTGTAACGGGATTAAAAGCGCGGGGTGGCTTTGTCGTTGATATGAGCTGGAAAAATAACAAGTTAGAAAAGGCGACAATAAAGGCAACGCGTAACGGAAAGTTTCGTTTATATGACAATGGTTCACTGAGTAAAACATTTTCTTTAAAGCAAGGTGAGTCTTTTGAGTGGCTGTCTGAGTAAATAATCTGAACTCGGTTTAAACCATTTTGCTCAATAACGCTATTTAAGCGCCTACCTGCGTTGCCTGTATGGGGGCAGGTACTTGGTTTTTATCGGGAATAAATAAAACGTATTTTTCCTTCTAATAGCAAGCTATTAGAAGGAAAAACGCCTTGATATTCACTTAAATTTCATCATTGAGCCTAAGATAAACTAGGTGAAACAAAATAAGTATGTGAATTTTTAAATTATTTATTATAAATCAGACTATTACAAAACCCATTAAACCGAGTTCACATCAGGTTAAATAGTATAAAATGTATACTTAGCGCTATTCATCAGGCTTAGTATGCATTTTTTATCGCTACTACTGACCATTCTTTACGTTATCTTTACCTTTATTTGATAGTGTGTGTGTATTCTTTTATATATAGTAATTTCATGACTACCTGCTACTGATAATCCTATCTAACAATATGAAAAAGGAAATATTACTTATGATTAGTAAATATCATCGATATTTAATTTTTACGGTGCTGACTGCTTTTTCTAATGCCTTAATGGCATCCGATGCAAGCAAAAAACCAAATATCATCTTTTTAATGACCGACGACCAAGCATATTGGGCTGTGGGTTATGACAATCCAGAATTCCTAACGCCAGAAATAGATAAGTTAGCAAATGATGGTGTGGTATTTAATAAACACTACAATACCACCGCCATTTGTATGGCAAGTCGAGCCAATGTGATGACTGGAATGTTGGAATATAAAACCGGCAGTAATTTTTCACGTGGTGATATGACAACTGCTATTTTTGATAAATCATACCCTGTGCTGTTGCGTAATGCAGGTTATTTTACCGGTTTTGTTGGCAAGTTTGGCTTTGATACTCCGCCGTCACAATCTGAGGATTTACCTAAAGGTTACAAAAAAATGCCCGTTGATAAGTTTGATTTTTGGGCCGGTGGCATTGGCCAAACTTCATTTAAAACATCAGCTAATTATTATATGAAAAAATATGCCAAGCAATACCCACATGTGAGTTTGGCTAATGGTGCGGCAACTGTTGATTTTATTCGACAGGCGAAAGCGGCAGGTAAACCATTTCAAATTTCGGTTAGTTTTAAGGCGCCGCATGCACCTGTTGACCCTGATCCAAAATTTGATACTTTATTTAAGGATAGAAAATATAGTAAACCGGCCAATTACTGGCGAGAAAATGGTACTCATTTAGCATTACAGTCGAAGCTTGGCCGTCAATATATGACAAAAAACGGCTTTGGTTTTGAACCTAAAACCTATAACAAACGCATGTTAGATTATAACCAGCAAATTTATGGTGTTGACGTTGCGATTAGTATGATCAGAAAAGAGTTAGCAGCCCAAGGGATTGCTGATAATACTGTGATTATATTTACTTCTGATAATGGTTTTCAAAATGGTAGTCATGGATTTTCAAGAAAAGTATTGCCATATGAAGAATCTGTGCGGACTCCGATGATAGTTTTTGACCCAAGAGCAGGTAAAACAGCCAAAGGGCAACGAACTAATGCTGTGACCGGAAATATTGATATAGCTCCAACTATTCTAGATATAGCGGGTCTGGCGATCCCAGATAATATTGACGGTAAAAGTTTAGTTGCGGTAACAAAAAATCCAAGCCTTAGTGTTCATCAATCCCTCCCTTTAATTAATGTTTGGGGCTCAGCTCCAACACATGCACTCGGTGTTGTGACAGATAGGTGGAAATATGTTTATTGGTTTTATGCCGATGGCATGGAACCTGTTGAAGAGCTATTTGACTTAAGTATCGATAGCATTGAAATGAAAAATGTTGCAACTGACCCGGCAAATATTGCGGTACTAAAAGCGATGCGTGAACATTACGACAACAGCTTGAGAAAATGGCAACAAGAGAGTGTTTCTTCGAATGGTTATGATTCATATGCAACATTGTTTGATAGACATATTCCTTGGGATAAAAAGAAAAAATCACTTGAAAGTAAATGGTTTAAAACCACTCAAGGATACATAAAAAAATATAAACAAGACCCTAAAAAGTTCTTCGATATTTATGGCTTTAGTTTAGAGTCGTTATAGTTAAAACTTTATATAATAGGCTGTATAGCTCAGTTCATTGATTGAAAATTATATTCTGGGCTTTTCTGGTTTTGGAACTTAACCGCTGCGGTGCTAATTTTTGTGTTCTTAATAGCAGCAGTTTCTAAGGTTTTTGAGGTGATTCTTTAACATAATAACAATCCCATTTACCGTAAGCGAAATTCGTTTTTTACAAAATATCGTCGACAAATCGAAAAGTCATGTTGAACTTCGTATGAGGTAAATCAAGGATTGAGGTGGCTAATGAGAATTGTACTTCTGACAACTACATTGTGAACGTGATTTTCCGCCAACATTTGCCCTTTATACAAGGCAGAACCTTTGTCGTGTGGTTATTTCACATAAACAGGTGATAAAGACTTGTGCTTGTGTAAAGTCACCTTACCCCACATCTGTGTGGGGCAACGCCGTAAAAAGATCTAATACCAACCCATCTAAAGAATTCTCGCTAAACGATCACTTTCTTGGACGTAATGGTATAACAAACGCCGTCCTAAGGATCCCTCTAAAAACTGTTTACTCTCTTTAAAGCGGCGAAAAAATTTAACCGCGAAAAATCAACAGCCCCTAATGTTTGTTTATTGAGTTTTGTTTTCGTCTATCTGTAATTGAGATGAATTAAGACTAATTTCCAATACTTATACCAAGCCCATTAAGTTTTTTCCCACTCATCGAGAATGAAAAGATTTAGAGGCATTGGTATTAGTGCCTGTTTATCTTATGTTCTCCTACTATTACGTTCATTTTTTTTAGTTTCTTTTATCTCACGATCTCATTTGGCACTTTGCGTTTTATATTTTTTATTAAATTATTACCTTTGTAATTTTACATTACCGCACAATGTGGTATGTTATATATAATAAACCACCATTTATAAGTGTTGTTTATACAGATAATTGAAGCTAAGGTAAGTTTCCGGCTAAGTTACCTAATAATCTTAATGTCTTTATTTATATGATTACTAAATATAAAGAACAGATAATAAATAATAAAAATTGAATATTATAAACCTTAGTTTATATCTTAATTAATAAGAGGATATTTTATGAAGATCATGTCTTTTACTGATTTTAAAGTTAAAAATATAGCAAAAGCTATTTGTCTTTCACTGGTTGTAAGTACATTAACAGCCTGTGATAGTGGTGATTCACCTGCCGACACAACAGGGCCTGTTCTTACCTTAACAGGTGACGCAACCGTTAATCTTGATATCGGTGTTACCTACGTAGAGCAAGGCGCAACAGCAACGGATGAAGTTGACGGCCCAGTGAGTGTTACACCAACTGGCCATGACCAAGTTGACTCGACGGTACCGGGCACTTATACCGTTACTTTTAATGCCATGGATGCAGCGGGTAATGCTGCAGAAAGTATTACACGTACCGTGATTGTTTCAGATATGACCGCACCGGAAATTACCCTAGAGGGTTTTGCAACCGTTAGTGTTAACTTGGGTGACGCATACGTAGATGATGGCGTAACAATAACTGATAATTATGATACGGGTCTAACAGCAACAACGGTAAATCCTGTTGATGTAGATACTGAGGGTAGTTACACAATTACTTACAATGTCTCAGATGCAGCTGGCAATGCAGCAACAGAAGTGACTCGTCAAGTTGATGTGGTTTTTGAAGTACCTGATACTGATCCTGTGGTTACTTTGGTTGGTGAAAGCACAATAACTCATCTTGTTGGTCGCCCTTACCGCGAATTTGGCGCAACTACATTTGATGCAGAGGATGGAGATCAAATTCCTGAAGCGACAATTACGCTTGACCCTGCCTTTGATGTTAATACTGCAGGTACCTATACAGTAACTTATAGTGTTACAGATGCTGATGCTAATACCACAGACGAAGTTAGAACTGTTGTGATTGTAGAAGCTGCAGATGCACGCCCGTTTAAGTTTACTATCGACACGGCTATTACGGGTACTAGCCCAAGTACTGATTTCTTCTTATCAACGGCTGATGCTGCTTTAACTTATGACTTTACCGTTGATTGGGGTGATAGCACTATACAAAGTAATGTTACTGATCCAGCAATTACCCATTCTTATGCTACAGCGGGTACATATACTATTTCTATTACGGGTGACTTCCATCACTTCTTGACCACAGATATCGCTAAAGTTGTATCAATTCAACAATGGGGTGATATTAAATGGAGCTCTTTTAGAGGTAGCTTAGAAAATAGTGCCGTGTTAACTGATTTCCCTACTGACATCCCTGACTTTACTGCGTTTGTCGGAACAAATTCATTACAAAATGCATTTAAAAACAGTTTGTTTAATCATGATGTTAGTCTTTGGGATTTAGGGAATTCAACCAACTTACTTTCAATGTTTCACAATGCTACAGAATTCAATCAAGACCTGTCTAAGTGGGATGTTAGCTTGATCACAAACTTTAAATGGATGTTCAATGGCGCTACAAACTTCAACCAAGATCTAAGTAACTGGGATTTCACATCGTATGCAAGTGGGGTAGGAACATTTAATAATTCAGGTATTTCAGTAGCCAACTGGGATGCATTATTGATTTCATTAGAAGCTCAAGCCACGGCTAAAGCCATAACAGATAAAAAGTTTCAAGGATCTGGATTATTTCATAGTAGCGCTGCTACAAATGCAATAACCGTATTAGAAGCTGCTGGATGGACCGTTACTGATTCTGGACTAGCGCCTTAATACCGCTAATACTTAAGTACTTATTAATATTCTAAATACTTAATGGCGAATCACGAAAATGCAACATCATTTATGTAAAATGGCGTTGCATTTTTTTCGTCTCTAATTAACCTTAACTCTAGTGAATGGTTTTTATAACTTGTTGATTATATGATGAAACATATTAAATGCGCGTAGTTTATCAGTAGTTCAATGATTAATTATCTAACCCTGTGGTGAAATTAAAGTGCTTATCAAGGCTTTTTTTTAAACCAGTAGCTGGCTATTGGGCGTAAAAAAACGGTTTTTTTATTCCCGATAAAAACCAAGTACCTGCATCCCAACATCCATGCAGACAACGCAGATAGGCGCTGAAATAGCATTATAGAGTAAAGTAGCTTAACGAGTTGAGGTTCATTAAACTGTTTCACAAACTCAGGGGGTCTGTACTAACGAGTGTAAAACAAGAAAATTATTTTAACATAGTTAATCTCGGCTTTTTCTCCTGAGTCGATCTACCCCGATCCATGGTTTCGTCTTCAATCAATGCCTCGCAGCTAAGCTTTTTAACTCTCGCTGAGTGGGGAAAACTTAATGGACTTGGTATTACTGAACCAAACGAATATTATTTCGTTAAAATAGGCTCAAGCTTGAGGACAACTCCGCCACCTTTAGCTATTTTTAACGGTAGAATACTTTTAGAGTTAACAATTATTTCTTTTGATCTGTATTTTTCCCTGTTATTTTTCCACGTCGTATTTTCGCCATCTAAATAAAGTGTGCCTTTATATTGACCTTCTTTTAAAAACTTAAGTGGGAGTTTTAGATTAGCGCAAGTTCATTTACTACACCGCCAATCCACCATTTATCAGCCTTTCTTCTAGCAACGACATATGCCTGACCAATGTCGCCAACCAATACTTGGCTCTCATCGTATGTTAGCGGTAAGCCCTTAATAAATGCGAATAGGTCAGGTTTTCGCTGATACGCTTCAGGAATATCGGGTAAACAAAGCAAGGGAGAAAAATAGGTTAAGCTCATCGCTGTTTGGGCAACAATGGTTGATTGCAAAGGTTGTTTTACATAATCTCTTTCTTCCATTTTTTCAATATCAAAGAAGCCAGGTGTAACATCAATAGGTCCAGCGGCATTGTTTAAAAATGGCGTGATAGTGTGATCTACCGGAGCTGCGGTATAAGATCCGTCCATAAATGAATGGTTATATTCACGCGTAAGAAAATGTGGCCAAGTACGTTCTATTCCCGATGGCACAACACACTCATGACAATTCAACATGATTTGATACTTTGCCGTTTTTTCCAGTAGGTTTTGTAAAAACTCAACGGAACTTTGATAACTTCGTCTTAAGAAACCTAACTTTATACCGACAATTCCCCAATCTTTATATTGGGCTAGTATTTCATCCATGTCGTGATCAACAAAAGCGGCGCGATTAATATACAGCCAAACCCCCACATTTTTAGCTTTAGCGCGTGCGACAATTGCTTTCATATCAATATCAGCAATAGTAGTTAAAGGGTCTGATTCTTTTTTGTGTTCGTGTCCATACCAGCCAGCATCTATCATAAAATACGGCAGCCCAAGTGAACTCGTTTTATCAATAAAACGGATCATACTTTCAGTATTAAGTTTATAGGTAAAACCTTCTTCTTTGGCTCCTCTAGCGCGCCAATCCCAAGTGCTAATGCCTGGTTTTATCCATGTGGTATCTTTAATTTTTGATGGCTCGTTCAAGTTTTGAATAAGGAAATTGTTTTCAATAAAATAAGTAGGATTTTTTGCGGTCATTATCACGCGC
This sequence comes from Thalassotalea sp., assembly GCA_051251725.1. Taxonomy (GTDB): domain Bacteria; phylum Pseudomonadota; class Gammaproteobacteria; order Enterobacterales; family Alteromonadaceae; genus JALZUE01. Next base: position 109,767 of record JBPOFN010000006.1, on the reverse strand, counting down.
CAAGGTGTTGTGATTTTTGTCCAAACTCCACGTTATCGCCAATGATTTCTGCAGCTAATGTTGTGTTATTGTGTGCGGATAAACTCAACGCACCGTAGTTATAAAGGGCAGCTTCCGTGATAAATATGTAGTTATCATTGGGGGATTTTGACACAAAAGGCAGCCTAACGGCTTTAACTTTAGCGATTGGAACATTGCTTTTATAGCGTTTCCCCCAAGGATGGTTCAGTACCCAGCTAGTCGATTGTTTAGGCAAGTTAAATTCAGTGAGCTCTTTAACTAATGTATTGACTTTTTTGCTAGATCCCACTTCATAATTATACCCGTTACCAATCAAGATGCGTATTTCAGAGCACTTGAGCGACATCAATTCAAGGCAATGCTTTGCAATAATGGTCGTTCCCTTATAAAAAGCATTAACGACGAAGTGATTTTGCTCAAGCGCTTCTAAGATGGGTCTAAAAACAATTTATGCTGCGTTATTAACTTTAGTAAGGGAATAACCATGACGTAAACTTAATGCCTTGCCTAAATTGTTTTTCGTTCCCACTGAAACCTGCATCTTGAATGGTAACGGGTATAAATGCTAAGCCTTCATCATAAAGCCTAAAATTATAGGAAATACTGACGTTGGTGTTTATGTCCTGTAGGTGTAAAATCATCGAGTTATAATTATTAGGGTAGGTGGCTTGTGTTCCCCATAACGGTTTCCAACTAGCACGAATACGCTCTTTTTTTACATCCCTAAACGCAACATTTTTTAAATCGACTCCAGCCAAGGTTACACCTAGCAGGGATTGTTGAATGATGGGTTGTTCATTTTTAGCATAAGTATAAAAAACCTTACCGGCTTCTACCTCAACTTTTACACTTCCTAAATTATCGGGTGATGATAATGAAAAAACTTGTGCATCGACAACGGCCACGTTAAAGCAAAGCAATATTAATAATAGGTTAGTTCGCAAACGGTTAAATATTTTAGCTTTGTTTAATTTGATGTGAATGAGGTTATATATATTCACTTTTCTATTCGTCATTTTAGTGTCCATATTGCACTAAGTGATACTTAGTGCAATTTTGTACTTTGTTTAATAACCCTGTGTATTCAGGATTGGTTATGATTTTTTGTCGCTAAGTTTATCGCTTAACAGTGAGTTCTCTACTGCCTTTGGCAACTTTTAAATCAGCTAAGTATAAACCGTTCCCAATCGCCTTAAATATTGCACCAGCCATAGTTGGTTTACCGTTAGCACTCCAAATCATCAATGGGCCTGACTCGGCTAAGGTAAAGGTAATTTGCTTAGGTGAAACCGATTGTATTTTTACCGCTGCTGCAGGTAGGTATTTGTCAGTGCGGCCGATAACAGCCCAACCTTGTGTTTTGGGGTAGAGTAAAAATAACTTAGCGTCAAAGTTTGCGATTTTTGTCGAAAACTTATCGTCTAAGTTAATCACTGAGTGTTTTTCACGATCGTAAACTAAAACACCTTCTTTAGGCATTGCCCACTGGCCTGTGTTAGGCTGTAATAACTCACCAGCATGACGGTAATCTTTAGTTGTAAAACTACTGGTTAAGGTGTTACCACTTTCAGAGAAGTTAAATAAGGCGATAGCGGCTACGCGATCTTGTAGTGGTGCAACCACCCGAAATACTTGTTCATCACGAAACGGGTGAATGAAAAAACTTTCAGGTAACAAAGTGGCTGGAGCCGCGGTGCGCAGCAATTTACCATCTTCATAAGCAAAAGGGTAAAGCACGTCAGGTATTACTTTAGAAGGTTCGTCTGAAATATATACGGGGCCTCCTGAAATCGCACGAGCAATTGCCATAGGATTAACATCACGTTTGTCGTGGGTATGGAACATATCTAGATCGCCCCAAACCGTTTGTGCCATCCACAAGTGATTAGCAAAACTTTGATAGGTATTCGATTTGTTTTTGTTTTTATCCGTTTGATTATAGTCAGGGCTTGAGCGAGTTAAAGCACTGTGCTTAGTTTGCAGAGAATTGATATTAGGCTGCGCAATACAGTTAAGTAGTGGAACATCCATTTCATGAGTGGCATTTTCAAGTGCTTCATTGTTATAACGCATTGCAGCAACAGGATCAGGCGTGCCTTTATAATGGTCGAAGGTACGTGTTTGAAAATCAACTTTAATAAAGTCAAAACCGTTGTCTTTTGTGTCAGCAACCATGTTGTCGTAGAAAGCTTTAGCGCCTTGCGCCGTACCGTTGGGTAACACAGTGTCTTTTTTCTTCGTCTTTGCTAAATAAGGTGTTAAGTCATCCATTCGATGGCCCGCGGAAACGCCGCCCATATAGCCACCAAAATTACGCCATATGCCTACCCATTTTATTTTCTCTTCTTTTTTAAGCTCTATAATCGGTTGCCAGCCGTTTGGAAATTTCTTTTTATCGACACCAAAACTCAGTAGCTTTGCGCCTTTAGCATCTAAATAGCCGTCGTCTACCATCACCCAGCGAATAGGCGCACCACTTTTTTCTAGCGTATGAAAAGCATCTGTAATAATCGTTTCAGAAATATTTTTCTTATAGTGCTCCCAAGAACACCAACCAAGATAACCATAGGGTTGCTCAGGGTATACTTTGCTTGCACGCGGCTGGGCGGCAACAAATTCTGAGGCAAACACTTGTTGCCATACCATTTCTGTTGCGGCATAAGGTGAATCGCCATAAGCCCAAATAATAAGTGGGATTTTGCCCTCAATAGGGGTTGTGCCAAAATTACCTGTTTTTAATAGCAGTTTATTGTTTTCAACAAAAAATTGGCCATAGACTTTTTCTGATGCCATTGGTAACAAGGCAAGGTAGCGACCGTTTTTTAATTCCAGCAGCATAAACTGACCTTGCTGAACATTGTTATGCTCTTTGCGTGTGGTCGACGGTTGATAGTTTTGCAGTTCGTTAATTGATTTAAAGGCGACCGCTTCAACTCTATTGCCACGTGCTGCTCCACCTCGAGCGCTACTTTCTGAAAATGGTCGATAGTAAGCGCCTTGTTTAAAGGAAGGTAACTGAACCTCACGCGTTATTACCATACCAGCTGCATCCGGCGTTACTTTTTTGATGTTTTCAATAATTGAACCTGTTTCTTTGCCCGTGATAACGATTGGCGTAGCCTGTAATGCGGGGGCAGAAAAGGTTATTAGCGTGATAATTATTGCAGTGATGCATTTCATCGACTTGTTTCCATGATTATGATTATTATATTTAACCTGAACTAGGGATAAATCGGCTAACAAGAAAGTATGTTGTTACCACTAGTTCAGTTTTTTAGTGTTACTTAGTTACTTCCAACCATGCATCTAAACGTTTTGATAGTGCTTTGACTATTTCTGGTTGTTGTTTAGCGAGATTGGTTTGTTCACCAAGATCAGCAGCAAGGTTATATAACTCTGCGGGCTCATCATTTTGGAAACGGATTAATTTCCAGGATTTACTGATGATGGCATCCGATGGTTGATGACCACTGCCATGCTCGTGAGGATAGGTCCATGCTAAAACACGATCTTCAGCGTCAGATTGAGTTTGTCCCTTTATTTGTTCCATTAGCAATGGCTTTAAGGTTTGTCCATCAAGGTGCTGCTTAGGCTTAAGGGCAATGCCAGCAAGATCTAATAACGTTGGATACATGTCCATGGTGATAATAGGTGCGTTGCTTGTTTTTGATTCGAACTTACCTTCCCAAGAAAAAATGGTAGGTATACGAATACCGCCTTCATAGGTCCACGCTTTACCCGAGCGTAATGGTGCGTTACTGGTTGGCGTTTCCATACGTCTTCGATGAGAAAGCCCACCGTTGTCTGAGGTGAATAAGATTATGGTGTTTTTATAAATACCTTTTTCTTTTAAATGTTCGATAACTCGGCCGATATTAGTGTCGAGATTTTCTAACATGCCAGCATAAGCGGGATCTGACTGACGTGTTTGTGCTAGTGTTTTGTATTTTTCTTCAATTAACGGTGATTTGTCGTTGCCATACATTTTTTGTTTTTTGGCCGTATATTTTTCAATCAATGCTTTAGGCGCTTGTATTGGCGTGTGCGCCGCGTAATGTGCAAGGGTAAGGAAAAATGGCCGCTTAGATTGATTATCAATAAACTCTATTGCTTTATCGGTGATGGCATCCGTTAAAAAATCACCTTTTTTATAATTTTCTAAATCAGGCACATAGGCTTGAGTATTCGCTTTTCCAAAAGGGTAAAAGTATGAAGCCGGTTGCCCAGCGCGATTAACGGCTTTAGTATATTCAAAGCCGTGAAATTGTGGCTGAACATTATCTTGTTTACCTAAGTGCCATTTACCGATATACCCTGTGTAATAGCCGGCTTCTTGAAATGCTTCGCCGATAGTCACATCTGCTAAAGGTAGGTGGATATTGCTGTTACGTGGGATCCATTGAGTAATACCAACACGCTGTGGCGCCTTTCCTGTTAATAATGCCGCGCGGGTAGGGGAGCAAACCGGATTAGCTGAATAAGAATGTTTGAAATTTACCCCGCCAACGGCTAAGGCATCAATGTTTGGTGTTTCATAGAAAGAGGACCCGTTAACACCAATATCTGTCCACCCTAGATCATCAATAAAAAAAATGACTACGTTGGGTGGGGTTTCTTGCGCTGCTAACAAACTATTGCTAACGGCAAGTGTGCTCAATAATAAGCAATGACGAAATAATTTTTTCATTAAATATTCTCTTATTTTGGCTTTAAAAACGTGTTTATAGGCGCTAATACTATTTATTCGCCATTTATTCTAAATGTTGTTTAACTCTCTGAGAGAATCACATCTATCGAGTAGATGTACGCGTTTTATTTGTTTTCATTTTTTTAATACAAAGTTTAATGTGTATTTTTTTCTTTTATAAACAATCGTATAAGTTTTAAAGTATCGTATTAAATTTTAGCTTAGTTTTATTTCTCGTCTTAATTCGTCTATTTATCAAAATTATTCTTTATCTTAAATGCGGAAATAATAAATAGACCTGTTACAAAGTCGATATCCCCTAATTATATGTAAACGTTTACATGATATCTTCAGTGTATTATTATATCTAAAAGATATCAACATTAAGTTGACTGATATATATTTATACTTTTATATTGTCACTTAATGGGTATCATTTTTATTGTTTATAAATAAATTTATACCTTTTTATCGCGGTAATAGCTTTTAATGAGAAATAAGGTTACTTAGTTAGCTTTGTTTTCTTTTTCTAAATAGCGTTAACGGGGTGTTTTATTATTTATAATGGTGTTTGTTTTTTTTGTTTGGTATTGGAGTATGCAACATTGTCTTTATTAGTAAAAATTAAGTCTGCGTTCACACCTATAATGGTCTGTAGTTTTGCGCTGTTTCTAAGTTCATGTGCTAAGGTGAACCGGTCTGCAGCACCCGAAAACTTTACCCTAACTTCACCTGACGATCGTATTCACGTGTTGGTTTCTTGGGATAGTGCTGTTTCACCACAATATAGTGTCACTTTTGATAACCAGCCGGTTCTTTCAGCGTCTGCAATTGATTTAGTGGAAGAGCAAGCGAAGCAAGCAGAGCATGATTTAATTTTGCTCTCAGAAGAGGCGATAGACGAAACTTTGCCTCTCCCTTGGGGACAATTTAAACAGGCTCATAACCAGTACAATGGCGCAAGTTTTAAACTAGTTAATAAAGCAACACAAAAGACAATTAGTATTGTAGAGTTTCGTGCTTTCAATGATGCCATTGCGATCAGACATGTTTTTGAAAAAAATGATAACCCTAGCAATGTCACCTTGATTGAAAATACCCGGTTTAAGTTTGCACAAGATGCTTCAATCTGGAGTTACAACGGGATGAAGCCAACTAAACAAACAGCTAGTGTTTTAAAAAGCGGTAAAGCGCAAATATTAATTCCTGCGATGTTAACCAGCAAAAATTTACCAGCATTGGCGATTCAAGAGGCAAGCCGCCTAGAAACTGCGATGATAAAACTTGAAACTGTCGCAGCTAGTGCTGAACTTGCGGTTGTAAGCGAACCAATCTCTATGGCTGATGCTCCATCAGCAACTTCTTGGCGTGTTTTACAAATTGCCGATAAAGCTGGTGATTTAATTACTTCGCAAGCTTTAATCAATTTATCGCCAAAAAGCCGTATTGAAGATATGTCTTGGATTAAAACTGGCAAATCTTTTTGGGATTGGCGTGTTCGTGGCCAGCAATATAGCGATCATACTTATGCCTTAGACAATGAATCTTTGCGCCGTATGATCGACTTTTCAGCTGAAAATAACATGCAATATGTGATGATAGATGCAAACTGGTATGGACCAGAGCATAAAATAGAATCCGATCCTTTTACTGAAATTGATGGGTTAAATATCAAAGCACTGATCAAGCAAGCGAACGATAAAGGCATAGGTTTTATTTTATACCTTAATGATAAAGCCAGTGTTAATCATGATTTAGATAAATTATTTGAAACATGGGCGAGCTGGGGAGCTGCGGGCGTTAAATATGGTTTTATGAAAGCCAAAGGTAAAGATAAGGTATTAAAAACACTTAATATCGTAGAATTAGCGGCTAAACATAAATTATTAATCAACTTTCATGATGGTCCAATTGTACCAAGCGGTTTAAGACGAACTTGGCCCAATTGGGTAACAAGAGAAGCGGTGCATGCACAAGCCGATGGCCGTGAAACATTTACGCCGACTGGCTTTGTTGAGATGGCTCATGTGAATGCGTTAGCGGGCCCTTTAGATATGTCGAACGGTTTTTTTAAACTTGATGGTTTAAAAGACAATAGAAAATATGTCAAAACTGATGTTAACTCTACTGTTGCTAGTGAAGTTGCTCGAGCACTGATTATTTTTTCAGGCTTAATTATTTTCCCCGATGCACCGGAAGAATATTTGCGTAAAAAAGATTTGTTTGAATTTTTAAAAGCGATGCCAGCGACTTGGGATGAGTCTAAAGTGCTGTCTAGCAATATCCATCAACATATTATAACTGCCAGAAGAACGGGGGATGATTGGTTCATTGGTGCCGCAATTAACGAGGAAGGTGGTGTTTTACCACTTGAACTTGATTTTCTAACAGCCGGTAAAACGTACCAAGCGAAGATATACGCCGATGCACCAGACACTCATTATATCAATAACCGTGAAGCTTATGACATTCAAACTATTGAAGTTAAAAAAGGCGATTCTTTGCAGATGAAGCTTGCCCCAGGAGGCGGGCAAGCACTTTGGCTTAGCCCAAAACCACAGCAAGGAAATTAATCCGCTTTTAGATAATAGTGGCGCATTCTTGGTTAATAACAAGTACCAGAACTAAACACGTTAGCTATAAATCATTAAATTTTTTGTCATTGAATGACAACAACACAGATGAGTTAAATAATGAAAGTCATGTTTCTTTTAATGGCCACCGCTATGCTAGGCGTCTCAACGCTAACCGTGTCAATTTATGCCCGAGCAGATGAGGTTAAGCAGCCGAACATTGTTTTTATTTTAGCTGATGACTTAGGTTGGGGGGATGTTAGCTATAACGGCTCTACTTGGGTTGAAACACCAAATATAGATAAGCTAGCTAACAATGGCCGTATTTTTGATAATGCTTATTCTTACCCAACATGTTCACCAGCACGTGCTGCGTTATTAACAGGAAAACAGTCATTTAAAACGCAAGTGTATGGTGTTCCTGTGTTAGAAAAAGGGAATAATAAAACCAGTATTTTCTCACGCGGCACGGTGCAACTTGAACATGCATTTTATTCTGAACCTTTACATAAAGCGGGCTATAAACTAGCTCATTTAGGCAAGTGGCACGTAGTTGGTCCATATCCACAAATAGAAGTGAATTACCCTTTTAATAAAAAATCAAAACAGCCCAAAAATGGTGATCTTTCTTGGCTTGACGCCCACAAAACTCAATATTCCGCTTATTACCCAGAAAAACGGGGTTTTGACCTGAATGTTGGGGGCACGTGGTGGGGGGATCCAGCGAGAGGCTATAAAGAGGGGTATGACTCAAAAAGTGGTGGTTATATCGCACCCTTTAAAAACCCATTTATCACAGATAAAAAGGATGATGAATGGTTAACCGATAGACTGACAGATGATGCCATTGGTTTTATGCAAGAGCATAAAGATAAACCATTCTTTATCAACTTACATTATTACGCACCACACAGACCAAGTATTCCAAGGAATAAAGCCTTATTAGAAAAATATCAAAACAAACAAAATGAGAATCTGACGGGTAAAAACGCTAAAGAACTAGATGAGCTTGCAGCATATGGTACCTTAATTGAATCTGTTGATGATAATATTGGTCGAATCACTGACTTTCTTAACACCAGTGGTTTACGTGAAAATACTATTATTATTTTCACCTCTGATAATGGCTTTAACTCTAAACAAACGGTTGATCATCGGTTTAGAGGTTATAAAGGCAGCATTTATGAAGGTGGGGTAAAGGTGCCAGCCTTTATTAATTGGCAAAATAAGGTATCAGCAAAACGAGTTGCTAATGTCATCTCGGTACTTGATTATTTTCCAAGCTTTTTAGAGCTTGCTAATATATCAGAGTATAAAGGCGATATTGACGGGCAAAGCTTTGTGCCTTTGTTATTTAATAAACCGTATCAAGAAAAACCTATTTATTGGCATATTAATAGTGCTTATAAGCATGAACCAGTTTCGGCCATGCGCGAGGGCCCTTATAAATTGATCCAATTCCTGCTTTCTGGAAAAGTTGAATTGTATGAGATTGATAACGACCCGTCTGAATCAAAGGAGTTGTCAACGATTAACCCAAAATTAACGCAAAGGATGTTAGCTAAGTTAACGCATTGGCGAAAGGATAATAATGTTCCCTTACCACCAGCGTCTATTTTAAATGGAAATAAAGGTTAACGTTATCCGTCTGTAGCAGCTGTTAGTTTATTGGACGTTTACGAACAAAATTTAATCTTATTGCTACCACTGATAAGATATAAAACCCTTAAAATTTTTGCTTAAATCGGTCGTGATTTACTCGTAATTTTAAGGATATGTTTAGGTAATTTTCACGCTTTATTAGAAAAAGTGTGCGCTTACCATTCGTTTATAAATCATTATTTCAAAAATTAAGTTAATTTATTTATATTGTGGAGTTTATCCGTAGGTTAAGTTGATTATTTAAAGTTTAACGAGTAATTGCGGGTGTAAAGCAGGACTTTCGCTCGTTTGGTAAGCTGTTAGGAGTATGATGCGTAGCATTACTGTTATCTCAACATTATTAATTAGTTTGATACATTCAACCTCTTCATTGGCAAAGGAGCAATGGTGGTCTTACTTATCAGGACAAGAAAATGGTCCTAGCTCTACGAGAGTTGATTTAGAAATAAATAAAATTGCGCCTTTAGCTGATTTTCCATTTGTACTAATTACAGGTGTAAAATTTGATGGTAAAAGTAGTGAGGGGCTTCCAGCACAACCTCAAATTGATAAACTGAATATCCTACAAGAGCGCTTAGTAAAATATGTAAATTCTAAGTTACGAGCAAAATATGTTGGTACATTTACATATCAAAGTGAGCAACTACATTACATTTATGTACAAGATAAAATGGAAGCAGAAAGGGTTATAACTAAATTCTATTTAGAATCATGTATAGGTTGCTCTACATATTCTAATGTAAGGCATGATCCGCAATGGCTTGGATATAAAGGTTTTTTATATCCGTCAGAACAGATCATCAAACATTATGGCTTGTCACTTGAGCAAAATAACTAACAAAAGCCTCACAGTACCTTTCCGGTTACAGAGCGCTATATGTTTCTCAGGAGGAGCATTGACTAAGATACTGGGCTTATTATGCGGAATTCTTCTATTGGGAATTTTACCTTTTTTTGTCCGTGCATCAGTGCCCAATATAGGTTTATCAGAATTTGATAAAATCAAACAAAATGAAATTCAATATAGAAGTGATGTTGATGATGTTTTGATTACCAATGTGATTTCTAAAAGAATCATTCAGAAGCGTCACTTTGAGGCAAACGAATTCCGATTTACAGTATATTTAAAATACTCAAGAACTGATCCTAACCCTATGCTGACGCTATCAATTTTCTTTTATGAAGATACCGAGGGTAAGCGCTTCACTTCAGAATATACTTGCACTTATACCTTTAAGGTACCTCAACCACAGAAGTTAAAGGATGGTAGTGAAGCAAGAGCAAGCCTAAAAGGTAAGTGCGATGACGTACCTTTGAATGCACGAGACTATTATTATAATCTTACTGAATATGAAGGAAACAGGCCTTATCTTCAGGGGCAATAGTTGCTAATCAGTTGCAACTAAAATAAACCAGCCACTCAAGCACGACAAAAAGTTTGCTTTACTCCTGCGGTGCTAATTTTAACCAACAATCTTTTGCCGCTTAATTTGTCATAATATTTTAAAGGACTTTCACTATCATCAAGCTTTATTATCCTTTTTTTGCTGTTTTTTTATTTATGGGCTGCCAGACCACACAAGAAAAGCCAGTTGAAAGTTCTCCTTCATTTAAAATAAAAGAATATACTCCAGAGCCTATTACTGTTCGCGACATGGAACAATTTATAGCACCGTCAATCCCGATTAAAGAGCAAAATTTAACACAACCATCTATTGATCAATTTACTAATCGAAAGAGCACGTTAATTAGCCAAGATAAAGCTAAGCAAAAAAAATCACCTTTGTTAAATCAGCAAGCCTGTCGGGATAATGTAAAGGTAAGTTATAGTGTGGTTGATCAAAATGCAGTAAGTGGAATATTCAATGCGAAAGCCCAAGTTCAAGCTGTTATTTTATCACTATCCCAAGATCAAAAATATTTAAAGTTAAGAACTACTGGTTGGTTCTCAACCAACGAAAACTTGCAAAGATGGCAACCATATTTAAAAAAACCACCGCGGGCAAAAGATATATTATTAAAAGTCGGCGCAGAGTTTTGGGATAGTCAAACTAATTGGTACCTGTGTGGTGTAAATTAACCTGTTTTTTTAAGGTCTGTTGACCTTTGTATTATTTTACGCAATGGTCAACAGACCATAGTTTATGGAACTTTTTGGTGTTATTTCTTTAAATCTTTGTCACCTGTCGGTACGACTAGATTTTTCGAACTGACTTTCTTGTCAACTTCAGCCTGATTTAGTATTTTCCAGTTGGGTAAGTCAGATCTAAGAGGGATTAGTTGCTGAAAGTATTGTTTTATTAATCCTTGCTCCCGCATGATGCCAAGCCCTTTTTCAAGTGCTTGAAAAACTCTTTGACTATCGGGATGATGTTTAGCAATAACAAATTGATATTTATCACTTTTTATAACTAGCAAGCCAGGTACGGGCACAAGTGTTATGTTTTGGTATCGTCGTATAAAATCCGTAGATTGATCATTTGAAATATTCAATATAGTAAAGTCAATTTTTCGAAAAGCAATTTGTTTAAATAGACTGGCTCTACTATTAGATAATTCTAGTTTAGGTAGTTCTAGCTCTTCTAGAAATTTAAGTTCACTTGGCCAAGCATGATGTATTACAGCACTAAATTTTTTTAATTCTTGGACAGACTTTACTTTCATCAGGGCATGGTTTGATTTTAACCCGTATATACCACTTAAACTGTGTGCTGAGTCAAGTAGAGGAGAGCTTTTTAACGTGTTTACTGGCGTGTGATCTTCACTAAGGGTTTTTATGGAAAGTAATGCGGCGCCACTTTGAACCAATGCAAGACTTCTTTCTGGGTTCGAGCTAGGAATAAATTCAAAATTTACTGTTAACCCAGCTCTGTCCAGTGCTTGAACAAAGATAATCAAGCTGATAACGTTTCGGCTCAAATATTTCATGTCGGCAGCGGTAAATTCAACAGCCTTTTTTTGTTTCTTTAAGATATTTTGAGGGTAAAAATTTACGTCTTTATGGAATGCAACTTTTACCGTTATCGGTACATTAGCAGCTACGTTAAAAGATATGCCAAGCATTAAGCTTGTTATATATATAGTGAATTTGCAGCGTATACTTTTGGAAAAAATAACCAATGGCGGCTAATCCTTGAAAAGTTATACTTAATTTAGCATATACCATCAAATTTATACTAGGAGTTATTGAACCTTCACGGTTAAATACTCAAGCAATAACTAACATGACTGTTAGAGATTACTTGAGAAAATTTAAGTTAATTAATCGCTAATGGTAACGACACCTGTGGTCCATTGGGCTAGTTGCTCTTCCCATTTTGATACGTCCCAATTAAGTGTATGACCACGAGCTATGGCTAAACGTAAATGTCGAACAACTTTGGTAAAGTCTCTGAATTCATCTTTAAGGTGTGATATTGCTACAAGGTAATGATATTCAGGATTGTCACTTTGAGCTTGTTCAATGTTTTTTAAGATATCAATTGCTCTAGCTTGATTACGTAAGCTTTCATCATTGGCAAGTAGTTTTAATTCGGCTAATCTTAAAAACGCATTATGATGCGCTTTGTTAGCGGCTTTTTCATACCAAAAAATGGCCTTTTTTTCATCACTAACTACCCATGGGCTCTCTTGTAAAATTCTTGCTAAGGCATACTGAGCTTTTGTTAAACCAAATTGACTAGCTAAAGAAAGTAACTTAATCGCTTGTGCCGGATCAATTTGTTCACGATATAAGTACATACCATATTCATATTGTGAATTGACGTGACCTTCTTCAGCGAGTTTTTTAAATAACGATACTGCTAACCCATCTTCTTGAGGGAACCAAGGATAATAGGTTAATAACATCGCTCGTTTATAGTTACTATTGCTGGTGTTGTCATTTTTAAGTTTTTTATCATTACGTCTTACCCAATCATATAAATCTTTATGTCGTTCGCGTATTTCACCAATTTCTAAGCGAGCAATACCAAGATAACCGCGATTGAAAAAGTTAATGCGTTTACCGTCAAATGTTGGTTTTGGTAAATTATAGAGTGAGTACTCATATATGGCTGTTTTTACATTGCCAAAGCGGCCCTTACTATATTCATTTGTGATATTTCTTATTGAGCCATCTGAAGATACTTCATAATCAATTAATGCTAAAAATGGGAAATCGAGCGGGTTTATTTTTTGAAGTTCTGCACCTTGGATATCGCCAATTTCATCGATAACATTACCGTTTTCGTCTTCTTCTTCATCAAAAGGGTTTGCAAATGCATCATCAAAAGGATCTTCAGTTGAACCAAAATCGGAAAAATCATCAAAATGTTTATCCGATAATTTGTCAGTGCCTTTTATACCAAATAATTCATCACTGGCGCTAGTATCATTAACATTTTCCCCCTCGCCACCAAAATTAACTTTTTTAGTCAGATTAGCAGTAATCAATTCGGGGAGATATTTTTTTTCAACCTGTTGTTTGCCATATTTTTTCTTAAAATTCTTAACCAATAAATCAATATCAGCCTTACTTTTATTATCTAAATTTTCGAGCAGTTGCTTGACGATATTTTCCGAGTCATTGAATTGGTATTCAGCAGCGAGAGAAAACCAGATCAAAGCACTGAGTTTGCTTGCTTTTGTCCCTTGCCCTTTATAATAAAGCGTCCCTAATTGATAATAAGCATAGGGGCTACCTGTTTCAGCTGCGGCCAAATAAGCTTGCAGAGCTTGTTCATAGTTTTGTTGTTGATAAAAAGCGTCGGCTTCAAATACAGTTGAGGCTATAGCGGTATTTAATGGCATGAGGAACGTAGATGCCATGATGGCACCAAATGTTGCAACGTGCTTAAATTGAGTCATTATTTTCATTTTTATTTCTATTCCTTAACGCTTATTTACACGTGATTTTAAATCCGTTAACTATGTTAGTTTGTATGACGTTTGGTCTTTAAATTGTAAAAGTATCGGTCGCATGGCTCTTATCTGCGGCTGGCGAAAAAAAACTAATGAAACCCTCAGCCACTTTCCAGCTAACAGCACTTGATAATTATTGATAGTGACCCACAAGTAGTTTAACCAGACCATTAGCTACCGTACGCACATCGACAGATAGCACTGAACTTGCAAGCATTAACACCGGATTAACATCAAATTTTTTAGCATATTAATTCTAGGATATGTTGCTTGCTTTTAGATATTTTCACAATATATATCAATGTATTTTTATATGCAAATGCACTGCGTTTATTGTCCGAAGAATATGCACTATATGAATGCGGTAATAGCTGAGTAGAGGCTATTTATATTGGTTTATCTAGCTTTAATTGTGTCAGTGTAAAGTTTGGTAAAGTTTAATTATTCACATGTTATTTAAAGTTATCTTGATGGTATATTACATGCAACAATACATTGTCAATTGGCTTTTTATCGATTATATTGGCTACATTCGAATGGTTTTGCATTTAAAAGTACATAACGGTATTTGAGTTTTATCAAATTAAAGCTGATTCAATTACATATGTTCTGAAGGATTTATTAATGAACTTATTTAGAAAAAAAATGATAACCACTTTGTCAGTAGCGATTTTATCGTTAATCAGTGTGCATACGCTTGCTAAAGATAATTTCACCGAGCACACCACCGCAACAAAAGTGTCAAAAGTTGCGAAGGTGTTGCCGAGCAAGCCAAACATTATTTTTATTTTTGCGGATGATTTTGGCTGGGGCGATATTAGCAAACATGGTCACCCAGATATCCGTACCCCGAACATTGATAGATTAGCTGATGAGGGCTCAGAGTTTTACCAGTTTTCAGTATCCAACCCTGTTTGCTCGCCAAGCCGTGCGGCGGCTATGACAGGCTTATATCCTTCAAGAACGAGTATCCATCGTCATTTATCTGGCTTTGGTCATCATCAAAATTTCTCAATGGCTGATTGGTTAGACCCAGAAGAAGTCAATATGGCTAAAGTAATGAAATCAGCGGGTTATAAAACCGCTCATTTTGGCAAGTGGCATATGGGAAATAATGGTGGAGCTCCACAACCAGTAGAATATGGTTACGATGAAGCTAAAGTGTTTAATGGTAACGGGGCGCAAACAACATTTGCAAGACTTTATGATGATGCTATTGATTTTATGGGGCGAAATAAAGACGTGCCATTTTTCATCAATTTATGGATCCATGAAACACATACGCCGCATGATCCAAGTGAAGAATCATTGGCAAAATACCAACATTTAAATGAACAAGATCGTGTTTATGCTGCTGTGGTAGATGGCGCCGATCAACGTATTGGTAAAGTATTAAAAGCTTTAGATGATTTAAAACTAACAGAAAATACCTTAGTGGTTTTCTCTAGTGATAATGGCCCTGAGCATACCGGAACAGAAAAGGAAAAAAGACATGGTGATGGTAAATTAGGCATTATGCAAGGCTCTTTCCCATACGGTAAATATTATAGTACCGGCTCTGCTGGCGGACTTCGCGGTGGCAAACGTGATACTTATGAAGGTGGTTTACGTGTGCCATTTTTAGTGAGATGGCCTGCTGTTGTACCTGCTGGCCGAACGGATACTCAGTCGATCGTAACGGCGGTTGATTTATTACCTACTTTCGCTGAAGCGGCGGGTGCTACATTACCTAAAGACTACAAGTCGGATGGACAAAGTGTTTTGCCATTACTAAAAGGTGGCACCAGTCAACGTGAAAAACCGATGTTTTGGGAATGGCGCTACGGTAAAGATACCGGTAAACAACCTATGCTTGCGGTACGTGAAGGTGCGTGGAAACTCTTTGTTCATCAACATAATAATGGCGTTGAATTATACAATGTTATGTTAGATCGTAATGAAACAATGGATGTTTCAGAATTGCATCCGGAGCTTGTTAAGGCAATGAAAGCATTAGCACTTGCATGGAAAGCGACCTTACCTGAGCAACCTAGAGCCAATGCAATTTCGGCTAGTCGTGCTAAAAAAGGAAATAAAGTAAAAACTTTGAACCACAAAGACAAGAAAAATACCAAAGATAAAGCGTAGTTTTTCGCGCTCGCATTGGAAGTTATTTATCAATGCGAGTTTTTTTATTTAGTTTGCCGCCATTAACCAGAAAGAAAAATGTTATGACAAAAATACTTATTATACTTGTTAGCTTGTTATTCACGAGTTCTTGTACTCATACGACTGAAGTCGATACAAATGAAGTTACTACAGCAGAAGCAGCTAAAGTTGAAAATAGAACAGCTAAAGAAGCTTGGGAAAAATTAGTTGGTGAAAAATTTAGTCGCAGACCCGAGTTTAAATTTATTCAAAATAATCCATCTAAGCCTAATGTATTGCTCTATGGGGATTCAATTTCTATTCACTATACTGAGCAGGTCCGAGAAAATTTAGATAATAAAGCCAATGTTTATCGCCTATTTCGTAATGGTTCTGATTCTGGTGGATTTATTCAAAAGATGGAGAAAATGCTTTCGGTTATGCAAAATGTTGAGTTGCAAGATCACTGGACATTTAACTGGGATGTTATTCATTTTAATGTTGGTCTTCATGATCTTAAATACGTTAAAGCTGGAAAACTTGATAAAACGAATGGCCAACTAGTTGCTTCAACTGAAGATTATAAAACCAATCTTCGTCATATTGTCGTTTATCTTAAAAAATTAGCACCACAAGCAACATTAATTTTTGCCACCACAACCCCTGTACCTGAAGGTGAAAAAGGGCGAATTGCAGGTGATGCCATCAAATACAACATGGCAGCTTTTGAGGTCTTGAAAGACTTCCCAGAAGTACAGATCAATGATTTATACCAACTTACTAAGCCTAACCATGCTCAATGGTGGATAAAGTCTGGTGATGTTCATTACAACCAGCAAGGAACGAAAGCACAAGCAAAGCAAGTGTCTAGCGTTATCCTTTCACAAAATATATTTAATTAAAGCGTTTAGGAATACTCATGAAATTTAACAAAAATAAAATAGCAACTCAGTTAGCCAGTTTATTATTGATAACCACTAGCTTGTCTTTGCCTGTTTATGCTCAAGAAAAAACTATTGAAGAAAAGTCAGCACAAGCAAAAGAATTATCGATGGATGAACTCTGGGGTGAAAGTGGTTTAGATAAAGCTAAACACGCCAATGCTGATCGTGGTGCTTGGTTTTCGCAAGATAAATATTCAATGTTTATTCACTGGGGCTTATTCTCTATTCCTGCGGGAGAATGGAAAGGTAAAACTTATTATGGTATTTCTGAATGGTTAATGTCTAACCGAGTCGCTGATATTTCTGTTGATGATTATAAACAGCTGGCAAGCCAGTTTAATCCAACCGCGTTTGATGCCAAAGCTTGGGTTCAACTTGCCGTTGATGCCGGCATGAAAAATATTGTTATTACCGCAAAACATCATGAAGGTTTTGCCATGTATCATTCTAAAAGCAGTGCATATGATATTGCAGATGCAACGCCGTATAAAACTGATCCACTTAAAGAGTTAGCACAAGCGTGTGCTGAAGCAGGCATTGGCTTAGGTTTTTATTATTCACAAATGCAAGATTGGTATGAACAAGGCGGCGCAGGTCTACATTGGACTAGTGAAGAACAAAAAGGCGATTTTACCGCGTATTTTAACGACAAAGTTGTACCACAAGTTACCGAATTATTAACTGAATATGGTGACATTAAAACGGTATGGTTTGATACTCCAGGCGGTATGACAAAAGCACAGTCAATGCAATTGGTAAACTTAGTACGAGATTTACAACCTAAAGCTATGATCAATAGCCGTATTGGTAATGGCGTTGGTGATTTCTCTACACTTGGCGATCATAGTCTGTCACAAGTTAACCACCCAGGACTTTGGGAAACCATTGATACCACCAACAATAGTTGGGGTGATGCTTGGTATGATAAAAACTGGAAGTCAGGTACTGAAATTATTCATCGCTTAACGTCTACTGTCGCTCGTGGTGGTAACTATATGTTGAATGTAGGTCCAACAGGAAAAGGGGTTATTCCAGAAATGGCGGCGAGCGGTTTACGTAGTGCCGGGAATTGGTTAAAAACTCATGGCGAAACTATTTATGGCGCTAAAGGCTCTCCTTGGGGGCGCGCTCAAGCATGGGGTGATATCACGGTAAAAGGCAATAAGCTTTATTTACATGTTTTTGACTGGCCTGAAAATGATGAAATTCAATTATCTGGCTTATCAAACGAGGTTGTTTCAGCGCGTTTATTAAGCCGTGCAGAACTCGGTTTTTTTGACGGTTTATTCAATGATGATCAAGGTTTAGTAACGGTTAACAAACAAACTAATGGTTGGACAAGTTTTAGTCTACCAAACCATAAACCAGATACGTTAGTGCCGGTTATTGTTGTTGAATTAAATGGCGAACCAAAAGTTGATGATACCCCAGGTATTGATCCTCATATTAGAACGACACTTAACTCTGCGTTCGCCACTTGTAATGGCTGTAAAAATACTGAAATTCGTTGGATGCAAAAATTTGGTGATTGGAATTATGCCAACAACTTATTGAACTGGCAAGATGGCGGTGAAGGTGTTTGGCAAGTTGACGTAGCTAAAGCGGGTAAATACTTTTTAGAAGTTGAGTATTCTGCCGATGATATCGTTGACTTTAGTGAATGGAAAGTATCATTTGCTGATGATGAAATCATGGTACAAGCACTTGATACAGGTGAGCGTAAAGATTCTGCTCGTCAACCTAAAGGCAGAGCCCTATACCGTTACCGAACTAATGAAATAGGCATTGTTAACCTTAATGCCGGTAAACAATCAATTAAAATTAGCCCTAAAGGTAACGTTGTTGGCGGTGGCATAAATTTAAAAGCCATACATTTAACGCCTTTTGCTAAATAATGGGAATAATATTATGTATAACAATTTAGAGCGTCGCCAATTTTTAAAGTTAGTGGGAACTGGGTTAGCTGTTTCTGCTGCTAGTGTACCTTTAACCAGTTTTGCTAGCGCACAAACTAGTCAGGCTAAAATAACCTCAAAAGTCGCTGACTTTTATGTCGCCGTTAATGGTAATGATGACTTTACAGGGACAACTGCCGAGCAGAGTGGACAAGGTAATAACGGTCCTTTCGCGTCACTCACTCGTGCGCGTGATGCAGTTAGAGCACTTAAAAACACTAAGCCGAATAAAGATATCGTTGTGCTTGTTCGTGGTGGTGTTTATGAGCTAGATGAAACGATCACTTTTGGAGTTGAAGATTCTGCAGCTGACAATTACACCATTACTTACGCAGCGTATCCAGGTGAAAAACCTGTTTTCAGTTCAGGCCGTCATATCACTGGCTGGGAAAAAGCGCCTAATGATACTCCTGGTTTGCCTAGCAAAGCGAAAGGTCAGGTTTGGCAGGCAAATATTAAAGACGGTTTTACCACTTTATTTGATGAAATAGGTCGGTTGACCCGTACTCGTACCGATGGTTTTATCGCTCAAAAAGGTAAGAAAAACCTGATTAATTTTCCACAAGGCATGTTTATTGATTGGGTCAACCCCGATGATGCAGAGGTGATTGTTCGCCCACATCACGCTTGGATTGTAAATGTGCTCCCGTTAAAGTCAATGAACAAACGTCAACGTTCAGCGACCACAACACAAGACTCAACTTACGCAATGAATGAATTACATTTTTTGCCTAAAAATGACAATGCGTGGATTGAAAACCTAATTGAAGAGCTCAATGCTCCAGGTAAGTGGGCTGTTGATACCAATGCGGGCAAAGTGTATTTATGGCCTAGAAATAATAGCCAGGCTGTCGATCTTAATGCAAATATTGTTACGCCAGAGCTAATCGAATTATTCCGTGTTGAGGGTGATATTGATGAAGATGGCCTAAAAGATATTCCGGTTAAAAACCTATCTTTTAATGGCTTAACCTTTAAGCATGGTAAACGTTTTACTGTAGAAAAAAATGACAAAGGTTTACAACATGATTGGGACTTTCATGATAAAGAAAGCTCACTAGTGCGCTTTAGAGGTACCGAATATTGTACTATTGAACATTGTCATTTTACCGACAGTGGCAGTGGCGCTGTTCGTATAGATTTACACGGACAATATAACCAAATCAATAATAACCATATTGAAAAATTAGGTGGTGCTGGCGTAGTCATCGCAGGTTATGGTCCGGGTATCAAAAACGTTAGCCATCATAATGTGGTTTATAACAACCATATTCATCATATAGGTGAAATATACAATCACTCGCAAGGTGTATTAGTGTGGCAAAGTGGTGAAAACCGTGTTGCTCATAACTTAATCCACCATACTGATTATATTGCTCTGACTATTTCAGGTTGTATGACTCACTTCTTTGATAAAAAAGGTAATGGCAGAGAGCTTGTTCGAACCATACGTCGCAATGAAGTGAAAAAAGCGAAAGGCAAGGCATATACCTTAGATGAAGTACGTCCATATCTTCATAGTGTTAATAATGTACTTGAAAATAATGAACTGCATCACGTCATGGAAAAGTTAGCTGATGGTAATGCAATTTATATTCGAGGTGCTGGGGCTGGCAATGTTATTCGTCGTAACTACATCCATCATATGTTGGGCGACACAGCTATGCAGGCAGCTATCCGTACTGATGGTGGCCAAATGGATACCTTAATCAGTGAAAATATTATTTATAAATGTCGAAGCCAAGGTATTAAATTGAAACTGAATAACCGCGCGGAAAATAATATTATCGTGGATATTCTAAAGTCGACTCATAATGGCAAGATAATGCCGGTTACCTTCTTCTCACTTCGTGAAGGACCTATGACCGGTGGTAGTCTCAAAAATAATATCATGTACTCGACTGAAGAATGTGACTTTATTAATGAACAGAAAATGAATGGCGCAAAAACACAAGACAGAAGAGGGCGCGCGCCAGCTAATTCGAAAGATGCAGATACTGATCACAATATCTATTATTGTGCACCTAATGAAAAGCTAGGTCAGGATTTTGTAATTAAACAACAAAAAGATGGTGTTGATTTAAACAGTTTAGCGGCAGACCCGTTATTTTTTGATCTAGCTAAAGGAGACTTACGCTTAAAAAGTAATTCTCCTGCATTTAAACTTGGTTTTAAACCGATCGACATGAGTCAAATAGGGCTAGTTCCTTAGGTTCTTATACTCTTATCTACCCATACAATGGCCAATAATAATTGGTCATTGTTATTTTAATATTTAGATAAAAAATTAGTAGGGCACTGAGCTTGGTTTTCCTGTTGAGGATATATGTATTGTATGTCGTATATAACGTAAAAATAGAATGACTATGTTTAACATAATTCTCCTTGTCTAACGTGCTTTTAATTCCCACTGAAATCCCGCACTTTGAATGATAACGGGTATATACCCAAACCGTTTGGGTATAGATAATATAACACTCATTATTTGGCTCAGGTACAGTGTATTAATGTTATAACTTTATTTGTATGTTAATACATCATAGCTGCCCCCCATTTTATTGTCTTTTTATATCTTTTTACATAGTTTAGTTCACAAGGTACATAGCTAAAACAATAGCCTGCTCTTACTATTGATAGCACTTTAATAATTTTTTATTAAATATTTTATTGCTATTAAAGTTAAGTCTTATAAGTATTAATGTAGTTTTAAATATAAAAGTACACAATTTTCATTGACCAAAAACTAAATTAATGATTAAATTAGCTTATGTAGTGCAAATTAGTTGCACCTTCGATATTGATAAGCGTGCATCTTAAGAAAAACAAAGATGTAGTGGCTTAGCAAAAAAATATTATTAGGACATAAAGATGATAAACAAACATTTTGTTTTATTAAACGAGGCAGATAATGTTTTTGTATGCTGCAAGCAGCTACTAACAGGGAATTCAATCGCTTTAGAAGGTGTTGAGGTATCAATGACTGCCGATATTACCGTGGGTCATAAAGTTGCCAGAAAAGCAATTTCTAAAGGTGAGAAAATCATAAAATATGGCGTATCTATTGGCTCCTCGATTACAGATATAGCCTTTGGTGAACATATTCATATGCATAATATGAAGAGTGATTATATTGCCAGTCATACGCGTCAAAAAAGAGCAGGAGAAGAGTGATGAAAGGTTATTTAAGAGCTGATGGCCGCAAAGGCATTCGTAATATTATTTTAGTTACTTATTTAGTTGAATGCGCACACCATGTTGCTAGAGCGATTGTAAATGATTCTAAAGCAGATAATGTTCAGTTGATTGGGTTTCCAGGTTGTTATCCTAACGAATATTCTCTAAAAATAATGGAAGGCCTTTGTACTCACCCTAATGTAGCGGGTGTGTTAATTGTCTCTTTAGGTTGTGAAGGCTTTAACCGTGAACAATTAGCTAGCACTATTGAAGCGAGCGGAAGAAGTGTTGATACCTTAGTCATTCAAAAGACTGGCGGTACTCGAAAAACTATTGATGCTGGTATAACAAGTGTTATGAATTTAGCAGCACAAGCTCAATCTGTGGAACTTGTGCCTATGGATATGAGTGAGCTGGTTGTTGGTACTATTTGTGGTGGCTCTGATGGCACTAGTGGTATTGGTGCTAATCCTGCCGTAGGTCATTGTTTCGATAAGCTTATTGACCAAGGCGCGGTCTGTATTTTTGAAGAAACGGGTGAATTGATTGGCTGTGAGCAAATCATGGCAGAACGCGCTATAACGCCAGAGCTTGGCGAAGAGATCATGAAGTCAGTTGAAAAAGCAGAGCAATATTATACCCAAATGGGCTATGGCAGTTTTGCGCCAGGTAATGCTGAAGGTGGTTTAACGACTCAAGAAGAAAAATCAATGGGTGCTTATGCAAAATCAGGCAGCTCAAAAATACATGGTTTAATTAAGCCTGGTGATATACCTAGGCAAGGTGGCTTGTATTTGATGGATGTAGTGCCTGATGGTAATCCAATGTTTGGTTTTCCAAATATTGTAGATAATGCCGAAATTGTAGAGATGATAGCTTCTGGTTGTCATTTGACATTATTCACGACCGGTCGTGGTTCTGTCGTAGGTTCAGCAATTTCTCCAGTAATTAAAATATGTGCTAACCCTGAAACCTATGACAATTTATCTGACGATATGGATATAAATGCCGGCAAAGTTATCAAAGGTGAAGCCACGGTAAGTCAAGTGGGTGATGAGATATTTGAACTTGTTAGTCAAGTGGCTCAAGGGGCATTGTCTAAGTCTGAAGACTTGGGTCATCAAGAGTTTGTGCTTACTTACAAAAAATTTGAAGCAATCGGGCCATCTTGTTTGCCTACCGTTAGATAATTAGGTTGATTACACATGTTTAAGAAACGACAAATAGGTAAAACGAATCTTCAGGTATCTGAGCTAGGTTTTGGTGCAGCGACATTGGGCAACCTTTACCGCCCAATGTCAGATAGTGATGCTCAACAAAGTATTGCTCATGCGATGACACTTGGTCTGAATCAATTTGATACCGCACCATTTTATGGTTTTGGTTTAAGCGAGCGTAGGGTCGGTGATGCTTTACGTAGCTATGATGCTAATGATTATGTGTTATCGACAAAAGTAGGGCGTATTTTAGAACCTTGTGAAAAAGCACAAGATAAATATGGTTTTTGCTCTCCTATGCCTTTTGAGCCAAAGTATGATTATTCATATGACGGTATTATGCGCTCATTTGAACACAGTCTTCAGCGTTTAGGTTTATCAAAAATCGATATTATCTACATGCATGATATTGGCAGAGTGACACATGGTGATGATCACGACCGTTTATTCAAAATCGCAATGGAAGGTGGTTATAAAGCCATGGACGAATTGCGCTCTCAAGGCTTAGTTTCTGCCATTGGATTAGGGGTTAACGAGTATGAAGTTTGTGAACAAGCCATGGACCATGGTTACTTCGACTGCTTTTTATTAGCTGGCCGTTATACCTTGTTAGAACAAAAATCGTTAGAGACATTTTTACCCCGTTGTTTAAAAGAGAACAGTTCTATTGTCCTTGGTGGACCATATAATTCAGGTATTTTAGCGACTGGCGTTCGTAAAGCAGGTGTGGTGCCACACTACAATTATGAACCAGCGAGCGAAAGTATAATCAAGACAGTCGCGAAGATAGAAGATATTTGTCAAGAGTTTAACGTGTCATTGCCAGCGGCTGCTTTGCAATTTCCATTAGCACACCCTGCCGTGGTTAGTGTTATACCTGGTTTAAGTTCAGCTTCTCGGGTACAAACAACGGTTGAGCAAATGAACTCGACTATTCCAAGTGAATTCTGGCAAGCGCTACAACATGCTGGCATTTTGTCAGATGAGGTACCTGTGCCAAAAGGTTGCACGGAGTAGTTTATGAAGCGTGTTGATTCACACCAACATTTTTGGCAATTATCGCGTGGCGATTATGATTGGTTAACACCAGAGCTTAAAGTTTTGTACCGGGATTTTTTACCCGCTGATCTTTCGCCATTATTAGCACAAGCTCAAGTTAACAAAACAGTGTTGGTACAAGCTGCAGCAACAACGGCAGAAACTGAGTATATGTTGCAGTTAGCTGAAGAAAATAACTTTGTTGCTGGGGTTGTTGGTTGGGTCGATATGACAAGTGACAACGCCCTTATTGATATCGAAAATTTTAGTAAAAATCCCTATTTCAAGGGGATCAGACCAATGCTACAAGATATCGAAGATGTCAATTGGATGTTACAAGCTAAATTAGCCCCTGTTTTTGAAATGTTGATCGCTAAAAACTTAACATTTGATGCTTTAGTGCTACCTAAACATTTAGATGCCTTGTATCAATTATTAATCAGGTATCCAGCGCTTAACGTAGTGATTGACCATGGGGCTAAACCTAATATCGCTGAAGCTTCAAATCAAGAATGGTTTGAAAAAATCACCTTGATTGCGGCTGAAACGTCTGCTTTATGCAAATTATCGGGCTTAGTCACTGAAGCTGGTAATGATCCTCATTTAGAGCAATTACGGCCTTATATGGATCATTTATTACATTGCTTTGGTCCCAGTCGTTTGATGTGGGGAAGTGACTGGCCAGTGCTTGAAATAAGCGCTAATTATAAAAATTGGCTCGAACAAGTAGAAAATTTCCTTGAGCCATTAACCAGTTCTGAGCAACAAAGTATTTGGGCTGGAACAGTAACAAAATTTTATCGTTTATAACGACATCTTAATATTTTAAAGGTTTTATCATGAAGAAAAAATTCGAAGACAAAGTTGCCTTAATCACGGGTGGTGGTAGTGGAATTGGCCAATGCACAGCATTACTACTTGCCAACGAAGGTGCTCATGTCTTAGTCGTAGATTTAGATATTGAAGCGGCCGAAACAACTAAAAAAATGATACGTGTCCGTGGCGGTGAAGCTTCGGCTTACCAGTGTGACATCAGTAATTCTAGCCAAGTTAAAGATATTGTTGGTGAAATTTTATTAGAAAATGACATTGATATCCTGATCAACAACGCGGGAATTGCTCATGTAGGTAATATTGAGGGTACCTCAGAAGAAGATTTAGACCGAGTTTATAACGTCAATGTTAAAGGCACCTATAATTGTATTTCTGCTGTTATTGGTTCTATGAAAAAGCGTAAAAGTGGCGTCATTTTAAACTTAGCCTCTATTGCTTCGTCTGTTGGTTTGAGCGATCGTTTTGCTTACTCAATGAGTAAAGGTGCTGTTTTAACCATGACTTACTCAGTAGCGAAAGATTACATTAATGACGGTATCCGTTGTAACTGTATTGCTCCTGGTCGAGTTCACACACCATTTGTTGATAACTTTATCGCAAAAACTTACCCAGATAATCAAGAAGAAATGTTCGATAAATTATCGAAGAGTCAACCCATTGGTCGTATGGGGAAAGTAGAAGAGATTGCTGGTTTAATTTCATATTTATGTTCAGATGAAGCAGCATTTATTACGGGTAGTAACTTCCCGATTGACGGCGGTTTTATTACACTTAATGGCTAATGAGTAACAGCCAATACTTAATGATTATAACTATTATAAGAGGCAATCATGGATAAGGCAGCAAAGATGAATGATGTAAATATCTCACAACAGGAAAAAGACGCGATAGTGCCACAGCGCTATCTCATGGCTTTTATCTTAGTTACTTTATGTTTCCCACTTTGGGGTTTTGCAAATGATATTACTAATCCGTTAGTTAAAGCATTTTCAAAAGTATTACAAATGACGGCAGCCGAAGGCACTTGGGTACAAGTTGCTTTTTACGGTGGTTACGGTGCAATGGCGATCCCAGCAGCGTTGTTTATTAAAAAATACAGCTATAAAGCGGGACTTTTACTAGGTTTAGCGTTTTATGCCATAGGTGCATTTCTATTTATACCTGCAGCAGATGCTCAATCATTTATGCCATTTCTATTTGCCTTTTTTGTAATGACATGTGGTTTAGGCTTCTTAGAAACTAGTGCTAATCCTTATATTCTTTCAATGGGACCTGCTTCTACAGCAACCCAACGTTTGAATTTAGCACAAGCATTTAACCCTGTTGGTTCTTTGTTGGGTATGTTTATCGCGACTCAATTTATTATCCAAAAATTAAACCCTGCAACTGATGCTGAGCGCAGAGAATTGGCAGCTAATGGTTCTACTGAAGCGGTTGAAAAGCTTGCAAGTATCACGGCTAATGACTTAGAAGTTATTCGTGACCCTTATTTAGCTATTGGTGTTGTTGTTGCTATTGTCTTTTTGATTATTGCTTTTTACAAAATGCCTAAAACTGAAGAGAAATCTCATGACTTAGACATTTTGGGTACGTTCAAACGTTTATTAGCTAATCCTAATTATCGTGAAGGTGTTGTTGCACAAATGTTTTATGTTGGCGCACAGATCATGTGTTGGACCTTCATTATTCATTATGGTACTGAAGTATTTGTAAAATTAGGCTTTACAGAACAAGCCGCTGAAGCTAAATCGCAAAACCTTAATATTTTAGCGATGGGAATTTTCTGTGCTAGCCGTTTTGTTTGTACATACTTATTAAAATTCATCAATCCAGGTAAGTTGTTAATGTTACTTGCTGCCGGTGGTATGGTATTTACGTTAGGTACTATCTTCTTAGATGGTGCTATTGGTATTTATTCTTTAGTTGGTATTTCGGCATGTATGTCATTAATGTTCCCAACTATTTATGGTATTGCGCTAACCGGTACAGGTGATGATGCTAAATTAGGTGCTGCTGGACTTATTATGGCAATAGTCGGTGGAACTTTCTTACCTATGGCTCAAGCCAGCATTATTGATATGAAAGTTGTTTTTGATAGTTTCTCAGCGACCAAGGCGTCTTTTGTGCTGCCGTTACTTTGTTTTGTTGTGATTGCTATTTATGGCAAACGCGCACAAAAACATTTACCGAAGTAAGGGATTAATGTGACTACGCGACATTGTTTTGCTTTAGACCTTAAAGACGAACCACAACTAATTGAAGCTTACAAAAAATATCACCTGAGTGTTTGGCCTGAAATTATTGCCAGTATTAAAGACTCAGGTATTGAAGCGTTAGATATATATTTAGTTGGCAATCGCTTGTTTATGGTAGCGGACGTGTGCGAAGGCTTTTCTTTTGCGGCTAAGCAAGCAGCAGATTTACGCAACCCTAAAGTGGTTGAATGGGAAGAATTAATGTGGACTTTTCAACAAAAATTGCCTTGGGCAAAAGGTGATGAAAAGTGGCTGTTGATGGACCAAATTTTTACGCTTTAGTGTTTTTTACTAAAGTATTAATATTTTTTTGTAGATAGGAAGATAGAATATGAAATTAATGCGAGTTGGCAAGCCAGGTTTTGAAAAGCCGGCAATACTAGATAATAATGGTGTGATCAGAGATTTATCTGCTCATGTAAGTGACATTGACGGTAACTTTTTTGCTGAAGATTCAGTAAAAAAAATAGCGGCCTTAGATTTAAGTACACTTCCTGCTGTTGATGAAAACGTTCGTATTGGTCCAGTTGTTTCTAAAGTCGGTAAAATGATTTGTGTGGGCCTAAATTACGCCGATCACGCAGCAGAATCTGGTATGGCTGTACCGTCAGAGCCAGTATTGTTTTTTAAAGCGACTTCATCAATTGTTGGTCCAGATGACACTGTGTTATTACCACCAGGATCAGAGAAGAGTGATTGGGAAGTTGAGCTAGGTGTAGTGATTGGCAAAGAAGCACGTTATATCTCAGAAGCCGATGCACTTGATCATGTTGCGGGCTACTGTGTCGTGAATGATTTATCTGAACGTGCTTATCAAATAGAAAAAGAAGGCCAATGGTGTAAAGGTAAGGGCTGTGATACTTTTGGTCCTATCGGTCCATACTTAGTGACTCCAGATGAAGTAGAAGATTCAAATGAATTAGATATTTGGTTAGAGCTAAATGGCGAAAAAGTTCAAAATGGTAATACCCGTACTATGGTTTATAAAGTACCGTTTCTTGTTTCTTACATCAGCCAATTTATGAGTTTACAACCAGGTGACATTATCAGCACCGGTACACCTCCGGGCGTCGGTTTAGGTTTTAATCCACCTAAGTACCTTAAAGAAGGTGATGTAATGCGTCTAGGCATCTCTGGCCTTGGTGTACAACAACAAACCGTTGACCGTTACAAAAAGTAAACCCCACCAATTTACACCGATTAAATAGCATTTTAATCGGTGTATTTATCCTTTCTCTATCGAATAACGCTCATCTTCGTTGAGCATACAATGGCAAGGTCTCAAGGATGATAAAACAAATTACGCTAACATTATTCAGTTTTTTTTTGATGGCATGTGTAGCAACTCATGCTCCTGAATCCGAAAATAAAAACCAAATATCACTTAATCACTATTTAGATTTAACGATAAAAGATGGTAAAAAATTATCTTTAACGAAACAACGCATGTTGTTTTACAAATATTGGCGAGTAAAAACGCAAAAGTTTATTCGACCTAGAGATAAGACTAGAAAAGTGCAGTCAGGTTGCGTACAAGTTTTAGTTGCCGTGAGTGAAGAAGGTAAAATGAGTAGTTATGGCATTATAAAATCCTACCCTGAAGGTTTATATGACGAATATGCGATAATCAACTTAAAAGCAAAAACTTGGCAACCGACTGAATTTAACATAGTTAAAAATCCTGTTTTAACTACGATGCAAGTAAACATGAGGCGTTCGGGAGCAGCAAATCAAGGGGAAGCGACAAAAGCGTGTAATTGGAGAAGGTAATTTATGAACTTTCTATCAAAAATTCTTGATACAACTGACTTGTGTTATTTTCACAAGGCTCATCAAATGAAAGACTAAATAATAAAATGGACATTATAAATGAAATCATATGTTAAGAACTCACTCTTACTTTGCTTACTTTTAACTGGTTGTGCTCAAACACAAATACCTTACGAATTAGCTAAATCTGTTGAAAAAGACTATCGATTAGGCTTCTTGGAAATACCTTTAGGTGTTACGCAAGAAAAAATCAGTGACACTGAATACCGTATCACAGCCAGGTTAACAGAAGTTTCAACAAAAAAACGAGCAAAAAGTATGGCGTTCTATCGAGCGGCTATTTTAGCGGAAGAGCAAGGCTATGATGCTATTTTTGTTTCTGGTACTTCAGGTTCAGACGGTTGCTCTAGGTCAACAACTAGATACGGACGATTAG
Source organism: Thalassotalea sp. (assembly GCA_051251725.1). GTDB lineage: Bacteria > Pseudomonadota > Gammaproteobacteria > Enterobacterales > Alteromonadaceae > JALZUE01. The sequence continues at coordinate 80,172 of JBPOFN010000006.1, read as the reverse complement.
TGGCAACCACTGACGGAAGAGCTCAAATGTCACCCAGCCCGATACACACGACTAGTGTTAGTACTATTGAACCAAGAAGTGGTGTACTCATTACCTTGATGGATTCTGAAAAAACAGGTAAAAGAAAAAGAAAAAGTAATCGATTTCACTTAGCTAAAGATATTAAAGAACAATATCAAGTTGTTATCGACCATGTTCCATCAGCGGCAGAATTAGAGCAGATCTCAGAAGATAATTTAGTACTTTGTCAGAAAAAAGCAGAAGAGCGAAAAGCTCGGTTTAATAACCAAAAATAATCGTTCATAAAAATTATAGCTGTGTGCTCATAAGTGCAAAATAAATGAAGGAAATTAAAAAGTTATTACATTTACCAGACGTTATTATCTTTTAAATAAATCTAGTTGTCGGTGGCACGGTTTAAGTTAGGTTCTCTGGTTTTATAGACAACTTTGTTATATATTTGGCTGATGTTTTTAATGTCTCTCGCTATATTAATGTTTTTAGGCCGTTTTTTGTCTTGATTTACCTTAAGTTACCTAGCTAGACCAGTCCTACCGTCAATGAGAAAGTAAATGACCACTGCTCCAACCAAGCGTAAATATTCTGCACCTGCGCTAGATAAAGGCTTCGATATATTAGAGTTATTAGCTGAAACTAAAGTGCCGATGTCACTGGTACAAATAGCCAGTGAATTAAGCCGGAGTAAAAGTGAACTTTATCGTATGCTAGCAGCACTAGAAGAACGTGGCTATTTAGCGAGAAATGAAGGTTCTGATGATTATTATATTACCAATAAATTATTTGATTTAGGCATGAAAGTTCCACCTGTTGGTACCTTGGTTGAAGCCGCGTTTCCTATGCTGCATGCTTTATCTGATAATATTCTGCAAGCTTGCCATATTGCCGTTCCTAACCAAGAAAGAATTGTCGTTATCGCGAGCGTCGAGAGTCCTGCTATTGTTAATTTAGCTGTTCGTGTTGGCCATCATATCCCTATTCATGAAAGTAGCTCTGGTCATGTGTTGTTATCTTGGATGCGCGATAAACAGCAAAAAATTGTGCTAGATTCATTAGTAGATAAAAAATATAGCGAGTTCGATCGTGATGTTCTGCTAGCAAAAGTTAATAAAGTTAGAGCGCGAGGTTATGAAGAAATGAAAAGCACAATAGTTCCTGGCCTAACAGATATTTCTTACCCTATTTTTATGAAGAATACGGGCTATGCTATTGCTGCATTAACAGTCCCTTATATGAAAAACCAGGATACAGACATGTCGATTGCACAGGTAAGGAAACATATCGCAGCTTCTGCTGAGAAAATTAGTGCAATTACGGCGACCTATTCAGGTTTTTAATGACCTTATAACTCTTTTTGTGTAACTACAAAGTTAAATAGCATCTTTCCCACGGCAGAAAACTTAATGATCCGCTGATGTCGCCTTTAATTTAAGTTATCGGCTTGAAACTGGCCATCGACAATCATGCACGGCAGAAGGGCGTAAGCTATTAATACTCCATGCCATTTATAACGGCGTTGAATTATTAGTTTATGATACCCCGTTCAAATTCACGTCTTACGTTATCTAATGCGTTAGCTCAACCTGCCAATAACCATATCACGATTATTTTCCTGTTAAGTAATCGGCAAGACGTAACCGCTTGGTGTAATAACATTACCTTATTCAACGCGTTCAGCTTGACGTTATTGGGCAATTTTAAAGTGATGAAACAAAACGGCAACATCGCCATTTTGTTGGCATACGCGACACATGCTCGGTTATGCCCCCGAGGTTGAACTATTTTATTAATCCATTGACTTAATTTCTCGTTTTGGCTGTTGAAACAACGGCCTTTGCCCCTTGTATCATAAGACACCTGAGGTAGCTATTTCCCCGTTTGCTTATGCCAAGCAATGTATCTTTACCGCCACTACTGTGTTGTCGAGGAACGATACCTATTGAGGCTGAAACATCTCGTCCTCGTCGATAATTTGCACCATTACCTACGTCATTAAAATAGGCACAAAAAAACGCCAGTGATAATTAGAATTATCACTGGCGTTAGTAGTAGCTTTTTGAGATTTCATAAGTTAAGTGAACTTAATTCAACTGACTTAGCTTAGCAAAGCTAAAGCCTATCAGAGTTCAGTAACTGTGATGTTTCTAAAAAATATGCTGTTTGCGCTGTCGCCGGTTTCTTGATATTTTTTGCTACCGTGATGCTGTATGCCGATATATCCTGTTTTATCTTTTGTATCGATAACATGCGTAGTTAAAACATCATTAACATAAATTTTAATGTCGCTACCCAGACAGACAATTTTATATTTATTCCATTGATTGGCTTTATAAGCATTAGCTTTTTCATCTGTCCATTTTGGTGATAAATTTTCTTTGAAATCACTGTCAGGCTTAGAGCGCTTTTCATGTAATGGGTTTAGCCACTGTCTGCGGCCTTGATCGTATAAACCACCGCTCCATTTACGCTTGCTTGGATCAACTTCTGCTTGGTAACCATAAGCTTCTTGGCCACTTTTTTTACTATCGCGTACTTGTGCTCTAACGATAAAACCTGAGTTATTATATTCAGTGATGGTGGCAGGATCAGGCATTTTAATTTCGGCTTCTAAAACAAAATCTGAATATTTCTTTTTGGTTAAATAAAACCAATTACTTTTTGAAATTAACTCAATTTCGCCTTGGTTTAATTTTGCTTCACCGTCGTTATAAACGTTCTGCCAATTGTCTAAGCTAGCAGACAATAGCTCAGTTTTATTGTGCGCTTGTAAACTACAGGCTGATAATATTAGGCATAGCGACAATGCCAGCCCGTTTTTAATCTTGTTATTAATGGTCATTATACTCTCTATTTTTTGCTTGTTAATATTATATTTTTACTCGGATCTTGTTGACCTTCATATTTAACTTTTGTTCGAATTTATGTTATTTGAGCGCGGCACTCGCCATTAAACTGTTGAAATAAACAATCAGCAAGTTTAACAGCCTCTAAAATTAGCGTTCATTAATAAATGTTTTCCTGCTCTTTACTTCATCAGTGCGCTGATTTTCGTAGCGTTTAATATAGCTGTTGGTACGGTCGCTTAAATCTTTCAATACTGACTGATGCTCAGGTGATTGAGCTAGGTTGTATTTTTCGTCTGGATCGGCTGCTAAATTGTAAAGCTGCTGAAAATCGTTTTTGTAAAAATCTACGTATTTCCACTGGGCAGTTCTAATACCTATCGTTGGCGGAATTGATACTCTTTTGGGTTGATACATATGTTCGAAGAAGAACTCATCACGCCAGTTAGCTGGTTGCTCGCCGTTTAATAAAGGCGTTAAGCTAACGCCTTGATAACTTTCAGGGATAGTTACGCCGGCAAGATCCAAAATAGTTGGTGCAATATCAATATTGAGAGCCATTTGTTTATTTTCTTTTCCGTGCGCTAATTTATTGCGCGGATCATAAACAATTAACGGTACTCTTAAGTCTTCCTCCCAGCCAAACCATTTACCCGCCAGTTGACGCTCATTAATATTGTAGCCGTTATCGCCGGCATAAATAATAATGGTGTTGTCAGCAATACCTAGCTTTTCCAGTTTTTGATAAATCATGCCGACGGCTTTATCAACGCCACTAATTGCACGATAGTGACGTTTAACCATTTTTTGATAAATTTCTGGCGTGCCATAACGATATTGCCATCTTACATTACCAATTGATGTTTTCAAAAACTCAGGTAATTGTTCAAAGGTTTGATCTTGTGAGAATTTTGCCGGTGGAATCGTGATGTCAGTGTAATATTCCTCAAATTCAGCAGGGTAGTGATATTGCTCAATTAGATCATCATCATGTGCATGTGGGTCCCAAAAATTAACCGACATGGTCCAATGCTGACCGCTGTTCTTTGATTGCTCAATAAACTCTTCTGCAAGTGCCGCTATATGGTAAGTTTGCGGTAAGGTTTTACCCTTGTACTCGCCAGTTATCGCTTGTTTTAATGGCTTGTAATAATCGAAACTTTCTTTTGCTTGTTTCGCAATGTTGATACCGTATTTACCAATAAAAGCAGAGCTATAGCCCTGATCTTGTAATAATTTAGGATAGATGTTGTTTGACTCAACTTTACCGACACCTGGGCGACCAAAAGTAAAATCATGACTACGCTCAGTTAAGCCGGTTAAAATACTAGCGCGGCTGGAAGCGCAAATAGGGGTTGTTACAAAAGCGTTTTTAAAGACAGTACCCTGATTGGCTAATTTATCTAAGTTAGGCGTTTTTATAATAGGGTGATATTTACCAATTAAATCCCAGCGATGATCATCCGCTAAGATAAAGAGTATATTGGGTTTAGTTGTGTCTTTTACGATTTTTTCATTCGACTGAGGCTGTTCAGCGCTGGCGCTACAGATGCAAAATGCTCCGATCAGTATTGATATTATTCGGTAATTAATTTTGTGTGTTTTTGGTCGGTAAAGCTTAAATAGAGTTGTCATTTACTTTCACTAATTTGGCAATAATGGTTAAGGGAATGTTAGATAAAGATAAATTGATGCTGGGCTAATGCTCGCCTTATTCGGGCGTTAACAATTGTGCCCACTAGATTGTTATTGTGTTAAAAGCACCAGGAATCACAAGCAAACAAAGTAACGCATAATAAATCACAGTTAGCCATAATATTAACTATCTCTTCACTTGTCAAAAGTTAAGTCAGCTCTGGTATTGGCTTTAAAATAGGCTACCGGATACTCAACTAAGTCCGATACCCTTTAGTATTGGACTTAGTGTTTACTAAGTACCCGATACGGAATACCGCAACTACAATAATTCATTTTTGATTACTGAAAATTAGTTATTGCTTACTCTTATTGATTTAATTAAAAATCATAACCTTATGATGCTTATAGATAATGGCAGCAATCATACACTTTGATGAATAATAGCTAGTTACTTGACTAAATAAATAAACCATGAGAATTAAGGATAATTAATGAAGGCTTACGTAAGTGCATTAACGCTGCTATTAACAGCAGTTACTTTTAACGTATTGGCAAACACTAGCTATATCGAAAAAAACGGTATTGTTATGTTAGAAGCTGAAGACTTTGCAGCCCAACATTTAGATCTAAAAAGGCGCTGGTTTGCCTTTTCAAAGGACACTGCGCAGCATCATTATGCTGATAACGATGTTAAGCATTTCCAGGGCGCTAGCCAAGGTGCGTATATTGAATTGTTACCTGATACTCGAACGAATCATAGCGAGGAGTTAATACAAGGTGAAAACTTTACTAACCAGCCAGGAGTAAGCGCCCTATTAAGCTACCCGATATATTTTAATACCCCCGGTAGATATTTTGTTTGGGTTAGAGCTTACAGCACTGGCACTGAAGATAATGGTGTCCATATTGGATTAAATAGTACTTGGCCAGAATCCGGGCAAAGATTACAGCTTTGTGAAAACAAGCATCAATGGACATGGTCTTCAGCTCAGCGGGTTGAAGACAACCATTGCGGCGCACCACAAACCATCACCATTAATATTCCAACCGCCGGTGTGCATAACTTTATGGTTTCAATGCGTGAAGATGGCTTTGAAATGGATAAAATATTATTAACAACTGATGCTGAATATCTACCAAAAGAAATAGATATACCGGCCACAAAATATCTCTCACAGGCTTTGCCTAGCAAACAAAGGTTACATAATATTTTTCAATATAAAAAAACATTACACGCCACAGCTGACTTCAATATTATAGACACTGGCGCTATCCCTTTTTATCAGCATGAAGTTGAGCAAGCGCTGGCAATAAATGCCGCACAGGAGTCATATAGAAATAAATACGCTTACGCAGAATATAAAGTGGCAGAAACCGATGCTGGGGTTCATCAGATAACCCTTGTCACTTTAAGTGAAATTGATGGTGAGTCACATTACAAAGTGCTACTTAATGATAAGGTGATAGCGAGTTTTCAAAATCCTGAAACGGGTACTGATTACCAAGAAAGTTATTTCAAGATTGATGATGTAACTTTAAAGCACAACGATGTAATAAAAGTTGCAGCCATGGCGGTTACCAATGGAAAAATTCCAGAAGATGGCGGTACAGCGTACGCTAGAGGTAGGTGGCGGGCACTGGTGATTGGTACTAATTAAACTAGATCTGTGGTCAACTAATTACACTTAACGGTAATGTTAGCCTTGGCCGGTAACTGTATTTTTTGCCCCTGATTGTTAGTTTTGAATAAACGAAAACTGCTCTAAAAGTTTGATAATGGCTGATAACCTTTTAGAGCAGTTTAGCATTGCACGCTATTTAACCTTAAGCCACTCTGTTGAGTTGTTAAGGTCAGTTGTTTATAAGGTTTAGTCGTTTAACGTGTTGATGTCTAAAGCTGAATTATAACTGTTATTCGATTTGTTAATATTGCTGGTATTGCGGCCATCGTGTGAGCGCTGAACAATTCCCCAAGTCAACGAGCTTGTGCGCGTAGTTGAGGCAGAAATATCATTGTTACTGATAGTCGAGTATTGAACCCCCATCAAAGAGATGGCTTCATAGGCACTGCTGTATTTTTGTAGATCTTGGCTACCACTGACGGTATTACTAATATTTGCGACCTTGTCACCGAGTCGGATAATTATATTGTTTTGCACCGAGGCATTATTGACCCGTTCAAGGCTGATAGCACGCACCCCTTTAATTATTTTATTATCATGAATGGTCACGTTGGTGGCCGTTCTGCCAGAAAGTAAGTTTTTAATACTTAAGCAAATAGCGACATCGTTACATTCATTGTTACGCATTTTAATATTATCTGCGCCCCGCTTACTTGCTATACCGTCGAATGCGCGTTCAATATAATTATTATCCATCGTAAAATGGTCACCATAAATCCCTGTTGGATTATCTGCTGAAACATAAATAGCGACATCACGTACGCCGTAAAATTCGTTATCACTAATGTTCGCACTTAATGCACCACCCATCAAAATTGCACTGTCACCACCGGCTTGCCAAAATGCTTTAGTGCTGTGCTTATTGCCCTCGTCAGTACCATAGTAAGTAATGGCGCTGATCTCTACCCGGTCAAGTTTATGATATAGGCCTGAACTAGTGTTATGTGTACCTCTTATCGAAATAGCATCAGCCGTTGCTTTTGTGCCAATACGAGTTTGATCTGAAAGATGTGAATAAGGGATCACGGTCGACATTTTGGCATCCGCCATAACAAAGGTACCGCCAATCCACTTAACATCAGCTAACCCTGTGCTACTGCACTGTTCAGATTTGATGGCATTTGAATCAATACTGAACATATCACCATCTAAGTTTGACGTTGCCCGAAATGTTGCCCCTGTAGCATCAACTATCAGGTCTTTACGCAGCCAAATTTTCATATCTTCACTGATGTTAAATGTACCGGTGATCCTGACCGACTGCCCGGTATTCGTTGCATTTTGTAATGCCGTTTGTAGCGCTGATACGTCTCCACTTGGTGGGTTTATTGGTGCATCATTACAGTCGGCGTAACTGTACGATGTGGTGAATAAAAAACTGGTTATTACTGCTTTGATTAGCTGTGCTTTTAACTTTGAATGTTTCATTAATTCCCCGAACTTTTATTTATTATATTTATGTGCGCTATGGTAGAAATGATTACCTGCTTATTTTTTATACCGATTTTTCGGTGAATTCATCATATACAATGTTCTGACACAAAACCAGCACGTTCACTCCTAATCTGTCACTACTGGTCATTATGTGTCTTTCTTATTGGCTGTCAGTATTGGTGATGTGTTAGCTTGTACTTATAAATTGATGAAAATTAATAAAATAATAACTAACCGCATAATAACTGTAGTTTTGGCGAGATTAACTATTACAACTAACTAACGCTAATTGCTCTTAGGTAGATAAAGTGAAGGCTAAATAATAGTGAAACTGCAGGCTAACCGAACGGCGAGCGTTAATTACTGCCTTATAACAGACAAAAAAATAGCGCTACAAGTAGCGCTATTTTTAAAAGGGGAGTAGATTAATCGTCGTCAATTACCATTGTGTTAGTAATAGTACCACTACCAAACTTACCGCCTTTTGTCAGATTGCCGCCATTTATAAAGTTAGCAGGAGTTTCAAAGTTCTCGTAAACAACTAATTCCCCCTCCGGATTATATACTTTAATATCGTCAACAATACAGGAGCCAGATGGGTCGGCTGCGGCAGTACCACATAAGAAGTTATATTTATTAACACCGGCTGTAATTTGGCTAATATCCGTAGCTAGTGAGTCAAAAATATCTGTGGTAATGGTTGTATCATCGGCTGAACGTACAGCTTCACCATTAATTTTTAAGCTAATGAGTGCCGGTGTACCGTCTTGTGTACCCGCGCTATCATTAACCGCATCATTTACATTCCATGTAGCTTCTACTGTTATCCAGTCACCTTGGGTAAATGTGTTTTTAAGTAGAACAGGAACTCTAGCTTCATTAGCACCACGTGTTCCAGTACTTTGAAGAGATATGGTTTCATCTGGGTTAAATATAATACCTAACAATGCGACGCGAGTATCCCATGGCTTATTCGCCATGACAGAGTATTCAGCCGGTTGCACTAGATCCGTTAATTTCGTTCTAAAAGACATTTTACCGACTTTTAATCTATCTGTAGCGTCAAGCCTAAATTTACCCTGAGCGCCTAGATGACTTGCTTCAGCAACTTTTAATGACTTAACTGGTGGCTGAAGGGTAATAACCAGATCTGCTGGTGTATTATCAAGCGCCATTAACGTTATTGTATCTGTTAACGCAGTTGAATCACTGGTTAAAGCGGTTATTGAGCTATTGTCCTGATCAACATCATAGCGCCATTCACCGGCTTTGTTCATTGAAAAACTACCATAACTAGTTGTTACATCGGTTATCGCTTGAAACTCGGCTTGAGCCAAGTTTACGTCAGTAATCGTTGCTGCACCGGTAGTAAAAGATTCCAAGTCAGGAGCAATATCTACGGCTAAGTCGCCTTCGATAACAGCAGGCACTTTCTCAGACGCTTTAATGGTAATTTCAATTGTTTGCTCTGTACCATCAAGCGTTGTTAACGTGAATGTATCTTCTAACGTTGGAAGCGTTGTTTTATCTTCAGGAATAACATCTACTTCTAACGCTTTTACCGCTTCATTGGTGGCGTCAAGTTCGTAAGTCCAATCAACTTTACCAAGCACAGCTTCAACAGCGGTAACACCTTCAACGGCTTCTACCGCTGGTACTGCTGGTTGATATGGAACTGCTGGAATTGCCGGTTCGGTTTCCGTAGCGGGCACTTCTGGCACAGCAAGCACTTCAGGAATTGCATCAGCGGCTGCTACTGCTTCGACACCTTCAACGCCAATAACAGGCTCAATTACCGTAATGGTGACAACACCGTACATGGTTTTAATTTGTACAACACCATCAACTTCTTCGGCGCCCATTTGCTCAATTGCCGGTAAAAAAGCAGCTTCTGCAGGGTTAGCGTCACGCACTGAAGTACTTGTCGAAATACTACCAGTATCGCGATTTATACTTGGGAAAACAGAACCTGCAAACGTTGCTGGTACGTCAATCCCTTCAAGAGTAATCTGCACAGTTTGTGTTGTGCCATCGGCAGATTTAATAACAAAAGGGATTTCTGTTAAGTCTGCATTTTCTGAGCTGACTAACGCAGTAATATCGGGATGTTCGTCTTCACCTGTGTAAAGTACATAATCCCAATCACCAGCAACATTAATTGAAAACGTACCGTACTTTCCTTCAATAGGTCCAGAATGAATAAGTGATTCATTTACATTTGGATCGTCAACTTTGATATTAAGCGCAGGGTTTTCGGCTTTTGATAAAATCGCAGTGAGATCACCGCTAAATGTCGCCGGAGCTTGAGCAATAGTTTTGTCGTCGCCACTGCCACCACATGCCGATAACGCAGTGATGATTGATAGAGCAAGTAATTGTTTTTTCATGATTTATCCTTTTATGCATTCTTTAGTAAGTAGCCACTTCACGCCTAACCTTCCTCACTAAACTGAGGAGCAATATTTAATCGTGTCCTACGTGTACTACTGATTACTAAACACATACTTATTTAATTTTATTATCAAGGTTTAGCTAATTTTTTGGACGTTATATTGATTGGTAACATCAATGAAATGACGCGGATCTAATGAGTAGCGCCGAATGCACTACCCATTAAATTGTTCCAATTAACGACTTTAGCTAATCATCTATTACCTATTAAAGGTCGCGTATAATGGTAATATCTTCGGTAGTGACACCTTCATACTGAGGTCTACCAGCGTCTTTAACGTTATCGCCGTCTGAGCTGTTAGCAAACTCGTCAACAAAATCAGGTGTGTCGAATTTAACATCAGCATCAATGTTTTTATAAAGCTTAATATCATCAACTAACAACGCACCTACACCACCTTCATCTGCATTTTTTCTGACGATAAAGCGCATAAATTCAAGACAATTATAAAGTCTAGCGCCAGAAACTGTTTGAGCGACAAATGGCTCGTTTGGATCAGCAGGAATCGCCAAATGATCAGAGCTTGCTGTTTCTTCGTTAATTGAAAGCGTCATTTCAGGGTAAGTTAAGCCCGCACGCATGTCCCAAGTCAGGACAAAATCGGTCCACTCGCCAGGTGTTAACATTTGGTGAAAGATAACATCCCCATCGGCAAAATTTCCTGCAGCATTTCTAGCAAATTTGTCACCTGACGCAGCTTGTGGATTAGAGCCTGGGATAATTTCATGACTTTTCATGGAAAAAGTACCGTCAGGTGCGATATAAAAATGCCCCATACGTCGGTTATCACCAAAGCCGTCATTATCACCATTCCAGCTCGCACACCCAATACCAAAACCGGCATTAACCGCTAAGTCTTCGGTGGTTTTTACACTAAACAGTAACTTACCATTAGCTGTGTCACCTGCAACTAAGCCCTCATTAAGAAAGTTAATAGCAAAAACATTGGTGGTATCTGTCGCGCTAGGAATATTAACCGCAAAGTTTAATGGTGCACCTGTGATGTTCACCTTAAACTCGGAGGCTGTGCCGTCTTTTGCATAAACCGTAAAGGTTTCTGAGGTTGAGTCTGTTGGTGTTACTAGGCCTTGTAAATCAGGGTGGCGATTATTTAGCTCGTATTCCCACGTGCCATTAGGGTTCATGATAAAAGTACCGTATTTAGCTTCGCCGACATTTTGAAAACTACTTTCATCAAAGTTTTCATCATAAATTTCAGCTCGGCCAAAACCTGATGTTTGTTTTAAAGATACGTTTGCAGTAAATGCACCTCTAAATGTCGCAGGAATATCTGCGGCAACACCTGATATCACGAAGCTAAGTTCATCAGTTGTGCCATCAAGGGAGGTTAATGTCAGTGTATCTGTCAAAGTGCCTGAAGCATTCCCCTCAAGCGCTAACACGGCTGAGTTGGTTTCGTCTAGATCGTACGTCCATTCACCGCTGTAATTGTCAGTCCCTGGATATTTAAGTAAAGTAAACGTACCGTATTGTGCTTCTGTGACCGAGGCGTATTCAATTTCAGCTTCGCCAAAGTTAACATCGGTTACGCCAAGAATGCCTGATGCATTACCATGGCCAAAGGTTAAAGGAACTTCTAAACCTTCGCCTCTAGTGCCATCAAATCCGACTTCGGTGATAAATTCATTATTAAAAACTGCTGGTAGCTTTTTAGCAGCACTGTTGTCTATTTCACATGCTGACAACGAAGTAAGCATAGATAAAACTAATATTGTTTTTTTCATTTTATTCTTCCAATCATTTATACTTTGTTCTGCAGGTATCATAAATTATCTATATCACTGATTTAATTTTAAAAATCATCTAAAAATATTTCAGATACCGGATATTAAAATCAATATGTTTACTTAAAAGCGATAAGATAAACTTGCAGAATAGATACGACCAGCGTAACGAATACGCGAAACAGCCTCTTCATTACCGCCTAAGAACTCATGTTGTTTAGTATTAGTCAGGTTGTATGCGCGAAAGTTAACATTAAAACCTTTACCAAACCTATAACCGAGCGACAAATCTAAGCGGCCACCTGCAGTTTGCGTGCGGGCTCCAGCACCTAAAAACGAAGTGGTACCGCCAACCGCTAATAATTTCTCATCTTGCCAGTTGTAAGCTAAACGAACACTGGCACCGTCATTTTCATAATAACCAATCAGGTTATAAGAGTAAGGCGCAATACGTGTCATCGGTGTACCTTCACCTTCGTCTAAATCGATTTTAGTGAAGTTAAATACACCACCAAAACCATTCCAAGGGTAAGGTAAAAAGTCTAATTTTTGCTGAACAGCCAATTCATAACCGGTAACTTTAATCGGGATGTCACTGTTAAAGGTTGATTTAACAATTACTTCACGATCTTCATGAATATCACCATTTTCATCTTCAAAGGCGCCAATTTCTCGACATTTAGGTGTTGTATCACCTTCATCTACTTCTTGAAGTGGACCTACACCCCAGCTGGCTTCATCACCTATAGGACAGATCACTGACGTTTGAATTTTACCTTCAATATTCTTTTCGAACACACCAATCGAAATCGCTGAACCGTCGCGGTTATACCATTCAAGAGAAAGATCGTAGTTTTGTGAGGTGTAAGGTAAAACTTCTGCTTTTGAGTTTTCTAAGCGTGCTACAGAACCGCTTGTTTGGAACTGAGGACTTGGTGATTGTGCTAATAAGTTAGGACGAACAAGCCCCTTTGAATAAGCAGTACGCAGGACCAAATCATCGGTTAAGTCAATAGCAAGGTTTACCACAGGTAAGGTGTGATCATAATCATTTTCAGTTAATACGGCTATCGCTTTACCATCTTCGTCAAAACCTTGACCAAAAACATCATTGGTGGTTTCAATATGACGAACGCCAATATTACCCGAGTAGAGCATATCACCAACTTCACCTTCAAAATTACTCATAAGATAAACGGAGTTTATCACTTGATCGGCTTCAAAGTTTTGACGCAGTTGTTGATTCAAACCAAAAGTTGGCTCACTTTCTACATGCTGAAGTTTTACCGCATAACCTGTCGGATGTGCTAAATCAAACTTTTCAACAAGCTCACCTTCATCGTCATAAGGGTTAATACCTTGTGCTTGTAATAATGTCTTTAAGTTAGCTGAATCAATTCTTAGCCAACCATTGGTGTTATTGACATGGTTAGGATATTGACCATTAAAATATTCTGCTTGGCTTAAAGATTGGTAATTACTATCAAATATGGTGTCTTTGTTAAGTACACTAGTGTCTATACCACCAGCGCCTACATCAACCCTGTATTGCGATAGCAATTCTCTAGAGTGACGACCACCAAACTTAACGCTGGTTAATTTAAACGCATCGCTACCTAAATCGATATAACGCTCAAAATTAAGTTCACCTGACTCATAATCTCGTTCAGGTCGCTGTACACCACCAAAACTGAAAAACTGCACACTTTTCCCACCTAACCCATCGATTCTGGTCTGACGTTCTTCTGGATCTTCTGGTAATGAGCCTTCAGGGTAAACACTGAGGTCATAAGGGTTTAGTTTTGCATCTAAACTTGCTGAATTAGAAGTCAGTCGACTCGTGTACCAGCCATTAACATTTCGTTGCCATTGATCTTCTGGCTCAAGTGGAGAAAGCACTGGGTTTTCCGCAGATTCTGAATAGTTGTAGTTATCCAATCCCGTGATAATGACTTCAGCCAAATCCAAATTGCCTTTGCCGGTATTAAAATGAGCACCAATACCTGTTGGTGCGTAGTTAAGCTCGTCACGGGTGTCTAGATCTGTGTATTTTGCCCACGTTCTATTTTGATGGCGAACATCTAAAGCAGATTGATGGAATTCGTTACTTGAGTCTGACTTACTAACAGTCCCGTCTATTAACCAGTTATCGTTAGTGTAAGTTCCGTATAAGAAAACACCTTTAGCTTCTTCAACATAAGACATTAACCGGGTTGCTGGTGTATAAGACGCATTTTCAATAGAAGCAACGCTTGCTGAATAAACAGGTATTGTCGCTAGATCAGGGTGATGTATTGCCGGATCGTATCCGGCATTTACGTTATCAGTTAATCTAATTGGTGTGTCATTTATATCGTCAGATAATGTTACACGCTGGCTAGAGAAGCCATTACGATCATCTAGGCTACGCTCCAGACCAATGCTGAAATCTTCATATGAACTTTCACCAAGATCACGCTTGGTGTATAAAAGGTTAGCGCCAATTTTTAATGAATCGGTTACTTGATATTCAATATTAGCGGTACCTGAGAAGCGGTCACCAATATTGTTTTCACTTACTTGCCTGTAGCCACTAAAAGCCTGCACTATAGCAAGCGGGTGGGTAATACCATGCAGCTCTTTATACGCGTCTAACGCTTCTTGTTGAATAAAATTATTCGCTTCACTGTAGTTATCTTTAATAGTATTTAGCGCACTATAAGTTGTAAAGTTTAACGTATCTCGACGAAAATTTTGTTCTGAACCGGCAAGTTTCCAGGCAACCGCCAATTTATCTTTAATCAGGTGTTTTGAGCCAGAAAACTGCCATTGGTTATTAAAGTCATCAGCAAGTTCTTCGTAACGGGTACCAATATTTATCGAATATTGACCATCTTTTTTGCCTAGCGCTCGTTGTAATTTTTTATTAACAATACCGGCAATACCACCTTCTTGCATATCTGCCGTTGGTGATTTTATAACGGTTACCCCATCAAACACGCCGCCTTCAAATGAACCAAATGGGTTTGAGCCACCGACAGCGCCGCCACTTCGGCTTGGCGTAGCAAAACTTTGACCTTCGGCCATTGTTTTAACAAAACCACCTGACAAACCACGTAAGCTAATCTCTGAATTTCGCTGTCCGTCATCAGTACTAAGTTGGATACCAGGTAGCGCTTGTAATGCTTCACCTAAGTTAAGCGCGGGTAAAGAATCCATATCTTTTGCTGAAATAGCATCAACAATTGAAGAGGCATCACGCTTAGTTAATAGTGCTGATTCTAATGAACTACGAACGCCGGTAACTTCGATTGTTTCAATGACTTCTTTTTCTTTTTTATTTTTAAGCGCAGTTTTAACTTCTGCTGCTATTACTGATGGAGAAAATAATGTCATTAATATGCTTGCTGAGCCGCCAATTAATAGTGCCCTTTGTGAAAATTCTCTCTTTGTATACTCTTTGGTATTTTTCATAACCCTGTCGCCTATATTTGGAATTATTCTTTTATTTTATAGTGTTAGCCAACGGTTGCGCAGTTAACGCTAACACTATTAACGCTGCTAACACCACCATAAAACCAGATATATCACAACTAGTCAAGTTCATTCTTATTCAATCATGATTATATTCAACTAGTCATTTATCTTCATCATGCTATTTAATAACTTTAATTTATTTAAGCTAAAATGGTGATTATATTGCAGGAAAAGCACGTAAGTAATGGTTTATACGCAATCTGATTATGTTCAAATAATCAGCATAAAAGTCAATGTAAATGGTCTTAATCGTAACTAATACATTTTTTTAGTGAGTGATATATATTAATAAACATAGTTAGTACCTGGTTGTGTCATCGTCCGAGCAGCAAACTGCTTCTGATATTCGTCTTTAATCATCCCATTACAGTCATATTAAGGCGACTTATGTCACTTGTGAGCGATATTTAATGACATTATTGAGCAATGTTGGACAATGTTCGGGCTAGCCTAGATATAAATTAATGCGGACTCTACTTGCTACTATCAGTTTTTTGTTTGTCCGCAGGATTTTAAGGATAAAGCATAATGGTATAAACAAAGGTAGGTTAAATATTGCTGTAACAGGAAATAAGACACAATAAAGTGCTGAGTCTTCTCTTATTACTTAGTAAGTGAACGCTGGATTTTTTGAGTCGTTAATCATTAATGTTCTGGGTGCTCATTTTGAGCGTTAAACAGCGTAGCTAACAATTGCTAATGGATAAATGGGATAATTGACAGCTACGCTAACTTCAGCACTTAGTTGCTACTAGTGCTTATTTTTAATGTATTTCCTTACAGCGGTTTAATGCTTCTAAGTAATAATAGTCGCCATAGTTAAGGGCCGAATTTAAATCTAAATCACGCGGAAAATTGCCCGTCGCTTGTTTTAACAAGAAGTGACCATTCTCGCCTTTAGCGGCTAAGTATTCAGGTGATGATAAACTACGTAACATTTTTATCGCAGCAGCGCGGTAGCGTTCCGCTTCATCAGCTTTAACATAGGTTGCTAATTCTAACAGTGCGCTGGCAAATAATGAGGCTGCTGAGGAATCACGGTAATTGGTAATATTCGGATAATCCGGTGCATGAAAGTCAAAATATGGTACTAAATCGTCAGGCATGTTTTTATGTTCAAGCATAAAGTTGGCAATGTTGCGGGCATGATTTAAGAATTTTTCATCTTTAGTGAAACGATACACCATTGTATAACCATAAGCGCCCCAACCTTGTCCTCGTGCCCAAGGTGAGTCGTCGGCAATACCTTGTACTGTTTGCTTAGAGTTAGGTAAGCCGGTTACGCGATTATAATTAACTAAATGATATGAACTATGATCCGCTCGAAAATGATGTTTCATTGATACCGTTGCATGACTAACAGCGGCATTGTAAAAAGTCTTGTCGCCAGTTGCTTGTGCAGCAAAAAACAACAATTCTAAATTCATCATATTATCGATAATGACTGGAAATTCCCATTTACCGAAACTCCACGAATAAGTCGCGCCAATCGTTTCATTATATCGCTCCATTAACGTTCTAGCGGTACTGACTAAAAGCGGCGAATATTCTTCATTATTGGTTAAACGTAAGCCATTGCCATAACTGTTATACATAATAAAACCGACATCATGAGTCCGGCGATTATATTGTTGGTCTTTTAATGCATGCGTCCAATTTTGAGCGCTAGTTAACCAACTTTTATCTTGTGTATGTTCGTACAAGTTCCAAAAGCTACCGGCGACAAAGCCACTAGTCCAGCCACGAGGCTCTGTGTACTTAGTTTCACCATCAGTAAAAGCAGTAGGGATTTTTTTGGGGTTGGTATAGCGGGTTCTAAAATCATTGAATTGCACCGCTGCATTATCTAATGCGGCATGACAAAAGGCAGCATTATCAACTGGCCACACTGGTGCTTGATTTAGCCTTGATATTTGATTTAACACTGAGGTTTTAGCGGCGTTTTTTGTGCTATCTGAGCTTTGCTCACCAAGACTACAAGCGGCTAATAAACTGGTTATCGCCAAGGATAATATTATTTTTTTGGTATTTATCTTCACATCTGTTCCTAAAAATTACATACTAGATGTGATTGATAATGAATTAATTTGACGATTTGCGCAAGGCGTATGAAGGCAAGGACTCATTAAATTAAAACTTAGTATTGTTGGCGTTTATAAATATACTGTCGGTTAGATTAACCATTTTGTATTAATTAAAGCAGGATTAATCAATCAGTTATTTTATCTAGTCTTGTTAAATCAGTCGTAAAAGAAGAGCTAATAAATCGGTAATAAAAACAGTCGCGGGTAGGTTCGCAATAATTATCGTACAAAATTAAATTGAGTTATTTTAACTAAATTTAAACCAAATCATTTAAATCGGGAGGCGTTGCATTGGAATTTGATAATACTATGGTTAAAAAAAATAACGCCCCTGTTAAATCGGTCTCGCAACAATTTACCCGCTTATTTGAAGCTGACCGTAATCGGCTTTATAGTTATATTTATGCCTATGTCATGGATAAATCTGCAGCCGACGATATTTTTCAAGAAACCAGTATGACATTATGGCGTGAGTTTGATAACTTTGAACTCAATACCAATTTTACTAAATGGGCGAATGGTATCGCTTTTAACCGTGTCAGGGTTTATCGTCGTAGTAACAAAAAACTCGTCTTTGGCCTTAGCGAAGAGTTAATGGATTCAATTAGCGTGACAATCTCCAAAGATGAATCCAACACTCAGCGTTGGACAGCATTACAACACTGCCGCTCACTATTAAGAGAGGCAGATCAGCAATTGTATCAATATTTCTATGTGCAAAACTTAAAGGCACAAGAGCTTGCTGATAAAACCGGTCGCTCTATTTTTGCTATTCGCAAATCGATTCATAAATTAAGAAAAAAGCTGTTTGATTGTGTTGATAATAAAAAGCGCGAGGAATTACTTTGAACCGCAGTGATGAATTTCAAGAAATCAAAGCCATTGCTGACAGTGTTTGTAATGAAGACGTTAGCCCCGCGCAAGTTGAGCAATTAGAAGTGCTGTTAAAAGATAATGAAGCAGCACAGCGTTTTTATTACGAATATATTGATATGCATGTCCATATGAGCGCTGCATCAGAATCAGCAGTGGAAATTGTTCGCAGAAAATTGCAAATCGAAGAGGTGATAATCCGGCCAGCCAACCGTGATGGTAACGTGCCAATAGCTGAGCAACCATTTGATATTTCTCATCTAGCTTTCGATAAACCGAACTCTCCGACTCCTCCGCTCGGGGAGAATAGCCCAAAACGTTTTGTATATTTTGGTATTTTAGCTTTGTGCTTGTTTGTGGCTATCTTGCTATTTGTGACAATAAATCGTTCAACCAGTAACTTTTTAACTGATATTTTTTCGAGTAATAATTACCTTGCCCAGGTGATTGAAGGGAGATTAAATACGCGTTCAGAAAATCAAAATGACTCTTCATACTTGATGGCTGGTACTTACACCGCAGAAAAACCGACGGTTATAAAACTGATTACCGGCGATGAACTTGCCCTAGAAAAATTCAGCCGTTTAAAACTTTTTAATAATACCGAGGTTGAATTAAAACAAGGAACGGTGGCCATTTCAAAAGCATTGGGTAAAAACATTGAAATATACGCACCAAATTTCACCGTCAACTCGGAAGGCTCAACTGTCACTGTTGATATTTATAATAACTTTGCTGAAGTAAGTACGGGGCAAGAAACTAGTATCATACCTAACCGTTGGCGCCCGACACATTATTGGCCATTTGATAGTAATAGTGACCGGGTCATTGATTTAGCTGGTGATGCTTATGGCCTAACGGGGAGCGGCGCAAAACGTGTAAATGGATTAGTAGGTACTGGCGCCTTTGAATTTGATAACAGCGCTAGTGCTCGGTTAAATGTTGGCAGTGGCGGCGGAACAGCGCCCGCTACGGGTAGTTTTTCGGTCACCGATGGTGTGACTATTGAAGCCCTTATAAAACCACAATTTAACGGTTTACCTCGTGAACAAGATCAAATTTTTAGAAAAGATCAATCTGATAAAGAATTGCGGATGTTGCTAAGCTTTCAGAACGATAAAGGTAAAACTTACCTCAAACCCGAGGGTGATGTTGATGAAAGCCTAAGCTTTGGCTTGTATCTTGTTGGGCAAGGTTATCACGAATTAAAACTGCCTTTAGATGGTAAAGGTGACCGGCCAAGTTTACGTCAATTAAAAGATGGTAACGCGCATCATGTGGTCGCAAGCTATGATGTATCGTCGGGATTAAAAGCCATTTATATTGACGGAAAAATGTTAGCCAGCTACCAATACCCGCCCGGTTCAAAAATATTAAGTGGCGGCTCAGGCATGGCGAATATCGGCAATTCACCTAACCATGATAAAGACTATGAAGCCTTTGCTGGGGTGATTGATGAGGTTGCGTTTTATGATTTTGCCCTGCCAAATTTTATGATTGAACAGCATTATGCTTTCAGCCAGCAAGGGTTAAATTATTTTGGTTTTAAGGCCAATACCGTTGAGCTACCCGAGATAGTAAAAATTCAACTACCCGCGTATAAAACTGTTGTTATCGATCCACTTACTGGCTTACCTAAATCTATTAAAACAATTGTGAAATGATAAAAACAACGACATCAAAATAAGGCTGCCGCGGTAGTGTTTTAAGAATTAGCTGCATCAGTGTTTATTGGCGATGAGTTCGGCGAAGAAATTATCGATGTACCTGAACCGTCAACGTTTGTTTGGTCTTCATTAATGGCAGGTTTGTTATTAGTTAATCGAAGAATAACAAGCAATAACAGCTAATTTAGTGTTAATAAACATTAAAAGGCGACGCAATATTCCTATTGCATCGCCTTTTTTTATACACAGAAATAACTTACCAATAGTTAACTTGGTAAGTTCAAGTTGCCTTAACCTAACTTGGGTTTAGGTTATCTAATTGATGACACGACTTACGCTGACCTAGTTAGGGCATTTAACGTTAACCTTTTGAGCTAACAGCAAACACTATTATGCTTGCTGTTAATAAGGTTAAGTGCAGTTAATTTAGTTTTTTAAGCTGAATATTTCTGAAATACGCTTTCATTGGTTTGCCTTTATGAATTTGCAATCCTATCTTACCTCGAAGCAATTTATCCTTGTGATCATCTTCTAAATCAATCGTTAAACGGCCATTAACATAATGTTGCAAGCGATTACCTTTAGCGACCACTTTATAAGTTTGCCATGTTGAAATATCGACCGCAATAACCGGCTCTGTTTTCCCGACAACACTAGGCTCGCCCGTTTCAGCATCTACTTTAACTTTAGTACCACCACGAGCGACAATGTTTCGCCCCGTACCTTCTGAATAAAGCATACCAACATAAACCGGCTTTGGATGAATATCCAGTTGGTTGCCGGTTAAGCGCCAACCTTCAGATTTTTTCTGTGCTGCGCGGTACATCACTCCTGAGTTATTTTGCCCTTCAACCTTCACTTCAAGTGATAGCTCAAAATCCCCGACTAGACCATCCCAGATCAGAAAAGAGTTATGCTTAAGACTATGTTCCATGGTGCTGCCAACAATAACGCCATTTTCAACCCGCCATCGGCTTAGATCACCTTGCCAACCTTCAAAGTTTTTGCCATTAAATAACTGCACAGTGTTAGCCGATTTAGCTATTGCTTGAGCGCTTTTACTTGGCTTTTGACTGCTGTTTTTGCTCGTGAAATATTCATGCTGGTCATCGCCTGCCGAAAAAATATAACTGATTAAATCACTTAATTCTTCAGCATTTAACGCATTCAACAATCCTGGCGGCATAGGTGAAATATGCCAAGGCTCTTGGTTTTTTACTTTTGAAAGATCAACATTAATAGCAGAGTCTGGTGCAAACGGATTGGTCATTACGGTGACAACACCGTCTTCTTCACCCCCTATTCTACCGATTATTTGTGAGCCATCTTTCATATTCAGTAACGTACTGCCATATTGATCTGAGATAACCTTTGATGGCTCAATGATATTTTCCATCATATCAGTGATGGTATAACGATTTGAAGAACCGGTTAGGTCTGGACCAATACCGCCGTTTTGGCCGTTAAATAGATGACAGCTAGCACAGGACGCCGCATGATACAGATTTTCACCATTTTTAAAATTACGACCCGATTGATTATTTTTAAATGCTTTACTTGCACTCGCAACGGTCCAAATTTGGCCAGGGCCTTGTGGCGGTGTGATCTCTCTTGATTTGATCTCTGACTGCAATGAACTATGCGCGTATTGCTGACGTGCGCTATCATCAACGACATGAATTAACGCTTCTTTACGAGCATTTTCGATGTAGTGACTAAAACTATTGCCGCCTTGCCAAGTTTTGGCACGAGGAAACCAAGAAAAATAACTCGTGCGATCTGCTTCAGTCCAGCCTTCACTAATTGAACGTAACAAAAAAGCTAAGCTATATTGCTGAATATTTGGTTGAGATTGTTTCATCCGCAGCGTTGCTTTTTTATAACGTTCATTACGATTAAGTATTTCGTCTGAAATAAATTCTGCTTGCTCTTCTGTTGCTGTCAGCATTTGATGAACAGTTTTTGAGACCGCCCCTGGCGCGTTTAGATATAACAAAATTTTAGCAAGCTCACGGTTGAGCAAATTGTCTTTAGTTGGAAATAGCGGATTTAAGGTATCGATCGCCAACTGTTTGTCTTTGAAGGCTATGCTGTCGTTTACGCGGTTTGATTTTTGCTCTAAACGAATAAAGGTTAAGTCGTAAGCACGTAAGGCGGCGAGAAACTTATCATGGCGTATCGACGGATAATCGAGGGTTTTAAGTTGCGTTAAAATGGCTGTTTTATGTTTGGGTTCCCCCACGCGAGCTAATGCCGTAGCGCCCTCGATAATGGCCCAGTCATTTTGTTCGGCGGTAAACTTGTCGCGCCATAAATAGACAGGCTGTTTTTCTATTACCGTTCTTGCTGCATAGCGGATAAACCGGTCTGAATGACTTAAATATTGCCACGCAGTTGCAATAGACTCAGGTCCTATGCCATCAACATGTAGTTGCTCTAACTCTCTTCTAATTTTCAGCTCTTTGGTGATCGGCAGTGCACTAATAGCCGCAGTTGATTCATTGCCAATATAACTTAATTTATATAAGGCGGATTGTGTGCGCCGACCACCAACGACAAAATACATATTACCGTCTGGGTGTATGATCAGGTCGGTTAATGGTAAGGGTTTACCGGCGACAAATTCTTCTTTAGTTGCTTTGTAAGACGCGCCATCTGGTGTCAGATGAACTGCGTACATGGTGCCGTAGGTCCAATCATTAATGAAAATTGCATTTTGATATTTTGCTGGGAATTTTGCATTGTTACCGCTCACCAAACCTGTTGGACTGCCAGGGCCAATATTTAATGTTGCAGGTAAAGTATCGCCATAATACTCGGGCCATTTACCAGAGCCGTTGCGCCAACCATAATCAACGCCTGACACCACATGATTAACGCGTGTTGGACGATACCAAGGTGTGCCAACGTCATATTCCATGTCTGAGTCAAAAGTAAATAACTCACCTTGGTTGTTAAATGCAGCATCAAAAATATTTCTAAAGCCGTGTGCGATTAATTCTTGATGTTTACCATCAGGCGAAATATTGATCACCCAGCCTCCTGGTGCCAGACGATTTTTAGCATGACCGCGGGGATCAGCCATGCGAGGAAACAGTTGATCTTCTCCCCAGTTTTTAGCGGCACGTGTTTTTGTGACACTGTTTGGGAGCACAGCATAGTTACCGGCAATAATGTACAAGGATTTTTTGTCCGGGGATAAGACAATGCTATGAGCACCATGCTCTCCGCTCGAACTAATAGGGATCAGGTACTCTTCTTTATCAAATTGATCATCACCATTAGTATCTGATAATCGATACAATCCGTTGCTGTCGCCAAAACTAGTAATAACGTATAGCGCGTCAAACGCATAAAGTAAGCCATGTGCGTTACTGGTTTTAAGTGAAAGCTTTTCAACTGCTAGTGGTGAGCCTAAAGTAATACGGTGAATGGCACCGTATTGATCAGCGGAAAGTATTCTACCTTTATGATCATGGGTTAAAGCCACCCAAGAACCTTGAGTTTCTTTATCGACCGTATAAATTTTTTCTGCTTTAAAACCCGGTAAGGTTTTAAGCGCTAGATCTTGAGGCTTATTATCACTTGCATCGTCACTAGTTTTAGCGGTTTCTTGAACACTTGCAGGGTTATACAAGACATCACCCCAAGGCTTAGTTCCATAAGGTTTTATTTCTGCAGCCGCCTGCCATTGCCCTTTATACACTTTAGTTTGCCAGCTGCTATCAGAAATGATGTGCCAGGTGCCTTTGGTTTTATTGCTAAGCTGTAAATCGAAAATAAAACCAGGTTCATTTTTTTCATTCAAGAGTTTAGCGTTAATGATGTTTTGACCCTTAACCAGATATTGAGCAATATCATCGATCAGCGGTTTTCGCCAGTCTCTTGAGGTAGAAACTTTGGTGTTATTAATAGATAACGCCATTAACATATCACCCGTTGTTCTTAATTGAGCCGAACTAGGTAATTCATCTAGGTTAATAATCTTTTGAAATTCGACAAATTCAGTCGTCTTTTTGCCTTGTTTCCAAATCCAGGTCGGCATCGCCCTAGCCTGTTCTTGCGCAACATTAACTTGTTTTAATTGCGGGCTTTCTTTTGCCTGTAACGGTTGCTGAAATAACCAGACCCAACAAAAAATGAATAATGTTCTTCTCATATTTAACTTCCACATCTACTTGAGGTTTTAAGTTAGATAGCCAATCAGCCATCAATGACTCGTCATAATAGGAAAAGCCATAAAATAGGGAAATTGATACCCCAATAATCGAAATTAGTTAAGCTAGCAGGTACCAAGCGCAAATTTATTTTATCGCTAGGGGTATCAATTTTTAGTTTTGTTGTCTCTTCCTCTACAGAACAATAATTTCAACCCATTTATTGGCGCTGAAAAATAATCATTAGCTAGCGCTATGTTTTATTTAGCGCGCGAGTATTTAATAACGGAACTGATATGGCTTTAACCTCGAACTTTATTTATACGCTCAAGTGGTCGGTGAATGTACTTGTTGCAATCACTTTATTGAGTTGCTCTGAGCAAACAGTGTCAGAGCAAACACTTGCTGCTAATCCAGTTTCTAATCAAGTATTGGATAAAGATCTTGATGGTGATATTCATCAGCAATTACATCAGCACTTTTTATCACCTCCGGCGGAGACAAAACCGCTGACTTGGTATCACGTAATGAACAGTAATATGTCAGCTGCGGGGATTACTAAAGATTTAGAAGCGATGGCAGACGCGGGTATCGGCGGCACTATTTTATTCAATATTGGGCGCCAAATATCCAAAGGAAAGGTGTTATTTAATACCTCAGAACATCTTGATTTAATTGGCCATATGGCAGCTGAGTCTAAACGCCTTGATTTAAGCTTTGGCCTGCATAACTGCGACGGTTGGTCATCAAGCGGTGGCCCTTGGGTAACGCCCGAGCACTCTATGAAACAAGTGACATGGAGTGAAACCTTAGTTAATAGTAACCCTGATAATAATGGCAATATTAATGTGCAATTAGCGCAGCCGATGACGATGTTAAATTATTATCAAGATATTGCAGTATTGGCTTACCCATCATTAAAAACTGAATTAGTAGACGCAGCACTAAAACCAAGCATTAGCGCATCTGATCCTAACTTTGATATCAGCGTTGTTTCGAATATCGAAGTGATGAATAAATCAGCTATTAAGTCTAAAAATAATCAGCCGGTTTGGTTGCAGTTTGCTTATGAACAGCCTGTTACCATCCGTTTCGCCAGTATGGATATTAGCTTTGGTAAAAAAATTAATTACGCTTTACATTATTCAGATGACGGAATAAATTTCAAAAAACATGTTAATTTAGCGGTAACGCGTCCTGGCCGAATACGTTGGGCATTAGACGGTGCCTTTGAAGGTGTGACCGCAAAATATTTTAGAATTGTTGCCGACAAAACGCTGAATATTTATGAAGCTCGTTTGGCATCAACAGCCAAAATGGCCAATTTTTTAGGGAGAACATCGGCAACTCGTAGTGATTATAATGCCTTGCCTGAAATAGGTAATCCCGGCAAAACACATATTATTGACTCGACTAAAATCATCAACTTGAGCAACAAGCTGACAACGGATGGCCAGTTAAATGTAACATTACCTGCAGGTGATTGGACTATTATGCGTTTTGGTTATACCGCAAAAGGTACAACCAATGTACCGCCAACAGCTGAAGGACGTGGTTTAGAAGTAGATAAATACAGCCGTGAAGCCTTTAAAACCCATTACGATGCCTATGTTACTAACGTCATCAACAAAGTAAATAAAGTTGCCCCTGGCGTAATGCATAGTTTAGAAATTGATAGCTACGAAGTCGGTGGTCAAAATTGGACTCAAGGTTATGAGCAACAATTTAAAGCGCAATATGGTTATGACTTAGTACCCTTTTTACCTTTATTCGCAGGTAAATTTGTTGAAACACCTGCAACAACTGAAGCGGTGTTATGGGACGTTCGTGATCTAAACAACAAATTAATTACTGAAAACTACTATCAATATTTTACCGAACTAGCCAATAAAGATGGCATTAAAACTTACATAGAACCTTATGGAATTGGGCCATTCAACGATATTGATGCCGGTAGCAAAGCCGATATTCCTATGGGCGAATTCTGGTTAAAACGCAATATTTACATGTTAGCGTCAAGCACTTCTGCAGGCCATATCTACAATAAAAACATTATCTCGGCAGAGGCATTTACGGCGACGCCTGAACATAATTTTAAATTTAATCCGTCTTACGCGAAATTTGACGGCGATAAAACTTGGGCCTTGGGGGTGAATCAATTTGTCTTTCATCGTTTTGTGCATCAAGCCAATACTCATGTGGTGCCAGGGATGACCATGGAAGCTTGGGGCGCGCATATAGATGCGACTCAACCATGGTTTTCAACCGCAGGCAAAGACTGGTTTACTTACTTATCACGCGGACAATATTTATTGCGCCAAGGCCAGCCGGTATCGGATGTCTTGTGGTATGTCGGTGATGCGGCGCCGACGACTTGTCCTGATAGACGTCGTAACGCTAAAAAAATCCCGACTTATGTCAATTACGACTGTTTAAATCGTGAAAAATTACAAACCGAATTGTTTTTTAAAGATAACCGTTATCAGCTCAATCATGGTGTGCAATATAAAATATTATATTTAGACAACACCGATACCTTGTATTTTGATTCAGTGAAAAAAATCTATGAGTTTGCCAAACTAGGCGGCGTGATCATTGGTAAACCCATTAAACAATTGGCTGGTCGCAAGGTCTCAGGTGAACAACAAGCTGAATTTGAAAAAATGGTCGACTTTATTTGGTCACAACCTAGCACTCATCTAAAAGTAACCAGCGCGCAGCAGTGGGAAAATTTGTATCAGCAACAGGCCTTTAATTTTGATTTACGTGTCAAAGATATCACCGAGCTGTTCTACACCCACAGAAAAACCGCTACGCAAGATATCTATTTTGTTTATAACGATAGCGGTAAACGCCAATTGTTTGATGCGAGTTTTGAAGTCACAGGCAAAGTACCTGAGCTGTGGGATGCAAGAACAGGCAATAGTAAAAAGCTAGCGGCCTTCGCTCAACAAGAGGGGTTAACACAGGTTGCCTTTCGCTTAGAAGCTAACGAATCAGCCTTTGTTGTGTTTGATCATGATTCGGCGGGTAAAACTAAATTAAGCCCACAAGTGGTTCGTGAACATGATGTTGAAGCTTTGTATAACGAGCAATTTTCTATTGAGTTAGCGGCAGCACAAAATAAAAATCTGTCAATTGAACTTGACGGAAAAGTAAAACAAATCGCCATTGACAATATTTCGGCTAATCAAACATTAACTGGCAGTTGGCAAGTGACGTTTGAAAAAGACTACGGGTTAGAGCAAAGCTTTACTTTTGATAAATTGCTTAATTGGAAAGACTCTAATAATGCTGAAATCCGCGCTTATTCAGGCGTAGCAAGCTACCAAAAAACCTTTACGGTTAACGCATCACTCTTGCAAGCTAAGCAAAAAATCACTTTAGATTTAGGTAAAGTCAGTGACACCGCACAGGTATTTATCAATGGCCAAGAAGTAGGTATTGCGTGGATTGCTCCATTCACTTTGGATGTTAGCTCTTACCTGAAAGTGGGAGATAATCAACTGACCGTCAAAGTTGCTAACTCTTGGAGTAATCGTCTGATCACCGATGAGGATTATCCTGACAGTTCAGAATATTGGCAAGCTAACGGTAAACCCGTTCCCGTAATGCCTGATTGGTATAGCAACAATGAGCCTTTACCAAATTCAGGTAAAAAAGGACATCGCCGGACATTTACCACCTATAAATTTGTCAAAAAAGACGACCCACTGCTTGATTCAGGTTTATTAGGACCGGTGACATTAAAGGCGGTTAAGTCGGTAGATTTATAAATTAATTTAATCATGAGCTTTTGAAAAAATAATTTTCAAAAGCTCAGTGCATAAAGAATCCAATATTTAGCAGATAATAAAAACGATAGGACTAATATGAACTTTAGTAGTAAACCTCAAGCACTTTTTAAGTGTCTACTCTTAATATCATCAACTTTAGCTATGATTTTACAACAATCGCATGCTGAAGTGACCTTAGAGCAGCAAGTTAAAATAACCGATCAAGGCTTACACTTTAATGGCCAAGATCTTGATTTTGGTACGGTGGGGAATCCGAATACGTCTCCAGATCAATATGATTATTTTTTTGGGAAAAACATTTCAGCCCATGGTGACGCAGTAAAAACATATAAAAATTATGTGTTTATGACTTGGTATCGCGGTGGCAAAGACGACCGCCATGTGATGTTATCGCGTTTTAATACCGATACCGGCGTGGTAAAAAATATTGAGTTTCCGCATCAACATACCGGCTTTAGAGGCGATCCTTTAGTGGGGGAGTCTCATAATACTATTGGTTTATCGGTGAGCCCAGTCAATGGCACTATTCATATGGTGTACGACATGCATGCCTATGATGATAATAATCATGATGGTAAGTTTAAAAATGATTATTTCCGTTATTCCTACAGTATTGCTGGCGCTGCAGAAGCCAGTGACGCTGAATTTACCTTAGCTAAATTTGTTAAAGATACCAGCAGCGTTAGCCAAGGTGCTGATGATTATAAACACTTAACCATGACCGGTGATTTAGCCGATAAAGGCAATTTTGTTCGTTTAACTTACCCTAAGTTTTTTACTAACACCGACGGTACCTTGTTATTGTATATGCGTTTAGGGGGTAATAATAACGGCGGTTATGTTTTTAACCGCTATGATGCGACGACCCAAAAGTGGTCTAAATTTACCGATTTCAATGTTGTTTCTGCTAAAAACTTTGGTAACGATTACAACTGGGGTTTATACGGTAACATGAAATACGTTAACGGAAAGCTCCGGGTTGGTTTCCAGCAACGTAGTAGTGATAACGATGATAAATACCTATATCAAAATGGTGTTTATTACGCTTATTCAGATCAGGCAGAAGGCTTTGGCCAGTGGAAAAACCACAAAGGCGAACCTATGACTTGGCCACTGGTTAATTCAGACGAAATCAAAGTCTTTGAACCGGGAGACTACATTGCCCATCAAGAAGCTAACTCTGTTTATATTGTCGGTGGCTTCGATTGGACAGTAACCGCTAAAGGTGACATTCATATCATCAGCGAAGTACGATCTACCGATAGAAACCGCGGCGACTATCAACAAGTTTTTTTGCATTCTTATAAATCCGTTGGTGCTGATGATTTTATTGTTACCACTGACTTTGCCGGAGCAAGTGAGATCTACACCTCAGGTGATAATGTCTACATAATCGGTTTAAAAGATGGTTACCCCTATGTGGAACAAGCCATTGGCGGTACCAATGATTTTGAACGTATTTATGAACAAACAGAAGGGGTTAAGTTTGATCATGGTACCGTGCACGTGATAAATGGCAAAGTTTATTACTATTTAATGGAGCGGTCGTCTGGTACGGAACAACCTTTATATTTACAGATAATTGACTTAGATATTAATAGTTCCCCCCCTGCTCCTGTTGTAAACCCGGTAGTGAGTTTTTCAGAATTCCCGATAACTTTAACAGAAGGCTACAAAGAGCTGTCTGTAAATGTCAATGCTTCAAGTCCGTCTGAAGAACGCAGTATTAGCAGCGTTAGACTTTATATTAATGGTCAATTAATTAGTAATGATGACACCGCCCCTTACAGTTGGCACCAAACCTCCTTCCCTGATTTAACCGGTTTAAGTACTGGAACTCACCTACTTAAAGCGGTTGCCACTGATGATGCGGGTAACACTGCAGAATCTTCAGTTAGCTTGATTGTGGAAACTGCGCCTGATCCAATTGTTGCGTTTGCGGGTAACTCATTACAACTACAAGAAGGTTATGCTGATTTATCAATAAACGTTAATGCTTCAAGTCCAAATAGTTTGAGCTCAATTGTTGGTGTAACACTCTATATCAATAACATATTGATAAGCGAAGTCACTACGTCGCCATATACTTGGTCACAAACGGAAAACAGCCAGTTGGCTGGCTTAAATGTGGGGACACATCAATTAAAATCTGTGGCTGAAGATGATAATGGTAAAACAGCTGAAGCACTAATCAATCTATTTATAAAAGCGAAAATCGTTGAGCCTGCTCCTGAACCAGATAACAACGATTCAAATACAAGCACTCAGTCTGGTGGTAGTACTGGTCCATTTTTAATGTTGGCAACTTTGATTTTAGTTACGTTAAGAAGGCGATGGAAAAGACTTTGTTAATGGTCGCCACTTTTCCGCATGGATAGGATTAGTACCGGGTCAACTTCAACGGGTGGAAAACCGTTATTACTTGGTATCAGCAAGCGGGCAATAGCTATTTAAGAACCTTGTTGATACATGGTGCAAGAGCGGTGTTAAGGCATTCGAGTAACAAAACGGATCGTTTCAGTTTATGGGCTCAAGCGCTATTAAAACGCAGAGGACAAAATAAAACCTGCGTTGCTATAGCGAATAAACTCGCGAGGATGGCATGGGTCATCATGGCAAAGGGTGAAACATACCGCCCAGCCATATAACAAAAAATTCATAGCATTAGTGAAAAGGCTAATGCTTAAGTAAGAGTACCCCTTACTTCAGTTGCAAAAGGTAAATTGATCGGATGGTGAGATAGGTCAGACCCGCTCATTCAAAACCTGCTACCTGCATCGGCTCTTAAGAAGCCGTATGGATGATGAGGAGGATGAGCGCAAATAACCATCGGGGCCAGGAAGTAAAAACCTTCCACAAACAGGCCGGATATATGAGAGCAATGATTTTCCTCTCACATCAATGATCAAATGTCTTGCAAACGGAGTGGGTTCATATATGCAGGTACTTGGTTTTTATCGGGAATAAAAAAACCGTGTTTTTCCTACTAATAGCCAGTTATTAGTGTGAAGTAACGCCTTAATATCCACTTAAATTTCATCATCGAGTCTAAGATAAGCTAGGTGAAACAAAATAAACCCGCAAATTATTTACTATAAATCAAACTGTTACAAAACCCATTAAACCGAATTCAGGTTAGGTAAAAGAAATCTGCGTAAATCTCGTTCTTGTCGCATTACATGTAAAATATAAACCTTATAACTTTCAACTTTGTATAAAATACTACATGGGTAGTTATTATGATTAACCGCTTATTAACTTCTGTTCATCACTGAGTGATTTTTATGGCTGCGGGCGCTTTTTGCAGAGCTAATTAAAGCTGTAATTAGCTCTGCAATAAATGGAACCGAGTCAGATTAAACACTGGTAACTACAATCTAGGCTGTTAACACTAAGCGATTGTTGTGAAAAATTAAAACTTACCCGTTAAAAACTGGTTATTCTTAACATGACGTTTCTCATGAAATGACGGCGCATCCATTGGAAACTGTTGAAGTAATAACGCTTTTAATTTTTGTTCTAATGCTTGATATTGTTGCTGTCCTGATACGTTCGCGGTCGCCACTTCACTGGCGCTGTGATCGTACAATTCGGTAAACTTTAATGCTTGGGTTTTAGCGTCACGCCACTGGGTATATCGCCATTGTCCATCGGTAACCGTAATTCCCATAAATGGTCCCCGGGTAAATAGACTATAAGCCGCGTCATCCCATTTCATATCAGGATTGTCTAATAACGTCAGTAAACTTTGTCCGTCCATTTTTGGTAATGTTAAACCGCTTGCCTGTGCAAGCGACGGAAAGACATCAATATTTTCAACCAATGCAGCAGAGCTTACTCCCGCTTTACGATTTTTGTGAGCCAGTTCACGGCTGATAATGAGTGGGACTCGCGTGTCTAATTGCATATTGGTGTGTTTATTCCAAGCGCCATATTCACCTAATTTATAACCATGGTCGCTCATCAATACCACCATAGTATTTTCACGTAGATCCATTTCCTCAAGAGCTTCCATTACTCGACCTAGTTGTGCATCTACATAACTTACCGTTGAATAATAACCATGGATAAGTGTTTTAGTTAGCTCGTCTGAGGCATCGCCTTCTTTCGGAATACCGCCATACATGCGGAGCTCACCCCATTTAGTTAATGCTAAGCGATACATGTCGTCCGGTTTTTTACGGCTAGGTACTGCGAATTGTTCGCGATCGTACATGTCCCAATATTTTTTTGGCGCGTTGAATGGTAAATGTGGTTTACTAAAACCAACCATCATTATAAATTTTTCATCTTTTTCTTTTAGCTGCTTTAATGTTGCAATCGCGTCTGTTGCAACTTTACCGTCTTTGTAAAAATTGTCATCAACCTCACCTGCTTCATAAGCAAATTTCTTTTCTTTATTACCTGGAATAGCGTAGAAGTTATCTAATTTTTTTATGTGTGTTGACCAGTTTTCCTGGTCGTCAGTTACGCTGTGATAAACCTTACCAATACTTATAGTTTTATAGCCGTTTTGTTTAAATAACTGCGGCATTGATACAACGTCAGGTTGATTAGGGCGCAGGCGGCCGTCTTTATTAATTGTATATAAACCGGTTGTTTCTGGGCGTAGTCCCGTCATAATACTTACGCGAGATGGGCCACAAATTGCCTGTTGTGCATAAGCTTGGGTGAATTTAACCCCTTCACTGGCTAGCTTATCAATATTAGGACTCAGCACATGTTTACTGCCATACGTGCCTAAGTCGACACGTAAATCATCAATTAAAAACACCACAACATTGGGTTGTTTTTTTTCTACTGGTTGTTTGTTTTCTGTTGCAATCGCAGTGTTTTCACAAGCTTGTAAGACTAATAAACTTAAAACCATGAAAGGCAGTTTATTAAGTTTTCGTAATATCATCTAAATTTCCTCACTAGACATTTAATCTATAAATAAAGCCAACTGATATCACCATTTAAATTTTAATTATGGTTTATTGTCGTCTTCAAAAAATGTTTTGCCTGCCGTATTAACATAGCTCAACAACGCTTAACCGAGCACTTTTAGTTTGCTGGTATATGAAAAGACAATAAGTCTTGAGATTGATACCCTAAACTTAAAATATTTTTAACGTTAGGGTATCAATTTGTAAGTTTGCTGCCTTTTCAGTTTGTAACGTCTCGGTTTTTTATTTTTTGGCAATTAAATAATTGCAGATGATGAACTAGGTTGAATGAAAAGTTACAAACGCATGAACTTTTATAGCATACGTAGCGTTCAGTCAGTCTGTTTATGATTGAGTTTGACGACTCAGTTTATTAATAAATAAAGAATATTTTTTGGAGTAAACCATGTTAACTATTTTTAAACGCTATTCGTTTCCTTTGCTCCCAAGGCATAAAAAGAACAGGCAAGATAAGCCAACATCAACACTGCTCTTGATTTTGTTACTATTGATTTCAGGCTGTCAAAATGATCACGGCTCAATCACAAACAATAATATGTTAAAAACTGATCCTGTTATCAATTTAAAGGTTGGAGAAGGCTTTGTTAATCCGATTGGTTATTATGAAGCTAAGCCGCGTTTTAGCTGGCAACTTAGTCAACAATCTTCCGCGCAATTACAAACGGCATATCAAATACAAGTTGCAAAGTCTGCTGATTTTAATCAACAGGAACGGCTTTGGGATTCCCTTAAAGTTCAATCGACACAAAATGCTTGGATACGCTACCAAGGGCAAAAATTACAATCTCGACAAAAAGTTTACTGGCGAGTTAAAATTTGGGACGAAACAGATCAAGCCTCAACATGGAGTGATATTAATCATCTCGAATTAGGGTTACTGAATAATGAGGATTGGCAAGCAAAATGGATAGGTCATCCAGATACCAATGAATTCGATGAAAATAGTGTTTTTAATCGTTCCGTAAAAGGTGGACGCTTCCCTGTTCCTAATAACAAGTATTTCCGTCCGCAATATTTACGAACCGCTTTTAATTTAGATAAAAACATCGCACAAGCACGATTATACATCACCTCAAAAGGCGTATTTAAACCCTTTATTAACGGAAAAACTGTCACTAATGATGTAATGACGCCCGGCTGGACACCTTATCATAAGCGCATAGAAACATTGACCTATGATGTTACTTCACATTTAAAAACAGGTGGAAATTCATTAGCGGCGATTGTTGCTGAAGGCTGGCATAGCGGAAGAATATTCCACCCAACCAAACAACACCATATGTTACCAATGCAATTATTGGCACAATTAGAAGTGACATTTACCGACGGCACTCATCAAGTTATTTCATCAAATAAAGATTGGCAATCCACTAACCAAGGCCCAATCCGTGAAGCGAGTAATTATGACGGTGAAATTTATGATGCTAATTTTGAATTAACTAACTGGCACGGTGCTAATTTTGATGAACACCAAGATGCCGATAAATGGCTAAAGGTGGTATCAGAACCACTTGAGCAGCAAGTGTTATTAAAACCTAAGCGCCATACGCCGGTTCGTGAAACCTTAACTATTCCTGCAATGAAAATTGTCAGTCAGAAAAATGGAATAACCATTTTTGACATGGGACAAAACATGGTCGGAGTACCTGAAATCAACATTCCTGCCGTTAAAAATCAGCAAGTCAAAATACGTTTTTCCGAAGCAATTGATAAAGGTGAATTTGCCGTTACCAACCTTCGCTCGGCGAAAGCAACCGATCTCTATACGCCTAACGAAACAGGCGTGATCCGTTATCAGCCGACCTTTACCTTTCATGGTTATCAATTTGTTGAGCTATCTGGCTACGATCAAACTAAAACCCCTACCCTTGATTGGATCAAAGGAAAAGTATTGCATTCTAATTTTGATGTTTACGATAATTTCACCAGCGCTAGCGCTAATCTCAATCAGCTTTCAGAGAATGTATCTTGGGGATTACGTGGCAATTTTTTAGATATTCCGACAGATTGTCCACAACGTGACGAACGCTTAGGTTGGACAGGCGACGCTCAAGTATTTGCTCAAACATCTATGTATAAAGCAGACGTTTATGGTTTTTGGGCTGCATGGCTTGAAAGTGTACGAGAAGAACAAAGCATTGACGGCATGATACCCAATTTTGTCCCCTTTCGTAATTTCTTAACAAGCTTAACCGGTTCTGCATGGGGTGATGCCGCAACTATTGTACCTTGGGATCTTTATCAATTTACCGGCGATAAAACCATCCTCGCTGAAAACTATACTATGATGAAGCGTTGGCTGGGTTATCATACCTTTAACAGTTACCAGCATATTTCTACCATGAGTAGTCACGGAGATTGGTTACAACCTTTCACCAGCGATGGTAAAAATGGTGGCGACACCCACAGAGATTTAATTGCAACGGCCTATTACGCTCGCTCCGCCTATATTGTTGCTAAAACGGCTCGTATTTTAGGTTTTCATACCGATGCAAACCAATATGATGCCTTGTTCAATAATATCAAAAGTAAATTCCGTGATTATTTTTTTGATGATGATTTGTTACTTCACGCCAGCATAACCAAACCGCCGCTATACAATAACGGCAGTGAAAAAAAAGGCTCTATTAAAAAAATATCGCCAAAAACCACACAAACCAGTTATTTATTGCCCTTAGCATTTGAGCTGTTTGAAGCGGAAGAACAAAACAAAGCCGTGACTCAGTTAGTTGCCTTAATTGAAAAAAGTGATCGTCATTTACGTACTGGATTTTTAGGCACTCCATTATTAGCGCCAGTATTACAAAAGTTCGGTCATAGCGACCTCATGTATGAGATTTTATTTAAAGAAAGTTACCCGTCATGGTTTTATTCTATTAAACACGGTGCTACTACCACTTGGGAGCGATGGGATTCTTACTCGCTACAAACAGGTTTTAACGGCGAAAAAATGAATTCATTAAATCACTACGCCTACGGTGCAATTGCCAGTTGGTTCTATCGTGGCATGTTAGGGATTGAACAAACAACACCTGGTTTTCAAACATTTACTGTCACGCCGCAATTTAATGAAGAATTAGGCTTTGTCTCAGGTAGTCAACCAACCCCGCAAGGTGGTATCTCAGTAAGTTGGAAAATTGATAACAACAACTTATCAATGACTTTAGTGGTTCCTAAAAATAGCCAAGCAAGCTTATTATTACCTAGCATTTCTAGTTTGATAATCACTCGAAATAGTAAACCTGTAAGTGATATAACAAAGTTACCGCCAGGTAAATATGACATTAGTGGTAAGGTTTTATTACAAAAGTAAAAGATAAATAACACTAATATTATGAATAACTGACTATACAAATATCCCATACAGCAACAAGTTTAAAGCTGTATGGGTACCTATGTAAAAAGTGTGCAGTCTAAGCTAATCATCACCTCAACAACTATATTTTATCCTTTGTGAGACCATTTAACGACATACCCACTTTATTCACTCCCCCTATTTATTTTTAAAAATAGGGATTTAGGGGTATCAATTTTTAACTTTTCTGTCTTTTCCTGTATGTCAGGCTCTAGTTCAACTTGATATTTACATAAGTCCATTCTTGCGACTTATGTCTGGATGATCACAACAAATTGAACAAAGGGTTTATTTAAATAGAGGAAATTACATTAATGAATTTTGTATCACCATTAAATTGGTCTGCAGCTTTGTTTTTATCTGGTGCACTACTGAGTTGTGCAGACAGCGTAACGTCAGAGCAAGCTAGCCATTCAAGCCAAAGAAAACAGGTAACTGAAGCTGCAACGTCTCCGTTAACTCAAGGGTTTTCTTCACCAACAGCAGCTTACAAACCACTTACCTGGTATCACGTAATGAATGGTAATATGTCAAAGGTTGGTCTAACCAAAGACTTAGAATCAATGGCTGAAGTGGGGATTGGCGGTACAATTTTATTTAATGTTGGCTTGAACATGCCAAAAGGTGATGTGATTTTTAACAGTGATACACATCTAGATATGATCGGCCATATGGCTGCTGAATCAAAACGACTCGGTTTAAGCTTTAGTTTACACAATTGTGATGGTTGGTCTTCAAGTGGTGGCCCTTGGATCACCCCTGAATTGTCGATGAAAAAAGTCACCTGGAGTGAAACCGTTGTCGCTGGCGGTAACGTCAATATAAAACTTCGCGAGCCCACGTCACTAAAAAATTATTATCGTGATGTTGCGGTATTAGCTTACCCGTCAATGGACACTGAACTTTGGGATGCACAGCAAAAACCAACCATAACCGCCTCGGATGAAAAATTTGATATTAAGGTTGTTAGCGATCATGACATCACAGGTTACTCAACTATCAATGCTAAAAGCAATGACCCTGTTTGGTTGCAATTTGCATACGATAAACCAACCACTGTCCGCTTTGCTAATTTAAAATTACGTTTTGGTAAGAAATTAAAATACTCATTTCACACCTCAGACGATGGCGTTACTTTTACCAAGCAGTTCAATATGCCCGTTCGTCGTCCAGGAAAAATGCGTTGGGAACTTGATGAAGCCTTTGAAGGTATTACCGCAAAGTATTTTAGAATTGTCGCAAATAAGTCAATTAATGTTCATGAAGCGCATTTATCTGCAACACCTAGAATGGCTAACTTCTTAGGAAGAAGCTCAACAGCGAGAAACGATTACAGTAAACTGCCCGCCATTGGCTCTGTCAATCAACAGCATATTATTGATCCTAAAAGTATTCGTAATTTAACCGCTGATTTAGCAGAAGATGGCACGCTTCACACACAGTTACCTGAGGGTAATTGGACCATAATGCGTTTCGGTTACACTTCAACGGGCGTTAACAATACGCCCCCAACGTTGGAAGGTAGAGGGCTAGAAGTTGATAAGTTTAGTCGTTCGGCTTTTAAAGTCCATTACGATGCTTATGTCACAGATGTAGTCAATAAAGTCAAAGAAGTTGCGCCTAATGCCATGCAAAGTTTACAAATTGACAGCTACGAAGTGGGTGGTCAAAATTGGACTCAAGGTTATGAGCAGCAATTTAAAGAAAAATATGGTTATGATTTAGTGCCATTTTTACCCTTATTTGCTGGTAAATTTGTTGAGTCTTCTACCACATCTGAAGCGGTATTATGGGACACACGTGATCTCAATAACCACCTTGCCGTTGAAAACTACTACGGTTATTTTACCGAGCTTGCCGAACAAGATAACTTAACAACCTACATTGAACCTTATGGTTTTGGCCCATTTAATGACGTTGATGTAGCCAGTAAAGCCAGTATTCCGATGGGTGAATTTTGGCTGAAAAAGAATATTTATATGATCGCCTCAAGCACCTCTGCTGGCCATATTTACAATAAAAACATAATTTCTACCGAATCATTTACCGCCAGCCCTGAAGTTAATTGGCATTTTAACCCTGCGTCAGCAAAATTCGACGGCGATAAAACATGGGCATTAGGCGTTAACCAATTTGTCTTCCACCGTTTTGTCCATCAAGCCAATAC
Organism: Thalassotalea sp.; assembly: GCA_051251725.1. Taxonomy (GTDB): domain Bacteria; phylum Pseudomonadota; class Gammaproteobacteria; order Enterobacterales; family Alteromonadaceae; genus JALZUE01. The sequence continues at coordinate 41,795 of JBPOFN010000006.1, read as the reverse complement.
GCAAGTTGCGCCAGGCATGACCATGGAACGCTGGGGTTCTCATTTTGACCGCATTCAACCATGGTGGAACACCGCAGGTAAAGATTGGTTTACTTACATTAGTCGTGGCCAATATTTATTACGCCAAGGTCAGCCGGTATCTGATGTATTATGGTACGTGGGCGATGCCGCCCCAACCACCTGTCCAGATAAAGACAGTTTGTTAAAACAACAGCTACCCGCTTATATTAATTATGATTGTATTAACCGTGACAAGCTGCAAACCGAGTTAAGTTATCACAACGGACGCCTACAACTTGACCATGGCGTGCAGTACAAAATATTAAAATTAAACAACCATGACACCTTATATTACGAGTCGGTAGAAAAAATATATCAATTAGCCAAACAAGGTGCGGTGATTGTTGGCGACCCGATTAAAAAATTAGCGGGTACAAATATCACCGCTAAACAACAAAAGTCGTTTAACGAGATGGTTAGCTTTATTTGGTCGCAAGACAATACCTATCAAAAAGCGCAATGGCATAAAATTTATCAAGACCAAAAGTTTAATTACGACTTGCGCGTAGTTGGCAAAGATAAATTATTTTACAGCCATCGTAAAACCGCCACCGAAGATATTTACTTTGTCTTTAACGACAGCAACAAACCCGCGTTATTAGATGCACAGTTTAATGTTAGCGGTAAAATACCTGAACTTTGGGATGCAAGAACAGGCACAAGCCAACGCATGGCCGCTTTCTCACATAAAGATGGTTTAACTGATTTCGCTTTTAGATTAGCGCCAAACGAATCAAAGTTTGTCATTTTTAAAGAGTCTTCTACCAAGGTTAAAAAAGTGGACCCACAAGTGGTACGTGAACAAAACGTTAGCTTTGTTTATGACGACAACAATAATATTAAATTAATCAGCGCTGAAAACGGCTTGGTTAAGCTGAAAATTGACGGGGAAAAACGCAACGTACCGGTAAATAATACCAAGTCACCACAAACGCTAACCGGTAGCTGGCAGGTAACTTTTGACAAATTTTACGGCCTAGATAAAACCACCACCTTTGACACCTTGATCAATTGGAAAGACGCTTCTGATAAATCCATTCAAAGCTACTCTGGTATCGCTAGCTATAAAAAGCAGTTTTATATAAGCACTGAGTCATTAACAAAAGATGCGTCTGTATTTTTAGATTTAGGAAAACTGAGTGATACCGCGCAAGTCTTTATTAATGGTCAAGAGGTTGGCAGTGTTTGGATTGCACCTTTTACTTTAGAAGTAAGTGGCTATCTAAAATCAGGTAATAACGAGTTGGTTGTTAATGTGGCCAGTTCATGGATCAACCGCTTAATTACCGATGAAGCTTATCCTGATAACTCAGGTATATGGGATAACAAAGGTAACTATGTTAAGCAAATGCCTGATTGGTATTTACAAAACAAACCGCTACCTAAAGGCCAGCGCTCATCTTTTACCACCTATAAATTTGTCAACAAAGATGATGCCTTAGTTGAATCCGGCTTGTTGGGCCCCGTGACCTTACAAACAATTAGTCCTATTACGTTATCGCTGAACTAAACAGGGCGTGAAGTAACTGAAGTAAAACACATTACAACTTGACTGTTAAAGAGTTAATTTGATTAAATGTGATCACGAGTGTCTTTGTTCTTGGTTGTTAATTATAAGAACAAACGACATTGAGAGAATAAGTGAATGGCAAATATAAACATAGTTGTAGCAATAAATACTTTATTAATAAGAAGAAAAATATATGAATATTAAAACGATATTAGTAACAGGCATTTGCCTTTGGTCGATGGTCGGGCTTACCGCCTGTGGTGGCGGCGGAGAAGGATCGACACCAACGCAAGAAAACACTGGCGGCGATAACACTGGTAGTGATAACACGGGTGGTGATAACACAGGTGGCGATAACACAGGTGGCGATAACACTGGTGGTGATAGCACAGGTGGTGATAACACGGGCGGTGATAACACGGGCGGTGATAACACTGGCGGCGATAACACGGGTGGTGATAACACGGGTGGTGATAACACGGGTGGTGATAACACGGGTGGTGATGTGACCCCCGTTGGAAATATTGCAGGTACCGTTAGCTCTGAAGTTACTGACATCAAAGTATGTCAACTTTACTTATATGATAACGCGGTCACAAATTTTGCTGATGCTTTCGATCAAAATCATGCAAACTTTCAAACACCAAGTTCACCAATTACAGACACCGCGCCGATCAGCACCAGTGCCATATCGACAAGTGGAGAATACAGCTTTGAAAATATTGAAACTGGCAATTATAAATTGGTATTAAACTGTTTAGTTGGCCAAGATATTCAAGATGAATCTCAACTTGTTGATGATCCAATACAATATGACGGCCATACCATACCAAATCCAGCCGGTATTACTCCAAACACCCTATCGATAACGGTTACAGCTGACGCAACTAGCAATAATGACTTTGTTGATAGCCGGGTAAAACCGGTGGTTGATGATACTGTTGATGTGATTGTAAAAGCTGATATGACGGATCTAAATAATCATCAAGCAGAGTTACATGATATGTGGAGCACCATTAACCGGATATCACCTACCAATGGTGTTACTGCCATTAGTGGTTTAAAGGCAAATCTAGTGCGTATGTTAGGCGGTATTAAGAAAAATGTAGATGGCACAAATGTACCTGATTTAGACTATGACATTGCTAGCTACAATGAACAAACTAACAAATATGAATATAACTTTCAGCCGTTAGTTAACCGTATTAATACCATTGTTAAAAATACCAATAGCAAAAACATAAATGAGATTTATCAAATCGTTTTAGATCAACCACCTTGGGCGTTCCAACGCGGTCACTCCTTTATTCCTGATGATCAACCATACGATGGTATTAGCTTTAAAGAAAGCCAACGTGTATCACATTACGGTAATTCACTACCACCAAAAGACAAAGTCGCTTACAACGAATTTTTACAAGCAACCATCAATCATTTAGTGGCCGAGTATGGTGAAGAAACGGTACTGTCGTGGCGCTTTAGAATTGGTACTGAAATTGAAACACCTGATCATTGGTATGGCAGTGAGCAAGATTTTGTTGAGCATTTTGCAAACTCGGTAAATGCCATTCGCGCGGTATTACCTAACGCTAAAATAGGTTTACATACGCGGACACCAAATTTTGTTTATAAAAACGGGACGGTGACTAATTATAAAGGCGAAAAAATCAAATCATTTGCGAGTGCATTAATTGAATATTGTTATGACAATGATATTAAATATGACTTTTGGGGCGTCAGTGACTACCCATTTATTACTCAAGCTAGTACCCGCGATCCAAAAACAAAATATGATCAGTTTTTTAAAGCCTTAGTTGAGCACCCAAAATGGCAACAAGGTACTGTTATTGATGTTGAAGAATATAGTGTGATTACTAGAATGGGCTTTGTAGCACCAATTTATGCTTACATTACTTCAGATTCACCACAAGCTGACACTTTTAATGTCGCTTTAACTGATGAATTCTATCAAAATAACGTTAATCAAGTATTTCAATGGGGCTTACGCAATGGTGATAAACCTTGGCCAGTTGAAATTTTCGCAACCATGTTTGGCAAACCTCGCATAAGTGCTGATGTAAATGCTGAAACAGTAGGCTCAGTTGTTGTTACTGACGTAAACGATAACAGTATAGAAGCAGTAACCTACCATTATGATCCACAAAGCCTAGAAGCTAAAAATGATCGTAACGTTAAACTCACCTTTAACGTAGATAAGCCGGAGGGAACCACTTTTTACTATCGCAAAAAACTAGCTGCGCCGAAAAATCATGCTTATTATAATTTTATGGCACAGCCATCTGCTAGCGGCTGGTTAAAAACAGATAAAAATTATTACAACAAATACGGTGCCCCAGGCATTGTGTTAAATGATACAGGCTTAGCACAATGGGAAAATTACCAAAACCCTACTCCTATGGCTTGGACACAGTGGCAAAGTGATTCAACAATTGCTCGTAGCGACGGCGAGTCAGGCTCACAGGTAAACGTTAGTTCTGTCTTACCTTTATTTTCATTTGAAAAAACACAAATAAAATGGACCGCTAACTAACTTTTCAGCCTTAATCAGTTGAGGTGGCTGATAATTGCCAACCTCAACTGGTTAATTAACCCTGTTAACAAGTAAGCGCCGTAATTTCAAAACCCTCAACAGTCAATGTTTTTATTACTCACTATCTTAATAAACAACGTGTGGCTATGCCTCCTCATTGCATAGACTATGGCCAGTAAAATACATACAGCGTTGCCCTTAATCGATGACAAATATTCTATTAAAGGAGTAACTATACAAAGGGCTGCTTGTGAATAAAGCGAACATTCGAATGTTTTAATTAGATATATGAGAATTTTAACCTATCCCCTTTAAGTCTGAAAACTGCTATTTAAAATACACCTTATGAACGATTATGGTTAAAATTGATTAATCAGCCTTTATTACGTTAATATGTATCTTAATATTTTAATAAGATCATTAAACTTTAGGGTCTGTTGAGTAACTTAATCATTTAAAGTTAATAAAGGTAGTCTTTTGTCTTCACTCCATACCATTGACGATAAGCAATTATCCGAAAAAACGTCTTCTACTTTCAGTAACGTTGAAGGGTTTGAACAATTATTTGAAGCGGATAAAAATCGACTTTATCGTTATATATATGCTTCGATTTGGGATAGCTCAGCAGCTGACGATATTTTTCAAGAGACTTGCTTAACCTTGTGGAATGAATTTTCCAAATTTGAACCTGGGAGTGACTTTTCAAAGTGGGCAACCTGCATTGCTTTTAACCGTATTCGAATATTTAAACGTACGCAAAATAAATACCAATTAGGCTTAGACGATGATCTATTACAAGAATTTAGGAATAACCTTCCTGCTTTTGAAGCCAGCCCCTATACACAAGAAGTAAAATGGCGCCATTTAGAACAATGCCGCACGCAACTCCCTCATTCTCTGCAAGAAATTTACAACTATTTTTATAATCATAATTTACTGGCTCAAGACATTGCAGAAAATACTGGTCGATCGATTTATGCTATTCGTAAGACCATACACAAATTACGAAAAAAGTTATTTGATTGTGTTGAGAATAAATTTAGCTGGGATGAAAAATGATCAGAAGCGAAGAGTTTGCCGCTATACGTGAAATTGCCGACGCCATAGGGACAAAATCAGCGACATCAGAACAAGAAAAACAACTAGCAGAGTTACTCAGAGGAAATATTGAGGCTCAACATTTCTTTTATGATTACATGGTTATGCACGCTGATTTACTTGCTGGTGCCGATCGTAATTTTACGTTTTCCTACAGACGAATGACCGAAACTGCGGTAACAGAAGAGCTTGTTTTTCGCCATAAAAACAGTTCCCCGATAGTTCATGATCTACCTACTGATAACAGCACTGCACAGGGTCCGCTTGCATCACCATCAGAACAACAACCAAAAGCTTTGAAACAAGCGACATCTTCTAGCAGCGCTAAGTTATGGGTGAAAGTACTTGTCGCATTATTACTCCTACTAGTAGTTTGGCTACTTTCTTACCCAAGTTCTTCGCCTGTAATTGCACAAATAGAACAAGGTAAAATCTCAATTGTCGGACAAGGCTCAATCAACGGGGATAACATATTTGCAGGTGAATACCAGACGGAACAAAAGGCCCTGTTAGTGCTTGCCAATGGTGACAAGTTGCACTTAGCTGCTCACACAAACATTAAACTTTTTAATAGTAATGAGTTGAGACTAACCCAGGGCAAGCTAAGTATCGAATCGGTATCAAATAACAATATTATTGTGGATGGACCAAACTTTACCTTGCACTCAAATGGGGGGGAACTCTCACTAGACTTAACTCACAGTCATCTAAATCCCATAATAAAGAGCGGTGAACACACGTTGTTACTACCAAATCGCTGGCAACCAAAACATTTTTGGAGTTTTGATAGTCAAAGTGATCGTGCAATTGATTCTGTAGGCGGAGCCACAGGCATACCTGCTGCAGGCGCAACCCGAACAACAGGGTTAACAGGGCAAGGCGCATTTATTTTTGATAATACGGCCAATGCACGCATAGATGTTGGGTCAGGTGGAGGTACTGCACCAGCGACTGGATCGTTTTCTGTTACCGATGGCGTTACCATTGAAGCGCTCATTCGTCCGGAGTTTTCAGGTGATTTTAAAGCAATCGATGAAATATTTCGTAAAGATCAAGGTGATGACGAATTACGCATGTTACTCAGTTTTCAACATGATCAAGGCAAACCTTACCTGCGACCTAATGATAGCTTTAAAGAAAGTTTAAGTTTTGGGTTATACATAGTTGGGCAAGGTTATCATGAGTTGAAATTGCCGCTTGATGGGATTTTAGGCCGCCCAACATTAGCACAATTAAAACTAGGTAATTTTCATCATGTTGTCGCCACCTATAACGTAATAACCGGTTTAAAAGCTATTTATATCAATGGTGAGTTACTGGCGAGTTATCAATATCCTCGCGGTTCGAAAATTTTAAGTGGAGGTCCTGGCCAGGCTTCAATAGGGAATAATCCTAGCGAATCTAGATGGGCCATGGAAGCTTTTTCAGGGGTTATTGATGAAGTGGCTTTTTATGATTTTGCTTTGCCGCCATTAATATTACAAGAGCACTTTAAAAACGCACGACAAGGCCATAATTATTTTGGATTGCCTCCAAGTGCCAAACCATTACCTAAAATAATCACACTGTCGTTACCTGAAAATTCTTTTGTTGAACTTGACCCATTAACAGGACTGCCCTACCAAATAATTCAGTAATAACACGATTGATTAGTATCACATCCGGCAAGGTTTCCATTGTAACCGTATCGGATACCCTAAATTTAAAAAGATTTTAAATTTAGGGTATCAAAGTCCTATCTCGGTGACTAAGTCTTATATGCAGACAAACTTTTATGCATATAAATACATTGCAGTTAATCACTGCTAATAAGTAAAGTGATTATTAGGACACCACATGACTAAAAACATAATACCTCTCTGGCTCATCACCAGTTTATTAACCTTATATTCTTTTCAAAGCTTGGCCGTAAAATGGGATGCAGAGTGGATTTGGACCAACCAAAAAATTGGCAATCCAAACACTTGGGTAGCGCTGCGTAAAGAAGTCGACATCACTGATTTTGACAATATAGCGGCTAATGAAGCCATCACCGCTTATATTAGCGCCGATACTAAATATTGGTTATGGATCAACGGTGAATTGGTTGTGTTTGAAGGTAGTTATACCGGCGGACCTTCACCAGTAAAAGCCTCGCCGCGTGTTGACGGTTTTCCTATTGCGTCTAATAAATATTACGACCAAGTTGATATTAAGAAGTACCTAAAAAAAGGTAAAAATACCATTGCCGCCTTAGGTTGGTATTACGGTGCTAATGGTGACAAAGGCACCCATATTTCAGCGAGAGTGGCTGGCTTTATTTTTCAGGCTAAGGTTGGCAAACAGGTCATTATTTCTGATGCGTCATGGAAAGCGAAAAAACATGAAGCTTATCAACCGGTAGAAAAAGAAAAACATCGCCGAGTTGCGGCATGGAGCGTAAATTATGATGCGCGTAAAACCATGGGCGATTGGAGTGATAACGCATGGTACTTACCTAGCTATGATGATTCCTCTTGGCCGTTAGCCAAAAGCGCCAATAAGCCACCTAGAGCGCCATTTTATCAGTTATTTCCCAGTGAAATACCCCCCTTAAACAACTATGGGTTAGCCAATTGTACCAACTACCCGGCTACAAAATTCCCGTTTGTCAGCGACGGTAAAAAAATTAATTGTCAGTTAGATTTCAATAAAAACTTTACCCCGTATTTTGATATTGAAGCGGAAGAAGGTTTAAAAGTACACGTAAAATCTAACATGCGCCTAAACACTATTGAAACCTTTTACACCACAAAACAAGGTCGACAACAGTTTGAATCGTACTCATGGAGCAATGGCCGTATTATTGAATACACAATTCCTAAGGGCGTTAAAGTGCACGGCTTGAAATATCGCTGGACGGGCGTTGGTTCAACTCCAGGACACTTTGAAAGTGACGATGCATGGTTCTCACGTATTTGGCAGATGTCTGAAAACACCTTGTATATTTGTGCCCGCGATAACTTCATGGACACACCCGACAGAGAACGCGGTTTATGGATTGGCGATGTTGCCGACCAAGCCAGTTATTTATTTTATTCTATGGATAAACCCGGTCGAGATTTACTCAAAAAAGCGATTAAAGTGACGATGGCGTTTAGCGATTCAGCATCAGGTGTATTCGCTGGTTTAGGGCCAGGAAGGTTCCGTGAATTACCCGCGCAAAGTTTACAATTTATCGAACAAGGCGTGTGGCACTATTATTACAATACCGGTGACTTAGCAACATTAGAATATGCCTACCCCTATGTGCACAGATACTTGTCGTTATGGAAAAAACAAGACAATGGTTTAATCGTTTTTAGAAATGGCGCATGGCGATGGACCGATTGGGGTCCACAAGAAACGATTGATTATGATGTTATTCAAAATGCCCTTTATTACAGCGCCTTAGTCTCTGCCCGAAAAATGGCGAAAGCTCTTGGTAATGATACCCATATGGCATTTTATAACCAACGTATTGCTGATTTAAAACAAGCATACCAACAGCATTTTTGGCAAGACGGATATTACAGCAGTAATCCAAAAAAATTCAAAGATGATCGCGCTAACGCCGTAGCTATTTTATTTGGTTTAGCCGAGCCGTCACAGTATCAGCAAATTGTTGATAACGTATTAGTGCCGAACCAATTTGCGAGCCCACATTTTGAATGGATGATTTATAACGCTATGGCAATCGCAGGTCGTTATGACGATGCGTTAGATAGGATGAAACAGCGTTATGGTAAACAAGTTGACAATAAAGCGCGCTCAACCTTAACAGAATATATGACCGGTGGAGGTACTGAAAACCATGCATGGAACGCCCCTGCCACGGTGTTAAGCCAATATATTGTGGGTATAGAGCCAACATCAGTAGCATGGAAAACCTATAGCATTATGCCAAATATGGTGCACATGACACACCTCAAACAGCTCGTTCCTAGTGTGCAAGGCGATATTGATTTTGACATTAAACGTAATGACCAAGAAATCACAATTACGTTAACGACGCCAGCAAATACCACTGCACTTGTCGGAATTCCAAAACAGTACTTTGCTATTGATAGCGTTAGTATAAATGGCAACATGGCCTGGAATAAAAACAGTTCGTTGTGGTCAAAATCAAAACAAGTTGAAGGTGTTAAATTTATTAATGAAGACGACAAATATGTGATGTTTGAAGTCACGGGTGGCACTTGGACAATGAGCGCTAAAAAGTAATCACACAGCTAAGGTCATGCGTTTTACACGGCAATGCATGGCCTTATTTTTAATTAAATAGAACGGAAAAACCAAAAATAACACCTGAACCAGCACCAATAAAAATAAACGAGTCCATCAATGAACATCACTATAAAACAACCTAAACTGAGTTTTACAACGTATAGTCGCTTGCTTATATGCGCAATAGGCAATTAGTATTGGCAACCCGATAACGAATATCTTACTCAAAAACCAAGCTGTAGACGCGATTTTTAGTCCTAATGTCAGTATTAGATATTGTAAAACCTCTAAAGGAGCGAACATGCAAAATATAGAATTAAACTCAACAATAACTTGCCCAGAGTGTGGTCATAATAAAACCGAAAAAATGCCAACTAATGCCTGTCAGTGGTTCTACGAATGTGAGTCTTGCAAAGTATTATTAAAGCCTTTAAAAGGTGACTGCTGTGTTTTTTGCTCTTATGGAACTGTTAAATGTCCACCTATCCAAGAAGGACAGAATTGTTGTAATAGTTAATCACATATGACGCTTTACGGCACTTTGAAATAATGCATGAACGACTGCTTTGGTAGCTTAGTTACCTATCAATATAGTGACAACTAAGTAGCTTTGATGCCCAGATAATCATCAAAATTATTAGTTTAAGCGAATATTGCAAGCTATTTACAATAGAGGCGGCCTTTGTTCACACCTCAATTGTTGATGAAAGTATTACCTGAACAGCACAAACTGTCTTGGTAAAGAATTGTTATAGATTAGGTTAACAAGGTGAAACAAAATTGTTCCACCTTGAATATTTTACTACTTTATTTTTTGCTAAATTCTAGCTTTCTAAACGAAAAAGAAGCCAAAGGAACGCTGACCTTAATTTGAGATTTAGTGGTGCTAGTGCCCAACTGAACGGCTGTAATCTCTACATTATTTGAAAATGGCAGAGTTTGGTAACCACTTAAACTAGCTTTTACTTGGTTCCATTGGTTTTTACCCGCAGTATTCAAAATAGTATTTAAATCACCATTTTTATCGGTTTTAGTTGTTGCGTCAGGTCTAACTTTATCAAGTACCCAACCGCCTTCACTTACATATTGTGTGGCCTTGACATATTGTTGCGTAAATTGACGATGAGGGTTGTTAGAACGTTTCTTATATGCAGAACGATAATTAAATTTAGTGCCAGGTGCAAACGGCACTGTGATAACAAGGTCAATTTTATCATCGGCAATATAAGCTGGGTTCGCGTTATAATTAAATACAACGGCATCAATTTTATTTTTATCTCCACTCGTTGCAAAATAGCCATCTACAATGTTACCGCTACGTAATGGATCACCAGCACGCCAGTTTTTATAACGATCTTTTCCAGCCATAGATTGAATCGCCCTAAAAAATGGATCTTTTGTTTGGTCACCCCAAGTGTGTACTTTACTTACACCTTTTTCCAAAATCATTTTAGACATCATGGCATTAAATGCTTCTTTATGTGACGTGCCAACTGTTACGTTAAAACCATCATCATCTTTTTCTGTAAATAATGCGAATTCAGGAATACCGAATTTAGTACCAGCTTTCCAACCACTTGCTGTTGTGAACGGCTTGATAAATTTGTCCCAAACGCGATCCATGTCAATATGAGCAAGATTGTTATAAAACGGATAATAAGAAATACCAAGATGATTCAAAGGAAGGTTTTGCTGAGCAGTCCAATTAACAAATTCAACACCATAACGCTCACTACCACTTGGTGGCGGTAAAAAATGTGAACCTACTTTAGCGGTCGGAATGACTTTTCTTACCGCGTTAACCGTTCTTTTGTAATGATTGAAGTAGTCTTGTTTAGTACCTGACCAATGATGAGGAATAAAATCTGCTTCAGTATGCACGCGGAAATTCCATTCACTCACTACGTCGTAACCATATTTTGCAACAAGGTTGTCGATTAACTTTTCTATGAAATGAGCCCAAACCCATGGTTGACCTGGTGGAAATGAATTGCCATAAGTCGATGTGCCTCCTGATGCAAGTCCACGCTGGAAAGCCCAAGGTGGGTTATCTAACACGATTTGATTGATTTCATAACCTTGTTTCATTACCGCATCAATACGACTTCTGACTTTCCAGAAGCGATAAATATAGGCGCCATCAGCTTGAACATAACCATCGGTTACTGATAGATTTTTACCTTCTTTGTAGATAACAGCATCGTCAGTTGTAATTTTTTGCCCTGCTTGCATTTCTCCGCCTAACAAGCGAATAAGATTATTCGAGTCTTGTTTAGGGGATTGTTCGGGTAACGACAAGCTTGGGTACGGCGGAATTTCATTCCTTACATCCCAATAATTGTGTATTTTTCCTTTTTTATTTCCGGCATTAGTCAGATCGGTTGTAATTTTCACTGCAGCATTTGAAAATGCTGACCAAAAAGTGATGATAGCAACCAATAATATGAATATTGACCCCGTCATTGATTTAACTTTTGTTATTTTATTCGCATTAGAATATGAGTCTTTTATCCCCGTACTCGAATGACTAGGTGTAAATATGTCCACTATTTATCCTTAATTTTTAGTTATTATTGTTTTATGTTTCGTTATAAGTATTGAACTATGTGAAGCTATGTTTTGCATAAACACTTCTAACACATCCGTTCAAAATAACCCCATACAGATCAAAATACAACCACTAAGGGTCGCAAATGAGCAAATACGGTCATTATGGGTCAAGGTGATATGGTTGTGATTACGATTAGTTAACCAATTAAGCTGCCGTATCGTTATTGTTAAATACGTTAAAGACTTTGGGTAATATAACCTAAGGTAGTGAAATCATGTGCCCTGTACATCGAATAGCCGATCAACAGCACTACAATATAACCGTGATAATGAGTGTTCATTTCCTGACGACATAGTAGCGATAGCAAAATGACTCACAGCTATCGGAATACGTTTACTGATAGCATGTTAATTTATCGATGCTCATTTAGTTGTCTGGCTAACTCGCAAACCATAAGTCCCCCCCCAAAAAATAATATTGGTTATTGCAAGTGATTTATTCGCTTTAGTCAGTAAAAGCTTATTAATGAAATTTTTATTGAACAGAGCCGAGGCTAACTAAGCCAATAGATTGGTATATCTATTTTAATAAGTGCAGTTCGGTAATTTTATAAAAGAAGTTATTTTTGATGTTTTTGTTAAATAAGCGGCTTAGGGGTATCAATTTTCAAGTTATGTGTCTTTTCCTAGAAAGCATTGGTTAGCATAAAAAATTTCTGTCGTTTCGTGATTTTACTGATGGTGTTAATTTTTAGACGATTTTTATTAACTATAGCCAGAAATATCGGGGGTTAACAATAGTGACAATACGTTCGATTGTTTAGCTAGATTTTTCGAATACTGCTTTCGAACACCGATGCAATAGGAAATAAGACCTTAGCCAAGCCACTTAATGTACATAATAGCAAACCACAGTTTAATTTTTTGGAGTAAACCAAGTTCAATATTCGTACTCATCATATCTTTGTTTTTTTTGGGCTGCCAAGATGACCATGCTTAATCAAAAAGTATTATTAATAATACTGTTAACTTAACAGAGCAAGCTATTACTCGGTTAAAAGTGGGGGAAGGTTTTGTTAATCCTGTTGGATATTATGAAGCACAACCGCGTTTTAGCTGGCAGCTTAATCAACAATCTTCAGTGCAATCGCAAACGGGTTATCAAATTCAAGTGGCTAACAATCCTGATTTTTCTGAGCAACACCTGTTATGGGATAGTAATAAAGTCGAATCTAACAATAATTCATGGGTTAATTATCAAGGTTTAGCGCTTAATTCACGTCAAAAAGTATATTGGCGTGTAAAGATTTGGGATGAGCAACAACATGAATCAACATGGAGTGAAACACAATCACTCGAATTAGGTTTACTCAACAATAATGACTGGCAAGCCTCATGGATAGGTCACCCAGACACCAACGAACGCGATAAAACAACGGTTTCAAGCGGTTTCTCTAATTTAGATAATGTGCTTTATCGACCACAATATTTACGCACCAACTTTACACTAAGCAAACCCGTAGCACATGCTCGTTTATATGTAACAGCTAAAGGTGTATTTGAGCCTTATATTAATGGGGAAGCGATCAGTGAAGATGTTATGACTCCGGATTGGACGCCCTACCATAAACGTATTGAAACACTAACTTATGATGTAACTGAGCATGTAAATACTGGCGAAAATGCTATAGGCGCAGTAATTGCTGAAGGCTGGCATACGGGCAGAATATTTCACCCAACTAAAAAAGATTATGTATTGCCCATGCGTTTATTGGCGCAATTAGAAGTGACTTTTACCGATGGTAGTCGTCAAATAATAACCTCAAATGACACTTGGCAATTAAGCAATCAAGGCCCGATCAGAGCAGCAGGTAACTATGACGGAGAGCGATACGACGCAAATTTTGAAATGCCAGGTTGGAGTACGTCTCATTTCACGGCAAAAAATTGGTCTGGCGTTTATTCAGAACCCATTGACAGCCAAGTACAACTGAAACCTAAACGCCATACAGCAGTTATAGCCACAAAAGTAATACCCGCCATTAATATTGTTAGTGTGAAAGACGGTGTTGTAATTTTTGACATGGGACAAAACATGGTGGGCGTGCCTGAAATCAATGTACCCGCTAAAGCAGGACAAACCATTAAATTGCGATTTTCTGAAGCGTTAGAGCATGGCACTTTTCATACGCGTAACCTTCGCTCAGCTAAAAATACTGACTACTACGTACCAAATAAAGATGGCAACATTACCTACCGCCCTACTTTTACTTTTCATGGTTATCAATATGTTGAGTTAAGTGGTTTTGATACGACTCACCAACCAAGTTTAGATTGGATCAACGGCCAGGTCTTACATTCAGACTTTGCTGTTTACGACAATTTTAAAAGCTCGCACACTAAACTAAATAAGCTTTCAGACAATGTATCTTGGGGTTTACGTGGTAACTTTTTAGATATACCGACCGATTGCCCTCAGCGCGATGAACGTTTAGGTTGGACAGGCGATGCACAAGTATTTGTTAGTACTTCAATGTATAAAGCCGATGTTTACGGTTTTTGGGCTGCTTGGTTAGAAAGTGTTCGTGAAGAACAAGACATTAGCGGTATGATCCCCAAATTTGTACCGTTCCGCTCCTTTTTAACTGACGGTACTGCCGCCGCATGGGGTGATGCCGCTACAATAGTGCCTTGGGATTTGTACCAATACACTGGCGATATTCACGTACTAAAAGAAAACTACAACATGATGAAGCGTTGGTTATCGTATACCGAATTTCATAGTGTTGATTATATCTCTAACATTGGTACCTACGCTGACTGGTTACAACCTTATTCAGAAAATGGCCGTGCAAAAGGTGATACTCACCCAGATCTTATTGCCACAGCTTATTACGCACGTTCGGTTGATATCGCCGCAAAAACTGCTCGTTTACTAGGATATAAAAGTGATGCAGCACAATACGAAGCGCTTTTTAACAAAATAAAAAGTAAATTTAGAACCTACTTTTTTGACAAAGAATTAAATGTAGTAACTAAGGCTACTCGGGTTTTAAAACGTGAAAATGGTATACGCCTTAAAAAACCAAAATCAAGTGAGATAACCTTAAAAACAACACAAACTAGTTACTTATTACCGTTAGCATTTAATTTGTTTGAACCACAAGAACAACAAACAGCCATGGATAAAGTATTAACTTTGTTAGATGAAAGTGATCATCATCTACGCACTGGTTTTTTAGGTACGCCACTATTGTACGAAGTATTACAGCAGTTTGGACACAGTGATTTAATGTACGACATTTTATTAAAAGAAACCTACCCTTCTTGGTTTTATTCCATTAATAACGGTGCAACCACCACATGGGAACGTTGGAATTCATACTCATTAAAAGATGGGTTTAATAAGGCCAATATGAATTCATTAAACCATTACGCCTATGGCGCTGTGGCAAAGTGGTTTTATACGGGGATTTTAGGAATTCAATCAACAACGCCTGATTTTAAAACCTTTAACGTTTCACCGCAGTTTACCGATAAATTAAATAATTTAAACGGCACTGTGTCAACACCACAAGGTGATATTTCAGTAAGCTGGGTAATTGACAACGACAACCTATCAATGACGTTAGTGGTGCCTAAAAACACTCAAGCTACTTTACAATTACCTTCGGTACCCAAACTCAAAATAACTAAGCATGAATTATCTTCAGCTCAACCAATTGAACATGGCAAACTGTTAGCGCCTGGTGTTTATAGTATTAATGGCGTATTCGAATAGCGATAAATTAGCATTAAGCTTTTCTCGAGAATTTATTTCTAATTCAATAAATTTGTAGAATATATAATAAATTGATTGATTTAGGTTTTTAGTGAGCGATAATGATTGTAGGGTGTTACTCAAACTACTCAGTTATTAATTATAAGGTTAACAAAAGATAATGAAAAAACTACTTTCTCGTTTATCACTGGTTTCAATTATTAGCGCCTCAGTGCTATTTACTGTTAGCGCTAGTGCGACTAAAACAGATAAAGTTGACTACTTTGCTGATAATGGTCTAATGACCCCTTTAGCAATAGTCCAACACCCTGCTGGCATTCATAAAAACGGAATTACCTATGTGTCTTATCAAGGCCCACTTGAAGACCCTTACGTAGCCTCTTATAACCACGAAACCAAAGAATGGGCAGGCCCCTATAAAGCGGGTAACAGTGCTTTAGGTAAAGACTTACAACAACCTAAAAATGTCGATAACCACGGTAAGCCCACTATGGTTATCGATGATTTAGGTTATATACACGTCTTTTTTGGCGGTCATGGTGGTGATAAACGCTATGGTAAAAACAAACTAGGTGATACCCACTACGCTGCCAATAAACATATAGTTACGAAGAAACCCTATGATATTAGCGCGTGGGAAGAACTCGACAATATCACTCCTTTTGGCACTTATAACCAAGCAGTAAAAATGGACAATGGTGATATTTTTCTCTTTTACCGCCACGGAGCACATCGCAGTAATTGGGTTTATCAAAAATCGACTGATCATGGCCGTACGTTTGAGGCACCTGTTTCAATTTTAAAAACTAAAAAACGCCATGATATTGAAGCCAGTGATAGCTGGTATGCATTTGCGTCAAAAGGCCAAAATGACGATATCATCATTTCTTACGATTATCACGTTTGTTGGAAGCGAGGTGCGGGTGTTAATGGTCGCGGCCATACCACAGAACGTCATGATGCTTATTACATGGTATTTGATACTAAGAAAAACAGCTGGCGTAACGTGCAAGGGGAGTCGTTAACCATGCCACTAACACGTGAAGTCTCGGATGAAAAAACCTTAGTAGCACGTACTGGTGGTGTGGGCTATTGGTCATTTAATGGTTCATCTCACTTAGATGAAAAAGGTTACCCGCATATTGGTATCAATATAGGCAAAGATTTAGGGGAAAAAACAGGTGGTGCTAAACAGACCAGTCATTACCGTTGGACAGGAAAAGAATGGGTTGGCGGTGAACCAGTCTACGCACAAGCGCGTGTAGATGGTACCGATACCCGCGGTGACTTTATCGTTAAATCAGCAACTGATATTAGTTTCTTACTGGGTTATCAAGAAAAAGGCGATGGCATTATTTCTTATTTCAACAGTACCGATAGCGGAAAAACCTTTACTAAAGGTAAAGAATTATTACGTCGTGAACAAGCGACATGGTCGCTTACGGCATTAATTGATAATGCGCACCCTGATGCTCGAGTGATAGTTGCAGAAAAACTAAAAAGTAGCCCTTGGCGAAAAATCTATTTAGTTGGCGATAATGGCCCTATTCAGCGTGAAAAATCAACAGCCTCTGTATTAACTAAAGCGGATGAAAAGCATCTAAAATCTTTTATAAAAGCACATGAGCGCTTTAAGAAAAACAATAAAAAGTAAGCTTTAAAATAAATAAACTCAAAGGCTTACTACCCTTTGAGTTTATTTCAATCATTAACCGCTCATTATATAAAACACAGCCGTTGTCTATGAGGCTAACAATACAAACTTAGAAGCCAGTTAACCGACCCCAACGCCATTATTTGTTGAGCATTGATGCTAAAAATGATTTTATGTAACTTTTTTAATTAACTTGTAGTTTAGGGGTATCAATTTCCATTCTAATTGTCTTTTCTTATCAAGTATTAATACAATAGGAAATAAATAAGACCATGTTAAAAAAATGTCTATCTCTTATATTTTTAATTACGCTAATAGGCTGTAGTCATGAATATAATTCAGCGGGTGAATCTTCTGGTAGCCCCAGTAACTTGTTAGTTGAAGGTAAAAGTCACCCACTTAATGTACATAACAGTAAACCACGGTTTTCGTGGCATGCTAATGTAAACAGCCAATCACATTATCAAATTCAAGTGAGTAAAAATAAAACGTTTAACACTGCAGATTTTTTGCTATGGGACAGCGGTAAAGTTAAGGCAAAGCAGTCACTAAATATCGGATACCAAGGTGCTGAACTGAATGCTAACGATACCCTTTTTTGGCGTGTGCGTGTATGGCAACCTGATGTAGAGCAAGCGAGCGCATGGAGTAATATTAGCTCATGGGAAATGGGGCTATTAGCTAAAGCAGATTGGCAAGCACAATGGCTGCAAGTTGAAAAACCAGCGATCACTTCTGTCACTCCAAGCGTTAACCAATGGGCTTTATATGCAACGGACTTATACCCAGAAAGGTTAGCAAGCTTAGCGAAACATAAAATAAAAACGCAAAATCTAGTTATTGAGCAAGTAAAAATTCAACCTACCGCAAGCTTGTTTCGTTATACCTTTACACCCAAAAAAAATAAAAAATTAGTTAAAGCCAAACTTCATAGCACCGCAGCCGGTTATTACGAGGTATACCTTAATGGTAAACGGGTGTCAGATCGCATTATGGATCCGGGACAAACAGATTTTGATAAACGTATACTTTACAATACGGATGAAGTGTCTAGTTTTCTTTCATCGGGTGATAATACTATTGCCGTTCATTTAGGTAGTGGTTGGTACGACGAAAGTATTGCTTTTAGTCGTTGGAAAAACCCTGATGGCTCAACCGATAAACCATCAAAAACCTTATCATATGGCCAACCTAAATTTATCGCGCAATTGGAATTAACCTTTGATGACGGTTCAACGCAATTAGTGACGTCAAATAAAGATTGGTTAAGTCATTCATCTCCTGTAATAAAAGAAGGCATTTTTTCAGGAGAATTATTTGATGCTAATAAAGTGGTTTCTCAATGGCATAGCAATACTAATAATCTAAACAACTTATCAAACTGGCAACCAGTAGAGGTACTGAAGCAATGGCCGACTGAAAAACTTGAGCCACAATTATTACCCCCTATTCGTCCCATTAAAAAGATGACGGCTCAAAAGATATATCAGCCTAAACATAATGTGTGGGTATTAGATTTTGGCCAAAACTTTACCGGTGTACCTACCCTTAACCTGGATAAATTAGGCTTAACAAAAGATCAAGCCGTGTACCTTAGATATGCTGAGTGGGCTGATATTGATGGCAATATTAGCCAAAACACGGGTGGCGGTGCGCCATTATTAAAACAGGTTGATGGCTATATTGCCTCTGGCGACGATGCGAAAACGTGGACACCAGAATTTACTTGGCACGGTTTTCGTTATGTCGAAGTAACCGGACTTAAACAAGCACCAGCAATTGACGCTATCACTGCACATCTTGTCAGAAGTGATGTTGATATCGCCGGTACGTTTGAAAGTTCTAATAACCTAGTTAATCGTATTCATGACATGGCGTTATGGAGTTATGAAAGTAACTTGATGGCAGTACCAATGGATTGCCCAATCAGAGAACGTGCGGGTTGGACAGGTGATGCACATGCGGCGCTGATTACCGGTAATTACAACTTTAATATGAACAATTTTTGGCCGAAATATCTAGGTGACTTTAGCACCGCTACATTCCAAGCACCTGCGGTAGTCCCTGGTAAACGTACCCACGGTGGTAATTTTGACTGGGCCGTTGCTGAAATTATTATTGCGTGGGAACATTATCGCCATCACGGTGATATACAAGTGCTTCAAGGCCAATATTCTAGTTTACTTGAATATATGCAGTTAGCTGAAAGTAAATTAGACAATGGCTTGTTACGTATTGGCTATGGTGACTGGTGTGATCCGGTATTAAAACCAGGTATGGGCAGAAAGCGTTGTAATCCGCAACACACTACGCCAACCATCACCAGTTCTGCTTTACTTGCGCATGGTGCTGATTTAATGAGTAAAATTGCAACGCTGGTAAATGAACCAGAAAAATCAAAACAGTTTTCTGACTTATTTCAATCAATCAGCACACAATTTAATCAAGAGTTTTATAGCGCTGATACGGGCCATTACGGCAGTCAAACTGCTGATGCCATGGCGCTGCGTTTTGGTATTGCACCAATGCCGTTACGCCAATCAATTGCTGATGCGTTAAATAAAGATGTGGTAGAAAAATGGGGCGGCCATGGTTCTATTGGCGCACTTGGTCAAACCTACTTGTATTTAGCACTAAGCGATTACGGTTATGGCGATACCGCCTTTAGAGTTTTTACCGCTGAAGGGTATCCTGGGTATTCCTATCAATTTGACAAGTTACAAGCGACAACCCTTTGGGAGCGTAAAGGTGTTTGGGATCCTGAACTTGATCCTGAACGTAGAAACCCTCCAGGGCGTTCATTAAACCACCCTTTCCACAGTGGTTATGATGGTTGGTTTTATGAAGGCTTAGGCGGCATTCGTCCACTCGTAGATAACCCTGGCTTTCAAGAATTTGAACTTCGCCCAGTATTTGTTAAAGACTTAGACAATGTTGATGTGAGTTATGTCACCGGCTACGGAAAAATTGTCAGTCGCTGGCAACGTATCGGTTCAACTATTACTTGGCACTTTGAAATTCCACAAAATGCTAGTGCGTGGGTAACTGTGCCAAATCAAGCTAAAAAGCTTTATCAAGCAGGAAGTTATCAATTAATTATTCTTGATTAACACTGCAAATTAACTATTAGTGGTTAATGAGCTTTGTGCACTTTAAATATATTTTCTTATTTAAAGTGCACGCATAAGTTAATAAACTTATTAGTCAACTATCTCGATGATATTAGGTTCTTTTTTTTGATACTAGTTGTTGATGCTTAATCCGAAAGTTCTATGCTTTTTAAAGCTTACAGCGAGAATATAGGTAAAACTTAACAACCGGTTTGTTTAAGAGCAGCTAAACGTCTTTATTCAAAACATAATTAACTGAATATTTGATGAATTTAGGTGAATTAAAAAATCCCATTATGATAATGGGATTTTAAAATCGTCATCCTGTCTTGTTCTGAAATGCGCAAACTAAACAGTATAATTGCAGTAAGCTACCGCTTGGCTTTTTCTGCCAATATTTTCTGCTGCTTACCTTGCGATTTTTCTACGTACTTTGTTGGTAAATGCTTTTTTAATTGGGCTTTTATCGCGGTATATTTTGTATCGCTTGCCAGGTTTGACCACTCGTCGTAATCACTTTCATGATCATATAACTCTTCTGAGCCATCAATATAATGAATATAACGGTATCGCTCGGTTTGTACTGCAACGTTATTACCCTGCCATGTAGTAATTGCAGGATGATCCCATGGCATTGATGGGTTATTAAGTAATGGTTGAATACTACGCCCTTCCCATGCCTTATTTTCGGGTAAACCAGACATTTCAGCTAAGGTAGGAAGAATATCAATCAAGCTAACAACTCGACCACTAACTTGCTTTGGTTTGATGTTCGGACCAGAAAATATTAACGGTACGTGTGAGCTACGCTCCCAAAGGCTTTCTTTTTGAAAGGTATTTTTTTCACCTAAATGATAACCATGATCTGACCAAAGCACGATAATGGTATTGTCAGCATTAGGACCTGATTCTACTGCATCAATCACTTTACCCACATAATGATCAACAAAGCTGACTGACGCTAAATACGCCTGCATCACTTCTGACCATTGGTTCTTTTTAATCAAGGTATCGGTATGTGGCATTTCTGTGGAAATATTCAAGAATTTTGATAGATCTGATACATCGTCTAAATCATCAGCTTTGTATGGTGGTAAGGTTAATTTTTCAGAGTTTGGATATAAGTCAAACCAGCGCTGAGGAACAATCCACGGCACATGTGGACGAAGAAAACCAACCATCATTATAAACGGTTTGTCGTATTCTTTAGTTAGTCTATCAACCGCCCATTCTGCGGCCTGATAATCCCCCATTTCTGATTCTTTTCCTGGCCATTTTGCCCAGTCGGTATGGGTTCTACCGCCGTTATATTTTTGTTTTCCATTCGGGTGTGGATTCCAAGTGCCTCGCCCGCCCGATTCATGTACTGACCCTTTAGGCACATGTTTATGGAAAATTTTACCAACAGCCATTACATGATAACCATTGTCTTTAAAGTACTCAGGCATGGTACTGGTGCCCATTTCTTTGCCGCGATCTTGCACTTTTTGATCAGACATATGCCCATGATAACCATGGGTAGTTGCTAACGTACTGGTCATGGTGCTGGCACGAGATGGCCCACACAGTGGCACCTGTGCGTGTGCACGAGTAAACAAAACGCCATTATGTGCTAAACGATCCATATTAGGTGTTATTGCATCGGGATAGCTGCCCATAAAGTTGGGCATATCATTTAAGTCATCAACCGAAATAAATAATATGTTTGGTTGTTTTTGCATTTTCTTTGACGAAAGTTCTGTTTGTGCTTGTTCAGTATCCAAGGCTTGAGTATCTAATTTTTCTTTCGCGCAGCCTGTAAGATTTAACAATGCAACCCCTAGAAAGCAGAGTGTCGGTTTTACTAAATATTTTTTCATAAGTCTCAACTTAGTATTAGTATTAATGTTTTTAATTAGGGCAAAGTAAGCAATATAGTTAACCTGTCTCTAGGTAAATAAATTACTCACTTGGAAACCATTCCAATATTTGTTCTACAACAAGATCATGACCCTTACGGTTAGGGTGGTTAACTTGAGACATTAAGTGGCTAAGTTCTCCTCCGACACCAATATAGGCTTTAAAAGCAGCAAGACTATCAACCATACCAACTTCGTGTTTATGAGCTAAGTGTCTTATTTGCTCTGCATGTAAGTTTAAAGGATCATTAGGGTCATTGAGTTTTGCTGATAGATCCCCTGTTGGTGTTAATAACAACACTTTAATACCCTTTTTTTTGGCTTTAATAATCATAGTTTGCCATGCTAATTTTGCTTTTTCTAAGCCAATGCGACGATCATTTAAAGCATAATCAATCAATAAAATGTCAGGGTTATGTGTCAAAACATCTTTATCAAACCTTTCCATTCCGCGATCTGATTTTTCTCCACCAATGGCAGTAACAATGCTATTGATAACAGCATGTGGAAACAGACGTTTTAATTTTTTGTGCAACAGATGAGGGTAAGCATTAAAACTATCAACAATGGGCGTTTTAAAATAACCAGCTGGAACACTATGACCATGAAAAACTATATTTATTGTACGGTTTTTTGGCCATTTTATTTTTAACGCATCGGTTATTTCACTCAGATAAGAATGCTTATTAGCAACCTTACTTGTGCTGTTGACACTATTTTCTAAAATAACTTTTTCATAGGCATTAACTTTAGTCGCTATGCACATAGTAAAAACAGTCAAAAAAACAAAAGTAATTACACGAGCAATTGAGTGGTTAAGTAGCTGGTTTTTCATTTGCCCTCCTATTATAAGTTATGGTCATTTTTTTGTTCAATAACATCAAAAATGACCATAAGGGCTTGGTAATTAAGTTAAAC
Source organism: Thalassotalea sp. (assembly GCA_051251725.1). Lineage (GTDB taxonomy): Bacteria > Pseudomonadota > Gammaproteobacteria > Enterobacterales > Alteromonadaceae > JALZUE01. The sequence continues at coordinate 18,441 of JBPOFN010000006.1, read as the reverse complement.
GGCGTAACTCAATACTTAATAAAGACGCCAGCTTTTCTAACTTATCCGCAATATGACCAACACCAATAGCACAATGATGAGAGGGCCCACCACGTGACCATTCGTTCATAAAATTACGCGCGCCCATGGGGAATTTATAACGGCTATTGGTATTACCTATTTGTAATATTGGCCCTTCAACTGACTCACCTTCACACACTTGTAAAAATACGCTGCCATCACGACGTGTAACAACAGCCAATACAGTAATTGGACCATGCTGTACCGTCATTTGAATGGACAACCCTTTACCCGGTTTACCGTGATATACCGATAATGGTACTAACCCCACATTACCTTGAGAAATAGCAAAATGAGCAGGACCATCGTGTCCTAAATACACCACGTCATCTTTAAAATCACTTAAGTAAAATTCAGAGAACGAGCCGCCGACACCGAACAAGTCCATAATTTTCATGGCTTGCACGTTTTTGATTTCACATTCGCCCGCAATAGGAATGTTTTTACCGGTTAATAAGGTATTACCCGCGATGACTGAGGTAACAATATTTTCATATTCGCCTGAGCCTTCATAGTAATAAGCCATTGACCCCAGTTTATGTTTGGCAATAAGCTTATCTAGTGCGACTGATGTTTTTGCTGCACGTTCTAATTCAGACTGTTCACATTCTGCTGAGACATCAAATTTATCTGCAAATTCTTGTAACTTAGCAGCCATTTCGTCATCAGTAACCGCTTGGCGAAAGTCGAATAATTCACACATTTCAAGAATTTCAAAATGATTACCAAAAGTGGCTGATTGCTGGGTTAAATCACTGTAAACATCTAACATGCCATTATAATAATGGCCTAAAATGCCCACACGGTTTTCACGCATACCGGCGGCAACTTTAGACGCTTCAACCCAGTCGTTGATTTCATTCCACACGTAATCTTCTTGCATGTACCCAGACACTACGTGGTAATCAATACCTGAACGATTAAACACACAGGCAAGCTCTGGTAATGAACACGATTGACAATGTTCTAACCAAACACCCGTCATTTTTCCGCGATCCCCCATGGCATTAAATTTTTCGTAATCTAACTGCGCAACCGGTTGAATGTTTAACATAACAACGGGTACTTTCGCTTTTTGTACAACAGGCAACACCGTCGACGATAAGGCGTAGGTTGAAATAAACAAAAAGATAATATCGACATCTTCTGTTTTAAATAATTTAGCCGCTGCTTGTGCTTTTTCTGGAGAGTCAACCATGCCCGCATCTACTAAGTCTGCGCCCATGCCTTGTAATTTATCGCTAATGTTATTGTGATAGCTGTTTAGGTTATCTAATAAACCGTCGAACTGTGGCCAGTAGGTATCAAGACCGATTGAAAAAAGACCTGTTTTCATAAATACACCTTATTCTTTTAATCTGTAAATTCGTAAACGATTTATGCATTTACGTTTTATATTTAATTTTTTATTTGTATTACTAAGGTTTAATGCGCGGCAACGCTAGCTGCTAAGGTATTGCCGTAACCAATCACTATCATACTTAAAATGAGTACAGCTAAACCTGACATGTTCCAACGTTTGGTAGTAACACTTGCCCCTTGCCATTCTTTCAGCGCTAGGCCCCAGAGGGTACTAAAGACAATAATGCTCGCCATGTGCAGCGTCCAACTTGAGAATTCGTAAGCGCCCATCATGGTGGTGCCCATGCCGTAAAACAAAAACTGTAAATACCAAGTTACCCCCGCAAGTGCACAAAATAAGGTATTAGGTAATAATACTGATTTACGCGAAGATGACGTTGGTAGTGAGCTTGATGATGAAGCGATTGTTGAACTTGTTGGTTCAGTTGCCGCATTTTCTTGAGCAGAACTCGACAGTAATTTCCAACTATCATTTTTAGTGGCTAAAATTGCACACCAAACAAAGTTAGTAACAAAGCCACCGGCTAAAATAACAATTAATACTGGCAGGTTTTGCCATAAGGTTGGTGCACCCAGTTCAATAGCAAGATCAGCAATCGGTTTACCTGCCGCAAAGGCATAAGCCATAAATGAACTCATCACGCCCGAAAATACCGCTAACGCTAAACCTTTAGCAAAATTAAACTCAGCCACTTGTGCTTTTTTAGCTTCTTCTGATAATTCATTTTGTTTACTGGTGCCGGCTTTGCCTGTTAAGACAATACCCATTAAACAAATAAACACACCAAGCAACATCACTTGACCTGAGCTTGATGCAGCAATTGCCCCTAACTCACCGTTAAACAATGGTGGCACTAAGGTGCCGATAATCGCACTAATCCCTAACGCTAACGAATAACCTAATGCCACCCCGAGATATCGCATGGTTAACCCAAAAGTTAAACCGCCCACGCCCCAGAGCAAGCCAAAACCAAAGGTCCATAACAAACTCGAGGTTGATGCTTGCGACAAAATTTCAGTGGTTTGTGGCAATATTGCCATGGCAAAAAGCCATGGCGCGATAATCCAACTGAAAAAACCACCGATCATCCAAAATATTTCCCACGGCCAAGTTTTTACTTTTTTGTAAGGAATATAAAAGCTCGCCGCGGCTAAACCACCAATGGCATGAAACAAAACGCCGGTGAAAGGGTTTTCGTTAAGTTGAAACAAGTCGAACATGGTGACACCTATTATTCTTTTTATTATTTATTAAAGAGTTAAATTAGAAAATAGCTTGTAGCAGTAGTCACTCAAAGCTGATTTCAGTCTTTGAAAAAGCAGTTATTCCGTTAACACCTTTCTTGATTTTAAAGGATACCAATCCGCTATTTTTTTAGATAAACGTGTAACCATTTTAGGGTGTTTTTCTGCTAAGTTGACGGTCTCAAAAGGGTCTTGGGTTACGTTATATAATCGAGGTCTACCGACCATGGTATGTTTAACTGTCCATTTAGCATTAATACCGTCGTAACTTAAAATTAACTTCCAATCGTCTTCAATAACCCAGCGGTAAAGTAATGACCCTTCATGATCATCAACGTCGATAATATCGTGACCGTAACCCTCACCAAACAGAGTGTTACGTTGTATAGGCGTTTGTTCTTTTAGATTTTCAAACAAATTAAGGCCGGGTAATTCAGCCGGTATCGGTAAACCTGCAGCGCCTAAAATGGTCGGTACAATGTCAATACTACTGGTCATTTCGTTACGCATTTGGGCTTTAAATTTGCTTGGTAGCGAATAAAGAATAGGTGTGCGAACCCCTGCTTCGTCAGGACTCATTTTTGAACGCGGTAAAAAATCGTTGGTTTTTTTGGGGTTAGGTAACCAACCGTTATCAGACACATAAACGACTAAGGTATTGTCTTTTACACCTGCTTTATCAAGGTGATCCATTAATTGACCATTGGTTTCGTCGAACCATTCAACCATGGCGTAATATTTCGCGACGGGTGCCGGGTAACCTTTGCCTTGATATTTTTTTAAGATTCGGGCGGGCGGTGTATGTGGGGCGTGAGGCATAAAAGGCGCATACCAGACCAAAAATGGTTTGTTATCGGCTTTCGCTTGGTCGATAAAGTCAGTGATTATTGATATACCTTCACGGCCAATTTTTAAACCATCATCACCATGACGACCGCCTTCTTGTGGATAACCACGGGTCATACCTTGATCAAAGCCGCCGCGCTGATAACTGCCTTCCCACCATTTACCGGTTTGCAATGACACATAGCCTTTGGCTTTGAGCAGTTGCGGTAACGTCTTAACGCGATCAATATTTGCGATCACTTTTTCCCGCATTGCATCGTGCGACTCACTGCCTTTTTTACCATAAACTCTCGGCGCCGGATCGTTACCTGTAATACCGATTTGAGAAGCATAAAACCCCGTGGCAATGGTGGCTAAAGACGGACGACATAAGGCCGTTGGCACGTAACCTCGCTTAAACGTAACCCCTTCGGCAGCCAGTTTATCTAAAGCCGGCGTTTTTACATGTTCGCTGCCCATAAAACCATAATCGTTCCATGCGTGATCATCTGATAAAATGATCACAATATTAGGCGGTGTACTCGTTTCAACAGCATCAGCTGCTAAGGCTTGTCCAGTGGTCATTTCTTGTGAGCTACACGCAGAAAGAACGAGTGTAGCTAGCCCTAACATGATGGTTCTTGCTCTTGTTTTTATTTTTACATTGATAGCTTTGGTATCTATAGCTTTCATGTTTTCCCTTATTTATTAATAATTACTTTTATAGTGTTTATTTATGGTCAAGCGAACGTTCAACATAAGGAATTAAACGCACAGGGCCTATTAAACCTGACGCTAATAATTTTTTATTTTTCTTATACGGCATATATGTGGTGAACGTAGTGCGACCTGTTTTAGGTACTTCTTCGCCATTAAGCATCCACTGTGGCCATTCGACTACAGTCCCGTCTGCCGTTCTTTTTAAATAATCAGGGTAAGCGGCATCACCAATCAGCCTGTTTACCCAGACATTAGTCACTTTAACTTCTAACTGGTTAGTTCCCTGTTTTAACGCCTTAGTGATATCAACTTGAAATGGCGGCTTCCATAAAATGCCAAAATCAACACCGTTCACTTTCACTTCAGCAATCTGTTGCACGTCACCTAAATCAAGCAAGGTTTTATGTTCTGCCGACTGATGTTCAGGTAAATTAAACGAGGATGTGTAAATACCAGTACCTGAAAAGTGTCTTACATTTTTATCGCTATTTTCAGACCAAGAACTTAGCTGATTAAGTATTTGAGGTTTTGGTAAATGATCTTTATATGAAAATTGTTTAGGGAACGACAATGTCCAAGGATTAGCAATGGCTACCACTTCTGGCAATTTGCCCACTGAAAATTGTTGTTTTTTGCCTGATTGCGTTTCAACCTGGTAGTTACCTTTGTTATAAACATGTGCTTTTATCGCACCGTTATCGACAAATAATGACGTTCTCTTGTTAGGCCTAATTGACTTTATTGGGTCAATAGTTGTTTTAGTTTTTGGGAATACGACAAATACTGAGCCACTTGGATCAAGATCAAAGGTTACGGTTGTTGTGCCATTTCGATTAGCTTGCCATGTGGCTGGAGCAATCATTTCTCCGGTGTCTGCATCCCAAAATTCAGGTTGACGACCACTAATGCGGAACGTTGCTTGTACGCCTTTCGCCTCAGCTCTAAATAAACTCAAATAATAATAATCTGCGTCTGGAGTATAACGATGTAACCATTCAATATTTTTACCGGCTTTGTTAAAGGCCACATCAGGAATAATATTGATTGCTTGTAACACTTGGCTAGGCGTTTTGTGCCAATGAATCTGTCCTTTTCCTACTTTGTTGCTGCCCGGCTTGTCATCAAAATTGTTATTAGACGCGCCACTAGACCAAAGTTTATTAGCTAAGCGTGTCATTTCAATATCGCTTTGCGGATAGCCCACTAAACTTGGCGATTGTGTTGGTTTATCACCTAAAATCACGCCGCCTTGTTCAACTAATTCGTTGATTTTATTTAAGGTACGTAAGGTCATTAATGATGAGTTTTTCAATACCACCATTTTGTAACGCATGCCAGACGGTAAAACTAGCTCACCATTTTCAACGCTTAATTGGTGAATAATTTCATTGTTGATGTAGTCAAAGTTATAACCATCAACATGCACTTCATCTCTAATGCTAGCAATATTATAAGGCGCGGTATCGCCGACAAATACGGCGTAGTCAGCATGAAATTGACCATTTTGTAATAAATATTGTGAACGACTTAAGTAAGTTAACCACGCTTTACTTTGTTTAAACCAGGTTAAGGTGCGTTCAAAATTAAAACCATAAGGACCAAATGTCATACCCGGCCAGCGATCTGTCCAAGGTTGCATTGCCCAACGATGAAAGATTAAACGGTTAGTTCCGCGAACAAACATTCTGTCGCCTAGCGCTTTTAAGTAATACGGGTGATTTGTCCAAGCTGCATTTTGAGGTGTAGCAGTAAACGCTTCAGCGCCAACAATAGGTTTATCATAAGTGTGTGCAGCAGACGCGGCTTGGCGAGCGCCATAACCGTATTTTTCAGTGCCATTAGGCGTTGTCCAAAATTCATTCATTGGAATATCAACACTACCTGCCGCTTGCAATGTATCCATAGGGCCATACAAATACGCTTCAGCGGATAGCTTTAAGCCTTTTTCTGCCGCTAAGGTTTGCATATGGCCAAAGTAGTTGTCGGCCACTACATCTGTCATTACTCGGCGTAAATCCCATAAAAAGCGTTCTGTTATTTCGCGACTTTTAACAATTTGACCAACCGTAGCCGGAAGATACGGCATCATGTCGTAACCCATACGTTTTTTAAATTCAGCAGGGAGAGTGTTATCCCAGGTATCAAATTTAATTTCCCAGCTGTCGATATGTGTACCCATTAACGTGTCGCCTGCTAAAGGTCCTACGTCTTTAACCAATTTGCCGATAAGGTTATCAAAGTGCATTTCCACCTTGTCTTTATTAAGCTTACTTACTTCTAAACCACTGCCCGCTTTCGGTGGTGGCACATTCTTTTTACCTGTGGTGGTGTGGCCAATTCTTACAATATTCCAGTCACCTTTAGGTAATGAAACCGTTAACTTACCTTGTGCATCCATTTTATCGGTCACGTTAATAATGTCGTTAACTGTTTGGGTATCGCCTAATTCCGGTAAAATAGCATCAGACTGAACATATAATGATTTTTGATCCCATTGTTCAATACGCGGTGTATTGTGGAACATCACTTCCGATACATCGAGTTGCACCTTTGAAGGTTTTAACGCAAGTCGGAAATAACGCGCCTTAACTGGCTCAAAACTTACGGTTTCACGATCACCTTTATGGGCTACATAAATATCTTTTACCGTAATAAATGTTTTATTGTCGTCTGATACCTGCAAATAACCTTCAGCATTACCGTGTCCTTTGATCATGGCATTCATGGTCATGGCTTGTATTTTTACTGGCTTTTTGTAATCAAATAATATCCATTGTGGGTTAACTTTTTTCTTGTCAACTAACTCAATGGCAACCTTCAACTTTAAATCATTTAGGCTTTCGCCCGAAATGGCGTTGCCACTTGTGGTTATTTCTAGCTGTGAATCATCAATCGGTTGAACACTCGGCACTGCATACACCGCAATGTCTTCGTAATGACCCTGATTATTCGGTGGTAATGATAAATTTACCTTGATATTTTTAGCGCCACTGACATGAGTTTCGCTAAAGGTAATTTGTTGCATTGAAGTTTGTGGTGTAACCCATGGGCCGCCACTGCCTGTCCAACCGGCATCGTTGTTTTTAATGACCTTGATGTTTAAACGGTCTGCTTCTTCAATGGCAAAATGGAACATGTCGCGCCATTCATCCGATAAATAGGCGTATTTACCAGCCGGCGTTCTAAAGTTAACACTCATGATTAACGCGCCGCCAATACCAACATTGCTCATGGCTTCTAAATCTGCAGTAATACCTTCTTTAGATAAATTACCATTCATCCAAAACCAATAAACCCAAGGTCGAGAAGAGTCAGGTGGTGATTGAAATGAGGTGCGCAGCTCACTTAACGGCACATTTTTATGTACATTTGCTTGACTGGTAAAAACTGATAACAGCAATATCATCAGTAAGTAAGTAAAATTATTCTTAATTATTTTCATTTATACATCTCGGTATATTAATCGACAGTTTATTCGTTTTGGCTTTATTTCAAATCCAAAGCATTAACTTTTCAGGTTCACGACAAGAAAAGGCACCTAAAGTTAAAATTGATACCTCTAAAACTAATTTTTATTTCTCACGCCCATCAAAATTAGTATTAATCGAGCTATTCAAATGGATAAAAATTTAATCAAAAATGACATCAGCCCATACACTTACCGCATAGTTAGGGGGTTGATAACTACTTTCAGAGTACGGTGTGTATAGTTGGTGATATTACTTAAATGACAATGCATAAAAGCTTAGATTATTAAAAGTTTGAAGAGGTAAAAGAGAAATCGAGTAATGGCATCAGGAATTGTTACCTTGATATAAACTTGTATTTTTTGAACTTCATAGCTCGGCAGCGGATGCACTATTTTATTAAAAATGAAAAAACCTCCGACATAAATGAAAGGTTTTAACTTTTTTCGACCTGTTAAAAAGCTCAAAGGCTCCCTAAATCCGTATAGCAAAACAATCATCCACGATATTTATTTTGTTCATACCTTAGAAAATGTCAGCCTGATTACGTTATCACTTAATTAAACGGGGCTGAATCAAGTTACGTAAAGTTAGGTAAATAATATTACAGATTGACTACTTAGGAGTTAATTTGATTATATATGACCCTAATTGCCTGTTGTTTTGCTTGTTATAAATTAGAAAAAAAGACATTAAGAGAATAAGAAAATGATAGCTAGGAAAGTAATTGTAGTAATAATCACTTTATTAATAAGAAGAAAAATATATGAATATTAAAACGATATTAGTAACAGGCATTTGCCTTTGGTCGATGGTCGGGCTTACCGCCTGTGGCGGCGGAGATGGATCGATACCACCGCAAGAAAACACTGGCGGTAATAATACTGGTGGTGACAACACTGGCGGTGATAACACAGGCGGTGATAGCACAGGCGGTGATAACACAGGCGGTGATAACACAGGCGGTGATAACACAGGCGTTGATACTACTCCTGTTGGGCATATAGCCGGTACCGTTAGCTCTGAAGTTACTGACATCAAAGTATGTCAACTTTACTTATATGATAACGCGGTCACAAACTTTGTAGATGCTTTCGATCAAAATCATGCAAGCTTCATCACACCAGGCGCGCCAATTACAGGCACAGCACCAATCAGCACCAGTGCGATTGCTGCAAACGGTAGTTACCGTTTTGAAAATATTGATGCTGGTAGTTATAAGCTAGTATTAAACTGTATCGTTGGACAAGATATTCAAGACGAATCTCAACTTGTTGATGATCCTATCCAATATGACGGCCATACCATACCGAACCCTGCTGGTATTACCCCTAATACCTTAGCAATAACGGTGACAACTGACGCAACTAGCAATAATGATTTTGTTGATAGCCGGGTTAAACCAGTTGTTGATGATACTATCGATGTTATTGTAAAAGCTGATATTACAGATCTGGATAATCATAACGCTGATCTACATGATATGTGGGGTACTGTTAATCGTATTTCGCCAATATATGGTGTGGTTGCGATTAATGGCTTAAAAGCCAATATTGTTCGCATGTTGGGCGGTATCAATAAAAAAGATGCTAATGGTAAAAATGTTCCTGATTTAGCCTATGATACAGCCACTTACAATGAAATAACGAATAAATATGAATATAACTTCCAATCTTTAGTCACCCGTATCAATAGAATTATTAATAACACTGAAAGCCACAAAATCAATGACTTATTTCAAATAGTGTTAGATCAGCCGCCTTGGGCATTCCAACATGGCCATCAATTTATTGCTGATGATCAACCCTATGACGGCGTTAGCTTTAAAGAAAGCCAACGTGTATCAATTTACGGTAACTCGCTACCACCAAAAGACAAAGTCGCCTATAACGAATTTTTACAATCGACAATGAATCATTTAGTTGCCGAGTACGGTGAAAGCACAGTACTGTCATGGCGCTTTAGAATTGGTTCTGAAATTGAAACCCCTGATCATTGGTATGGCAGTGAGCAAGATTTTATCGAGCACTTTGCTAACTCAGTAAACGCCATTCGTGCCGTATTACCTAATGCTAAAATTGGCTTACATACACGCTCACCAAACTTTCTTTATAGAAACGGTACTGTGACTAATTATAAAGGCGAAAAAATCGCATCGTTTGCGAGTGCATTAATCGAATATTGTGCTGATAATAATATTAAATATGATTTTTGGGGGCTCAGCGACTATCCATTTATTACCGATGCAAATACACGCGATCCTAAAACAAAATATGAGCACCTGTTTAAAGCCTTAGTTGACCATCCGAAATGGCAACAAGGCACGGTTATTGATGTTGAAGAATACAGTGTTATCACCAAAATGGGCGGTATACCTAATGCCGCCTATGTAACCACAGAATCACCACAAGGTGACACCTTCAATGTTGCCTTAACGGATGAGTTTTATCAGAACAACGTTGACCAAATATTTCAGTGGGGTCAGCGCAGCGGTGATAGAGCATGGTCAGCCGAGGTATTCACGACCATGGTAGGAAAACCACGCATTAGTACCGAGATTAACGCAGACACGGTTGGCTCTGTTGTGGTCAGTGATCTTAACGATGACAGTATACAAGCAGTAACCTATCATTATGATCCCCAAGATCTAGAAGTAATAAAAGACCGTAACGTAAAACTTGCTTTTAATATTGATAAACCAGAAGGGACAACCTTCTATTATCGTAAAAAGTTAAGTGCTCCTGAGCATCACGCTTTTTATACTTTTATGAAAAGTCCATCAGCCAGTACTTGGTTAAAAGAAGGTAATACTAAAATTTATAACAAATACGGCGCGCCTAACATTGTATTAAATGATGCCGGTGCCGCTCAATGGGCAAGTTACCAAAATGCTAATCCAAGTGCTTGGACGCAATGGCAAAGCGATTCAACCATTGCTCGTACCGACGGCGAGTCAGGTTCACAGGTGAACGTTAGCTCTGTCTTGCCTTTATTTTCGTTTGAAAAAATAGAAATAAAATGGACAGCTAACTAACCTTTAACCTCAACAACCAGGTACTTACTAATTTTGGATGATTAACGCTCTCAACATTGTAAGACCCAAGGATATGAAATGTTACTTACAAACAAGGTCACCAATTTATGGTTATTAGTGATTGGTACACTGTCGTCCCTGACGGGGTGCGCAATCAATAGTCATGCTACCTTGGTGACCAAGCCAGAAAATAAACAGCCCAATGTATTATTTATTATTGTTGATGACTATCGCGTTGCTATGGGTGCAATGGGGGATGAAAAAGCCATTACGCCCAATCTAGATAAATTAGCTAGTGAAGGCGTTTTATTTAACAGAGCTTACGCAAATGTTCCTGTGTGTGGCGCATCTCGCGCCAGTATGATGACCAGTACATTGCCACATAAAACGCGTTTTATTGATTATTTAGGCAACGCTGAACGCGAAGTGCCAGAAGCGATCACCATGGGGGAATTCTTTAAAACATCAGGTTATTACACGGTATCAAATGGAAAAATATTTCATAGTCGACAAGATTCAAATGAAAACAGTTGGTCTGAGCCAGCATGGGAGCCTATGGCAAAAGGGCCCGGTTATTACAGTGAGGATTCTAAAAACTATATTAAACCATCTCCACGATTTGGTAAAAGAGGCCCTTGGTTCGAAAGTTCAGATCAACCTGATGACGTTTATTATGACGGCCAAGTGAAACAAAAAACGGTAAATGATTTAAAACGATTAGTGCAAACGGATAAACCATTTTTCATAGCAACTGGTTTTCGTCGACCACACTTACCTTTTAACGCCCCACAAAAATATTTTGACCTTTATAAAGACACTAACTTCCAGCCATCATCACTAAGAAACAAACCTATTAATTCGCCTGCATCATTAAATGGCTCTGGGGAAATTAAGGGTTACCACTTTAAAAATATCCCTTATAACTCCGATGAATTTCATCGCTCGTCGTTGTTAGGTTACTACGCCGCAGTGAGTTTTATTGACCAACAAGTGGGTGAAGTTTTATCAACTTTAGATGCGCTAGGAATTCGTGACAATACCATTGTGGTATTAACCAGTGATCACGGTTTTAACCTCGGAGAACATAATTTTTGGGGTAAACACAATATGTTAAATAAGGCCCTACAAATTCCGTTGATTATTGATGCTCCTCATAAAAGATCAGCGGTAAAGTCGGACGTATTAGTCAGTTTAATTGATATATTTCCTACTATAGTTGAGCTGAGTGGATTAGCCCCAAGCGAGACATTAAAACAACAAATATTCGGGAAAAGTTTAGCGCCATTATTAAGCAATCCCAATGCAGAACATAGCGATTATGCTTATTCTCGATTTAAATCAGGTGATACGTTAATTAGTGAACAGTTAATTTATACCGAATACCAGACACCAAGAGGTGAGCTAGAGTCAATGTTGTTTGATTTGAGCGTTGATCCAGAAGAAACGACAAATGTGGTCTCAGAACAAAAACACCAAGCGGCGATACAAAAAATGAGCGCCAAGCTCAAACAAATAAAACAACAAAGTGAAGCATACTTGCCACGTGATTAATTGCTACTTCAACAGCAAAATAAAATGTCATATATCTTTATAAAGCTCGCTGCATGAGTTTGGCTAGAAGTCAGGGGCCGGTACCCTTCGTTCACTACATCAAAGCTGATATGAAGTGTTACATATAACTAAGTCAATAGCGCTGGAATACTGACTAAATAAAACACGGAAATACATATGAAAAGATTAATAAATACACTGTTATCACCATTTATTTTGTTTGCCTCGATAGCGTCTGCAGACACACTGGAGAAAACGTTTGTGCAGCCGCCGAATATTTTTAAAAGCCAACCGCTTTTACATTTAAATGGCACGCTAAATAAGAAAGACATAGAAGCGCAACTTAAAAGTGCTAACCACGAAAGTGGCTTTGGCGGTGTTGCACCGGTACCAATGACCCCGACGAAGCCGAAATACCTCACTGATGATTACTTTGAGCAGTATGGTCACATCTTAAATACCAGTAAGTCACTTGGGATGAATGTTATTTTTTATGATGACATCAACTTTCCTAGCGGCTCTGCCGGCGGCAAGATGAAGGAAAAATTCCCCAATGACACGATGACTCGCCTAGATATGCTTCAAGAGGAAGTGACGGGACCAACCAAATGGGAACGAGCACTTCCTAAAGGAACTCACATGGGTGCCGTTGCGATGAACGTAAAAACGTTCGAACGGTTAGAGCTTCATCCGTCCAACAATACGGTATCATGGAATGTTCCTGTTGGATCTTGGAAGTTGATGATATTTACAGGCTTGCGCGATGTACCTGGCGGAAAAAATGCCGATAAAGTTGATTATCTGAATCCAGAGTCGGTCGATAAATTTTTATCAATAACTTATGATGAATATTACAAGCGTTTTTCAAGTCATTTTGGCTCCACCATCAAGATGACCTTCTTCGATGATATCACTATGCGTTATCCTGAGCATCGCGTTTGGACACCTGTTTTTAACGACAAGTTTAAAGCGAAATATGGCTACAGCCCTGTGTCTCTCTACCCAGCATTGTGGGAGTCCATTGGCCCAGAAACAGATGCCGCTCGCGTAGCTTTGTTCTCGTTCCGTTCAGAGCTAATGTCAGACGGTTATCCTCGTAAAATACAGGAATGGGCCGCTAAGCATGGCGTTCAATCATCAGGTCATGCGATGGGGCAATATCATCCTCAATCAACTTTTATGGCTGGCGATGCCATGAAGTTCTACGAACACAGTGATATTCCGATGATGGATTCTATTCACTACTATAGTCATGGTCGTGAAGGTTTTAAATTAACGAGCTCTGCTTCGTATAACTATGACAAAGCGCTTACGTCGGTAGAGATTTACGGTAACTTTCGAGCATCCGATGAAGGCAAAGTTCCGTTTAACACAGATATGTTATATCGTGCCGGCACAGAAATGTTTGCTTTTGGTGCAAACGTTTTTATACCGCACGGCATGTGGTACGTCCCAGAACGCATAGGCATTCAGCCGCTGATCTCAAACTTCAATCCTGAGATCGCAGCTGATCTAAATGATTACAATCAATGGGTCGGGCGTTCTTCTGTGCTCCTTCGTGAAGGTCGACATGTGGCCGATATTGCGGTGCTGTATCCTATTGCTTCGATGTATGCTCATGCCGAACTCGATGCTCCCGTTGGTAGAAAAGAACGAAAAATTCATCCAGGCTTATTTATCCCCGACGAAACTGACATGAATGAGCTCAGCACCAGTTTGAGCAGCGGCGTGCGCAGAGATTTCACTTACCTTCATCCAGAAGTATTCGACGACCGCTGTTCGATTGAGGGAGATACACTCAAACTTAATAATGAAGTAAATTATGAACAGTATAAAATTCTGATCATGCCCGGTGGCAAGGTGATTTACTGGAGTAACCTACAAAAAATAAAAGCCTTTTATGATGCAGGCGGAACGATTATCGCAACCTCAAAACTACCGGTTAAGTCCGCCGAATTTGGTCACGATGAGGATGTACAAAACACCATCAAGGAAATTTTCGGTGTTGATTCAACCCTAGCGAATGCTCAGGAAAATATAAAACGCACGAATACCGCAGGGGGGAATGCCTACTTCGCGCCCGGTTTTAAAAAAGATCGCAGCGTGTTAGCTAAGATTCTAGAAAAAGCACATCCCGAGCCAGATGTTCGTTTTGTTGACGTAGCACCTACTATCAACACAAAAAAAGGCATGTTGCTTTATCTACATAAAGTAAAAGAAGGACGAAACATATATTACTTTTCAAATTCAACAGCTCAGCTAATTGATGCAAGTGTTGAGTTGCGCGGTCCACAAAAACTTCAACTTTGGGACCCACACACAGGAACTACACATAAGGTTGAATCAAAAATCGTTGATAACTATACCGTAGCACAGATCAAACTAGCTTCACTGAAGTCGTTGTTCTTAGTTCAAGACATAACGGACCTAGGCCATCGGCAGAAATAACAGCTGCACAAGTTGATAATTTTTGGATGAGTAGGTAGTCGACGTTCTCAAATTGAATTGTTCATAACGTTAAGACGCCTATAAGTATAAATCAGCCTGTTTTTTAATGGAATAGGTATATAGTAAACTTAAACATAGTAGTACCGTAAACGTCCGGCCAACAGCACATTTCCTGAATTAATCTTTCAATTTAAAGTTGCTCTAATTTATTTTATTGGAGCAACCCATGCAGCGCAGAACACTTGATGATTGGAAAATCCTCATTGATAAACAAATAGCCAGCGGCTTATCTGTTCCAACGTTTTGTCAGCAACACCAACTCAACCCTAAATATTTTTATGGTCGCAAGTCCATCGTTCGTCATGCTCAGCCACAAGCTGATTTTATTCAGGCTCATGTCATTAGTCAGCAAACCACGCTTGTCAGTGAGTCCCTAAATGAAGCGATCACCTTAAAAATATCCGCGGGTGAGTTATCACTGCCCAGCACGACTTCGGCACTGTACCTTGCTGAGCAACTTAACGGTTTAGCTTTATGAAGATGTTTACTGCTGTGCCTGATGTTTTTCTTTATCCTGACTTTGTTGATTTTCGTAAGTCGATAAATGGCTTATCTGTGATTGTTGAGCAACAAATGCAATGCGCGCCGCTGAATGGCAGCGTTTATGTTTTTTGCAATAAAGGCCGCGATAAACTTAAAATTTTATACTGGGATAAGATGGGATTTGCGCTTTGGTACAAACGCCTAGAAAAAGATATCTTTAAGTGGCCTAAAAAGCTTAATCAACAATCTTTGAATTTAACCGAGCAGCAATTGCATTGGCTGTTTGACGGCTTTGATGTACTAGGGCATCAAGCTATTACTTATGAAACAGTCGCCTTTTAACCTGTGATCATAAGCAGTATTTATTGATCACGAAATAATCTAAATAAGCGCCACAAGTTAGCCCCGTTTTTTGATAAAATAACAGCATGACTGATAAAACTAAACCGCTACCAACCGACCCCGAAACACTACAAGCCATGGTGCTTTCGCTTCAGTCACAAGTTAAAAACCTGACAGCAGAGAAACTGCATCTAATGGAACAGTTTCGCCTTGCCCAACAGCAGCGTTTTGGCGTGCGCATTGAAGGACATCCCGCGCAAGGGGATTTATTTAATGAAGCGGAAACCGAACTAGCACTTGTTGAGGATGAACCCGCTTCTACTGCTGCTACCACAAAGAAAAAGCCTGTGCGTAAAAAGCTCCCCAAAGATTTGCCCCGAGAAGTTATCATTCATGACATTGAAGATAAAACCTGTGATTGTTGTGGCAACGAATTACATCAAATGGGTGATGAGCGTAGTGAAAAACTTGAATTCATTCCTGCACAAGTAAAAGTGATTGAGCATGTGCGATTAAAATACAGCTGCCGGTCGTGTGAAAAACAAAGTACCTCGACAAAAATCAAGCTAGCGCCGGTACCAACAAGTCCAATCCCCAAAGGCATTGCGACAGCGACTTTGTTAAGCCAAATAATCATCAGCAAATACCAATATGCGCTGCCACTTTATCGTCAAGAAAGCTTATTCAAACAATATGGTATTGAGCTAAGCCGAAAAACGATGGCGGATTGGATGATGAAAAGTTCAGACTTGTTTATCCCACTTTACCAGCGGCTTCAGGAAACACTGTTACAACAAAAAGTCATTCAAGCGGATGAAACAACATTGAAAGTTATTAGTGAAGATAAAGTGAAAAGTTATATGTGGCTTTATTGCACAGGCACAGATTCTCCCAATAAAACGAATACACCCAACATTGTACTTTACGACTATCAATCAGGTCGGGCTGGTCAGTGTGCGGTAGATTATTTACAAGGATTTTCGGGTTACTTGCAAGTTGATGGTTATGCGGGCTATGAAAAAACGACGGCTACGTTAGCGGGTTGTTGGGCGCACGCACGTCGAAAATTTATTGAAGCGAAAACCGCGCAACCTAAAGGTAAAACGGGCAAAGCAGACATGGCCTTGAGCATGATACAAAAGCTTTACCGCATAGAAACCAGCCTGAAAGATAAAAGCGTTGCTGAAAAATATCAAACCCGCCAAGAAAAAACGAAACCGTTGCTTGATAAGTTATCCCAATGGCTAGCCAAAGCGAATGTACCGCCGAAAACGACATTAGGTAAAGCGATACAATATTGTCAAAATCAATGTCAAAAACTCACTCGCTATATTGATGATGGACATTTATTTATTGATAACAATCGTGCAGAGCGCGGTAAAACCGTTTGTTATTGGCAGAAAGAAATGGATGTTCTCAAATACGGCTAACGGCGCAAAATCCAGTGCGATGTTGTACTCAATAATAGAAACCGCTAAAGCTAATGGTTTAACGCCATTTGACTATATTGCGCATTGTCTTGATCAGCTAAGCTATGAACAGGTTGACGTAGAAAAACTACTTCCTTGGAATGTTAAACTTAGCTAGGTGCAGATCACCGGACGTTCACGTTTAATCCGCTTTGGCTCAGACTTAAGTATATGAGGCTGACTATCGATGCTTGTCGATAGAATCAAAACCTGAAAGCTCATGACTTTTTATACTTGTCCTGGCGTGATGCATGCAATAGTGCGAAATTCTCGTGTCATATGAGCCTGATCACTGAATCCGAATTGTTGAGAGACATCCGCTAGATTTACGTTTTTATGCCGCCGTAAAAAACTAATTGCTTTTTTAATTCTTAAAATTCGCTGATAATGTTTGGGCGTCATCCCCAGCCAGAGTTTAAAAAGACGCTCGACTTGTCGTTGGCTCAATTTAATACTTTCATTTAGTTGCCCCAGAGCTTCGTCTTGTTCAATAGATTCTAGTGCTTTTTCCAAAGAATCTGGGATCACATTGGTAAAATCCAGGTTCTTTTTTGCCCACAGGTACAGAGCTTTAACCTGCCTATCGTTGTCTTTTTGCGTTCTGAGTTCAGAAAAAACCTGGTAGAGGTTATACAGTTCATCTTCTTCAGGCAATAATAAGGTTGGCTTATCGTAGTGCTTCCCTAATACACCATAACCAATCGCTGGGTGGAAGCGGATGCCGGCGAGTTGTGCCCCAGAAACCAATACAATGTTCTCAGCCTGCTTCTTTACCGGTAGCATTATTACACCTTCCGGAAGAGTTTCATTGCCAATTATTATGTCACCAGAAAAATTAAAAATAATACCACTGACTGCATCAGAATAAAGTGACTTCCTTACTGAGTCTGGTTGAAATACAGATACTGACCATATTCCCTGAACAAACGCAGACAGCTGTCCTGATGGATGAGACAGCTGAAAGTTGAATGCTTGTTTAAATGATTTATTGTGGTTTATAGCTGCCCACCTCTGGCTTAAATGTTTTGGCAATTCGATTCCAACTGTTGATTGAATTAATTGCAATGGTCAAATCTACAACGGCTTGTTCACCTAGTGCCTGTACCACTTTCTGATAATTTTCATCGTCCACAGGTTTACCTGAAGTCAAATACTCTGCCCAACGTAATGCTACCAGTTCTGTCTCAGAGTATAGAGGCATATCACGCCAAGCGTTTAAGCCAATAATACGTTCCTGAGTTTCACCTTGGCTCAGCGCATATTTGCTGTGCATATCTATACAGAATGCACACTGGTTTATTGTAAACGTCCGGCCAACAGCACATTTCCTGAATTAATCTTTCAATTTAAAGTTGCTCTAATTTATTTTATTGGA
>JBPOFN010000059.1:0-20373 GCA_051251725.1 Thalassotalea sp. | reverse complement strand
GATTAGCTCAGTTGGGAGAGCACCGCCCTTACAAGGCGGGGGTCACTGGTTCAAGCCCAGTATCGTCCACCACTTCTTGTATCAAATTATAAAATATTTCTTCTAAACATTTTCTAATTAAAACCTAAATATTATTTATCTCGCTTCTTTATTCCTTAAAGCTCAGTTCAGATCTTAATTGTTAATTCAGCTATAAGCTAAAAATAATAACTTTTTTATCGGTTACATTATTTAGCTGTCATGCTAATCGCCCTATTGTATTTTTATCTGTATTTACCCAATATTTATCACTAATAGTGATTAACGCCGACTAAAAGTTTAGCGCCTTTATAAACGTAAACCATTATCGGCACCCGTACTATGATTAAGCGCTATAATTCTAGTAAATACGATTTATTCATCGTTAAAAAGCTTATCAATCGTACCTCTTGCTAATTGATGATAACCAGCACGCGCCTTATTATAGACTCGCTTAGCCCAGCGCTTACCATCGGGAGTTTGCAGTAATTCTTTGTATAAGGGCGCAATTAGCTTTCTTCGCCCTATTTCCAGCAAATACTTTTCCAGTGGTGGGTAAATTTCATCGTATCCTGCTTTTAATGAAAAAAGATACCAAGCATGCGCCACTTCACTATTGGTGCTGGTTGATAATGAAAATGTACGATCTAATGCCACAATTTTATCAACCGTAACTGTCACAGGAATATTATTGATAAAATAGAGCCATTCATGCACTGTCCAAGCAGCGGTGACTTCTTGGTTAATGGTGATAGTTCCAGATAACCAGTGCCCGATTAATTTATCAATTTGGCTAAAAGATGAAGACTGAGGTTTTGCGCTAGTCGCTGGCATACCCTGACCATAAAGCCATTCTTTAATTTCTGCCTGGGTAACTAACCCTGGATGTTGGCCAATTAAATTTAGTAGTAAGTACTGTTCAAACTCAGTAGTGCCTAAACTTTTAAAAGCAAAATGATTAAAATACTGTTTAATAAACTTATCAAAAACAGCTTTGCCAAAGCGCTGTTCAAGAAACATTAAAAATAATTGCCCTTTGATATAGGGCACACTGGTAAAAGCAGCGTCAGGATTTCGGCCGTTTAATTGAACAAATAATTCTGTATCTTGCGGGTCTAGCTCGGCAATAGTAAAACTTAAATCTTGCACCGCTAATGCTTGTTCCATCACCGCACGTTGCTGACCAAAAACAGCTGCCATAATTCGATTTTCAACATAAGAAGTAAAACCTTCGTTTAACCACAGGTCTCGCCAACTTTCATTAGTCACTAAATTACCTGACCATGAATGGGCTAATTCGTGGGCAATTAAATTAACTAAGCTTTTATCACCAGCGATAACCGTAGGCGTGATAAAGGACAACCTTGGATTTTCCATTCCGCCATAAGGGAAACTTGGCGGTAAAATAAGTAAGTCGTAACGGCCCCATTGATACTTTCCAAAAAGCATTTCAGTGGTATCAATCATTTGTTGGGTATCATTAAATTCTGCTACCGCTTTATCTAAATAAGCAGACTCAGCAAAAACACCGGTGATATTACTCATCGCTTTAAACTCTAAATCACCAACTGCTAGCGCAATTAAATAAGCAGGAATTGGCTGCGGCATAATAAAAGAATAATCACCGTCTTTTTTAATGTCGATTGCGTTATTAGCGCTCATCACGGCCAATAATTGTGGATCGGTAGTAATACGAGCTTGGTATGTCATGCGTACACTGGGGGTGTCTTGAATTGGGATCCAAGAACGGGCATGAATCGCCTGATTTTGACTATAAACAAATGGCTGTTGCTTACCGGCAGTTTGCAATGGCGATAGCCATTGTAGGCCAGAAGCACTCGGCTCGGTTTGATAATAAATGCGAACTTTATTCGTTTTAATGTCGCTATTATTATTGGCCAATTTTATTGTCAGTTTACTGCCTAAAACATTATCGCGCTCGGCAAGAACATAATCGGCTTTTGACCAATAACCCTGCTCATTTTTAATCACTATTTTGTCGATGATTAAATCACGTGTATCTAAGATAATTTCATCGCTGTTTTGATTTAACCAGGTCAAGCTTAACTCAGCAAAACCGGTTAGGCGTTGCTGCTCAAAATCGACCTTAAGATCTAAATAAACATGATGACTCACCACATCTTGATAATTAGCATAAGTGAATTCATCTAGTGTTTTAGCCGACAGGTTTTGCACAAATAAAACAATAAATGAAAGTGAAATAAAACGCGTAAAATAAAATATCGGGGTATTTATAAGTTGAAAAAACATAAAGGGTATCAGCCATAATCAATGAGACTTTTGTAAGAATAAAAAGTCTCAATATAAGATAGTAAAAAAGCGCCAATTAGGCGCTTTAGATAAGAATAACAACAGTCTAACTGGGTTACAATATTAGGGTTTATCCATCCGGATCACAACCCTACGGTTTTGTCCGCGGCCTAAAACCGTATTATTAGAAGCAATATGACGCTTTTCACCATAACCATTTGCTTCTATCCTCGTTGGGTCAATTCCACTTTTAACAAAGTATTCACGAATAATATTGGCACGTTTAACTGATAATTCATAGTTTGGCCATCTACCACCGTAGCTATCTGTGTATGCGTCAACTAAAACCAATTCTAACTCTGGGTCTAAACTTAAATATTGCGTGATCATATCAATACGGCGTTTCGACGCTTTAGTTAATTGATCACTATTAGATTGGTAATTTAAAACGGTATAAGCAATATCGTCAAAGTTATAATTGAGTAAATTCCCCACACAACTGACAAACTCACGATAGGCATTACCAAAGCGCGCAGGAGATAAACCAACCGCTATTTTGTCATCTTGATCATACCAATCATCATAAAAAAACTGCGGATTCATACCTTGTTCTAATTCGCTTAACATGGTCCATGCGATTTTTTTAGGTAACGACGGGGAAAATTGTTTATGTAATTTCATGTCCGCTAAAATGCGGTCTGCTTTTCCCGGCTTCCAACTAGGGTTAACCGAGCGCACTTCTGCTAATGAGTAAGAATCAGGTAGGCGTAACATGTCTAATTCAAAGTTCATGTTCATTTTACGACTAGCCGAACTGGTAAATTTAGCTTCACCATAGTTTGGTATTTTGTGCGACAAAGTGCAATTCAAACGCGACGCTTGAGAAACCTGCCACATTGAGTTTTCTAAATCCGCCTGATATTGGCGCATATTAGCCTGTGAAGGTAATGCTACTAAGGTACATAATGCTGATAGTAATAAAATTGGTTTTTTCATAAACTTGAAAATATTTATTGGCTTCCTAATTATTATCGGCCTTATGGCTGATAACTTTATTTATTATTCAAAATAATTAACACTTTTTCTTTATTTATTCACATCAGGGATTTAGCAAGCGCCGCTTTTCTGCGATAATTCCCTTAATTATTTCTAAGTTTAGACTCAAATGACTGACAAACAAGCCGTATCAACACCGAAACAAGAAAAATCATTATTTGCCCAACGATTTCGTGGCTATTACCCTGTCGTTGTTGATGTAGAAACCGCAGGCTTTAATGCTAAAACCGATGCGTTATTAGAAATAGCTGCCACCATGTTAACATTAGATGAGACCAGCGGCGACTTTAAAATTGATGAGACCATTTGTTTTAATATTGAACCTTTTGAGGGTGCTAACCTTGAACCGGCAGCCTTAGCCTTTACCGGTATTGATCCATATAATCCGTTACGTGGGGCAGTTACCGAAGATCATGCCTTAAAAGATATTTTTAAATTAATTCGTAAAAAAATGAAAGCCAACGGCTGTCAACGCGCGATTATGGTGGCACATAATGCGGCTTTTGATTTAGGTTTTGTTAACGCAGCAAGTGAACGCTGCAACATCAAAAGAAGCCCTTTCCATCCGTTTGTTAGTTTTGATACTGCTACCCTTTCCGGTTTAGCGCTTGGCCAAACCGTCTTAGCTAAAGCTTGTAAAGCGGCAAATATTGAGTTTTCTAATAGTGAAGCGCATAGCGCTTTATATGACACCGAAAAAACGGCTGAGCTATTTTGTTATATTGTCAATAAATGGCGTGCACTTGGCGGTTGGCCATTAGCCGTTTCTGATGCTGAGCCTGAAAATGATATCGATGAAAACACAGCGTCAGACTAACTCGTTAAATATCTGATTAAATATCTAGTTTAGTACTTAGCTAGATACGTAACTAGCAGCATAAATTGCCATAAAAAAAGCTCATATGAAAATATGAGCTTTTTAGTTTAAACAGTAAGTATTATCGCTAGCCTCTCACCGATGAGAAGCTAATAATTATAAACCCGCTTTAATAAATAACGCAGAGACAATCTCTTGTGCTTCACTGATGATCAATTTTAAATGCTGTTCATCAATAAAGCTTTCGGCATATATTTTATAAATATCTTCGGTCCCTGATGGGCGCGCCGCAAACCAGCCATTTTCCGTGACTACTTTCAAACCGCCAATCGCCGCATTATTACCCGGCGCATGGCTTAATTTTTGAATGATTTTTTCGCCTGCCAATACTTCAGCTGCAACGTCTTGTGGTGACAGTTCAGTTAGCACTTTCTTTTGCGCTAAATTAGCAACCGCTTCAACACGGCCATAACAAGGTTCACCTAATTGCTCAGCTAATTCTAAATAATATTGATAAGGGTCTTTACCCGTTACCGCTAATATTTCAGCTGCTAATAACGCCATCACAAAACCATCTTTATCGGTTGTCCAACAGCTGCCGTCTTTTGCTAAGAAAGAAGCTCCGGCACTTTCTTCACCGCCAAAAGCAAAGCTTCCGTCAGATAAGCCATCAACAAACCATTTAAAACCAACAGGAACTTCAGCAAGTGGGCGATTAATTTGCTTGGCAACGCGATCAATTAATGAACTAGAAACTAAGGTTTTACCAATTTTACAATCAGCAGACCAATCCCGATGCGTCATTAAATAATGAATAGCAACCGCTAAAAAGTGATTCGGATTCATCAAGCCGCCTGAGCGAGTAACAATCCCATGGCGGTCAAAGTCAGGATCATTAGCTACAGCTACATCAAAGTCGTCTTTTAAACCAATTAGGCCAGCCATCGCATAAGGCGATGAACAATCCATGCGGATTTTACCGTCTTTATCTAAAGTCATAAAAGAGAAGCTAGCATCAACAACAGGGTTAACAACGGTTAACTTTAAGTTATATTGCTTGGCAATTTCAGGCCAATAATCGATCCCTGAACCACCTAATGGATCAACACCAATATTAATCCCAGCTTTGGCAATAGCGGCCATATCAACCACTTTATCAAGCTGCTTAACGTAATCATTGATGAAATCTTGTTTTGATAAAAGCGGGGAGATTAAGGCATCGCTAAAGGCAACATCAAGCACTTCTTCAAGATTGTTTTCGATGATTTGGTTCGCTCTCGCCTCAATAATCTTCGTCACCTCACCTTCAGCAGGGCCACCATGGGGCGGATTATATTTAATTCCACCATCACTCGGCGGATTATGAGAAGGTGTGATAATTAAGCCGTCGGCTTGGTCTTTATTAGCGCGGTTATGATCTATGATCATTCGAGAAATAACCGGCGTTGGTGTATAACCTAAATCAGCTTGAATAATAACTGGTATATCATTAGCAATTAGAACCGAAATTGCACTAGCAAACGCAGGCTCAGATAAAGCATGGGTATCTTTACCAATAAATAACGGCCCTTGATAGCCCTGCTCTTTACGATATTCAGCAACCGCTTGGCAAATGGCTAAAATATGACATTCGTTAAAACTGACTTTACCGGCACTACCGCGATGGCCAGAGGTGCCAAAACTAACACGCTGCTCAACATTATTCATTTCAGGACTTAATACAAAATAGTCACTTACTAGTTTAGCAATATTAGTTCTATCTTCGGGACGCGCAACTTTTCCTGCATGTGGATGTATAGCCATGAACCTTCCTTATTATGTCTTAATATTATTAAAGTAAATCTCGTATTTCTTCGGTTTGCTCTGCACTGTAACCTAAGGCGATGGCAACTTCTGTTAACATCATCTTCTTACGCGTGGTATTTGAATTGGTGATCACCCAATAAGGCGACTCAGGTATTTGTCGTGGTTTCGTACTACTGCCACTTTCGGCCAGTGCTGATTCATTATTGGCAAAATAAAGACGGTCTCGACCGCGAATATCACAAACATTAGCAAATAAAGTAGAATGCACTCGGTAAAGCGCCGCTAAGATCAGTAAGAAACGGCCAACCGCGCCGCGTTGCATCGCAAGTTCTTCTTTATTGATATAGTCAAAAACGGAACCGTTTATATCTTCATTGACGATTTTAGTTTCTATAATTTCAGCTGTAGCTTCTGGCTCAGGAGCTGCATTATTACTTACGGCTGCTGCTCCTGTAAGTGTGGCCGATTCGGTGATAATAGCTTGATTATCTTGCGCCAATAATCGACGTAGTATAGCAGACGCACTTTCTCCAATATATTGTGTTTGGCTGGCAATGTATTGATATAAAGCTTCGTCTATTTCGATAGTTTTCATGTACATCCTAAAAATAGAATAATTACTTAAGATTATACTTAGCTTGTGACACTCTCGCTACAAACGAATTAAGATAAACTAAATTTTTTTCATATATGAATAAAAATTCAGCAAATAATCTTGCTAAGTTTGCATCACCTAGCAAAAAAATAGACAATTCCCGCACATTTTTAGATTTGACACCCTTTATGAGCCTTTTACATTTTAAACAAGTTGGCACTGGGCCTGATATTATTCTTATTCATGGCTTATTCGGTAGCCTAGATAATTTAGGCATGGTTGCTAAAGCGTTAGCTCAAAAATATCGAGTTACCAGTGTCGATGTTAGAAATCATGGTCAATCTTTTCATCATACTGACATGAGTTATCAGCAAACATCTGGTGATGTTATTGCCTTGATGGATCACCTAAAAATAGAAACGGCTCATATTTTAGGACATTCAATGGGCGGAAAAATCGCCATGCAAATGGCAATCGATTATCCAAATAAAGTGAACAAACTGATGATTGCAGACATAGCCCCGGTGCAATACCCTGCTCATCATGAAAAAATCATCACTGGCTTACTATCGCTTAATTTCGCTGAACTCGAAAATAGAAAATCCGCCGATTTGCAATTAAGTCACTATGTTGATGATGTGGGCGTACGCCAGTTTTTACTGCGTAATTTAGCGCTTGATGACAACAAACAGTTATATTTCAAATGTAATATCGACAACATTTCAAAAGGTTATCCGCAAATAATGCAAGCTATTGCGACTGATAAAACCTTTATCGGCCCAACTTTATTTATTAAAGGTGGTAAGTCAGATTATATTACTGCAAAGCATAGCGACATCATTAAACAACTATTCCCCAACAGCCGCGCAAAAATTATTCAAGGCGCCGGTCATTGGTTACATGCTGAAAAGTCGATCGCTTTTAATAAGATCATTGATGATTTTTTAAACGCAGATTTTTAACCGGGCTACTGGTTTTAAAAGTAACAAATTTAAACAGTAAAATTGATAATTTTAGGTGCAAAGTTACTGTGATTTAGTGCTTGTTGTGATATATTGCGCGTGCTTTTTTTGAGGTAAACCATGTTATCAGAATATTTTGAATTAATTGAAACGATAGGTCTTAACTTATTTTTCGCTTTTATTTTTATTTTTATTGGTTTATCTATTCACGATATCATGAGAAACAACAATGTACCTAAAATGGGGCAGTTCGTCGTTTATTTTGTGTTATCACTTGGCTGTTTGGGATTTGTTGCAAAAGGCGTTATCCAGTTTATGTTTGAAAACCAAGGTGTAGGTTAAACATATGGCAAAAGAAGCAGCAGATTTAACAACAATTGATTTATTCAGTGAAGAAAAACGTCCGGGCCGTCCTCGTACCAACCCGCACGCCAGATCAGTTCAAGTTAGGATCAATAAAAGAAATCAGGTCAAACGCGATAAAAGTAAAGGCCTTAAACGCGTCGAATTTAAAATTCACCAAGCTTTGTTTGAACAATTAGAACAGCGTGCACATGATGAAAATGTTACTCGCGGTCAATTGATTGAAGCAATATTAACCAAAGCGTTAATTGAAGATTAAAATTAGTTTAATAGAAAGGTTTACAGTAAATGGCAATTGTAGGTTTATTTTTTGGTAGTGATACTGGCAACACAGAAGCTGTTGCAAAAATGATTCAGAAAAAACTAGGTAAGCAACTAGTTGAAGTAAAAGATATCGCTAAAAGTACTAAAGAAGAGATTGCTGAGTTCGATTTATTGATCTTAGGTATTCCTACTTGGTACTACGGTGAAAACCAATGTGATTGGGATGACTTTTTACCTGATTTTGAAGAAATTGATTTTAACGACAAATTAGTCGCTATTTTTGGTCTTGGTGATCAAGAAGATTATTCTGAATATTTTTGTGATGCCATGCAACCACTGCGCGATATTGCAGAATCAAAAGGCGCTATTTTAGTTGGTCAATGGTCAACTGACGGTTATGAATTCGAAGCATCAAAAGCTTTAGTTGATGACAATACGTTTATCGGTTTATGTGTTGATGAAGACCGTCAGCCTGAATTAACCGAAGCACGTGTTGATAAATGGGTTAAACAAATTTACGACGAAATGTGTTTGGCTGAATTAGCCGATTAAGCTGCGATCATTCTAAATCGCGAGTCGTTAAAATGGCTGGTAGCGTCGTTAATTCTTTAAGTATTAGCGGCGCTACCAGCCACTTTTAGTTTTAGCTGCCGGGTCTTTGTGCCCAAAGATAATGGTCTTAGTGTTATATTCATTGACCTCAGCCTCAAAATAACCACACAGTTAACTCGTCCGCTAGACATTATAACCTACACCTAAAGCTACCTGATGCTTCAGGCTTGAGGCTTGAAGTTAAAGCTTGAGGCTTGAGGCTTGAGGCTTGAGGCTTGCAATTAAAGCCATTTGAGGCGTATTAATAAACCATTTTGAGACTTTATTCGAACTTGAGAAAAAACAAGATATACTTAAAATAATCAGCTCTTCTGAATTTTTATTAGTGTTATCAATACTAATCGGATTGATACCTGTGCTTTATTAACACAGTGACTAATTATATTTACTTCACTTAAGCAAAGTTATTACATACTTATTATGACCTTACTTTTTATTTATCTCGCAATCGCCATTGGTATTTCATTTATTTGCTCAATACTAGAAGCGGTATTATTGTCAATCACGCCAAGCTTTGTTTTAAATGCGGTAAAAGCAGATCCGCAAAGCGGTAAAAAATTACAACAAGTAAAAGAAAATATTGATCAATCTATTTCCAGTATTTTAATCTTAAATACCTTTGCCCACACTATGGGAGCGGCAGGCGTTGGCGCACAAGCAATAAAAATATTTGGTGAACAAAAAGAAACTTTAATCGCTTTTCTTTTAACCCTTATTATTTTGTATGTCAGTGAAATTATTCCTAAAACTTTAGGCGCTAAATTGTGGCGGCCTTTAGCTATTCCATCAGCTTACGCCATTTCATACCTTATCAAATTGGTTTATCCGCTGGTGTGGCTGTCATCTCTAATAACTCGACTCTTTGGACAAGGCAGAGATGATATTATTAGCCGTGAAGAAGTTTTAGCAATTGCCGCACTAAGCCATAAAGATGGTGCGATCGCCAATTTAGAAAGTATTATCGTCGAAAACATTTTAACGTTACGCACCGCTAAAACCCAGCAAATATTAACCCCGAGGACGGTTGTTCATGCTCTTGAACAAGCAATAACCATCAGCGAAGCATTAAGCAAAGTACAAACCAAAACTTTTACTCGGATGCCAACTTTCGATGGTTCAATAGATAAAGTTACCGGCGTAATTATTAAGAATGAATTATATGAACAAGAACGCCAAGGCAACGGTGACAAACCGTTAGCATCAATTTTGTCGCCGATTTACCGTGTTTCTGAAAGTCTGCCAGTGCTTAATCTATTAGATCTGTTTATTAAACGACAAGAGCATTTATTTTTAGTCGAAGATGGATTTGGCCAAACTGCAGGTATTGTTACCTTGGAAGATGCCATTGAAACTTTATTAGGGCGTGAAATTGTCGATGAAAGCGACTCAGTCGAAGATATGCAAAAATTAGCAAAAGAAAATTATCGTCAACGTTTAAAAGACAAATTTACACAAGTGTCTGTTAGTGCTGAGCAAAACAAAGAGATGAACAAAGAAAAAAGCAACATTTACAATCGTAATAACGAGCGAAAATGAAGCTTATATACTTTTAATCAATCAATACTATCGTTTAAATTAGAAAAACAATAATAGCTAAAGTCCCACCTAAAACACTGTAATGAGGTGTACCGTTAGGAACTTTATCCAATAACCAAAAAGCGACAAAAGCTAAAGCAAATAATATCGCGCTGCCAATAAAAACACCCAATATTGGATTACCCGACACTAAACCATACAAAGCCAAAGGTATACTAAAAAGTAACGACGAAAAATAAGGCTCTTTTTTTACTAAATACAATTTGTAAGCCAGTGCAAACATTACTATTTTCAATATTAAATACAACACGTTATTTATTACCTCTTTATTTTAAAATTAATAAAACTTGGTTAAACACATCTTAGGAAGTGGTGTTATTTTGTTAATTAGATACCAATAGATAAAGAATTACACAGAGCACAATACTTCTTATTTATGCTTTTCCTGTACTGGTTTCTGCGCCAACAATGCTAGTTTTTGAGTATGTGTTAACAAACTTATATCACCAACTTTACCGTGGCCTGGTACGACTAATTTCAACTGTGGATACCGCTGAATTACCTTATCAATCGAAGCAGGCCAAGAGTTTATCACTGCATCACCGATGTTGCCTAAGCTTTTACTGGCAAGACTTTTAACAAAACAACCACCAAATAATATTTTTGATTTCGGTAACCAAACAACAATATTATCTTGGCTATGCCCTGCGCCAGGATAAAATACTTCAATACGGCCCTCAATCAGCTGATACGGGTTCTGTAAAATTGATTGATGCGCAGGCGTTTTATTGGTTGAGGTAAGGAGTTGGTTGGTTAACGCTGTCGCATATGTCTTAATATTCGCTTGGTTAAAAATTTCAATACCGCTGCTTGCATCATCATGAAAATGGGTTGCTATCGCACTTTTAATCGTCAAACCTTTATCGCCTAGCCACACAATAAGTTTGTATGTGTCTGCGGTACTCCAAGGCGTATCAATAATATGCGCATCACTGCCATCAATAACAATTAAGCCAGAGGCAGGAACTAACCCATAAGGCTCAACATATTGATATGAAATATGCTGGTAGACGTTTTCAGCGATAGGTTTGATTGCTATGCTTGGCTCACTTTTCGCTTGAATAAATGGCGCGAACAACAAACAAAAAATCATTAACTCGCGAACACTACTAAACTTCATTTTTATAAACTTCATACCTTGGTGTTTCCAACTTCTACTAAGAGATAAATCAGGCAAGAAATAACATTTATTCGACTTAATGACTAATGGACTGTGTTTATTTCAATAGCTGCGGAGAAACATTAACAAGACCATTAATCAACGCTATTCGAGGTTAAAGATACCGATTTGCTAGCAATCGCAGATTATACGATCAGTGCATCTGTTCTGTTCTGTAAGCTACAAGTGCTGAAGTCTAGTGCTAAGTCGACAAGCTCGAAACTATTAATATTTGTGATTATCGAGACAAAACGCAAATATAAAAACTATATCGCTAAATCTCGTTATTTCTGCCTTACCTAAGACAATTTTATCTCTGCGCTTAAATTATAAACAAAGATCAACAGACCCTAAGCCTTTAAATCTAATTTTACTTTATCTTCAGGTAAACCTTTAATCTTGTTTAACTGATAAATAAATACGTGACCGGCATTTACTTCAGTAGCTAAATGCTCGGCACTTAAATCTTGCTTGGCACTGGTAATAATTAACCAGTCCATATTCGGGCCACCGATAGCAACACAAGATGGCTGAGTTACAGGTACATTTAAAATAAAATCAATCTCACCATCTAAAGCATATCGTACAACTCGACTGCCGCCCCATTGTGCATTCCAAAGGTAACCATCAGCATCAATGGTGGCTCCATCGGGATAACTATTTTCAGCTGTGGTGGCAAATAAACGCGGATTACTCAGCTGCCCTTTGGAGTCGAGTTCGTATTGCATAATTTCACGGCTTGGTGAATCAGCATGATAAAGTGTTTTACCATCGATGCTAAAACATAAGCCGTTTGAAACGGTAATACCACTGATTTTCTTTTCTGTCATCAGTTGCTCAGACGATAATCGGTAAAGTGACGCCGGCGTGCTGTCAGAATCAGGTGCTTGGATCATAGTACCGGCCCAAAAGTTTCCTTCGCGATCAACCCTGCCATCGTTAAAGCGATTATGGCCATGAGCAATATCAGGTTTATCGATCCAATCTAATTGTTTATTTTCATAAGAGTAAAAAGCAAAGCCACTTTCGAAAGCCACTAATAAACGCGGATCGTTTTCGATAAAAGCAAAACAGCCAACACGCTCCGGCATTTTATGCTTTACAACATTGTTTTTTAACAGGTGGTAGCTATATAAATAAGACTTTTCAATATCAGTCCACCAAATAGCTTGGCTTTCAATATGCCACTGCACGCCTTCACCAAGTTGATTGCCAACCGGCAAGGTTAAGATCAACTCACCGACAATACTCTCTGAACTCATTATTTTTCCTCATAAAAAAAGCCCATAACGGGCTTTTTCAATTTTTTATTTAACTTAATGCTCAACAAGTTCGCGTTTCTTTTCATACTGAAGCGCAATTTTCCCTTGTCTGACCGTGACTTTTGCTACGCCACCTTGTGTTAACTCACCAAACAATAATTCACTGGCTAGTGGTTTTTTCAATTGTTCTTGAATTAACCGAGCCATTGGTCGAGCGCCCATAGATTTATCATAACCATGTTCTGCAAACCAATTTTTCGCATCTTTGGTTAATTCTAACGAGACACCTTTATCATCTAACTGAGCTTGCAATTCAACAATGAACTTATCAATAACCTGTGAAATAACATCCGGTGATAAATGATTAAACCAAACAATATTATCTAAACGATTTCTAAACTCTGGTGAAAATACACGATTAATTTCATTCATCGCATCAACACTATGGTCTTGTTGCGTGAAACCAATAGATTTACGAGTGGTTTCTTCAACACCGGCATTGGTAGTTAATACTAAGATGATGTTTCTAAAATCGGCTTTACGGCCATTATTGTCGGTTAGCGTGCCGTGATCCATGACTTGTAACAAGATATTAAACACATCTTGATGCGCTTTTTCAATTTCATCAAGTAACACAACCGCATGTGGATGTTTTAATACCGCATCAGTTAACAAACCACCTTGTTCATAACCGACATAACCAGGAGGAGCACCAATTAATCGACTAATAGCATGTTTTTCCATGTATTCAGACATATCAAATCGTAAAAACTCAACACCCAATAATTTAGCGAGTTGCTTAGTCACTTCGGTTTTACCAACACCCGTTGGTCCAGCTAATAAGAAAGAACCGACCGGTTTTTCTTCATTCCCCAAACCTGCTCGTGAAAGCCTGATCACAGAAGATAACTCGTCAACGGCATGGTCTTGACCAAAAACTAACATTTTTAGATTTCTATCAAGGGTTTTCAAACTGTCTTTTTCAGACGATGATACTGATTTTTCAGGAATTCGCGCAATTCTTGCGACGATAGCTTCAATATCTGTATTATTAATAACTTTTTTACGCTTTGACGGTGCCACCAACTGTTGCCTTGCCCCTGCTTCATCGATAACATCTATCGCTTTATCAGGTAAGAAACGTTCATTGATATATTTAGCAGAAAGTTGTGCTGCCGCTTTCAACGCTTTGTTTGTATAGCGAATACCATGATGCGCTTCATACTTGTCTTTTAAACCGATCAAGATTTTAGTGGTATCGTCAATACTTGGCTCGGTGACATCAATTTTTTGGAATCGTCTCGCTAAGGCACGATCTTTTTCAAAGATGCTCTGATACTCTTGATAAGTCGTCGAACCAATACAACGCATTTTACCCGAAGACAATAATGGTTTAATGAGGTTTGACGCATCCATCATGCCACCTGAAGCGGCACCAGCACCAATAATGGTATGAATTTCATCAATAAATAAAATCGCATTTTCATCTTTTTCTAAATCTTTTAATACGCCCTTAAAGCGTTTTTCAAAATCACCGCGATATTTAGTACCGGCTAATAAAGCGCCCATATCCAAGGAATAGATAGTAGCATTGGCAATAAATTCAGGTGCGTCATCAGAGATAATTAAATTAGCTAAACCTTCTGCAATAGCGGTTTTACCAACCCCTGCTTCACCAACAAATAGTGGGTTATTTTTACGACGACGGCTTAATACTTGTAATGTACGTTCTAATTCTTGTTCACGGCCAATTAACGGATCAATTCGACCTTTACGTGCTTCTTCATTTAAATTAACTGAAAAGTTTTCAATCGTGCGCGGCTCTTCTTCTGGCGCTTCCAATTGCGGTTCATCATGGCCAATATCTTCACCACTGGCGGTTTTACTGATGCCATGAGAAATAAAATTAACAATATCTAAACGTGTTATCTCTGATTTTTTCAGGAAATAAGCAGCTTGTGACTCTTGTTCACTAAAAATAGCAACTAAAACGTTTGAACCAGTAACTTCGGTTTTACCAGAAGACTGAACATGAAATACTGCTCGCTGTAATACACGCTGAAACCCTAACGTTGGTTGTGTTTCTCTTTCCTCTTCACCAACAGGGATAACTGGAGTTGTGTCCATTAAAAATTCATGCAACTCGGCACGTAATTTTTGCATATCTGCGCCACAAGCTAATAACGCATCTGTAGCTGAAGGATTATCTAACAGTGCTAATAACAAATGCTCTACCGTCATAAATTCATGACGGGACTCTTTAGCTTGACGAAATGCTAAGTTCAAAGAAACTTCTAAATCTTTGTTTAACATAGACTACTCCTTACATAAAACCATGAAACTAAGCTTTTTCCATATCGCACTTAAGTGGATGTTGGTGCTCTAACGCATAATTCAATACTTGACTAACTTTGGTCTCTGCTACCTCTGCAGTAAATGTTCCACATTTGGCTTTACCTTGATAATGTACCATTAACATTATGTCGGTTGCTTTATCTGAATCCATATTAAAAAATCTAGCTAATACATCAACTACAAAATCCATCGGCGTATAATCATCATTAAACAATATTACGTTATACATCGACGGCGGTTGAATTTTATTCTTAACTGAAACATCACTAGCTTCCTGATGATCAGTCGATACGTTCTTAATGCTCATAAGTTTATAGTAGCGTTATCTCAAAGTTTTTGCAGGTAAAATTTAAGAAGATTTGTGGTAAAAAACAAAAATATACTTATTTTTTTACTTGACTATTTTTTTTTATTATCTAGGATTTTACTTGCGTACATTTTTTATACGCACCTTATGCTCTGATAGCATAATTACTGATGGATATAGATAAGGAAGTAGCAGTATGGCGCACGGTACAGTTAAATGGTTCAATAATGCAAAAGGTTTTGGTTTTATTCGTCCAGAGGACGGCGGTGAAGATATCTTCGCTCATTACTCAACGATACAAATGGATGGGTATCGAACACTGAAAGCCGGTCAAGATGTCAATTACGAGCTAGATGAAGGTCCTAAAGGTCATCATGCGGCAAGTATTAGCCCAAGAGATCAAGAAGAGTAATCATTATTCTACATTTAAAAAAACACAGCTCATGCTGTGTTTTTTTATGCCTAAATTTGTCCCCAGAAATAGCATTCTTATGCAAAATTAATAGCTTACATTTTCTTTATATTTTAGTGTTTCTAATATTATTTTTTAATATCGAAACAATATATACCGCTGCTGAAACCTTAACTAGACTTAACTAGCTTAATAACGATACGGGGGAATATATGAGTTCAATATGGACAAATCATGCTCGTCGTCTTAAAGAGCTGATTGATTGTAACAATGAAGCCCAAGCGCACTTATTTTTAGAGCAACTGATGTTGTTACCTGTTGATATACAAGACACAATAATTGAAGAGGTAAGTAACTTAGGAAAATGTAGTGAAGAAGCAATTGCACATATTTTAAATGTACACTCTATGATGGAGTTAAAGTAATTAAGTTAAATAAAATAGTATTAAAAAGAAGTTTATTAATCGCTGAATAGTATTCACTGTCATAGTAATACTCGAGATAATTAAATCTCTCGTTAATAAACTTCTTGTTTTCTCGCCTAAACTTTTAACAACTGTTGCTCTCTTAATTTAGCAATATCATCCCTAACAGATGCCGCCTGTTCAAACTCTAAATTCTTTGCATGTTCAAACATTTGTTGTTCTAACTCTTTCACTTTTTTATCGATTTCAGCAACCGATAAAACTTCATATGACGCATTAGGTTCAGCCACTCGTTTATCATTTAATGCTTTATTAGTAGTAAAGTCACCAACATCCATAACATCCGTGATCTTACGAATAACACCTCGTGGTGTGATGCCATTATCGAGATTATATTGATGTTGCTTTGCTCGGCGTCGCTCGGTTTCATCAATGGCTTTTTTCATCGAGCGGGTAATTTTACCGGCATATAATATTGCCCGGCCATTAATATTACGTGCAGCGCGGCCAATCGTTTGTATTAAACTACGCTCTGATCGTAAAAAGCCTTCTTTATCAGCATCAAGTATGGCAACTAAAGAAACTTCTGGCATATCTAAACCTTCGCGTAATAGGTTAATACCAATTAAAACATCAAATTTACCCAAACGTAAGTCACGGATAATTTCCATTCGTTCAACCGTATCGATATCCGAATGTAGGTAACGACATTTAACCCCATGGTCATCCAAATAATCAGCTAAATCTTCCGCCATACGTTTAGTTAATGTCGTCGCTAAAACTCTTTCACCCGCGGCAACTTTAATACGAATTTCAGATAATAAATCGTCAACTTGAGTATCTACTGGCCGCACTTCGATTATAGGGTCTAACAAACCTGTCGGTCTAACCACTTGCTCAGCAACATCATCACCTGACTTATCTAATTCATATTGACTGGGTGTCGCTGAGACATAAATAGTTTGCGGCGCTAAGGCTTCAAATTCATCAAATTTTAATGGCCGATTATCTAAGGCTGATGGTAATCGAAAACCAAATTGAACCAAGTTTTCTTTTCGCGATCTGTCCCCTTTGTACATAGCACCAATTTGTGGAATAGTGACATGAGACTCATCAATAATTAACAAACCATCATCAGGTAAATAATCAAATAATGTTGGCGGCGCTTCACCTGAGGTTCGGCCTGATAAATAGCGAGAATAGTTTTCAATCCCTGAGCAGTAACCCAGTTCACTCATCATTTCAATATCAAACTGGGTACGCTGTACAATGCGCTGTTCTTCAACCAATAGATTATTCGTTCGAAGCTGTTCTGAGCGTTCTTTTAATTCAATTTTTATGCTGTCTATCGCGGCAACAATTCGGGATCTTGGTGTTGCGTAATGCGTTTTAGGATAGACAGTTACTCGCGCTAAGTTTCTTTCTGCTTGTCCGGTCAGTGGGTCAAACTCACTTAAGCGTTCAATTTCTTCATCAAAAAGCTCAACACGAAGTGCTAACCTATCGGATTCAGCAGGAAATATATCAATGACATCACCACGAACTCGATATGTTGCTCGCTGAAACGCAACATCATTACGTTTATATTGCAGCTCAGCTAAGCGCCTTAAAATATCACGTTGGTTAATAATGTCCCCTTGCCTTAAATGCAGCATCATTTTTAGGTAAGAGTCTGGATCACCCAAGCCATAAATTGCAGATACTGAAGCAATAATAATAACATCACGGCGTTCTAATAATGCTTTGGTTGCCGATAACCGCATTTGCTCAATATGATCATTAATTGAGGCATCTTTTTCGATAAAAGTATCCGTAGTAGGTACATAAGCTTCTGGTTGATAATAATCATAATAAGAAACAAAATATTCAACAGCATTATTAGGAAAGAACTCTTTCATTTCACCATAGAGCTGCGCCGCTAATGTTTTATTTGGCGCCAGTATCATGGTTGGTCGATTTAAGGTTTCAATAACATTCGCTACGGTATAGGTTTTACCTGAGCCAGTTACCCCTAACAACGTTTGATGCGCTAACCCGGCTTCAATACCTTCTAGTAGCTTAGCTATGGCTGTTGGTTGATCGCCACTAGGCGTGTACTCGGAAACTAACTCTATGTTTTTCACTAATTTACTTCCAAAGCTGCGCTTTCGATAAATTGTTTTTCAAAATATCGATAAGAAATAACGGCCATTAATAGATTACCAATCGCGGCGCCAATAAAAAAGCCTTCTAAACCATAAAGGACACTACCTAAATAAGCTAAAGGTACATAACAAACAAACAACCTAACAATACTCAATGCCAAAGCAGACATAGGTTGATGTAAAGCATTTAGTGAAGAATTGGTCAAAATAATAACGCCTTGCAAACCATAAGCTAACGGTAAGATCCAAATAAATAAAATGATGGTTTCTCTAACTTGTTCCTCTTCTGCAAAAGCAGAAGCAATATAAGGTGCTGTAAATACAAGGACAAAATAAATCAATACCTGCCAATAAAGTACAAATTTAATCGAGGTATTATAAGCTTGCCGAACACGTTCCATATTGCCAGCGCCATAATTCTGGCCAATAAATGCCGGTAGTGTCATCGACATTGCAAGAATAACTAAACAAGCAATCGACTCCAAACGAGAGCCAACACCAAAGGCCGCTACTGCCGAGTCGCCAAAGCGGGCGGCAATTGCCGTTAATACCGCTGATGCTATAGGTGTTAAAATATGCGCTCCTGCTGCGGGCAACCCAATATTGAGAATTGATTTACAAGCGCGAATAAAGGGGGCTAATTTAGGCGGTTTCGGATGGATTAGCTGCTTTTTATAAATCAGAATATAGATAACTAAAGCGGTACCAAATAGCCATGAAATAACCGTTGCTATCGCCGCGCCTTGCATACCAAGTTCAGGAATTGGTCCTAGGCCAAAAATCAAAATAGGATCTAAAATCGCATTAATCAATCCAGCTAAGCCCATAATAATACTCGGTGTTTTTGTATCACCAGAGGCACGTAAAATAGCATTACCAATCATTGGTCCCATCAACGTAATACAACCTAAATACCAAATATCCATATAGTCATGGATTAAGGGTAATAAAGCGTCACTTGCGCCTAATAGCCTAAAAATAGGATCGGTTAATAAATACCCAACAAGCGCGACAATGCCAACAATAGCACTTGATAAATACAGTGCGGTCGTAGCTGAACACTTGGCAAGTTCAATATTCCCTTGCCCAAGTAATCTTGAAATCACTGCTGAGGTACCAATACCAAGGCCAATAAATAAACTGATCACGGTAAAGGTTATCGGAAAAGTAAAACTGATCGCGGCTAATGGTTGAGTGCCTAACAAACTGACAAAAAAAGTATCAACTAAATTAAAAGCCATTAATAAAATCATGCCATAGATCATGGGTATGGTCATAGTTTTTAAGGTGCTAAAGACAGGATCTGTGAGTAAGTTAGGTGATTGGCTAGTTTTATTTGTCGACATTAAAAATTTAGCACACTTGGTAAAAGCGAGTATTGTAAAAGATAGAAAGCTTAGCGGCTAATCATATTTCAAAATTAATAAATAAAAAGTAGCTAAAAGCTAAGTGCTGCTGTTTATTAATAATAGCTTGTTAGTTATTAAGATTAATTTATAAAAAACATAAAAAGTGATAATAAAAGTCTATTTGATAATATAAACTCACAACAAAACACTAAGTGATTGATTTTAAATAAAAAGTTAAAAACAGGTTAAAAAAGTACCATTCGATCGCAAGCGCTGTTTTTAATGCGTTACCTTAGTTTGTACAACTTAATACACAAAGTTACCCACAGGTTTAGTGGATAAATAAAAATAACTGACCATTATTTATCGGCGGATAAAAGTTGTGCTGTTTTTGCTAATCTTTCACTCTGATTGATGCTAAAACAGCCAAACAAACACATTTATCAATTTTTTTATTATTTAGTGTTGACACTATCGCTGCAGGTCTTTAATATTCCGCCCCGTTAGCGAATAGCTCGCAATTATTCCTCAATAGCTCAGTTGGTAGAGCAACGGACTGTTAATCCGTTTGTCCCTGGTTCAAGTCCAGGTTGAGGAGCC
>JBPOFN010000058.1:0-20970 GCA_051251725.1 Thalassotalea sp. | reverse complement strand
ACTCTTTTAATATATTTGTGTGAGAACTTTTATATTACCCACATTTTCGGATGTGGGGGAGTCCAATTATCTATTGGTAGGAAAAACAACGCAGATAGGCGCTAAAATAGCATCATTGAGTAAAATAGCTTAAACCGAATTCAGGTTATCTAGATTATTTGGCAAATAAAATACTTTAGCTCCTAATCTAATTCAACTAAATCAATTTAAATTATTCGTGGTGATTAACCGCAACTTTTCAAACAATGACTATTTCTATATAATGGCCGCGTTTGTATCTAAGCAGATTTCAGCGCTCACTTTTACCGAGTAAGTTAGCTCATACGCTCTCATACGCTTTTGAACAATAAAAGAATACCGCTTAGCTAGTCTGGTTAACATTAAGGTTACTACCCGCTAAGCTTTACACATTAACGCACTGGTTTTACGTTCCAGTTAGCAGGAAAATTAACTTTTATGTCTACTTATATTGTTTGTGCAATGTACAAATTTGTTGCACTTGAAAATTTCGAAAATATCCGCGAACCACTTCTTGCCGTAATGGAAAAAAATAAAATCTATGGCACGCTACTTTTAGCCCATGAAGGCATTAACGGTACAGTCGCAGGCTCTCGCCAAGCTATCGATAACTTATATGCCTGGTTCAAGCTTGATCAACGGTTAGCTGATATTTCCTCGAAAGAATCAAGCACGGAAGAAAAGCCGTTCAAACGTTCGAAAGTAAAACTCAAAAAAGAAATTGTTACCATGGGCGTAGAAGGCATTGATCCGCGCCATACGGTTGGCACTTATGTAAAACCACAAGATTGGAATGCCTTAATTTCCGACCCTGATGTGGTGTTAGTTGATACCCGCAATGATTATGAAGTTCAAATTGGCACTTTTAAAAACGCCGTTGATCCCAACACTAAAACTTTCCGTGAATTTCCAGCTTACGTGAAAGAAAATATGGATCCGAGCAAACAGAAAAAAGTCGCCATGTTTTGTACTGGTGGTATTCGCTGTGAAAAATCAACCGCTTACATGAAAGAGCAAGGCTTTGATGAGGTTTATCACCTTGAAGGCGGCATCTTAAAATATTTAGAAGAAGTGCCAGAAGCAGAAACCCTATGGCAAGGTGAATGTTTTGTTTTTGATGACAGAGTAACTGTAGATCATCAGTTACAAGCAGGTAAATATGACCAGTGTCATGCCTGTAGAATGCCCATTTTAGAAGAAGATAAAGAAAAACAGCAATACACCAAAGGCGTAAGTTGTCACCATTGTTTTGATTCAACCTCTGAAGAGCAGCGCGCTCGATACGCTGAACGAGAAAAACAAATGGAGCTTGCCAAACTTCGCGGTGAAGTGCATGTTGGCGCAGAAGCAGCAACTACTTTAGCGGCGCGAAAAGCAGATAAAAAAGCTAAATTAGCAGCGCAACAAGCGGCCGATAAAAAGCAATAAGCTGCTTGTTCTGATAAATGTAGTTAATGCCAGTTGCCTCGTAGCTGGCATTAACTGTATTGGCATGAACACATTTGTCATAAATCATCAGATCCCCTACCGCTTAGCAACCTATTTACCAAGCCATTTACCAAAACACAGCTAGCTTTACTTGCCCCCTTTTACTAACGCTCTTTCTTAATACGGGTCTTATTCTGGTCTTAGTTCGGGTCTTAGTTCGGGTTTTAGTTCGGCGCTTAATCTTCGGACTCAATTTTTGTCGTTAAGCGCTAACGCTAAATTTCTCCTACTAAGTTCTGGTAGTAAGTTCTGACACTAAGTTCAGGTAGTAAATTCTGATACTAAAACAACTTGTGACACCCCCCTAAAAAGGCCAGTTTTAACAACTACCGACATACCTACTTACACCTTTAATGGCTAAATCGGTAAGTTAACAAGAGCAACCCTTGTATTGAATTTTGTTATTTGTATACAATAATAATTGAAATAATAAACGGTCAAAGTAATGAAAAAATCTAACGTATCACTTTCAGGAATGTTTTTAGTTTCTGCTATCACTTCAATGCCAGCTTTAGCTGCTGCTACAATTGATGTAAATCAGGCGGATGCCGCAATGCCGTCGTTTGTCTCTTTTAACGATACCACGCCAGCTAATATGCAGTGGCAAAAAGTAGACAAACTCTCTGATGAATTTCACCAGTGGGATAGTAGTAAGTGGCTCAAAAGTAATTGGAATTATGGCAATACCCCCGTCAATATGCTGAACAAAAACTCAGGTGTTGATAATGGCTATTTATGGATAAAAGCAACGTTAGATCAGAGCAGCGAAAAACAATGGTTTGAAACTTCCAGAGTAATGTCTAAAGCTAAAATAAAGTTTCCAATGTATACTGAAAGCCGAATAAAAACTGCCCATATCTCTGCTTATAATACTTTCTGGCTGAACAATGGCGACATTAATGATCGCGATGAAATTGACATTATTGAAAATAATTCAAAACCATCAATGGCTTCGCTTAAAAATTCATAACCTTGGAAAATGCACTCGCAATACTTTGTCGTTAAAGATGGTGTCACTGAGCGCAATAAAGGCAATTATGACAACAGGAATTTATCAGCCTCGAATACCTTAAAAGCTGTTAAATGGAATGAAGCCTATCACGTTGTTGGCGCTTGGTGGCAAGATGCGCATAATGTGCAGTTTTATTTAAACGGCGAGCCAGCCGGCCATGTAAAAACCAAACAAGCTTTTACGTTATCACAGCACCTGATTTGGGATTTATGGACACAAGACTCTACTTGGGTTGGCGGCTTAGCGAATAAAAGTGATTTATTAAATGATTCAATCAATACCATGAAAATTGATTGGGTGCGTACTTGGCAATTAACCACAAAAAACTAGCAATAACATTGATAACTTAAGCCACTGATATAAGTGGCTTAAGGCTTTATTCATTTATTCATTTATTCAGGAGCTCTTTGTTACTGTGTTGAAGTCTTCGACTCAGTAATATCATCACGCGAATATAAGTAAATAAGATAGGCAATTCCCATCACTGGCACTATCGAAAAAACAAAGCCCATTAACGCGGCTTTAATTGGCGAATTAGATTTTTTCTTCGCAAGAAAAAAACTCACTATCGCGACCAAAAACATAAAAACAATGACTAGTTCGGCTAACTGGACAAAATTAAATTCCATTATTCTCTCACTTCGGGGTAACTGTTATTTAACTTCTTATAAGTTAAGGCTTAAGGTAAGTTTCGGCGTAGCGATCACTTCAGCTGCTAGCTTAAGTTTTAATGGCTAGAACGATAAATAACATGGGCAAATTTATATATTCGTTACTTTAACAAACTTTTGATTTTGACAGTAAAGTTTTTACTAAACTTATTGCTAATTTGTTATGTCGTGCAAGGTGCAATAAGTGTAGTTGCTCCTCTGAGTCTTGAGTCTTGAGGCTTGAGGCTTGAGGCTTGGGCAGAATAAGAGTTTATCGTAATGAGATGAAAACCATTACAGCGAATTATATTAATCCACGGCAATGAAAATATAAAGCCGAGCACTAACAGTGTTCGGCTTTACTTAAATTAATGTCTTAGCGCCTTAGCGTAACTATTTAACTAACTAAATAACTAAGCTAATTCAATAGCCAAAAAGCGCCTAAGCTAATTGAGCTAACACCTAACAAGCGCGTTAATAAATTCGCGACGTTACATTTAAAGTGTTTAATGCTTTTTATATGTGTTTGATAAGCGCCAAACACTAATCCAAAACAGAACATCCCCACTAAACACCCGGTTGAAAATAAAGCGATATGTAATAAAAATTGGCTTTCATGCATATTAGGTAATAAGGCTAATAACGGCGCGCTGCCAGCAACACCATGTAACATACCAATAAACAAAGGTGTATGATCATGACCTTTCAGTGGTTTTGCAAGTTTCGGCGCCGCCGAATCAAGATCGATAATATTTTTATTATGTAAAAGCAGTATCAGTTTACTGCCTAAATAAATAAGTACCACCCCAACTAACATTTCAGAATAATGTACAAACCATTCAGGTAATTTAAAGCCAATAAAAGCCAATAACAAACCTAAAACCAACAAAATTCCGCCATGTCCTAAGCCCCATTTAAAGGCATAAGTCAGAATATGTTTTCTTTTCGTTTGTTGGTCTGAAAAAGTTGCCATCGCCATAATATGGTCGGCATCAAACGCATGGATAATGCCAAACATCATGCCAAGGGCAATTACACTAAAAAGGCTTTCTTCAATCATAGTTATTTCACTTCGCTAAATTGATTAATAATTTTCAAGGCGGCATTGGCAGCGCCAAAACCGTTATCGATATTGACGGTTAAAATACCAGGCGAGCAGGAAGCCAGAGCACTTTCTAGCGCCGTTTTCCCTGCCGCTGAAACGCCATAACCAACCGATGTAGGCACCGCAATAATTGGCGATCGAACAAGACCGGCAAGCACACTAAAAAGCGCTCCTTCCATGCCAGCTAAGGCAATGATAATTTTGTATTCTCGTATTTCGTCTATTTTTTCCATTAATCGCCACAGGCCAGCAACACCAAGATCCGAAAAAATTGGTGCTTCAATGCCATTAAAAGCTAAGGTGCGTTTTGCTTCAGTGGCGACGCTAAGATCAGAAGTGCCGGCAGTGACAATACAAATATCATGAGTAGTAATTAACGCTTCACCATGATTAATGTTTGCCCCATTGAGAATGCCAGTTTGTGAACAATCATCATAATCAAGGGCTGCTTGCAGCTCAGCCGGTAAAGCCATGTATTGCGGGGTTGATAAACGGGTCAAAAGTACGGCGCTGGGGTTTGATAAGCTAAAACGAATAATCGCTTGTAAGTCGCTATCACTTTTATGTGAGCAAAATACGGCTTCGGCAACACCGGTGCGAGACTTACGGTCTTTGTCCCAAATAAAGTTATCCATGACTAATACCATTAAGAAAGGCCGAGCCTTTTTGATAAACTTTCATTCCTGAAAAAATTCTGCCTTGCTCTGAGCAGAATTGGCTTAAGCGCTCAGACAAGCTTTCAAATGCCTTGTTTTCAGGTAAACGGTCAACTTCAACAAAAATCCCTTGATGAGAAATACGACAACGGATATTTTTTAGTTTTGGTAAAAAATGACGAACTTTTTCTTCAACTTTATCGATAAAAACCATAT
Organism: Thalassotalea sp.; assembly: GCA_051251725.1. GTDB lineage: Bacteria > Pseudomonadota > Gammaproteobacteria > Enterobacterales > Alteromonadaceae > JALZUE01. The sequence continues at coordinate 15,825 of JBPOFN010000058.1, read as the reverse complement.
CGTCAGATTTAATTTTAATGCCGGTTTCAACCCTGCTGGCTAAACAAGGCTGGGCTGGTAACGAATGTAATTCTGTTAACCCATAAAATTCGGCTATTTGATAAATGTCTTTTTTGCTGATCTTAGTTTCAACATACGGATGAATCACATTAAGCTCAACTGCCGCTTCTAAACCAGGCCTAAAATCACCAAGATCATCAAGGTTTGTACCAGAGAAAATAGCCCCTTGGCTATGTTGCGCTACACGGGTATACAAATTACTTTTACAAAAGTAACAGCGATTAACCGGGTTATTTAAATAATTAGCATCTTCAAATTCTTTCGCATCAATCACTAACAAATCCCAGTGATAGGTTTTTGCATGCTCTTTTACTCGTACTAACGCTGACTCAGGTACTGCTGGTGAGAAGGCGTGCACAACTTTCACCTTAGCGGTTGAAAACCGGCTAGCAATATAAGCAAGTAACATACTGTCAATGCCGCCACTAACAGCAATAGAGAATTGCTCAAACTGATCGAAAAAGTGGATCAGTTTATTAACCTTTTGTCTGTTCATTATGTCTTCCTCTTAGTCAAGGAATGCTCAATAGCCCCTTTAACCGCCCTACGCTCATTTAATGTAGTAAGCTCGGTTAACTCATCATGTTCTATTTTATGTGTAACCTCGCCATTTGGCCGCTGCACACTTTTAAATTGATGACCATCAATGCTTTTCTGCGTTCTAGGTAAATGACGACGAGTTTCAAAACGATAACGTAAACCAATCGTGGTGGTTTGATTAAAACAGCTATCGATAACATCTTGATATTCTGCGCTCGCAGCAAGTATGCGTATTAATTCAACCGCACGGTTTTTCTTACCCCGTGCACTTTGCGCTGTTACATCAATAACACCTTGTTGAGCTCTTAATAAATCAAGTGCTAAGCCGAGTTCTTCACCGGTCATATCATCAATATCAAATTCAATGATCACTACGGTATCTTGCTGGCTATGTTTTTGAATATTTTTATTAAAATGCATGGCCCGTAAAATATTTGGCATGCCCGGAAATACTTTAGTGCCGAGGCCATAACCTGTGGCGACTAATTGACTTTGCGGCACATTGGTTAATAAACCGCGATTGTATAAATATTTAAGAATGGCAGCGCCGGTTGGGGTAATACGCTCGCCTTTTATATTGTCGTCAAAGAATTCAAAACCTAACAAAATTTCAGCCGTTGCTGGCGCGGGTACCGGGATCAAACCATGCTGAGTATTAACAAAGCCGCCGCCTAAGGGCAATTTTGATGAACTCCACGTACTTGCTGATAACGCATGTAAAATAACGGCCGCTGCAACCACATCCATTAAAGAGTCCCAATCGGCTAATTCATGAAAATGCACATCATCGAGTATTTTATCATGAATTTTAGCTTCCGCATGCGCAATAATTGTTAAAATTTCAATGGCCACATTTGCAACTTCAGCGCTGAGCTTACTAGATTGTATTAACTGACATAAATAGCGATAAGTGGTTTCATGGCTGTGGCTATGAACATGGTCGTGCTCGTGGTCATGGGAATTGTCATCTTGATGATCATGGTTGTAGTTATGCTTGTGTTGATGATGATCATGCTCATGTGGGTGACTATGGTTTTCTGTATGATCATGGCTGTCTGTATGAGAGTGTTCGTGCTGGTGAGAGTGAGTAGCATGCATCTTAGCATGAGGAACGGCTACCGTATTGTCCGCGCCATCGAGTTTTAATTTAAAGGTTAAACCGCTAATACCTGAATTTACCTCTTTAGATAAAACTGGCGTGCCGATATTTTCAGGTAAAACCTGCTTAATCGCTAAAAAAACTTCCGTTTGTAAAAACGTAAAGGTATCTAACATCGCACTAATAAACATGTCACCCGCTATGCCGCCGACAATGTCTAAATGTATGTGAGAATTTTCTATTTTAGTTTGCATACTACAACCACTCAAACTTAATGTACTACTCGTTTACTCACTATTACGCTGTTTTAGCGAGTAAAAATATCTAACGGTTAAAATTTTCTTCCGTTGCCCATAAACCTAAAGCAGGATTACTGACATAAAAAATTTCTTCACCGTTTGCCAAAGTATTCCAACCATTTTTCAGGCTTTCAATCGGGTACTGTTTCACCATGTCATCATAATGACAATACTGGTAATTTACTGATTCTATCTCTTCTTTACTAACGCCGTCACCGGGGCAATAAGTAATGTTAAAACGTTTATCACTCGTACCGTGAATTAAATGAGCTGCAGCCGACAAGTTACTCGCTAACTCAGGATTATTTTGTACCGCGACTAAGGTTTCGTCAGTTGTTTTATAACCGAACTTACGAATTAACTTATCAATGCCCGCGTCTTCACCAAAACCATGTAAAGCTGGCGCTAAAATAATTAATTCACCCGCATCGGCCATCGCCATACGCGTACGATAAATGGCTTTATTACCTAACCAAGTCGTTTTAAATTCCGCAGGTTCTAAATAAACAATCGCTTTTTTAATCGGTTTTTCTAATAAGTTTAAATTTAATTGCTGACTTAATTCACAAGCCGCTTCATAGGTAGCATCTTGATTACCGCAATAAACCCCTTGCAGCGCTAATTTATCATTCTTTTTACCTAACACCGTTAAAATAAACTCTATCGGTAAGTGACGTAAAAACTGATCGAAACCTTCATTTAGCGCTTGTCTTACCGGTGTGTATGTCCTGCCCATAATACGTTCCATACCATAGACAGCACCTAAATAATGAGATTTATGAATAGTATCTTCGCCGCCCGTACCGACTAAAATATTTTTAGTATAGTTAGCCATGCCAATCACTTCATGCGGGACAATTTGACCAACTGAAATAATAAGATCCCATGACTTATCTAACAATAACTTATTAACCGCCACTTCCATGGTGCAATCTAATTTATCTTCAGATAACTCAGCCATTCGCTCTTTACTGATCTCGCCAAGTACTTCAACGTCAGTACGCCAAAAGTGCGGCAGAAAACGTTCTTTTGGGATCTCAGTGCCAAACATACTGTCGATTTCACCCGCTGACATCGGCTCATGTGTACCTAATGCAGGTAAAAAGAAAATATCTGCTTGGTCTTTTAACTGCTGATAAAGATAAGTAGAAATAAACCCAGCTTTTGAATAAAAACGGGTGATATCAGGCGGTAATATTAAAATCTTTTTAGCGCTACGTGCTTTTTGTTCAATAAAGTCATCAATGATGGTTTTTAATTCATCATCAGAAATGGTCTTTTGAGTATCAACATGGTGAATAGGATAAGTCATTAGTTAATTACCTTTAAAATATCTGAAATAATATCGTCAACAGCGTTATTAAGTGACACGGTGATCGCATCTTTGGGTGGCTCAAGTGTCTCTAGCTGACTTTTAAGCAGTGAGTCTGGCATAAAATGAGCATCTCTATTACGTAAACGACTAGCGAGTGTTGCTTGATCGCCTTTAAGATAGACAAATTGTACAACACCTTCAGTGGTAGAGCTTAATAAATCGCGATAAATTTGCTTTAAAGCAGAACACGCTAAAACCGCGCCACCATCTGCTTGCCACTGAATAATATGATCAGCTAATAAAGTTAACCAAGGCTTTCTATCATCATCAGTTAACGGTGTGCCCTTTGACATTTTTTCAATGTTCTTAGGCGGATGATAATCGTCAGCATCATAAAATGGTAAAGATAAACGTTCTGCTAAAAGGCTCCCGACAGTAGATTTACCACAACCACTGACACCCATCACTATATAAATCATAAAATACTCTTATTTAATGAAGCAATTAATCACCAACGAATTAATTGCTACTGCATTAGGGTCTGTTGAGCTTTGTATTATTTTTGAGCAACAGGCTGTTTTATTCATTAACAAAGCAGAATGAGTTCGATTTAGACCCTCTCGGCTTTGGTTCAACGTCGCTCTACCTTCCACATCCATTTGGTCGTAAATAAACGAATTCTAATGTGGTTAGGGGGAAAATAGCCATTGCCCTTCGGGCTGAGGCCAAAATTGTCTTATGTTACGTTAGAAACAATTCGTTTAGATCGCTAAATCTCGTTATTTCTGCCTTACCTAAGACAATTTTTTCTCTCAGCTGAAATTATAAACAAAGATCAACAGCCCCTAATATAAACCGAAAAATTTAGGGAAAAATTCACTGATCGCAGGCACATAAGTCACCAACATCAAGATACAAAACATTGCGATATACAGAGGCATTAACGGACGAATAATTTTGCCTATCGTGGTTTTAGCAACAGCGCAACTAACAAACAACACTGAGCCCACCGGTGGTGAACAAAGCCCGATAGATAAGTTAAGTACGATCATAATACCAAAGTGTAACGGCGACATACCTAGCTCAACCGCAACAGGTAAAAATATTGGCGTAAAAATAAGCACCGCTGGCGTCATATCCATAAAAGCCCCAACCACTAATAAAGTTAAGTTAATAATTAACAAGATCAATAACGGGTTATCGCTTAACATTAATAAAAAATCAGTGATGGTTTGAGGAATGTTTTCGTAAGATAAAATCCAAGACATTGCTGACGATGCGCCAATCAATAACATTACAATTGCCGTCGTTTCACCCGCTTTTAATAAAATAGCCGGCAGTTGATTTACCTTAACTTCTTTGTAAAAAACTACTGCTAATAGTAACGAATAAATAACGGCAATCGCACCGGCTTCAGTTGGCGTAAAAATTCCGCCAATAATACCGCCAATAATGATAAAAATAAGGAATAAGCTTGGCAGTGCCGCTAGTACTTTTTGCGCCATCACTTTAAACGGCACACGAGGCTCAGTTGGGTAACCATGTAATTTTGAATAACCAGCACAGACCAACATTAAAGCTAAAGCCACTAATAAACCGGGTAAATAACCGGCAACAAATAACGCAGCAATTGACACGCCACCACTGGCAATAGCATATATAATTAAGATATTACTTGGCGGTATCAGCATGCCTGTAGTGGCCGCAGCGCCAGTGACAGCAGCACTAAATTCACGGCTGTAACCTTTCTTTTCCATTTCAGGGATCATAAAGCTACCAATCGCACTAGTTGCCGCGACCGCTGAGCCTGAAATTGCGCCAAAGAGTGTACAAGAAAGCACGTTAACAAGGGCAAGACCACCAGGTAACATACCGATTAATGCCATCGCACATTCAATCAGCCGCTTAGCAATACCGCCTTGTCCCATAATAAGGCCAGATAAGACAAAAAATGGAATAGCGAGTAAAGCAAAACTGTTAATACCGCCGGCTAGTCTTTGCGCTATGGTGGTTGCTGCTGGCATTAAATCAATGCTGTAGAGCATGGTCGCAAAAGTGGCAATACCAATACTAAATGAAATTGGAATATTCATTACCAATAAAAAGAAAAATACGACAAGTAAAATAAGACCTGAAAATTCCATAATTATGCCGCCTTCTTAGTCGGTGAGAAATCACAAATTAACGCTGATATTTTCATCAGGGCAATATAAACAAACAGCATCCCTGAGATAGGCACAGCGCTGTAGATATAGCCCATTTTAATTTCAAGTGCCGCCGATATTTGTGGAGGATCAAACGTTAATAACACTAAAGAAACTCCGCCCATGATCATGACAAAAATCGCGAAACCGGCAATTAATAAATGTGAACCAACACTAACCCAACGTTGTAACTGTTCATTAAAACGGTTAGTCACAATGTCTAAGCCTAAATGTGCATTGGTGTGGTAGCCGTAAGCACCACCAAATAAGCCAATCCAAATAAGAAGAAAGCGCGCTAACTCTTCGGTAATTGAACTGGGGGAATTTAATACAAAGCGGGAAAACACTTGCAGTGTTACCACTAACACAATGGCCGTAGACAAAAATATCACTAAATATTTAAGGGCCGTGATAATACTTAAATAAAGCTTATTCATTGTTTTCTCCCGGTACTTTTATTTGCTTAACCTTGTTTAAGTACTCACCGACAACAGTGCCGTTAAGGCTTTGATATAATGGTGCTAACGCATCTATAAAAGGTTGTTTATCAGGGTAAATTACTTCCACACCGTATTTTTTTACTTCCGCTAATGATTTTTCTTCTAAGGCAAGCCATAGCGCTTTTTGTAATTCAATAGAGTCATTCACCGCCATTTGCAGCCAAGTTTTTTGTTGTTTATTTAGTGTCGACATCACATGTTTACTGGCAATAATGACATCAGGAATCGAAGTATGTTCGTCTAAAACATAATATTTAGAAATTTCATAATGACGTGAAAGGTAAAACGACGGCGGATTATTTTCAGCGCCATCAACGACACCTTGCTGTAACGCGGCATATAATTCACCAAATGATATCGGCGTTGCGGCCCCGCCAAAAGATTGCACCATTTTTACTGCGCTTGGGCTTTGCATAACACGAATTTTACGGCCAACCAAATCAGCCGGAGATTGCACTTTATCCTCAGTCATATAAAAACTGCGACTGCCGGCATCGTAATAACCTAAACCGACTAAATGCGCTTTTTTAGTTAACGCTAACAGTTCTTGACCAACATCGCTGTTAAGTACTTGCCATTTATGCGCTTTATTCTTAAAAAGGTATGGCACGCCATAAAGCTTCATTTCAGGCACAAAACCTTCAATCGTCGCCGCTGATACTTTGGTCAGTGCTAAACTACCAATTTGCAGCAACTCCACCATTTCACGCTCGCCGCCTAATTGGGCATTCGGGTAAATTTTAATTTCCATGGTATTGTTAGAATAAAGCGCCAGCTGTTTCGCCATATGCTCCATTGCTTTATGAACGCTGTGCTCAACATCTAATGAGTGGCCAATACGCAAGGTAGTAACACTCTCTTTTTTGTTGCAGCCAGCGATAGCAAAACACAGTGCGACGCTGGTAAACATTAAGATCAATTTTTTCACTTGAAACTCCCCATAACCGATATTATTTTTATGACTATCGTTTTTATTTAGTAAATTACACAGCGACAATGATTTAGCTATGTAACTTGTATTATTTATCCTAGGCTATTTTGGTAACCTTCTTTGGCTAATCGGTATGACAAGTCATGGGCGATGGTAAAGGCTGCAGTTTCAGAAATGCGATGCTGAGCAACCATTTGCGCTAAGAAGCGACAGTCAATTCTTCTCGCGACATCATGGCGAGCAGGAATAGATAAAAAGGCACGAGTATCATCATTAAAACCAACAGTATTATAAAAACCAGCAGTTTCAGTAACTTGATGACGAAAACGTAACATTCCTTCTGGTGAGTCGTTAAACCACCAGGCTGGGCCAAGTTTTAAACAAGGGTAATGTCCCGCAAGCGGTGCAAGTTCACGGGTATAATTATCTTCATCAAGCGTAAATAAAATGATGCGTAATTTGCTTTCATTACCGTATTTCGAAAGCAAAGGTTTAAGGCTATTAACATATTCAACACTAACCGGAATATCGCCGCCTTTATCAGTACCAAACTGTTGTAATACCGAGGTATTATGATTGCGATGAATACCAGGATGCAGCTGCAATACCATGCCGTCTTCTAAACTCATGCCGGCCATTTCAGTTAACATTTGCGCTCTGAATAGCTCTTGCTCTTGTGGGCTGGCTTGGCCTGTAATAACTTTTTCAAATAAGCGCTGACATTCAACCGGCGACAAATCAGCGGTTAAAGCAGTCGCGTGACCGTGATCTGTGGCAGTGGCACCATGAAGTCTGAAAAATTCACGGCGATTACGAATAGCGTTTAAATAGCCATGCCAGCTATGAGTGTCTTCATTCGTTAAAGCACTTAACTTTTCAATGTTTTGGCTAAAGCCTCTAATTTGAGGATCAACAACATCATCAGGTCTAAACGTGGTAATAACGGTATTATTGAGGCCGTCTGCTTTAATTTTGCTATGGTGTTGTAAAGAGTCAGTAGCGCCTTCGGTAGTGGCAAGTAATTCAATATTAAAATGTTTTAATAATTCTCTTGGACGAAAAGCATCAGTTGCCAACGCTTTGTTAATGGTTTCGTAAAAGAATTCCGCGTTACCTTCATTTAATACAACGTCGAAACCAAACACTTCACAAAAAACATAATCCATCCACATTCTTGATGGCGTACCATGAAACAGATAATAATTTTTAGCAAATAGCTTCCACACTGCCAAATAATCAACATCGGTGGTACTGCCGTCAACACGTGCAAGACCAATTTCATCTAAACTAACACCTTGGCTATAAAGCATACGAAAAACGTAATGATCAGGAATAATCAATAATTCAGTCGCATTGGTAAAATTATTGTTATTAGCAAACCAGCTAGGGTCGGTATGACCATGCGGGCTGATAATCGGTAAATCTTTTACGCTGTTATACAATAAACGACTAATTTCTCGTTCTTTACTATCACTACTGAACAAACGGTCAGGGTGCATTTTATAAGGTGCTTGTTTATTATTCATTTTATCCTCAACAATAATTTTTATCTGTTAATGAAAACAACTGATTATTTTTGGCCAAATAACGCATTATCTGCTTGATAAGCCGTTTCAACACTCATTAAAAAGCTCTCGTTGGCACTTAACTCTTCTGGGACTAAACCTGGTAACTTGATAAATTCTTTAACATTTAACTGGCCAGTAAGGTTATGCTTTATTATTGCATTGCTTAGCTCTTTCGCTAGTGGATCGTTGATTTGTTGTTCATTTAAAACGCTGTTACGAATAAAATGAAGCCAAGCGGCAACAACAACTGACAATAATTCAACGCTGCGATTATGCTTAAGATTAGCCGCCAGTGGCGCTAAAGTGCGCACCGGAATTTTAATCGAGCCGTCACAAGCAATTTGGCTAAGCAGATGTTTAATTTTCGGGTTTTCAAAACGCGCGATAATGGCACGAGAATAGTCGTGTAAATTTAAGCCACTTGGCGCTGCAATGGTTGGAATAATTTCACTATCAACAAGCTTAACTAGAAAATCTTTAATGTTTTGATCAGATATCGCTTCATAAACACTTTCATAACCATTAAGTTGGCCAATATAAGCCAGCGCTGAATGTAAGCCATTTAATATTCTAAGCTTTGCATCTTCAAACGATTCAACATTATTAGTAAAAACAACCCCTACTTTCTCCCACGCTGGGCGTTCCATATTAGGACAGTCTTCAATAACCCACTGTGCAAACTGCTCTCTTTGTACTGGAGCTGAATCTTTAATACCTAATTTACTGTGTACTAGATCTACAGTGGCGGCTTCTGTTTTTGGCGTAATGCTATCAACCATGGTATTTGGAAATTGAATTTCTTGTTCAATCCACTGAGCTAAATCTTGTGATAATTGAGCAGCAAACTGAATTACCGCAGATTTTAACTTACGGCCATTATCAGGTAAGTTGTCACAAGCGATCACATTAAAAGGTTTAATACCCTTGTTAAAACGCGTATGAAGCGCTGACACTAACAAACCAATAGCTGAAGTTGGGCTTTGCGGCGTTGATAAATCATGGATAATTTCAGGTAGTGTCTCATCAAGCTTACCGTCAGCGTTTAAACAATAACCTTTTTCAGTTACCGTTAATGAGACAAGTTTAGTGGTGCTGGCAGCCATTCTAGCTAGTACTGCTTGGGTTTGTGTTTTTACTACCAACACTTCTTTAATTGCGCCAACGACTTGAAAACTGTCTTCAACATCTAAAATTGCCATGGTGTACAAGCAATCTTGGGCATTCATTTGCGTTTGTAAGGTTTCATTGCGAAAACTGACACCGCAAATACCCCAATTCCCACCACCTTCATGATTTAAAACTTGCTCTGTGTACATTGCTTGGTGTGAACGGTGAAAAGCACCTAAACCTAAATGAACAATCCCAATACCGACATCATTGCGATCATACGATGGTAAGATAACTTGGCTGCTTTCGCCTTGCTGCAAAACTTCGGTTAAATAAGCCTGATCTAATTTCTTTAAACCTTCACACATTTTCTATTTCCTTTGCTCTTCATACCTTTTGCTATACTCTGGTATTAACAACATTATTGACAACTATCCACACATATTGCCATACTACAACTTAAATAACATTACTGTCAAGTGGCCTTACCAATATTATAGCGAGTTATAATGATAAAAGTATTAGCCTACGTTATTCTGACATTTGCGTTTATTTCACCGCTTTGCTGGTCGGCAGAAGTGGTGTTAATCAATAGACCTTTATCGAAAAATGACAATCGTAGTGATTATGCTATTGAGTTATTAAGAGCCGCGCTGGTAAAAACCGAACCGCAATACCCACCAGCAATCATAAACTTTACCTTAGAAATGAATGAAGAAAGAGCTAAGTCACTAATTATAAAAGAAAACTACGGTGATGTAATTTATGCAGCCACCCGCGAAAGTTGGGAACAAGAACTTATTCCGATCAAAGTACCGCTATTAAAAGGCCTGATGGGCATGCGGGTTTTAATGATTAGAAAAGAGCAGCAACAAGAGTTTTCTGCAATTTCCACCATCGAACAGTTAAAAAAATTACATCTAGGCTCTGGTCATATTTGGGCAATCACCCAAATTTTTGAACAAGCTGGCTTTAAGGTGATCAAGAGTTCAAAATACGAAAGCTTGTTTAAAATGTTAGTAAAACAGCGTTTTGATTTTTTACCACGCGGGGTTAATGAAATAATAAATGAATACCAACTGCGCAGGGTTGAATACCCTAGTTTGCATATTGAAGAGTCAATACTACTGAAAGTCCCCTTACCTGTTTATTTTTTTATTAATCCGAAAAAGCCTGAACTCGCCCAAAGAATATTAAAAGGGCTCAATATTATGATTGCTGATGGCAGTTTTGATGAAATTTTTAATCAGCACTTTAGCGCTGACCTCCAATTTTTGAATATTGATAATAGAAAAGTCTTTGAAATTAATCCGCCGGCATACGCGCATCACTAATTGCTTACCAGCTTACCGCTCTCCCCCTTTGCTGCTATTGGTAATAAAAAACATTTCAGATCAGATTAATAAAGTAAGTTTGCCTTAACCTATGACAACTAAACGGTAGCGTCTTAGCCACTAATAAAACAATTCTATTGCCCTAATCGCCATTACTAGATTACATTTCAAGCTATAACGTTATTCATTCATGCACCATCCCCGCACACGACAAGGACAAGCGGCCTTACCAAAACAAAAATACAATGACTGTTATTTAACGTCTACAATATAATAACTCGCGCTAAAAAGGCTTATTCACCGCCTATTATTAAAGGAAAGCACTGTAATTAAGCCGAGATTACTGCTTGACTTCTGCGTTAATGAAATATAAATTGGCATTACCAGTTTACCGATTTAATTAGGTAATCAACCAAGGGTCTTTAAACGATGAAAAATATGAAAATAGCACCTAGCAATATAAAACTATGTGTACCTATGTTATGGCTGTGCCTCTTATTAGGTTGGCAGCAAAGCCTACAAGCTTCACCTATAAGCGATGAAAATGGCTTAGCTCAAGAACAAGTTATTAATAATAATTGGCACTATCTAGAAGCTGATTTAGAGAATCTAACTGAAGTAAAAAATGCCACTAACTGGCAAGCCGTTTCTTTACCGCATTCATGGAATAAAACCGACACTGTTGATAGTGTGCCTGGCTACCGAAGAAGTGCAAGTTGGTATAAACGTCAATTAACCTTAAACAAAAACGACTTTAAAAATACCGTGTTATTTTTTGAAGGGGCTAACTTTGAAACCCAAGTTTATGTTAATGGCAATTTTGTTGGTGAACATATTGGTGGCTACTTAGCGTTTGAATTTAATATTTCCGAGTTTATTCACCACGGTGAAAATGAAATATTAGTGAAAGTTTCTAATGCCTATAATAGAAATTTAATCCCTTCACAAAAAGCTGACTTTTTCTTACATGGCGGCATTACACGTGATGTTTGGCTTAAGCAATATCCTGAAGTCTACTTAAACAATGTCGTGATCAATACGCCAAAAGTATCGGCAAAAAGTGCGGACACTTCGCTTAAATTAAGCACGAATATCAAAGCTAACAGTGATGACTATAAAGTTATATCAACCTTATATGCACCTAACAATGAAGTTATTGAACAGCAAGAAACAAAGTTAAGTAACGGTCAAGAACATACGGTTAATTTCAATCGTTTATCAGCGCCACAATTATGGTCACCTGAGCAGCCAAACTTATACCAAGTAAAAGTCCAATTATTCAAAAATAATAAACTGCAACAAACAACCCACAATAAATTAGGCTACCGCTGGTTTGAAATGAGACCGAACAAGGGTTTTTATATTAACGACAAAGCAGTGCTTATTCGAGGCACTCATCGCCATGAAGAACATGCAGGGCTTGGCGCTGCTTTATCAAACGAGCAACATCGTAAAGATATGAAGCAAATTAAAGACATGGGCGCTAACTTTGTCCGTTTAGCTCACTACCCGCAAGATCCTGAAATTTATAAAGCAGCTGATGAGTTAGGCTTAGTCTTATGGGATGAATTACCTTGGTGTCGTGGCGGTAAAGGCGGCAAAGAATGGGAAGATAACACTGAACGATTATTGCGTGCTCAAATCAAACAAAACATCAATCACCCAAGTATTGCCTTTTGGTCATTAGGAAATGAAATATACTGGGAAGAAGATTTTGCCGGTGGCGGAAGTGACGAGGTAATCATGCCTTACCTTACTAAGTTAAATAAAATTGTCAAAAACTTAGACCCGACGCGTTTAACCACGATCAGAAAATATTACCCAAGTGCCGACTTAGTTGATGCCTTTTCCCCTTCAATTTGGGCTGGTTGGTATGGTGGGGCTTATAATCAATATGAAGAAGCATTAACTACATCAATGAAAAAGTACCCTACTTTTTTACATATGGAATATGGCGGCTCTAGCCATGTTGGTCGCCATACAGAAAACCCAATCAGTGCAACCGGCATTAAAGACGGACAAGTTTCAGTCAGCGAAGCGATGAATCAAGCGATTGTAAAAAGTGTTGCCAAAGACTCTGATTGGAATGAAAATTATATGGTCGATTTATTCGATTGGCATTTGAGGGCGTCAGAAAGCACACCGCATTTTGCTGGTAATGCACAATGGGCATTTAAAGATTTTGGCACACCACTACGTCCATTAAATCCAATTCCTTTTATGAATCAAAAAGGTTTAGTTGATGCATCAGGCAAACCTAAAGACGCTTATTATGTTTTTAAGAGCTACTGGAGCAAAGAACCTTTTTGTTATATTGAGTCTAAAACATGGACCCACCGTAACGGTCCTAAAGAAGGCAGAGACATTAACGTTTATTGTAATACCCAACAAGCAGAGCTATTTATTGATGGCAAATCTTTAGGTAAAAAAGTCAATGACAAAACTATTTTCCCTGCCGGAGGCTTAGTTTGGCAAGTGCCCTTTGTTAATGGTGAAAATCAGTTAACTGTGACTGGCTATAGTGATCACAAAGTGGTTGCGACAGATGATTTAACCATTACCTATTTGATTGGTAAACATGAAAAGTATCATCATATTTCATTAACCGAAAAAGCATTAGCAAATGGTAATGTATTGATCACAGCCGAAGCGCTAGATAAAAATGGTAATCGCGTACTCGATTATGCTGAGCGCGCTTACTTTTCTAATTTAGAAGGTCACGGCCAATTATTAGAACATTACGGTACGCCGAGCAGAAGTAGCATTATTGAAATGGCCAGTGGTGTGGCGTCAATTGAATATCAACGTGGTAATAAAGCAACTACGATTGAATTTAGAACTCAGAATATTAAAGGGGTTTATATTCGAATTGATAAAAAAAACTAATATTCAAACATTAAATAGCAAACCCGAACTTTACTTTTAACTTAGTCCGCTATCACACTGCTAATTAAGTTAAATAAGTGTCAGGCTTGAGCCAATCTCTCTCCTTGGTTCAAGCCTTTTTTATAGCGATAAAAAGAAACCTCAAATGCTAATATTTAAATCACCTAGGCTTGGCCGACGTCCTAAGACAAAACGCGCTCGTTTCACTACCCAACTAATGATTATCACCCTAACTATTTTTTCATGCTCTAAGCTAGTCAGCGCCGCTGAAGTAAATAAAACCACCTGTTTAACGCCATTAGAAAATAAAACCTTATACTGGCGCATTAACGACTTAGACGCGGTTAAACAAGCTTTGCAACAACATGATCCGCGCTTTCTCCCAGCAAAAAATGCGTTAATCATTACCGCTAATAACGCATTAGCCACAGGGCCATATTCCGTTACAGACAAAAGCACCACGCCGCCAAGCGGTAATAAACAAGATTATATGACTATTGGCACTTATTGGTGGCCAAACGAGACCGATAAATCTTTACCTTATGTCCGTAAAGACGGACATGTTAATCCAGAGGTCAATGCCAATAATTTTGACGTCACTCGCATAAGAGCCTTTGTTAAAGATGTGAAAACATTAGCCTTAGCCGCTTTTTTTAGCCAAGATGATCGCTATGCAAAACATGCTGAATTATTAATTAATACTTGGTTTATTAACCCAAAAACCCGTATGAATCCGCATTTGAAATTTGGCCAAGGTATACCTGGGCACTCTTTGGGTCGTCCATTTGGGATCATCAGAACCAGCCTTTTTATCGAACTGATTGATGCAATTTTATTGTTAAAACGTGAAGCAATGATCTCCTCTGAAATGGTTGCCGGCACTCGAACATGGTTCAGCGATTATTTGCACTGGCTAACCTCAGATACAATGGCAATATTAGCCGGCCAAACCGACAATAACCATGGTACTTTTTATGATGCCCAGCTGATGTCGTACGCATTATTTACCGGCCAGTGCGAGATGATGACTAAGCTTATTAAAGACATTAAAAGCCGCACCAGTAAGCAAATTAACACTGCTGGCATTCAAACAAAAGAAGTGGCGCGGACAAAGTCGCTGAGTTATTCGATATTTAATCTGCAAGGGTTTCTTAAAGCCGCCCGCCTCGCTGAACATGCGACGTTAGAAAATATTTATACTTACCAAGGCGATAATGCGGGTTCAATCCTTGATGGCTTAACAGTCCTCGCTAATTATGCCGGACGAGAAGCACAATGGCCGTACCAACAAATTATCGCTAAAAACAATCTATGGCAATTAATGAGACAGGCTTACGCCGAGACACAAAACCCAATTTTCAGTGCTGCTGCAGGAAAGGTATCGAGTGCTAAGCTCAACGACGATATTATTTTGTTAACAGGGGCTGTAGAGCTAAACAAACAATCATTACCCTCTGATAAATAATTAGCAAAAAATCGAACAGGTAGTTGAACTAAACAGTACGGCGTAATATCCGTGCTGTGTTTTTTTGTTATTTTCTTGCTGACCTTTTGCTTGTTAGTTATTTTGATGTTTTGTTAACAGCAAAGGGACTAACAATGCATTATCACCACAGTAAAAACTTCATCTAGAATACAATCCCCTCAATGGCATCATAACTTGTCGCGAGCATTAGAAATTACGCCACACCAAGCTTAATATTGTTATGTTATGTAAACGGTCAGCTCACTTATTTCGCCATCAACGCAGTAGTCAAAACCTTACAGTTAGCAAAGGTATAAACTAATCACGGTTTGGTTATTCATAAATCGACGCGATAAATTTGTCGTTATCCGCTTTATATTACCTAACCTGAGGTCTGGATAAGAAGTGTCGTTTATGCTTTTTTATAAATAATTCAAATACTTATTAAAAATCAGCAAGTTGAATTTAGGTTGAAGGTCACTCGATAACGAAATTTTTGTGTATAGCAAGGCGGATT
>JBPOFN010000057.1:0-21025 GCA_051251725.1 Thalassotalea sp. | reverse complement strand
TTCTAGCTTCTAGCTTCTAGCTTCTAGCTTCTAGCTTCTAGCTTCTAGCTTCTAGCTTCTAGCTTCTAGCTTCTAGCGATTGTTAATGCCTAGCTATTATCTTGCAAGGTCTTTTTTATATTTATCTTTGTTTGGTAGATAAATTGAGGCTAGTACTAATTTGAAATATTTATGCACTGCTGCGCTTGAATCAAGCGATAATTATTAGCCACTGTAAATAAAAATCAATAGACATATTATGTCTCGAATGTTAAAAATAACCACCTTGCCTGCATTTTTGAAAATAGGAACACGGAATGCCATTTTCTCGGATGTTTTTTATTGTGATTGCCATGCTATTAACAGCATGTTCAGATCCCGTTAAAGAACAAATAGCCCAACAAATACCAGTAACCGAAATGCGTATTAATGCCCTCGGTGATGCACTCGCTGCTGGTGAAATCCGTAACGCTAAATTGATTAATGAATATGCGAATAAAGTTCGGGCGATAAAACCTGAATTAAGCGTATTAATTGACGAATTTAAAAAAGACGCGACAAAACAGGGGCCAATGTTTATAGCCTTAGTTGACCGACTAAAAACGATAAAAACCAATCCGCAAATGTTTGCTTCTAATCAAGCCTTGTATGAAGAAGCAATAAACTTGTATCAAGCTGCCGACCCAATTTTATATTCTGACGCGTTAAGTGATCCGTTAAATGTTTTAGCCGATATGTCAGATGGCGTGCTACCAAGAATTAACTCAGTGTCAAAGTCGCAAAGTATGCAAGCCAATAATGCTCAAGACTTTGGTGTGGGTGAACAGCTAATTGGTAACCCTAATTATGGTAATTGGCAAACCGGCAGTAACGGTATGTCGTTTTGGGCATGGTATGGCATGTATTCAATGATGGGTGATGTTTTTGGTTCGCGTCGACATTCGTATAGTGATTGGGGCCGCTCAAGAAATTACAGTTATTATCATGACTATGGTCGTAAACGTTATAGTTCACCGTCGCAATTAAATAAACAAACACAAATTGAAACGCGAACGCAGAAATCATTTTCTCAGCGCGGGCAAAAATTTACCAGCGCCTACAGTAAAAATAGAACCGGCTCGTCAAGTTTGTCAGGCAAAAGCCAACAAGCACAAAGTAGCGCGAATAAGTTTAATAAAACCACGAGCAATAAAAGTAGCTATAGCAGTTATAAAAAATCTGGCTCAAACAATTCAAGCTTTAGAAATAGCAGTACCACGACCTCTCGTGGCTTTTCTCGTGGCAAATAAATTTTAGGATAAAGACATGAATAACATAATTGAAATAACCGGCCTGACCCAAGATTTACTGATTTATTTAATCATCGACTTAACCATTGCTATCGCTTTATTAGGGGCGATGCGATTTATCTCCGGCCTTTCTGCCAAGGTAAACACCACCGATGAACTATCAAAAGAAGATAACTTTGCTTTTGGTATTAGCGTTGCCGGCAGCATTGCTGCTTTAGGTATTGTTTTAACAGGGGCTATTACCGGCGAAAATGCTGACAGTTATTTAATGGAAGCGGTCGGGATGTCAGCTTACGGTATTTTTGGCTTAGTACTGATTAAAATTGGCCGCGTTATTCACGATCGGATCGCGCTACAAAAACTCGATAAAACCGCACTAATAAAACAAAAGAATATTAGTGTCGGTATTGTTGATGCTGCAGGGGTAATTGCCACTGCGATTATTATTCGAGCGGTATTATTATGGGTTAATGGCTTAGACGCGAGCACTTTCATTGCCATTGCCAGTGGCTTTATTGTCGCCCAAGCAATGTTAGTGATTGTGACTCGTATCAAAGAAAAACAGTATGCCAATAACAACCAAGATGATTGCATGCAAGAAGCATTCGAAAACGGTCAAGTGGCACTTGCATTGCGTTACGCCGGCCAAGTGATCAGCACCGCATTAGCGATCACCGCCGCTAGTCACTTTTTCACTTATAGCCCAGATACTTTAATCCATAATTTATTAGCTTGGTTAGTGTTCGGTTTAGTAATGACCTTGTTAGTCGCTTTATTAACCAATATCGCCAAACGTATCGTGTTATTTGGCATCAACTTAGTTGAAGAAGTAGACCAACAACATAATATTGGTGTGGCCGCGATTGAAATGGCGATCAGTATTTCTATTGCCCTGATCTTAATGGCTTTAATGGCTTAATCTATTTTTCATCACATTACTGAAAATTTATTAAGTCGGCTTAGGGTATAAAAATAATATGAGCAAACTGCGTCGTACGCTAATTGACGACACTATTTTAATTCTGACCATGGCGGTGCTTGCCGGCTGTGGTTTGATTTATGAATACTTACTTTCTCATTACGCTGGCCGTGTGCTTGGCGTGATGGAAAGTACCATTTATGCCATGATCGGTTTAATGATCGTCGCGATGGGAATCGGCGCTTTTGCAGCTCGTAAAATCCAATGTGCGTTTAATGGCTTTATCTGGTTAGAGCTGATTATTGCGCTTTTAGGTACCACAGCAATTATGCTAATTGGCGGCTTAATTGCTATTACCCAATTATTACCACAAATGATTGCTGAAACCTTCTCCTTGCCCCCTGATGTTATGCCCAAAGGCGGCATCTTTAAACAACTCAGTTTTTTAGCGATTAATTCGCCCTATTTTTTTGGTTTAGCTTTGGGTTTTTTTATTGGCATGGAAATCCCGTTAATTGCCCGCGTTCGAGAAATAGTGCATGAAAAGCATTTAGAAAATAACTTAGGCACTATGTATGGCGCTGATTATGTTGGCGCTGGCATTGGCGCAGCTATTTGGGTGGTATTTTTACTCAGTATTGATATCAGCAAAGCCTCAGCTTTAACCGCCAGTTTAAATTTAGTCGCCGGCGGCGTATTTTTATATCGTTTTTGGCCGCAGTTAAAATGGCGTAAAACGTTAGTGGCGCTGCATGGCGTTTTAGCCATTTTTATTGTCGTGATATTTTTACAAGGTAACTTATGGCTTAATCAAATGAGCAACATGTTGTACCTAGACAAAGTGGTGCATAGCGAAAAAACGCGCTACCAACAGCTAACCTTTACCGAACGTAATATGGGTGATCTCAACCCTTCTGTTATCAACTTTTATTTAAATGGCCGCTTACAGTTTTCTTCCAGCGATGAGTTTATCTATCACGACTATTTAGTCACGCCAGTATTAGCGGGCTCAGCTCGCCAAGAGAATGTGTTAATTATTGGTGGCGGTGACGGTTTAGCGCTAAGAAATGTTCTAAATTGGCAACCGAAAAGCGTTACCTTAATTGATCTAGATGCTGAATTAATCGATTTATTTTCCCATCCAAAAAACCACTTAAGCGATAAGTTTTCACAAAAAATAGCGCAGCTGACACACAACAGTTTAGTTGATCAACGCGCCAATATTATTGTTGCAGACGCCTTTATCGCCATTGATGAATTAATCAAATCAGGGCAAATGTTTGATGCCATTATTGTCGATTTACCCGACCCTAGCCACCCTGATTTAAATAAGCTTTATTCCGTTAATTTTTACGCTCGCTTAAAAACATTATTAGCCGGTGATGGCTTAATTGGTATTCAATCAACCAGTCCTTATCATGCTAAAGACGCTTTTATCGCAGTCGCAAAAACACTTGCTGCCGCCGACTTTAATGCGGTTGAGCAATATCACGATAATGTACCCAGTTTTGGTGAATGGGGCTGGACAATTGCCAGTAAAATGGGAGCAAGTCCTGCCACTAGGCTAAAGCAGCTAAGCAAGCTGCCGGTTAAAACCCATTGGTTAACACTCGATTTAATTAACGCCGCTTTTCATTTCCCTGACAATTTTTATCAAGGCAGCGACGCTATTCCAATTAATTACCTTGGCAGCCATGCTATCTATCAGTTACATCAGCAAGCTTGGCGAGAACAACAAGGTTTAAATAACGCTTATTTGCAAATTAATAAAAATAATTAACCATTGGTAGTTGACATATTATGTCATGGTGGTACATTTAACCCTGCTGACATAATATGTCTTCAGAAAAAAGATTATAACTCACTCGTTGAGCCAATAATCTTGCTACTTATCAACATGAGGAAGAACATGAATATTCATAAGATAGCTGATCACTTCAACGCAC
Organism: Thalassotalea sp.; assembly: GCA_051251725.1. Classification (GTDB taxonomy): domain Bacteria; phylum Pseudomonadota; class Gammaproteobacteria; order Enterobacterales; family Alteromonadaceae; genus JALZUE01. The sequence goes on along the minus strand of JBPOFN010000057.1, from coordinate 16,892 downwards.
TGGCTGACAATTCAGATACAGGATTGGTTTTTGATTGCCAACCGATTTCAGGTGAAGTTGATGTCTTACAAATTTCAATTATCGACAGAGAAGAGTTACCTATTTTCTTATCGGTAACTGATGACCAAATTCTTTGCATTACTTACCTTTGGGGCAGTGATGAAGTAAAGCCGGAATGCTTAAATGATATGCACGAAAGCATGTTAGAAATGAACATTCCAATGCCGTTATCATCATTTTCAAAAATAGGTGATAAATACGTGATTTTTGGCGCGCTTTCAATTAACTCGTCATATCACGATATTGAGCATGAAGTAACCGTTTTAAACAATAATGCCATCGAAGTGATCGATGACATGAGTGAATATTTAATCTAATTCGTCCATCTGGAGTACATTATGAGTATTTTTAAAAAAATTATGACCGCAATCCGTGGTGGCGCAACGGAAGTTGGCGAAGCAATTGTTGATTCCAACGCCACCCGTATTTTTGAACAAGAAATTCGTGACGCTGAAAACCACTTAACCAAAGCCAAGCGTGACTTAACTGGCGTAATGGCGCAGCAAATGGCAGCCAGCCGTGATGTTGACCGTATTAAACGTGAAGTGACTGAGCATGAAGGTTATGTCAATCAAGCATTAGATAAAGGCGATGAAACCTTAGCCCTGGCCGTGGCAGAAAAAATTGCCGCGCTTGAAGGTGAATTAGTTACTCAACAACAAGCATTAGATAGCTTTGCCGGTAATGCCGAACGTTTAAAAGAATTAGTCAAGAAAAGTGAGCGCCAAATTGGTGAGTACAAGCGTCAATTGTCTATGGTGAAAACCACAGAAAGTGTGCAAAAAGCGACATCAGCGATCACAGATAACTTTTCATCAAGTAATTCTAAACTACTGAATGCAAAAGATTCATTAGAGCGTATTAAAGCTAAGCAGCAGAAGTTTGATGATCAAATGAAAGCCGCAGAAGTGCTTGAGTCAGAAAATTCTGATAATTCATTAGAAGCTAAGTTAAAAGAAGCTGGCATTGGCCAAGCAGACGCGAGCGCTAATTCAGTATTAGAACGCTTAAAAGCGAAAAAAAAATAATTGCTCAGCAATGATAAACAGCGACTACTGAGCAATTAGTAGTCGCTGCTTGCGTTATAAATATAGCTAAATCAGCAGTAACAGTTAAGGGATCCCATCAATGAGTTTTTTTAAAAAAATGTTTGGCGAAAAAGAACAAGCCCGGCAGCTCTCCTCAGCTAAAGATCTAACCACTGGCGATATCATTGTATTAAGTGATAGCTTTGGTTTACCTGAAAACTTACGCGCTCAACAATTTCAAGTTACTGCCGTTAATAGCTATGAATATGAACATAAAACGCAAACCGAGTGGACATTAACGGGTGAAAATAATATCGAATTATTTTTATCACTAGAAGAAGACGATGTTAGTTATTTAAAGTTTGCCTTAAAAATTGAACATCATGATGTTGAAAGTTTATTTGATTTAGCTAGTTTTGCACAAATATTTGAACAAGATATGCAAGCTCAGTTAACCAAGCTTGCTGACAATGCTAAAACTCAAGGTTGGAGCAGTGAGCTTTATCAACAACACGCCTTTGCCCAAGTAGGATATTTTCACAGAAAAGATCATCGCACTACTGCCCTTTCAGCCTATGAAGGTAAAGAGGCTGGTGAGCAGTTTGAACTCTATACGCTTTACGACCAAGATGAAGACAGAGGAATTGATGTTGAAGTGTGGTCTGATGGTGACACCGATGTATTTTTAACCTTATTTAGACCTTTAACCGACATTGTTGATATGTACCCAGGAAGTTAACATGGCTAGAACAATCCCTGAAAAATGGCAATCATCGGTTAAAGCGGCAAAAGCGACACAAGTTGCTTTTGATATGGACGAAAAAATTCAAATGGCAATTCGACGTGAAGCGCTAGAAGCTGGCATGAGCCCTTCCGATCAAATTAGAGATATTCTTGGGTTAACAACAAATAAAAGGCCAAAACGTCCGCGATTAACGGTGAGTCTTTCTGAGCAAGATTATGTTGAGCTTGCTGAAAAGTATCAACTAACACCCGATCAACAACTTGAAATAAAGAAAAAACTGATGGAAGAATTAATCACCTATGTGATTGATAGCGCCTAAATATCCTACCGCTAAATTAAGCGCTGGCGGTAGCAAGACAAATATTTAATCAGCTAAACATTTGTCAGTAATCAGCTATCAACTAATAATCTGAATCACTAAGCTCGCCAATACGGCGGAACTTGCAACGCCATTTGGCGTGATGCATCAAGCGCATGTAATAAGTTTTCAATTTTACAATCTAACCAAATCAATAACTTTTCCGGCTTTTGCGTTTGATCCGACACTCGCTCAACGGCTTGTAGCTGTAAAAGCTGCTCTCTTAACATAGTTAAGGTTTCAAGTTCGGTAATGCCATGCATAATGTCAAACCAAGGCGCACGATAATCAGCTCGCGCTTTATCATCAAATATTTGCCCGCACCAACTGCCCGTTAATAAACTTCTGTTGAGTGTTCTTTTTTGCGCTAAATATTGCTCAGCCGATAAATTACTATCAAGCGGCATTTCTTCTTCGATATCGCGTAAACTGCTTTCTAACTTACTTGAACAAAATCGAAAGAATGAAGGCTGTTCAGTATGATTGACTAATAAAGACTCTTTGCCAGCTAAGATCAGTTTCAGTAATGAAAGCTGTAACTGATTAAATCGGGTGGATTGCAGCATTTCAAACACTTGCTCACTCGATGGAAAGCGTCTTTTTTCTAATTTTAACTGACTAACTAATTGCTGATTGTATTCTATTTTTTTTCGATACGAACTCGATTTAGTAATAAGTTCATGTAAATTTTTAGCATTATTTTGCCAAGCCAGCATTTTAAGAAAATGAGAAATTTCTTTGCGAATATTCGCCATTTCATCAGGAATAACCGTATCAAAAAGCCAAAAGCCATGGCGAATTAATAACAGCGCATGATTAATCAAACTTAAGTTATGCAAACTTGGGTTTGAAAAATACTGCTCAATTACTTTATGTAAATGGGTTAACGAAAAGGTTGTACCATCAATAAATGCTAGCGCTAAGCTGTCTTTACCAGTAAGAGGAATAAAAGGAAATTCAGCTATCTCACTCACCGGTTCGTTATGCCATAAAAAGTAGCCTCGGGCAGCTTTACTTTGCGTGCCTGGCCGCATTAATAAAGTCGACATCAACAGCGCAGCTAAATCAAAAAGGTCTGACTCATTACCGGTTAACAGCTCTAATTCTATTTCACAAATATCTGTCGTTCGTCCTGAAGAGCAAATATTCCCAAGATCAAAGGCTAGTTCAATTTCACTTGTTTGAAATTGAATTGTCCAAGTATGGCGTTCAAAATCAGTACTAAATAACACCACCAGATCATTTTGCCAGCTTGGTAAATGAATACCTGCAGGCCAAATTTCTTTGGGAAATAACGCTAAATTGGGAAAGTTATCTTGGATATCAATATTATATTCTGGCCGTTTATGTAAACCACCAATAACTTGGCCAGCCGTTTTGATTGTTTGCTCACGCTGCTCGTTTTTTGCCCGCACGCGTAAGCCAAAATCATGCTGTCGAAAAGCCAGTTTTTGGGTGTCAAAATAACGATTCGACAAGCTATTTTTATCATAACTATATGACACACCTTGCTCATTTAATAACGTTGTTATTTTGTTTTCAACGCCGTTATTAACGACTAAATACTTGAGTTCAATCTCTGTTGCCATAATAATTGTTTTAAAAATCTAATTGCTGGGAAAAACACTGATAAATTGATATTACCTTAACGCAGATAATATTCGTAGCTAATCACGATAAAAAATTAACAATATTAGCCGCTAATGCAAAGTTATACTTGCGATCCACCCGACAAAACCATACTATTTTGCACATATTATTTAACAAAAATATATGGTCAATAAATGCGCGCTGTTAAAGTTTTTTTGCTATTCATCGGATTATCCCTCTCTTTTTCTCCTTTCGCCCAAGAAGAATCCAAACAAAGCGCTTTTATCAGTGACGACTTATTTGTTTATATGCATGCTGGCGCAGGGAAAAATTATCGCATTCTTGGCACTATTAACGCAGGCGCTGAAATTGTGCTTACCGGCAATGAAAGTAATGAATTTAGTGAAATCATAGATCCTAAAGATCGTAAAACCTGGATTGAAAATAAATACATTTCACGCTCACCAAGTTTAAGAAATGTTATCGCTGAACTAAATAGTAAATTAGCAGAGCATAACGAAACGCTAGTAAATACTGAAAACCTGTTATCACAAGCCAATGGTGAACTTAACCAAGTAACCCAAGCTAACAGTGTATTAACCAAACAAGTTACCACCCTTAAAGCTGAATTAACTGACGTTAAGAGTAAATTAAAACACCAAGACCAAGAAATATTAACGCAATGGTTTTTTAATGGCGCCATGGTTTTAGGTTTTGGTTTTCTCTTAGGTGTTGTCATTCCTCGTTTTGTTGGCAAAAAACGTAAAGCTGGCTCTTGGGCTTAATTAACTTCTTCTCAATATAAGAACATCATGCTTTTTAATTCTTTATTAAAAAACAAGTTTTCACTTGTTATTTTTTACTTGTGCTGTATTCACCCTGCTAATGCAAATGGTGTTTCTCCTTATTTACCGCTGCAAACTGATCCCCTTATCGAGCTTGAACTTGAAAAATTAGCAACCGTTGCAAAGATGCCAGTGTTATCTAAGCCTTATCATGCAGCGACGGTATTAAAATATTTAAACAAAATCTCCGATAGTCATCCGGGCTTATTTCATCGGATTAATGAATACCTAAAACGCTATAAAAAAAACCGCAGTGTTACCCATGCCGCGGCAAGTTTATCGTTATCATCTGATACCGAAAAAACCTTAAACAATAAACGCGGCCAGCAACTTAATAGCCATTACGCTTTTTCCGTTAATAGCTTTTGGCAAGCGAACAATCATCTTATTTTTAATGGCGGAGGTCGCTACTATCAGGGCGGCGAACCTATTTTAAGTAATACTTTTGCATCTTTTGGCTGGGATGTCTTTCAAGTCGATCTTGGTTATCGCGAACATTGGCTGTCGCCTCATCATGAGTCAGCAATATTAAAATCCACTCAAGCCGAAACGCCTTTTAATATTACTATTAGTAATTCTGCTTTATTAACCGATTGGAATATTCAATACCAAATGTCAGTCGCCTTATTAGATAAGATGGACGGCATTAAATATGGCGACGAATATTTCTCTGGCAAACCCGGTTATTTAACCATGTCAATGTCGATTCAACCATTTGAAGGTTTTACCCTTGGTGGTAATCGCACCTTTATGTTTGGTGGTGGCCAGCGTAGTGTTGGTTTAAGTGAGCTTTGGCAAGCAGTTATTGACCCCGTAGGTAGCGATAATTGTGGCGGAGAGTCGACATTACAAGATTGTGATAAAGAAGTCGGCAATCAGCAAGCCTCTATTATCACCAAATTTGACAGCCAACTATTCGATATTCCTTTTACTCTTTCATTAGAATATGGCGGTGAAGACACTGGCAACTTTTCTAATACCAGCTTTAGTAATCAGGCTTATCACTACGGCTTATTTTTCCCTTATCTACCTTATAATCAGTCACTTTATTTAGAATATACAAAATATCAAACCGCTTGGTATGTGCACGGCCTTTATAAAGAAGGTTATGCTAACAACAAACATAAAATGGGACACTGGTGGGGCGATAATAAACACCCTAGCGATGGCCAAGGCGGTTATGCTGCTAACATAAAGTACTACATAGATTTTGTTAATTCAGGTCGTTTAACACTTAATTATCGTACCTCGAAATATGATCCATCATCGTTCGATGATTATAAAGTAATTCATGAATATCAAATGACTTATAGCCAAGTAGTGAATCAGCATTTTATTGATTATGATTTATATTTAGGTAATACCGCGTTTGATGACAGCTTCACTCAAGCTACCGTCACTTACCGCTGGTAATTAAAAAGGCAATATTATGAGAGTTATCACCTTTGGCACATTTGATGTATTTCATGTGGGTCATGTAAATATTTTAGAACGGGCAAAATTACATGGTGACCACCTTATTGTTGGTGTTTCATCCGATGATTTAAACATGTCTAAAAAAGGTCGTTTTCCTATTTATGAAGAAAATGACCGCATGCATATCCTTAGATCTTTACGCTGTGTTGATGAAGTTTTTGTTGAAGAATCGCTTGAGCTGAAAGAACATTATATTAAATATTATAATGCTGACATTTTAGTAATGGGCGATGATTGGCAAGGGAAATTCGATCATCTAAAAAATATTTGTGAAGTAATTTATTTACCAAGAACGCCCTCAGTATCAACCACTGAAATTATTGAAATAGTTAAAACCAAACGCACCTAATAACTAGTCAGCTCACTTATGCCCAAGAAATATTTATTTTACGTAAACCAAAATTACTCCTTTGAAATATTGCGGCCACTACAGGCTGAAATAATCGAACAAGGGCATGATATTGCTTGGTTTTCTGAAGGTAGTGAAATTAATAACTCATTGTTTCACCCTGATGAAATACGCTTATTAACGGTTAAAGACGCGGTAAATTTTCATCCTGACGCTTGTTTTATTCCCGGTAATGAAATCCCGAGTTTTATTGCCGGTTTAAAGGTGCAAGTTTTTCATGGCTTGGAATGGAAAAAGAAAGGTCATTTTGGCATTCGTGGTTATTTCGATTTGTATTGCACGCATGGGAATGCAACTACCTCGCGTTTTAATGCCTTAGCAGAGCAACATGGCTATTTTGATGTCATAGAAACCGGCTGGCCTAAATTAGATAAACTTTTTACCAGCAAGGCTTTTACCTCTCCTTATCTTAAAAAATCAACCAAGCCGGTTATTTTATTTGCCCCGACCTTTTCACCATCGTTAACGGCAGCTCCTGCTTTATTACCTGAAATAAAGCGGCTGATTGAAGCTGATAAGTATCATTGGTTAATAAAGTTTCATCCTAAAATGGATAAAGATTGGATTAAACAATATCAAGCGCTGGTAGGTGATTATTGTCAAATTATCGAAACCGCTGATATTAGCGGTTTATTACAGGCCGCTGACATTATGGTCTCGGATACATCATCGGTGATCGGCGAATTTGCGTTATTAGGGAAAGCAATTGTGACCTTAAACAACAGCGAACCAGGCGATTATTTGATTGATATACAACAAGCCCAGGCATTAGATGCTGCAATGAGCGCCGCATTAAATCCAAGTGCAGCTTTGTTAAAACATATAGCTGAATATGCGCAAGATCTACACCCCTATAAAGATGGTTTATCCGCTCAGCGTATTTTAGCTGCAGTTGAGACCACACTGAAAAATGGCAAACAGCACAAAAAACAAAAACCGTTAAATATATTTCGTAGCTTAAAAATCAGAAAAAAATTAAACTACTGGCATTTTTAGCCTCTCTAGTTTTCCTGATATAATCCCTAACATTAACTCACTTATAGACTTTATCGTAAATGAACTTATTAATTATTCCTGATGTCGGTCGCTCATATAACAGTGTCCGGCCAGAAGCTGAAATATATATTGGCCTCGCTAAACTTGGCCATAACATTACTATAATGACAGATCTAAACAGCGTATATGTTCAGCACTACTTGGATGAAAATATCGAAGTGATCGATTTAAAACCCGGTAAAAAAGTGTCATTGACTGCCATCAAAAAAATCAAAGCAGTTATTAAAGCAAAGAATATTGATATTGTTTATGCGACAAAATCTCGCACTATTCCTAATGCCACTTTTGCTTGTATGGGCACTAAAGCAAAAATGGTCGCCTATCGCGGCACTACTGGCGGTTTGTATAAAACCGATATTAGTAATTATTTTTCAATTTTAAACCCACGTATTGATGGCGTGATCTGTGTTGCTAAATCAGTAGAAAAGCATGTCAAAAGCAAAATCAGTAAAAACAAGCATAAAAATGTGGTCACCATTTACAAAGGCCACGATTATGGCTGGTATCAAGAGCAAGCTACGGATTTAAGTGAAATTAACTCTAGTGACAAGTATTTTAATATTCTTTGTGTCGGCAGTAACAGGCCTCATAAAGGCTCTGAAAATGTCATTAAAGCAATGGCCTATTTAAACGACCTCGACAACTTACGCTTATTATTAGTCGGTAATGGTTTAGCGGGCGAACCTTTTGACAGCTTAATTGCGAATAACCCTTCAAAAGATAAAATAATACGAACAGGGTTTCGCAATGATGTACCACAATTAGCAAAAGCCGCTAATTTCACGCTCTTACCTTCGACTAGAAAAGAAGGCCTACCGCGTACAATACTTGAATCGTTATCAAGCGGCACACCAGTTATTACCTCGGATATAGATGGCGCGGTAGAAATAATTACCGATGGCGAAAATGGCTTAGTTTACCCAGCTAACGATATCAAAGCGCTAGCGCAATCTATTAGAACGGTATACGAGAATAAAGCGCTCGCAGAAAAGCTAACTCACAATGCACCAAAAGTTATAGCTGATACATTTTCACATCAAGCAACCGTAAAAAATTATCAGCAATATTTCCAATCATTGCTTAACTAATCTTTAAGACCTAAATCAATGCAGTTTAGACAAGATATTAATGCGCTTAGAGCGATAGCAATTATTGCTGTAGTAATTTTTCACTTTCGCCCGCAGTGGATGACCGGTGGTTTTGCAGGTGTTGACGTTTTTTTTGTTATCTCTGGTTATTTAATGACCGGAATTATCTTAAAAAAATTACGTAATGACACTTTCTCTACTTGGCAATTTTACCTAGGTAGAGCCAGAAGGATTTTTCCTGCTTTAGCGGTATTATGTTTTGGCTTATTAATTTTTGGTTGGTTTTATTTATATGCGCTGGATTATAAAGAATTAAGTAAACATGTCTTAAATGCCCTTGGATTTATTTCCAATGTAGTGTTCGCGCGCGATACCGGCTATTTTGTCTCTGAAGCGACAGAGCAATGGCTTTTACATACGTGGTCACTCGCGGTTGAATGGCAATTCTATTTATTATACCCCTTGTTACTGGTGCTCTTAGCTAAGTGTACTAAGCTAAAAAATCTATTCTATTTATTAGCACTTACCGCATTATTCAGCTTAAGCTACAGTATTTATTTATCGGCGAATGAAGCAGAGAAAGCTTTTTATCTATTACCCACCCGTGCTTGGGAAATGTTAATTGGTTGCCTTGCTTTTTTGAGGCCAATTAAACTTAGCGACGTCGCCAAAACCTATGTGCAATTATTGGGTTTAATAATAATTTTACTGTCATATTTCTGTTTATCAGACAGTGACATTTGGCCCGGCTATCTAGCATTAATTCCGGTTGTGGGTACTTATCTTGTTATTATTGCCAATCAGCAATATTCATTATTTAGTAGCAACAAACTGTTGAGTTGGCTTGGTAAAGCCTCTTATTCTATTTATTTATGGCACTGGCCAATTGTTGTATTTGGTGTTTCTCAAAGTATTTTACAAGACAATAACTTTTTACTACTTGGATTAACGCTTTCTTTAATCTTTGGTTATTTATCTTTTAAATATATTGAAAAAGCTAACTTTACTTTTTTTAAACGCATTTACCTACAACCTCGATACTTGTATCTTGGTGTGATCTTGACAAGTTTTGCCATCTATAAAAGTGGCGGCGCAGCCATTGAGTTAAGAACTATCAATTCATCCGACAAAGGCCAATTTGCTTACCGTTACGAGAGAAATAATTACCTTGAAAATATCGATATTCAATATCGTGAGCAGTGTAATTTTATCCGAATCAAAGCCAGTGAAAAGTTAGATCCAATTTGTATGGTAACGGGGAAAAGTGGCGGTGTATTTTTATGGGGCGATTCACATGCCCAAGCACTAGTCTACGGTTTAAAACAAGTATTGCCTGAACATGTGCCATTTAACCATGTGACAACATCAAGCTGCGATGTAAGCTTAGAGCCTTTAGAATATGGTAATAAAAAACGACGAGCGGCATGTCTTCGATCCAATCAATATATTAAAGACCATCTCAGTAGTTTAAAGCCGAAAGTGGTAATTTTGGCACAAAGGCAACGACACGATATTACCGACTTTGAAAAAATAGCGTTATACCTTTTACAACAAGGTGTTGAAAAAGTCATCTTAGTGGGTCAAACACCTCAGTGGTACCCATCATTACCAAATGCAATATTACGACGACATTGGGATAATAACAGCAGCTATATTGAAGATGTCAGCCTTGATACTTCGACAATTGAGATAAATCAAAAACTTAATGATAAATATCAGCATAGTGATAAGCTCAAATATATCAGTTTAGTTGACCATTTTTGCCAGCAAAATGCTTGTATGATGAAACTTAAAGGTAGCAATACCCCGATCGTTTGGGATTACGGCCACTTAACTAATGAAGCGTCATTATATATCGCTGAGCATTTAATTTTCACCGAATTAGCACCTTTGATTGATAGCGATAATAAAATATTTTAACTTAGCTATTGCAGTCGCCAAGCAAATACGGTAAAAATGTCTTCATAGAAATTTTTAAGTGAAATTATGACAATATTTAGCAGCTACACATCTTTATTACTGCTCCTCGTACTGAAAATACGCGGAAGATTTGTTATTGCTTAAAATTTATAAAGAATAAACATCAAACCCGCGTTATAATTCGCGGGTTTTTTTTTGCCTGCGCTTTTTACGTAACCAAAAATACGTTTTAAAATTACTGAGGAAATACGCATGACCGCTAATACAAATGATAAAGTAATCATATTTGACACCACATTACGAGATGGCGAGCAGGCCTTAACCGCCAGTTTATCTGTTAACGAAAAGATTCAAATTGCACAAGCAATAGAGCGCTTAGGCGTTGATATTATAGAGGCAGGTTTTCCTGTTTCTTCACCGGGTGACTTTAACTCAGTACAAGAAATAGCGCGTACGGTTAAAAATTCCATTGTTTGTGGTTTATCACGCGCGGTTGAAGCTGACATTAAAGCTTGTGCCGATGCCATGAAAGTAGCGGATCAGTTCCGTATTCATACCTTTATCTCAACCTCTGACGTACACGTACAACAAAAATTACGTAAAGACTTTGCTGATGTTGAAGCAATGGCGATTCATGCCATTAAATACGCTCGTCAATTTACTAACGATGTTGAGTTTTCTTGTGAAGATGCTGGCCGTACGCCAATTGATAATTTATGCCGCATGGTAGAAAACGCGATTAAAGCAGGCGCTACTACTATCAACATTCCTGATACCGTAGGTTATACTTTGCCAAATGAATTTGGCGGCATAATCACCCAATTATTTAACCGCGTGCCAAATATTGACCAAGCGGTAATTTCGGTTCATTGTCATAACGATTTAGGTTTAGCGGTAGCTAATTCGATGTCGGCTGTGCAAGCTGGCGCTCGGCAAATTGAATGTACGATTAACGGTATTGGCGAACGTGCCGGTAACTGTTCATTAGAAGAAGTGGCGATGATTATGAAAACTCGCCAAGATTTATTGGGCGTGCATACCAATATTAATCATCAAGAAATTGCGCGTACTTCTAAGTTAGTTAGCCACTTATGTAATATGCCGGTACAACCGAACAAGGCGATTGTTGGTAGTAATGCATTTTCACATTCATCAGGTATTCATCAAGATGGCATGTTAAAAGCGTCAAACACTTATGAGATCATGACACCAGAAAGTGTCGGCATCAGCAAAACAAAATTAAACTTAACCTCACGCAGTGGCCGACATGTAATTAAGCACCGTATGGGTACCTTAGGTTACAACGAAGACGATTACGAAATTGAAGCTTTATACACTGACTTCTTAAAGTTAGCGGATAAAAAGGGCCAAGTATTCGACGACGACTTAGAAGCGTTATTATTTAATATTCAGCAGCATGAAAATAAAGAACATTATCAAATTGTTGACTTAAATGTGCAGTCAGGTAGTGGCGAATTTGCTACCGCTGGTGTTAAAATAAGCGTTGCTGGTGAAATTCAAACACAATCAGCTACGGGTAATGGTCCGGTTGATGCTTTATACCAAGCAATCAAAAAAGCCATTGATGAAGAAATTCAAGTCGCAGATTATAAAATATCTAACAAAGGCGCTGGCGAAGATGGCTTAGGTGTGGCCAATATTGTCGTCAAATGGCAAGAACGTAACTTTCATGGTTATGGCATCGCTACTGACGTTATTGAAGCATCAGGCAAAGCCTTTGTTTCGGCATTAAATGCCATCCAGCGTGCTAAACATATCGCTTCGTTACGCGAAGAAAGACAAGCGAATAAATAATTAGCTTTGAAGAACTGAATAACGCATTTGAAGTAAACAAATTTAAGCAAAAAACTTAATAGGAAGATCATGTCTAACATAGCAATATTAGCCGGTGACGGTATCGGGCCAGAAGTAATGGCAGAAGCTAAAAAAGTATTAGCAACCGTTGCTGAAAAGTTCAATTTCAGTTTAACCTTAAATGACTATGATGTTGGTGGCTGTGCTATCGACAATCATGGTGAAGCACTACCACAGAGCACCATTAAAGGTTGTGAACAAAGCGACGCTATTTTATTCGGTTCAGTGGGCGGTCCTAAATGGGAAGGTTTACCACCAGCACAACAACCTGAACGTGCTTCTTTATTAGGCTTACGTGGCCACTTTGGTTTGTTCTGTAACATGCGCCCTGCTAGCTTGCTTTCTGCGATGTCACACTTATCACCATTACGTGCTGATATTTCTGAAACAGGCTTCGATATTTTAGTGATGCGCGAATTAACTGGCGGTATTTATTTTGGTGAGCCAAAAGGTCGTAGCGGCGAAGCCGGTAGCGATGAAGAATGTGGTTTTGATACCATGGTTTATTCTCGTAAAGAAATTAGCCGTATTGCTCACTTAGGTTTTCAAGCAGCGCAAAAGCGTAACAAGCGCGTAATGTCTATTGATAAAGCAAATGTATTACAAACCTCAGTATTATGGCGTGAAGTAGTTAATCAAGTCGCTACTGAATACCCAGATGTTGAATTAGCACATATGTATGTTGATAACGCTGCAATGCAACTGGTTAAAAATCCTGCGCAATTTGACGTTATGTTATGTTCAAATTTAATGGGTGATATTCTTTCTGATATCTGCGCGATGATCACCGGGTCTATGGGTTTATTACCATCAGCAAGCTTAAATGAAAGCGGCTTTGGTATGTACGAGCCAGCAGGCGGTAGTGCGCCTGATATTGCCGGCCTAGGCATTGCTAACCCAATCGCTCAAATTCTATCTGCAGCGCTAATGCTACGTTATAGCCTCGACCAAGGCGATGCGGCCACGGCAATTGAAAAAGCCGTATCAAAAGCATTAGACGACGGTAATCTGACCGGTGATTTATTAACACCAGGCAGCACAGTTATTGCAAAATCAACCCAGGCAATGGGCGACATTATTTGCGCGAATATCGCAGCTCAGTAGTACTTATGAACTCCGGCTGTAAAAAATTACAGCCGCTAAAAATCAGTAAATAAGTTCAGTAAGCGATACGTATAGCAACAAAAAATAAGGATTTATAAGATGGCTTCCACCTTATATGAAAAATTATATTACAACCATTTAGTTGAAGAAAAAGCGGGCGAAACACCACTTTTATATGTTGACCGTCACTTAATTCACGAAGTAACGTCACCACAAGCTTTTGCTAATTTAAAGTTCCATAACCGCCCTGTTCGTCGTCCTGACCTGACTATTGGCACCATGGATCACAACGTATCAACGCAATCAGTCAGCATTGATGCGGCTGGTGCTGGTGCGGCAAATCAATTGCGCACATTAGAAAAAAACTGTGAAGAGTTTGGCATCAAGTTATTTAACATGGGCCATAAAAACCAAGGTATCGTACATGTAATGGGGCCTGAGTTAGGAATTACCCAACCAGGTCAAATTATTGTCTGTGGTGATTCTCATACCGCGACGCATGGCGCATTTGGTGCATTAGCCTTCGGTATTGGCACGTCAGAAGTTGAACATGTATTTGCTACGCAAACGTTACGTCAACACCGTGCTAAAACCATGAAAATTGAAGTGACTGGTAAAGTCGGCAAAGGCATTAGCGCAAAGGATATTATCTTAGCGATTATTGGTAAAACCGGTTCAGCTGGTGCAACCGGTTTTGTGGTTGAATACTGTGGTAGCGCAATTGAAGCGTTAACCATGGAACAACGTATGACCATTTGTAACATGAGTATTGAATTTGGTGCTAAAGCAGGCTTAATTGCGCCAGACAAAGTCACTTTTGATTATTTACAACATAAAGAATATGCGCCTAAGTTAGACGAATGGGACGCTGCTGTTGCTTACTGGAAAACATTAAAAACTGACGACGATGCAACCTTTGATGAAATCTTAACCTTAAAAGGTGAAGAAATTAAATCACAAATGACTTGGGGTACTACACCTGGTCAAGTGACTTCAATTGACTCTGTTGTGCCATCACCTGATGACTTTACAGATCCTGTTGAAAAAGAGTCTTGTATCAATGCATTAAAATATATGGGCTTAACCGCAGGCACTAAATTAACTGAAGTAACGGTTAATAAAGTATTTATTGGCTCTTGTACTAACTCGCGTATTGAAGATTTACGTGCTGCTGCTGACGTGGTTCGTAGCTATTTAGCTAAAGGACAAAAAGTATCAGATAAAGTGGATGCTATTGTTGTGCCTGGTTCATACCGCGTAAAACAACAAGCGGAAGAAGAAGGTTTATCACAAGTATTTATTGATGCTGGTTTTGAATGGCGCTTACCGGGTTGTTCAATGTGTTTAGGCATGAACGATGACCGTTTAGAAGCCGGCGATCGCTGTGCCTCTACTTCAAACCGTAACTTTGAAGGCCGTCAAGGTCGTGGTAGCCGTACTCACTTAGTCAGCCCAGAAGTTGCAGCCGCGGCGGCAATTGAAGCACGCTTTGTTGACTTAAACGCCGACTTAACAACTTAGGAGCAAGACAATGGAAAATTTTACTACATATACAGGTTTAGTTGCTCCGTTAGATATGGCTAACGTTGACACTGACCAAATTATTCCAAAACAGTTTTTACAAAAAACTGAACGCATTGGTTTTGCACCACACTTATTTCACGATTGGCGTTACCTTGATTTTGAAGGCACCAAGCCGAATCCTGAGTTCGTATTGAACTATCCACAATACCAAGGTGCTAGTATATTATTAACGCGTGAAAACTTTGGTTGTGGATCGAGTCGTGAACATGCCCCTTGGGCACTGGAAGAATTTGGTTTTAAAGTGATTATTTCACCAAGTTTTGCTGATATTTTTTACGGCAACTGTATCAACATAGGTGTGGTACCGGTGAAGTTAACGGAAGATGAAATTCAACAGTTATTTGAAGCAAGTGCTAAAAGCGATATCAGCATCACGGTTGATTTACCATCGCAAACAGTTTCTTGTGGCGATTTAACCTTTAGCTTCCCGATGAATGACTTTCACAAATATTGTTTAGCCGAAGGCGTTGATAGTGTGGGTTGGACATTAAATAAAACAGCTTTAATTGAAGCATACGAAGCAAAACGCCCAAGCTGGGCATAAGCTTTAAGCAATAATGGTGTAAAGTAGCTTTTACTGCTGTTACAAACAAAAAAACGCGCTATTTTTATAGCGCGTTTTTTATTTCAGATCCAGCCATATCTCGCTATGTTAAAAAGGAGATTAATATGTTTAATGGTATTTTAATTGAAAAAGACGAACAAGGTTACCGAGCTAATGTACAAAGTATTGACGATAGCTTACTTCCCTCAGGCGATGTTACCGTTAAGGTTTCCCACAGTACACTGAACTATAAAGACGCCTTAGCTATCACCGGCAAAGCGCCAGTCGTCAGAACTTTTCCTTTAGTGCCCGGCATTGATTTAGTTGGCACAGTGACACACAGCGACAGTGATAAATTCAAGGTTGGCGATGCGGTATTACTCAATGGCTTTGGGGTCGGTGAAAACCACTGTGGCGGTTTGGCGGAAAAAGCGCGTTTACAAAGTGACTGGTTAATTCCGTTACCGAAAGCATTTTCACCTCGTCAAGCCATGGCGATTGGTACTGCTGGTTATACTGCCATGCTTTGTGTTATCGCATTAGAAAAAAATGGTATTAGTCCTGAAAAAGGTGAAATTTTAGTCACTGGTGCTAATGGTGGTGTTGGTAGTTTTGCCATTGCGATATTAGCACAACTTGGTTACACAGTTGTGGCATCAACCGGCCGAATTGAGCAAGCAGCCTACCTTAAAAAATTAGGGGCTGCTGAAGTGATTGACCGAATGATTTTTTCAGCGCCTGGACGACCAATGTTAAAAGAACGCTGGGCTGGCGCGATAGATTCAGCAGGCAGTCATACCCTAGCAAATGTCTGTGCCAGCATGCAATATGGTGGCACAGTTGCCGCTTGTGGTTTAGCGCAAGGAATGGATTTTCCAGCGTCCGTTGCACCCTTTATTTTACGTGGCATTACCTTAGTTGGCATTGATAGTGTCATGCGCCCTATCGAAGACAGAATAATTGCATGGCAACGCCTAGGTGAGATTTTAGATCCTGGGGCCTTAGATGATATTGCTCGCGATATTAGTTTAAAGGAAGCTGTCGAAGTTGCCAAAACACTAATAGCTGGAAATGTACGAGGCCGAGTGGTTGTGGATATGGCGTTATAATCAGCTAAATCTAGAATTATGACTAAATAATTGCTACTGACTAATCTATTGGTTTTGGTTTTGGTTTTGGTTTTGGTTTTGGTTTTGGTTTTGGTTTTGGT
>JBPOFN010000056.1:0-21442 GCA_051251725.1 Thalassotalea sp. | reverse complement strand
GGCTGGGTAAAATTAATGTTTTTAGTCGAGTCCTATGCTTTTATGAAGGAACTCGACTTGTGATCAAGAGACAGGCTAGAGGCTAGAATAGGTTATTGAAAATCAAAATTTAAAGATAAAAAAAGCAGCTTAATTAAGCTGCTTTTTTTGGATTGTTATTAGTATTTTATTCGCGCGGTTATAATTAACCTAAACGCACAAGGTAATACTTAATAAATACTCTTAAATGATAAGCCTGGCGATAACACTGCCGAGATACTTTCTAATGTTTCTGCCGATAACGCAGTACCATCCGCTTGATAAATCGTTACTGATGTTTGTAAGTCATCATCACCATGCTCTCTTAAAATAAATGAATATTTACCGTCTTCAAGTTCAATTATCGGAAC
Source organism: Thalassotalea sp. (assembly GCA_051251725.1). Taxonomy (GTDB): domain Bacteria; phylum Pseudomonadota; class Gammaproteobacteria; order Enterobacterales; family Alteromonadaceae; genus JALZUE01. The sequence goes on along the minus strand of JBPOFN010000056.1, from coordinate 21,053 downwards.
TTCTTTGTCCCATAATTTTGCCCAAATTGAATTTTCTGGCTTGATAAAGTCAACAAAATAAGTTTTCTTCGGCTCATTTAAATCACTTACTTTAAAACCATGTTTTTCAAAGAAACTTGGCATATTAGCCCATAAAGGCTCTAACTCCATTTCCACAATAAAACTTGGCTCAGCTTTTTTATTTTCATCAATATTAACCAACTGTTGGTTTGAACGTAACAATCGGTTTTCATGTTGATGAATACGGTAGTTATAATCAACTTGCTCGATCATGCTATTTAGCATATTCATTTCAGCACGCTGTTTATCAATAGGACCCATTTCTTTGGTGCTACCTGACTCATCCGTTCTCATAAAGCCTGCAACTTCAACTTCAACCGCAACACTGCGGCCATGAGGTTTTACTTCAAACGAATAATTAAACTTAACACTTTCTATTTCTGATATTTCAGTAAAAAACCAATCACTAGACTCAGTTTCTTTTAAATACCATGTTGATTGAAAGCGCTTTTCATTTTCATCAATAGTAACTAAATCAACATCATCACTTTTCAATTGATCTTCAAGTGCCTTTAAAATAAAGGGATACAATTCAACATCGTCAAATACTTGATCAAACCAAATCATTGCTTTCGATGAGTCTTGCTCTAAACGAGAAGATGCGGCAACGGGTAATACTAATGACGGAGAGCGAATATCTAACGCTTTACCGATAGGGCCTTGGGTTGTAACCGGATCAATTTTGAATTTTTGATTTTTTTTCGGCGTTTTTAACCCTTTAGGGATAACTAAATCCTTACCTTCACCTTTTTTGGTGTATTCAAAACTTCCTAATGCATTATTAGTAGTATTAACTGAACACCCTGAAGCTAACAGACATAAAACAGACAAAGATAACAAACAACGATTCATTCCAACTCCTGCAGAAAACTTTCTCTGCTTAAGACCGTAAGGCTGTACGTGAGTTCCTGCCGGTACGATAAATATTATTCAAATAGTTAATAGCGCATCATGGTACTTTGCCACATATACAAAGACAAGCAATGCTGTTAAGAAATTATCAATTGCTAGAATAATATTTAAAAAACCCCTATTTAAGCTTAGTATTCGATTAAATTTCAGTTACAATGCGCGTATTTATTGGCCGTATAAGTATAAAAATGTCGCAATATTTAGTCCTGAACGCCATGGGTCCTGATAGAACAGGCAGTGTAAGTGAATTAATCAAACTTGCTTCTAAATGTGGTTGTCATATTAGAGATAGTCGCATGGCTATTTTTGGTAAAGAATTCACATTAATCATGTTGTTGGATGGCGGTGCTCGAGCTATCAGTTTAGTTGAGCAACGATTACCTATGATTGCTCACCAACTTGAACTTATCACCATGATGAAAAGAACAACTGACTACGAACCACTACCTTGCTCTAAATATTACCAAGCAGAATATGCTGGTATTGTTCAGCCAGGTATTCTTAAATCGGTTACCGCTTTCTTTGCTGCCCGTAATATCGACCTTTCTTCATTAAAATCACATATCGATCCTGATAGTAATATGGTGCAAGCCACTATCGATTTTTCGCTTAATGAAAAATACAATATTGATGAAATTGAAAATGACTTTATTAAATTATGTCAGCAAATTGATATTCAAGGCTGTATTAAAGAAGCTTCTAACTAATTTCAACAGGTAACAGTATCAAATGAATACGATTCAAGTAGGCCAAACTGCGCCTTTATTTACGCTATTAGATCAAAACGCTGAGCCGGTATCCCTCGGTGATTATATTGGTAAACAACAAGTACTGGTTTATTTTTATCCAAAAGCAATGACACCCGGTTGTACTGTGCAGGCGCAAAACTTACGTAATGTAAAAACAGCTTTAGCAGAAAAAAACACGGTAGTTTTTGGTATTAGTCCAGACGAACCTAAGCGACTAGCAAAATTTTGTGAGCGCGATCAATTAAACTTTACACTACTTTCTGATGTTGATCATAAGGTTGCCGAAGATTTTGGTGTTTGGGGCCCAAAGAAGTTTATGGGCCGTGAATATGACGGCATTCATCGCTTAAGCTTTTTAGTTGGCTTAGACGGTAATATTCAACATGTGTTTAATAAATTTAAAACCAAAGATCATCATCAAGTTGTGCTTGATGTTTTAGCCACTATTTAACGGCTTAAATAAACTTTTAAATAGTTATTTAATAAATACTTATTGCAGGAAGATAAACCTTCCTGCTTTACATTACTATCTCTCTAGCGCTTCCTTTATTTTCCTAATTTTCAATATTCCTCAGCGGTAATATCACTCATACGCTTAAGCTCTTTACTTAACTTTACACTGACTTGTTTATTATTTAATCGACTCCAGAATCTAATTTAGTTACATTGCCATGGATAGTTAACAATAATAAGAAGCTATTAATCCCATAATAGCCAAGTAGTGAGCCTTATATGTCAAACACTAGCCCTGATCATTCTCGTCGAAAATTTCTGAGCCGAACATCACTTATCGGTTTATCCGCAAGTATTACCGCAAATTCACTTGGCGTTTTTAGCTTAGTAAATAGCACCACAACCTTAGCCGCAACACAGTCTGATTTTAAAGCCTTAGTTTATGTGTTTTTGAACGGCGGCAATGATGCTTTTAATATGTTAGTGCCCTCAGGCAATGGTGAGCTTAGACATGCTTACGAGGCTGGCCGAGGTAACGTAGCAATAGCCAAAGATACATTGAATACTATTACGCCTGTGACTCCGGCTAAAGTTTTTGCTAATGACGATTACAATGACTTTGGTCTCCATCCACAATGTCCAGATATGGCGCAAATGTTCAACAACCAAGAAATATCGTTTATTTGTAATATGGGTAACTTAACCGTACCAACAACTCGGCAACAATATTTAGATAATGCCGTCTCTTTACCGCCGCAATTATTCTCTCACGCTGACCAACAGCGTCAGTTTCAAAGTAGCCCTGTCAGCCCATTTCAATTTGGCTGGGGCGGTAGAATGGTAGAATTATTAACTGACTTCAACACGACAAGCTTGGTGTCTCCGTTGATATCAGTGGCTGGACTTAATACCTTACAAGTGACCAAAGACAGCTTAATTAACCCTTATGTGATGAGCAATGACGGTGCTACGCCTTTATATGGTTTTAGCGGAACTCGTAAAACCATGATCGAAAACGCGATTAATAGCATCGACGACAACTCACATTTGATGATGAAAAAATACCGCGATATCTTTCTTTCTGCTCGTAACGCTGAAGAAATAGTCGGTAGCGCTTTTGACATAGCAAAAACAAACGGGGTTGATTATGACGCCATTTTTGATGCCGCAGGTGGCGACAACAGTGTTATAGCACGCCGTTTAAAAACCGTGGCCAAAATGATTGCCGGTCGCGACTCAACCGGTAATAACCGCCCGATTTATTTTGTTGAATTAGGTGGTTTTGACAACCATCAAAATTTACTGAGCGATCATCAAGATCAAATGCAGCAGCTTAATGCCGCACTTAAAGGCTTTAGAGACTCACTAATAGCACAAGGCGATTTTAACAATACTCTGACTTTTGTTGGCTCTGAGTTTGCACGCACTCTCACCCCCAACAGTGATAAAGCTGACGCGGGCACAGATCACGCATGGGGAGGACATGCCATTATTATGGGCGGGATGGTAAACGGCGGACATTTATTTGGCACTCACCCTGATCTAAAATTAAATCAAGGGCTTGATGCGAGTAACGGCCGAGGCCGGTGGATCCCAACAACCGCAACAACCCAATGTAATTCAGTAATAGCCCATTGGTTTGGGGTCGAAAAGGAGGATTTAACCCTGCTCTTTCCATCAGTAGATAATTTTCCAAGCCCATTTGAGCCAGAAGCTAATCTCGATTTAATTAAAACGGGAGATGTTGCATGAAGCTAATGAAACCACTTATCATATCTATAACGACGTTATTATTGCTAAACGCATGTGGCGGCTCTGGCTCGAATACTGATTCAACCCCCGAGCCTAAGCCAACACCTGAAGTTTCAAAGAGTACTGTTTCAATAAAAACCCTTACTGATTTAGCTATTGAAAAAAACAATCAATGGGCAAAGTTTGAAATTAAGCGCGTGGGCGGCGACAACAGAGCTAATTTAACGATTGCATTTACTCGCTTAGAAAATTCAGACATTACGAAAGGCAGTGCGACAACCGATGATTATCAGCTTGTTTATAGTGACGGCGGAAATGTAGCTAGCGACTTGGAATTAAAAGCGAACCAAAACTCAAGAGTTATTGAAGTACGCCCGATACTAGATAACGAACATGAAATACCTGAAGTGCTCACACTTTTACTTACCAATAATGACAATTATTTGTTAGCTGAGCAGTTATCAGCACAAGTAACCATTACCGACGCAGCGAATACCAGAGCAAATGCCAAAGTATTTTTAGGCGTATTTGGCCCACAAAATAGTGCGGCAACAAACGCCTCCGGCGTTTTAAGCTTTATTGTTCAGGGCGATAATGAGCAAGGCGTATTAAATTATACCTTTTCAAATTTGGGCTCTGAGCAAACCGATCAACATTTACATTTAGCGCCGTCAGGCACGGTGATCAAAGATATTGAAAGTAAAGGTGCAATCAATAATTACACTTGGGATATGGCCCCAGGTGGTATTTTTGTCAATGAACAGCAAATGTTAGATGCATTATTTGATGGCGAGTTTTTTATCAATATTCATACGGCTAATTTCCCCCACGGTGAGATCAGCGCAAGTTTAAATTTTGATGAAAACATAGCCCCTCCTGAAGAAACCACATTAACGCCTGAAGATGTCGACCGAGATATTATTCGCTTTTTAACCCAAGCAACTTTTGGTCCTATACCTGAAGATTACCAATTACTGAGAAGTAAAATAGCCACTGACGGCAGCAATAGCAGACAAGTTTACCAAGCATGGATTGAAGCGCAGCTACAGATAGAACAAACCAGTATGTTATCGTTGACCGATGCTTTATTACCGCATTTCCCCCAAGAAAATGAATGGCAAATAAGAAGAGATGCCTTTTGGCCAATTGCGCTTTATGGCAAAGACCAACTAAGGCAACGCATGGCTTTCGCGTTAAGTGAAATATTAGTCGTAGGCGACGATGTAGTCACCGTTCGAAATGCTCACCGAGGCCTTGCACAATATTGGGATATACTAGCCAGTAATGCTTTTGGGCATTATCAACAAGCATTGCATGACGTTAGCCTACACCCAGTAATGGGCTTTTGGCTCAGCCACTTAAAGAATAAAAAAGAAAATAGTGACTTAGGCTATTTCCCTGATGAGAACTTCGCACGCGAAATAATGCAATTATTTTCTTTTGGTTTAGTTCATCGAGAACTTAACGGCACGATTAAATTAGGCCCAGATAATCTTCCTATACCAACTTACGACAATAATGTGATCCGCCAAATGGCGAAGGTTTTCACCGGTTTATCCTTTAGTGCTAAAAATAATGACGCGGTGAACGTAACTAACTACAACTTTGAATTAGGCAGTTATACCAACGATTATCAATATCGCTGGCTGGCTCCTTTAAAGGTTTTTCCTGAACATCATGATTTTACAGAGAAACAGCTATTCACAGATAACGATACAACCATTGTTATTAATGAAAGTAATCAACAAACAAGTGAGCGTGCGGATACTGAATTAACAACAGTAATTAATGCCTTAGTCGCCCATAAAACTACAGCGCCCTTTATTAGTCGTAAGCTAATTCAGCGTTTTGTTACTTCAAACCCGAGTCCAGATTATATTGAAAGAGTTGCCACGGCCTTCGGTTCAACCGGCGATTTAAAAGCGACAATTAAAGCGATATTATTAGATAAAGAAGCGCGAAACCCAAGTGTTGCGCTTTCTCAAACCTTTGGGAAAGTAAAAGAGCCTATTATTCAAATGACCTCGATAATGAGATTATTAAATGCAAGCTCCCAAATCCCTTTAGACAATGCCACTAACGGCTTGAACTTACCTAGTGATTTGCTTGAACATTACCGAGCAGGCGTTACCTTATTACGTATTGGCGAGCAAGCTTTAGGACAAAGACCACTAGGATCTCCGTCGGTATTTAATTTTTTCCTACCTGATTTCAGCCCGACCGGCGAGCTATCTAAAAGCTCACTTGTTTCCCCTGAATTACAGTTAATCACTGAATCGCAACTTTTTACTAACTTTAATATTTACAACAAATTGCTTTATCATGGTTTTAAGCGTTGGCGTGTAGAAGAAACATCAAGTTATAACGAGGAGCAACTAACAGTAAGGTTACAAAAAGAAAGTTTTAATAATATTTGGCAAAATACATCAGGTACAAATATCGATAAAGCAACAGCCATTGTTGATAATTTAGACTTTTACCTAAATGCAGGCCAATTAAAACAAAGTAATAATACCGGTACGCGCATTGAACTTATTGAAGGGATTGCTGATTTAGCAGGTAACAATTATCATTTTGATCACGCAATTTATGCCTTTGCGACAGTACCAGAGCTAGTGATACAAAAATAACCTAAACAAAGCACGACTCATTAACACAGAAAAATAATTATCTCGCTATTAATGAGTCGTGTATTTTTACTCTTCCTGCCAATCCGGCGTTTTCGCGCTTGACCAAGCAGTAACAATTGCCTTAACTAACGAGGCTAATGGAATAGCAAAAAATACGCCCCAAAACCCCCACAAACCGCCAAAGAATATCACCGCGATAATAATAAAGACCGGATGCAAACTCACCGCTTCAGAGAATAATAACGGAACTAATAAGTTACCATCTAAGGCTTGAATAATGGCATAAGCTAACATCACATAACCAAAGTCAGGGCTAGTACCAAATTGAAATAAAGCTACCAGCATGACCGGAAATGTTACTATCGTTGCGCCAATGTAAGGTACTAACACAGATAAACCGACCAATACCCCTAATAACACCGAATAACGTAAATCTAATAACACGAAGGCAATAGTAGAGGCTGCGCCAACAATTAAAATTTCAACCACTTTGCCGCGAATGTAATTCATGATTTGTTGATTCATTTCTTCGCTAACTTGATCAGCTAAACGTCGCTCTTTCGGTAATAACTTTAAAAAGCTGGTGATCAAAAAGTTTTTGTCTTTCAAAAAGAAAAACACCATTAACGGCACCAAAATCAGATAAATTAATAACGCGACAATATCAGAAATAGAATTTAACGAGGCTGAAATCACTAACTCGCCCCACTCAAAAAACTTTTGATTGACGATCGCCATAATCGACTCTAAATGTGCCGCATCAATAAGCTCTGGGTATTGCTCTGGCAACGTTAAGAGATAGGCCTGCGCCTGTGAAAACATATGCGGTGCTTCCTTGACAAGGTTTGTACCCTGCTGCCATATAATCGGCATTAAGCCCAGCATCGCAACTAATGACATCCCGATAAAGGCAGTCACTACCAGCGCAACACTTGAAGTGCGAGATAACCCGAACATAGTCAACTTGGTCGCTGGCCAGTCGAGTAAAAAGGCAATTGAAACCGCAACAAAAACCGGCATTAAAATATTGCTAAAAAAATAAATAAACAAAAATGAGCAAATAATAATAGCTAATAACGCAATCGTATCTGGGTTTGATAAATGGCGTTTGTACCAATTATTAATCATATTCACCATAGTTAGTAATCCTTTGGATTTATTAAAATATCAACCAAACCTTCCTGTGATACTGTTTGGGTAAAATGGTAATCTTGTTTAACAAGATATTTAGGAATATCTTGTTTTGAACCTTTATCAGCAATCGTAATCAAACAACTGTCTGCATCAGACATTTTTTTTAAAAGAACACGTAAATTTACCAGCGGTAACGGACACTTTTCTGTTGACGCATTATATTTATAAAACATATTGATAAAACATAAAGATAATTAAATTAAACCTAAACTAAACCTTTTGTTTAATTATCTAATTTGCGACAATCGATTACAACGTTAATGTTTATTTATATGGTCCTAATGGTCCTTAATAGATGAAAATCTAAAAAAGACATTATCTTTAAGTGGTAGAACAACTTTTCAATCTTGAGTAAGCATGCTGATAAAAATTAAAAAACTACTATTAACCAGTTCAATCTCTCTCGCCCTTTGTGCGGCAAATGTTCATGGTCAACTGAACGACAAAAATAAATTACCTGAAATTGGTGCTGCTGGCACCAGTGTTTTATCGATAGAAAAAGAGCGCATTATTGGCGAAGCTATGATGCGGCAATTACGTTCACAACAAGGCGTAATGAACGATCCAGTATTAATGGAATACATTAATACGTTGGGTAATAACATGGTTAAAAACGCAAATGACGTTAACTATGCTTTTGAATTCTTTTTAATTAATAATAATGACATTAATGCCTTTGCTTTTTTTGGCGGCCACATTGGTGTTCATAGCGGTTTGATCACCACAGCTAGCAATGAAAGTGAATTGGCGTCTGTTATCGCCCATGAAATATCGCATGTTACTCAGCGCCATCTTGCCAGAAAAATAGAAGCGCAAAGCAGAACCCAACCTTTGAGCACCGCGGGTTTAATATCCGGTATTTTAATTGCGCTGGTTAACCCAACAGTCGGTATGGCGGCGCTATCAACCAGTATTGCGGCCAGTCAACAAGCAAGCATTAATTATACGCGCAGTAATGAGCAAGAAGCTGATCGCGTTGGCATTGCCTTATTAGCCAATAGCGGCTTTGATCCCTACGGCGCGCCTAATTTTTTTGGTAAATTAGCGGAAAAATATCGCTACACCACAAAACCACCGGCGATGTTATTAACGCATCCCTTACCTGACTCTCGGATATCTGATGCTCGAATTAGAGCACAAAGTTATCCCGTTCGACCATTAGCACCGAGCCTGAACTTTGAGTTAGCAAAAGCGAGAATAATAAGTCGCTATCAAAATAATCCTAGCGACAATATTACTTTTTTTGAAAAGCAGCTCAGTAAAAAACGCTATGCCATTAAAGAAGCTGCCGAGTACGGATTAGCTATTTCCTATTTTGAAAATAAAGAATACGATAAAGCACAAGCCCTGCTGTCTGAATTATTGATGAAAGACTCAAAGAATCTTTTTTATCTAGACGTACTTTCAGATATTGGTATTGCCACTAAAGCGTTTGATAAAACCATCGAAATGTTAACTAATATGCATAAGTTAATGCCAAACAACCAGGTGGTTAGTTTAAATTTTGCCAATGTTTTATTAGAAGCGGGTAAAATTGAAGAAGCAGGCCAACTATTAAGAGATTTCTTACTGGTAAAACCTGAGCATTTTATTGCCTACGATTTATTAAGCGCAGTGTACAAAAAGCAAAATGACACCGCCATGATGCATGCCACACAAGCTGAAATATATGCGTTGTTAGGCGCATATCCTAGAGCCGTTGATGCCTTGCAAACGGCTTATACTCACGCCAATAAGCAGCCATTATTACGCAAGCGCTTTAAAGCCCGAATTTTACAATTTCAAGATCAACAAGATAAACTTAAACGTTTATAGCAAGAGAGCCACATGTTAACTATATATCACAATCCACGCTGCTCAAAAAGCAGACAAACCCTACAATTAATTGAAGCAGCAGGCAAAGAAGTTACGGTGGTTGAATACCTTAAAACGCCGTTAACTGAGTCCGAAATCACTTCATTATTAGCGTTATTACAAGTATCGCCAATTGAAATGATGCGCACTAAAGAAGCGGAATTTAAAACACAAAACTTAAAAGGGACTGACGAGCAAACACTGATTAATGCCATGGTTAATACGCCAAAACTTATTGAGCGCCCTATCGTCACTTCTGGCACTCACGCTATCATTGGCAGACCGCCAGAAAACGTTTTAACACTTTGGTAAAAAATTAATGTCACAACCACTTTCAACAGCTTGCTATCGTAAGATCGCATTAACCGGTTATTTTTCACTGCTTATTTTTATGCCGCTTTGGCTATTAATTTTAAGTCCGTCGGATGGTTTATCACCTTGGCTTAGTACCGCCATGTTTGTGGTGCCTTTATTGTTTCCATTAAAGGGAATTTTACAAGGTAATCCTTATACTTTTGCTTGGTCAAATTTTATTGTCATGCTTTATTTTCTTCACAGTTTAACCACATTGTGGGTCAGTGAAGACGATAGAATTTGGGCAGGGTTAGAGTTGATTTTTGCCTCTATGATGTTTTATGGCGGCACTTATTACGCCAAATATCGCGGACAAGAATTAGGTTTAAGTATTAGAAAGCCAAAAGAGAACAGCGAAGAAAGCTAATTTATTCGCTAGCCTAATACTGATTTTTGAATCTGAACATCAAGGAAGTTTTAAAATAAAACTTCCTTGATAAAAGGAATGGTTATTTTACGTTGTTCACGTATCGAGGCATTATCCAGTTTATTTAATGCGCCAATCAAAGATTTCATATCACGCGCTTGATGATTAATAATATAGCGCGTCACTTCAACAGAAATCTCTAATCCTCGTTGTTTGCCATGATATTGCACGGCAATAATTTTTTCTTCATCTGACAAAGGTTTGACCAACTCGGTTTCCCCCCAAGACAAACGCGAGTTTAGATCAGGCAACGTAATATTTAAATTGCTGACACTATCATTCGCTGTGATCACTATTTTATGACCTTGCTCGGTCACGCGATTATATAAATCAAAAACGGCTTGTTGCCACTGAACATCGCCAGCAATTAATTGAATATCATCCAAACAAATCAATTGAAAATTTTCAAGCCCTTCTAAAATTTCTATCGACAATTCTTTTAACTGTGAAAATGACATACAGAAGTTTGTTAATTCAATACTCTGTGCAAACGCACAGGCAGCATGTAATAAATGAGATTTACCAACCCCTTCACCGCCATAAATATAAAAGCAAGGCGAATTCTCAGCGTCAAAAGTTCTGACAATAAAATCTTTTAAGCGCTCAGCACTTACTTGACCAGCGCCGCTAAGGAAACTGGTAAAGGTTTCATCGTCAGGCAATTGAATTGCTAACGGTAATTGTGGAGTTGTAGCCATTAATCTTGCCAATAAAAAACGGGAATATCATCAATATGAACCGCTGCCAGCGGATCAACTTGATGCACTAATTGGCGACTTAACTTAAGTGATGCCATCAAGGTTTGTTTGGTACCCAGCACTTTTAATTTAAAGCGTCGGTGAGCACCTTGTGCTTCTATTAAAATTACAGACTGTACCGACGAAAGACTGGTTAAAAAATCTAACGTTTTAGCATAATCGGATAAATCATCGATGTTATTAACATCAAGAAGTATTTCATTATTTTTATCCGTCGATAACGCATATTGTTGATAAATATGATCTGTGATGTCATCAATAACCGTTGCTAATATTTCTCCGGTATCAGTGCCTTGGTATAAATCACTGAGCACCTGTTTTTCTTCTAAAATGCTCCAATCAACCGCATAGTTTTTTTGCTTACATAACAAAGCACAATTTTCTTGTTGATTTATTTGCGCCGGCAGGCTGTAATCAGACACTCTGATGACAACGACCTTTTCCGCTTGATAACGTGCCGAGGCCGCTAAAATAGAGCTGCTAAATCGACCCCAAACTTCAGGTAAGTCGATATTATTCATATCATGCAAATCCATCAAAGGTAATATCAAAGGTAAACCGCGCTGTTTGGCAAATAACTTTATTTGCTTAACCAGCGGTGAATCTGAAGAACTGCCGGTTATTTCACGCGCTAGTGATTGCTCTTCCACTAACCATAACAATACTTGTGGTCGTAAACTGCCCCAGAGCGCTTGTTGCGAGCTTTTAAATAACTGGTTAATTTTTACTTCATCAAAATCAACAACTAAATAATTGTCGCTAGCTTGGTTTTCATAACGATATTGTAAGTAGTAACCTTCCGGTTTATTGATGGCTTTTTTAAAGTCTGGCGACATAGCGATATCTTTTTGACCACTGACTTTAATCAAGACATTTTCCATTGCCTGCTTAATAGCCGTTCGGCGATCGTTGGCCGATTGGCTATCAACAAGCGCACTAGCTTGATACAAATCCCGTACTTCAACAGCATTAACACTAAAAGTCATTGCTAGAAGCTGGATAAAAACCACAAAAGTAGAAAAAATTGCTCGGTTCATAATTGAAAATTATTCATATACATAATCAAGATCTTACCATAATAAATATATTATTTTATCGATATCACAAATTAATTACTTTTAAGGATTTTAACCGAGCGCTTGCGCTGGTAGAATAGCCGCAATTACAGTATTGGTTAACTAAAATTATAGAGGTTTCTCGTGGGTGATAAGCAATCGCTAAGCTACAAAGACGCTGGTGTCGATATTGATGCTGGTAATGCATTAGTCGAAAATATTAAAGGTGCGGTTAAACGCACAACTCGCCCTGAAGTGATGGGTGGTTTAGGTGGCTTTGGTTCAGTATGTCAACTTCCAAGCAATTATAAAGAGCCTGTTTTAGTCGCTGGTACTGACGGCGTTGGCACAAAATTACGCTTAGCTATTGATTTGAAAAAACATGATACTGTTGGTATCGACTTAGTTGCTATGTGCGTTAACGATTTAATCGTTCAAGGTGCTGAACCACTATTTTTCTTAGATTATTACGCTACCGCTAAATTAGATGTGGCCGTAGCATCAGACGTAGTCTCTGGTATTGCTGACGGTTGTGTTTTAGCCGGTTGTGCCTTGGTTGGCGGTGAAACTGCTGAAATGCCGGGTATGTATCATGCTGGCGATTATGATATTGCAGGTTTCTGTGTGGGTGTTGCTGAAAAGTCTCGTTTATTAGACGGTACTAAAGTTCAAGCGGGCGACCAGTTAATCGCACTTGGTTCTTCAGGTCCTCACTCAAACGGTTATTCTTTAATTCGTAAAGTGTTAGAAGTAAATAACACCGATACTAACGAATTATTAAATGATAAGTCGATCGCTGATCATTTATTAACACCAACAAAAATTTATGTGAAATCGGTTTTATCGTTATTAAAAAGTGTTGATGTTCATGCGTTATCACATATTACGGGTGGCGGTTTCTGGGAAAACATCCCACGTGTATTACCTGAATCAGCACAAGCTGTGATCAAAGGTGACAGCTGGCAATGGCCGGCAATCTTTAACTGGTTGCAAGAAAAAGGCAATATAACTACTCATGAAATGTACCGTACTTTCAACTGTGGTGTTGGCATGATCCTGGTTGTTCCTGCTGATAGTGTCGAGCAAAGTTTGGCCATTTTAACTGAGCAAGGTGAAAATGCTTGGCATATCGGTGAAATTGCTAACTTAACCGGTGACGCTGAACAAGTAGTGATCAAATAAGGTTTATTATGTCTAGCCGGATCGTCGTATTAATCTCGGGTAGTGGAACAAATTTGCAGGCAATTATTAATGCCTGCAAAGATGTTAATTTCCCTGGCGAAGTGGTAGGTGTGGTTTCTAATAAAGACGATGCCTATGGCCTTGAACGGGCAAAGCTTGAGAATATTCCTCAACAATCCCTCAACCATATAAATTTCAATAGCCGTGAACTTTATGATCAAGCCTTGGTCAAAGTTATTGACATGTATCAACCAGATCTTGTTGTTCTTGCTGGTTTTATGCGTATATTAACGCCTGAGTTTGTTACGCATTATGAAGGAAGATTAATTAATATCCACCCTTCTTTATTGCCTAAATATCAAGGCTTAAATACCCACCAAAGAGCAATAGATGCTGGTGATACTGAACATGGCGTTAGTGTTCATTTTGTGACGGAAGAATTGGACGGTGGTCCAGTGATCCTACAAGCTAAAGTCCCCATTTTTGATGGTGATACGGCAGCGGATCTAGCTAATAGAGTCCATGAACAAGAACATCGTATTTACCCACTAGTGGTGAAATGGTTTGGTCAAAAGCGTCTACAAATGCATAATAGTACAGCAATTTTAGATGAACAAACACTATCTAGTTCGGGATACGCAAACGACTAATATTATTTGAGGTTTTAAGATGTTCAAATTAACTACCTGGTTAACTTTGTGTATAACTACCATTGCTTTTACCGCTATTGCTAATGATTCAATAAAACCTCAAACGTTTCCGATAAAATCTTTTAGTGCTCACTATAATATCATTCATAAAGACGACCCTGTTGGTAAAGCAGTGCGAAAACTCTCAGTTCTAGCCAATGATAAAATACAATACAGTTATCATACCGATCTAGAATGGTTAATTTTTTCGGATTCCAGATCAGAATCTTCTTTATTAAAATTAAGTGCTGATAAAGCAGACGTTATTCCGTTACATTATGTTTTTGAACGCAGCGGTACCGGAAGAGATAAGCAATCAGAATGGAAATTTCAACCCGAAGAAAATAAAGCCTTATGTATTAATGAAGATAAAGAAGAGCATCAAATAACGCTCGACTTCACTAATCCTATCCAAGATAAATTAAGTTATCACCTGCAACAAAGATTAAACTTAATTAAAAATCCTCAGCAAAAGCATTTTGTTTACTCTGTAGTTCAAGGCTCAGGAAAAACTAAAAATTATGTTTATGAATATGATGGTGAAGACGAATTAATGTTACCTTACGGTAATGTCAAAGCGATTCGTTTAAAAAGAGAAGTCGTCGAAAATAAAAAAATCACCTATGTTTGGTTTGCGCCTGAGTTGAATTATTTATTAGTGAGAATTAATCAAATTAAAGCCGGCGTTAATCAGTTCGAAGCACAACTGACTAAATACATTCCTGCACCATAATCCCTCGTGGTTACCAATTAATGAACACCGAACGATAAGCTTTAATCGTTCGGGATTTACCTTTTTAGAAATAAATTGCATGACCTTTACAAAATACCTGCCACTGGCCTGCAGACATTTTGTGCCAACTTTCATTCGTAGTTAATGGCTGTGTTGCAATCACACTGACAACGTCATCGGTATTGGTTTCTTGGGTAAAATCGACCGTGATTTCAGCGTCAATTAACCTTGCTTCACCAAAAGGCGCTTTGCGGGTGATCCAATGAAGTTTATTTGAACAATGAGCAAATAAATAATCGCCATTGGTCATAATAATATTAAAAACACCTAACTTATTTATTATCTCGCACTGCTTAGCAATAAAGTTATAAAGCATTTTAGGCTCAGGCTCTTGCGCGCCAAATTGATAGTGTAACTGATCGAGAATATAACAAAACGCATGTTCACTATCGGTTGCACCAACAGGCATATGGGCTTTCACAGGTAATGTTTTTTCAAAGTCACTTAACTGACCATTATGAGCATAAGTCCAATTTCGTCCCCATAAATTACGAGTAAATGGATGCGTATTTTCCAAACAAACATTACCCGAATTGGCTTGGCGGATATGACAAATAACCGCTTCACTTTTAATTGGGTATTCGGTGACCAACTGCGCTATTTTTGATTCCGAACTTGGTAATGGATCTTTAAAACTACGACAGCCCTTACCTTCATAAAAAGTAATACCCCAACCATCTTTATGAGGCCCGGTATTTCCGCCGCGTTGCATTAAGCCACTAAAGCTAAAACAAATATCTGTCGGTACATTTGCATTCATCGCTAACAATTCACACATAGTTGTCCTCAACTAAATTATATTTTTCAATTAATTAACCGAATGTTAACGCAGATCCTATAATTATCTGATAAAAAAATTGAATTTTTTACTATTTAACGATAATCTAAAAGCAAGTGGTACGACCTCTTATGGTTTTATCTTAATTGCGTCGTTAATTTTATGGTGGAGTAAGTATGGATTTTTCTATCTGGTTGCTGTCTTTATTGCTTTTAACAGGCTTTATGGCTTATTCAAGAGCTTCGTTAACAAGTTATACTTTTTTACTTACCTGCTTAATGATCATAGGCAGTTTATTTGAGGTGATATCTTGGCCAACTTGGCTAATATTTTCCGCCTTTTCGCTGATATTTAACATTAAAAGTATTAGACAAAGTTATTTAACTAAGCCTATTTTAGCAGCTTATAAAAAAATTATGCCTGAGATGTCGCAAACCGAACGCGAAGCGCTTGATGCTGGTACCACATGGTTTGAAGCCGATTTATTTCGCGGTTCACCTGATTGGAAAAAACTGCATAAATTTCCGGTGCCAACCTTAACACAAGACGAACAAGCCTTCTTAGATGGCCCAGTCGAAGAAGTGTGTGAGTTAATGGACGATTGGCATACCACTCATGAACGCGCTGATATGTCACCCGAAGTTTGGCAATACCTTAAAGACAATAAATTTTTTGCCATGATCATTAAAAAGAAATATGGCGGTTTAGAATTTTCAGCTTTTGCCCAGTCACGTGTTTTACAAAAATTAACCGGCGTCAGCAGTGTCTTAGCAAGTACCGTTGGCGTGCCCAACTCTTTAGGCCCTGGTGAATTATTACAGCACTATGGCACCCAAGAACAACAAGATTATTATCTACCGCGACTTGTTAAAGGTGATGAAATCCCATGTTTCGCCTTAACCAGCCCTGAAGCAGGTTCTGACGCAGGCGCAATCCCAGATTATGGCATTATCTGCCGTGATACCTTTAATGGAAAAGAAGTTTTAGGTATGCGATTAACATGGGATAAACGCTACATTACCCTCGCGCCTGTAGCGACTGTATTAGGCTTAGCCTTTAAATTACAAGATCCAGAACATCTACTCGGTGATAAAGTCGACTTAGGCATTACCTGTGCGCTTATCCCAACAAACTTAGAAGGTGTTATTACGGGGCGTCGCCATTTTCCATTAAATGTCCCTTTCCAAAATGGCCCAACCCAAGGCGAAAATGTCTTTGTACCATTAGATTTTATTATTGGCGGTCCTAAAATGGCCGGTCAAGGTTGGAGTATGCTGGTTGAGTGTTTATCTGTTGGCCGCGCAATTACTTTACCTTCGAACAGTACTGGCGGTATTAAAACTGCGGCTATTGCGACCGGTGCTTATAGCCGGATCAGACGTCAATTTAAATTACCTATTGGTAAAATGGAGGGGGTCGAAGAAGCTTTAGCGCGCCTAGGCGGTAATGCTTATTTAATGGATGCCGTAACTACAATGTCAACTGGCGCTATTGATCTTGGTGAAAAACCTTCGGTTGTTTCTGCGATTTCTAAATATCATTTAACTGAAAAAATGCGATCATCAATTATCGACGCTATGGATATTCATGGCGGTAAAGGTATTTGCATGGGGCCTAATAATTATTTAGCTCGTGGTTATCAAGGCGCACCAATCGCGATCACTGTAGAAGGGGCAAATATTTTAACCCGCAGTATGATTATTTATGGTCAGGGAGCAATTCGCTGTCATCCTTATGTATTAGCTGAACTTGAATCCGCGAGTAACGAAAATGAACAACAAGGCTTAGTTGATTTTGATCATGCCCTATTTGGCCATATTGGATTTTCTATTAGTAATATCTGTCGTAGCTTGTGGTTTTCATTTACCGGCAGCAAATTACAAAGCGCGCCTTATGCCGATATAACCAAACGCTATTATCAGTTATTAACCCGATTTAGCTCTAATCTAGCCATGATGTCAGATATTGCGATGTTAACGCTTGGCGGCGAATTAAAACGTAAAGAACGTATTTCAGCGCGCTTAGGTGATGTATTAAGTTATTTGTATTTAGCGTCTGCGACTTTAAAACGATTTAATGACGAAGGTCGAAAACAAGCCGATATTCCGTTAATGCAATGGGCGGTGGAAGATTGTCTTTATAAAACCCAAATGGCAATTGATGAATTGATAAATAACTTTCCAAATAAGATAGTAAGTAAATTTTTACGCTGCACTATTTTGCCTTTAGGTTGTCATTTGAAAAGACCTAGCGATATTACCGACCATCAAGTTGCTCGAATTTTACAAACCCCTAGTTCAACTCGCAATAGATTAGCCCATGGCCAATATTTAAAACGAGTGGCAACTAATCCTGTTGGTATACAAGAGCAAACACTGGAAGATATTCTCGCCTGCGAGCCAATTTATGACAAAATATGTAAAGCTTTAGGTAAAAAATTACCTTTCTTTTATTTAGATAAAGTCGCCGAACAAGGTTTACAAGCGGATATAATTAGCCAAGAAGAAGCCGATTTATTAATTAAAGCTGAAATAGGCCGAAAATTAGCCATAGGTGTCGATGATTTTGCGCCAGAAGATTTACCATCTGCTAAGTTTGCACAGCACAAATAACAAGGCTATATAAAAAGTAAGTGCAGGTCGTAACAACGGTAACTTTTAATTCCTGAAAAAGTTACTTTCGCCAAGCTTACTTTAATCTCTATACTCGTAAATATATTTAACATAAGTTTAACAACTGAGATGGCAATTATATTGCTATCTCATCAACCAGTTATGATCATTACCATTTTAAGTGTCTAAACATCCACTATCCTTCGTATAAACAATTCACTGAACACCCGGAACTTTTCATCAAGCCATTGTTTATATTATATAAAAACCACAATAATAAAATGGATATATAATTTGACCTGCAATGAAAATATTACTCCGCTTTATTAAATAGAAATTGATCCATTGTTAATTAATTGTTAAATTAACGTGAAATATAATAATAATAATAACTATGTTGATTGTTGAAAAAGAAAAAAAGGGTGTAACACGCCGCAATAAAGGCGAACGTACTAGACACCAAATATTGATTGCTACCATTAAAATATTAGCAAAAAATGGCATTAAAGGCACAACGCATCGAGCAATCGCCAAAGAAGCTGATATTCAGTTGTCTCTGACGACTTATTACTTTAAAGACATCGAAGAATTAATCCACCAAGCGATCCTACTTAATTCAGAAATAACCTTATATAATACGGCCCCTGTCTGGTTTGAGGTTTTTCAATTATTTACCCACTATGAAAAATCAGACTTAAGAAAAATAGCAACAAAACAAACATTAGCCGACCAGCTAACAGCATTGTTAACTACTGCTACGATAGAGCGGATTGAAAAGCATAGTGACGAATTATCGGTTGAGCAGATTATGTTTTCCCATACTCATATAACACCTGCGCTAAAAGTCATCGCTAAAAAACATAAAGAAGTGTTGCTTGAACCTTATATCAAATTATGCGGTTATTTTAATAAAAAAACGGCGCGTTTAGATGCGGAAATTCTCTTTACCCAAATCAAACAATTAGAATACCGTTTACTTACTGAGCCGCTTAATAACAACAGTGAATCTTCAGTTCACCCGCTTATTTCTCGAGTTATCTCCTTGGTCTTAAAGCTAAAAAGTTAAACTAACCTTTTTTTAACTTACATGATATTCTAGCTGGTACGACTTCTTATCCTTAAGATACGATGAATTACGACCAGCTAGTTCAATTACACAAAGATTATTTCAAATCACAAGCAACCAAAAATGTTACTTGGCGCAAGCAGCAATTAAAGCAGTTATTCAAACTCGTTACTGACAATGAATCACGCTTAACTGATGCCTTATATAACGATCTGTCAAAGCCCTACCAAGAAGTTTGGATGGCTGAAATATCCTATATTACGAGCGATATTCAGCACACCTTAAAAAACATTGATGGCTGGGCAAAAAAACGACGAGTATCAACCAGCTTAGTCGCCCTGCCCGCAACTTCATTTATTCAACCCGAGCCTTTAGGTTGCGTATTAATTATTGGCGCTTGGAATTATCCTTTACAACTTGTATTAGCGCCGTTAATTGCCGTTATCACTGCTGGTAACTGTGCGGTATTAAAACCGTCTGAATTAGCGCCTCACACGTCATCATTGATTGCTGAGTTAATTCCCCAATATATGGACAACAAGGCGGTTAGCGTCGTTGAAGGAGGCATTAACGACACCACAGCGCTATTAACCTGCACCTTTGATCACATTATGTATACGGGCAATGGCACTGTCGCCAAAATAGTGATGGCCGCCGCCGCAAAAACACTGACACCCGTTACCCTTGAATTAGGTGGAAAAAGTCCTGTTTATGTTGACGACTCAGCCAATATAACAATCACAGCGCAAAGAATAGCGTGGGGGAAATGGTTAAATGCTGGGCAAACCTGTGTTGCGCCTGATTATATTTTAACGACTGAAAGCAATGTTGGAAAATTAATCGACGCGCTGATCTTACAAATCAAAACCATGTTTAGCACTGAACCTGAGCATAGTCAGAGTTATGGCCGCATTATTAATCAGCGCCACTGCCAACGAATTATTAGTTATCTGACCAACCAGAACATTGTTTATGGTGGTGACTATTCACTAAAAGATAAATATATCAGTCCAACTATTATTCTTAATCCCTCAACGGATTCGCCGCTATTAGCTGAAGAAATTTTTGGTCCGATCCTGCCGATCATCACAGTTGAAAGTATAAACCAAGCGATAGCATATATTACCGATAGAGATAAGCCTTTAGCTGCTTATTTATTTAGTAAAAATAAAGAACAAGAAAAAAAGTGGTTAACTGATATCAGTGCCGGCAGTATTGCCATTAACGATGTCATGATGTTTAACGCTGTCGCCGACTTACCTTTTGGTGGTGTTGGGGCGAGTGGAATAGGGCAATATAGTGGAAAAATTGGTTTTGATAATTTTAGCCATTTAAAAGCCGTGATCAAAAGGCCATTTATAAAAGACTTAGCGATTAGGTTCGCGCCTTTTTCGGCAAGAAAGGTAAAAATATTAAAATGGTTGAGATAGAAACTATCGAAATAACGATTTAATGATAAACAAGCTCAAGAGTTGGCTTTTTATCAATAAATTGAGCTGTAAAGTGTTTGATAAAATAAGGGATAAACATTGTTAATAATTTAACAATAAAAGTGGCGGAGTGGACGGGACTCGAACCCGCGACCCCCGGCGTGACAGGCCGGTATTCTAACCAACTGAACTACCACTCCGCTATAGGGGAAAGCATACTATCTAAAACGTTGGCGGAGTGGACGGGACTCGAACCCGCGACCCCCGGCGTGACAGGCCGGTATTCTAACCAACTGAACTACCAC
>JBPOFN010000055.1:0-21511 GCA_051251725.1 Thalassotalea sp. | reverse complement strand
AAGCCAGGTGCTCTCGTTGAATGCTTAGTGGTATTAAAAGAGAAAGGCATCAATATGGTGAAGTTAGAGTCTCGCCCGATTCAAGGTCGTCCTTGGGAAGAGATGTTTTATATTGATTTAGAAGGCAATTTAAAAAGCTTATTGATGCAAGAAACGTTAACTGAGTTAACGGCGTTAACAAACTTTATTAAAGTGTTAGGTTGTTACCCAATTGAGCATATCAGCCCAACAACGGTACCAAGCAGTGCTTTTTCTGCTGATTAAAACAATAATATAAGCAGTACAATTTACCCATTAAAAAAGGCGCTAATTTAGTAATGCCGATCGTTTTAGCTATTTGACCGATCTTTCAATGGGCTCATAATAGGCCACAATGCAAATTGTGGCCTATTTTTATGTCTGAATTTTTAAAAGAATTACATCTTACTTCTGAGTTTTGCCAAGAGCATGATATTGACGCATTCACTAAACACATTCCGTCTGAATGGGTTGAAGAGGCTGTCAAACAAACAGGAAGAGCATCTGTTCGTAAACGCCGATTTCCAGCTGAGCAAGCTGTGTGGTTGGTACTTGGGATTGGATTACTAAGAAACCGCTCTATACCTGAGGTTTGCGATAAGTTAGAACTCGCTTTTCCTGACGCTAAGGGAGACTTACCTCCACTCGCAACAAGCAGCATCATTAAGGGAAAAGAGAAACTTGGCGCTGAGCCGATGAAATATTTGTTCAAGCATACCGCCGCAGAGTGGGAAAAACATCAAGACTTCGATGAAGTCTGTGGATTAAAATTACTCAGTGTTGACGGTACTCAATTCAAAACACAAGATACGCCAGACAATAATCACTTTGGTTATGCTCAACGCACTGCAAATTTTCCTTCAGTTTTAGCGGTGACACTCATGTCGACCCGAACGCATTTATTATCTGATGCTGCCTTTGGGCCCGTTACCTGTAGTGAAATAAGTTATGCTCAACAATTAGTTGGCTCGTCACCAGATAATTCATTGACGCTATTTGACCGTGGATTCTTCTCGGCTGAATTATTCACCAGTTGGCAAGGAGCTAGCACCAATAGCCACTGGTTAACGCCAATCAAAAATAAAATGCGTTATGAAATTATTGAGTCATATAGTGAGCATGACCACTTAATCGATATGCCAGTCTCGCCACAAGCGAAAAAGTCAGCACCTTACCTTGGTGATACATGGCAAGCGAGATTAATACTCATACCAAGCCCTAAGGGAGAAATAAAAGGCTTTATAACCTCGTGCTTATGCCCAGTAATATACCCGCGAGAAGACTTGCTTGATGTTTATTGGCAACGGTGGGAGATCGAACAAAGTTATGGCGAGTTGAAGCAGTATCAATTATCAAATAAACCGGTATTAAGAAGTCTAAAAAGTGAAGGTGTATACCAAGAGATATGGGGGATACTTACCACTTACAATATCGTTAGATTGGAAATGGCAGCGATAGCAAAAGTCCATAACGTACCGCCGTTGCGGATCAGTTTTATCAATGCTCTATACCTAATACAAGATGAATTTTTATGGTGCTCAGGTCGAAGTCCGGGTACCATACCTAAAAAGTTAAAATCACTTCGGGAAAGTGGTAAGCGACTTATATTACCAGAGAAAAGAATGCGAAAATCATACCCTAGAGCTGTACTGGGGAAAGCCCAGAAATATCCATGTAGATATAAAAGAAAAAATGCCACTCGTTCTTAAACGACTGGCATTAGCTAATTTAGCGCCTTTTCCATATCAAAAATTCGTCGTTCTTTTTTCTTTCTAGCACTAAACAATATCACTATTAAAGCAGGAATAGCCGCGTTCAGCATTGTCATAATGAGGACATTGGCGACCACTGCGGTAAGGATCAAAAAAGTTAATATTGGTAATACTAGCCAAAAGGTATGTTCGCTACTGTGAACATTTAACATGCTTTTCATCACCCACATCAATAACGACGTCAGTAATACCGCCAAACAAACAACAGTAAAATTAAAATATAAATCGATACTAATAACTTGATTTGAAAGTACAAACTTAGGAATAGGAAGGCTTTTTGAAAGATCCGCAAACCAAATAAATGAACCTGAAATAATGCAGCCAACATTAAATGACCACAACTTTTTATTTAACCTAGGCACAACGACATCCTATTTATTATTGATATTATTATGAAATTTATACTATATGTACATTTTTTATACAAGCTTTATTTAATCAGTACTAATTTGGTAAATCTGATATTTTCATATTCTGTTTTTAGTTACACTAGTAAGGCAACCCATATTAAGTAACCTAATTACATGAACAAATTATCTCTGTTTGTCCTCTCAATCTTTCTCCTGTTAGGGGCTGCTTTGTGGGGCTTAGCTAATATTTCCTTTCAAGCTTATCTTCAATCGCAATTCGCGAATATTGGCAGCAAAGTTTTAGGTTATGAAGTCACTGTCGGTAATGCCGTAGTACAGCAAGCTAGTGGTGAGTTACAGCAACTTACCGTAACCGCTGAGCAAACAGTGATCTTAACTGTCGGCGCGATCACATATCAGCTCAATGAAAAGTCGTTAAAAGAAGAAATCATTGAGCTTGAAAAAGTTAGCTTTGTTGATCTTGAAAAAACATTAACCGGTGGCCTTGCCAACAAAAACATGTTGGCGAATATCGAGCGTTCTTTAAAGCAAATGGCACTGGCTAAAACCGATAATGAAAAGTTTCCATTGTTCATGGTTAAAAGCGCGGTCATTAAAAACTCAACCGGTGAACAAGACATAGTATTAAATTCAACTATAATGAACAAAGGCTTACCGGCAGACCAAGCTTTTATTACTTTATTTCATTTAGCTTTGCTGCAATTACCTTAACGATTATTTTATTTTTATTGAAATGTCTTGTTATAAAGGTAAGCTGTTAATCTATAGATAAAAACAACTTAGGATGTAACCCAATGTACCTAGTAAAACCAACCATTAAAAAAAGTTTGATCAGCTTACTTTTTTTAACTGCCTTTTCTAGCTCAGCAATTGAAGTTACCCCCTATATTGGTCAAATTTATGCTAACGACTTTATTTCCCAAAACGACGAAGTACTCGCCGTTGAAGCAAGTAAAAACTTTGCGTTAGGCATTTCATGGAAAGATGGACCAAACGGCCAAGGACAGTTTCTATTTACCTCGGCGAACCATGATTTTGAGACTAATAGCGGCGGTGTTGGTGAAATAGATATTATTTATGCTCATTTCAACGGTATTGCTCACTTTCGCCAGCACAATTATATCACCACTGTCTCAATTGGATTAGGCGGCGCCTATTATGATGTGAAAGACGGTAAAGATGATTTATTCCCTTCTTTTACCGCGGCATTAGGAACAAGATACCAAATCGATAAAAATTTAGCTGTGGTGACTGAGTTAAGAAGCTTTGTTACGTTAACCGATGATGAAAGTGATATTCTGTGCCCGAATAGTGTTTGTTTGGCTGAATTTGAAAATGCGCTGTGGATCCAAACGTCAATTTCGTTAGGTGTTTCTTACCAATTTTAATATGGGTTAACTTTATTCATTTGGTAGACTCGCAAGCGCCAAGGCAATATCTTTGGCCCAACTGTGTTTCGGACGTTCGATAATTCGTTTAACTTCATTCGTGTCATGATAAATGATGATACTGGGTGTGTACTTAATTCCTACTTTTTTAGCTAATCCCAAGTTGTCGTCTTTTTTCAAATCCAGTGCAATTAATTTAACCGTTATCGTGGGATTATAAGATAATGTTTTAGCTAAGCGCGGCACTTCCCTTTGGCTATCGCCGCACCACTGGCCAAAATACACTTCGACTCTTGTTGCTTTTGGTAGGCTTGTGATTAAATCAACCTCTTCAGCGGTTAATGAAAAGGCTTGATAGTTGGCTAAAAACACTGAATCTTCCGCAAACAGCTGGCTACTATCAACATTGCCATTGAGGTAGTCATTATTATTTGTCGTACAACTTAAAAGTAAAAATGCAGTAAAAAACACTGTGATTGCGTTCATATGATCAGCTTTTTTTTAATTCACTTGCTTTCAATAACATGCCTTTGCTTTCTGCTAAGAAAGTTTGGGCATAATCGCCGAACCAATTAGAAACTTGTTCAAACATCTCGACAAATGCTGTTTTGTCTTCGTTTTCAACATCTTCTAATAATTCTAAAAAGCGATAAGCAAAACGTTTCATCATGCCGATATTTTCAGGATTATTAAAAATAATATCTGTGTATAAAATCGGGTTTTGCGCGAATAACCGGCCGACCATAATTAATTCTAAGCGATAGATAGGCGAGCTCATTTCAACTAACTGTGAAATGTCGGCACCTTCAGCCATTAAATGGTAACCATAAGCAATCGTTGAGAAATGTCGCATCACTTGCACCATAGACATCGCTTTGTCGTGTGCTTCTGCACTGACCGGATAGATGGTAGCGCCCCAAACTTTAAACTGCTGTAAGAGCCACTGACATTGCTCAGCATGTCGGCCTTCACAGGCAATAATAGTTTGCTTAACTAAACCAGTAACATCAGGGCCAAACATTGGGTGCAGGCCAATAACTGGACCTGAGTGCACCTTTAACATTTCATACAAAGGCGATTCTTTAATACTGGTAACATCGGCTAAAATGCAATTGTCATCAAGCTGATTTAATTGACGAATTGTTTTTGCGGTTAACCGAATAGGGACAGCAACAATCACTAAACCAGCACCGCTTAGGATCTCATCACTTTTATCCCAATCATCTTTTTCAAGCGTAACTACTGAATAATCAGAGCGCTCAAATAAATTAACAAAAACGCGACCTAACTGGCCTTTACCGCCAATAACAACCACTTTTTTACAATCAGGATTAAGACATTGATAACCACAAACTTCTTGGCTTTTGTAAGAGTCTTGAATAATGCGTCGCAAAATATCTTCGACTAATTCAGGCGAAACACCTTTGCTAATAGCTTCGTCTCGGCGCGCAGATAACAGCGCAGCTTCACGCTCGGCAGAAAAAATTGGCAACCCGACTTCACTTTTTATTTCACCCACTTTTTTGGTGACAGCACGACGCTTAGCAAGCAACGCAACCAATTGACTGTCAATATCATCAATTTGATCACGGCATTGTCCTAACCGTTGTTCAACATCGCTCATGGTTATTACCTATTATAAAGTTATTACTATTTTATACGCAATTTCAATACGTTAACTAGTTTTTCTTGGGCTTGTTCGATTAATTTAACCGTGGTTGGAAAATCAATACAAGCATCGGTAACTGAAACACCATAAGCTAATTCATCTTGCGGTAAATCTGCGCTTTGATTACCAGCATGAATATGGCTTTCTAACATCAAACCAATAATAGACTCATTACCGTTAACGATTTGGTCAAAAATATCGTGAGCGACAATTGGCTGACGAGCATAGTCTTTGCTTGAATTACCATGGCTACAGTCAACGACTAAACTTGGTTCTAAGTTCTGTTTAGCTAGGTCTTGCTCACAAATAACGATATTTTCCGCATCGTAATTTGGTTTTTTACCGCCGCGCAAAATTACGTGACCATCAGGGTTACCTGAGGTTTTAATTAATGCAACTTGACCGTGTTTGTTAATCCCCATAAAACGATGCGGCGATGACGCTGATTGCATCGCATTAATTGCTACGCCTAAGCTGCCATTGGTACCATTTTTAAATCCAATCGGCATAGACAATCCACTGGCCATTTCACGATGTGTTTGTGACTCAGTCGTTCTAGCGCCAATTGCTGACCAGCTAAATAATTCAGCTAAGTATTGTGGGCTGATCGGATCTAACGCTTCAGTTGCCAGTGGTAAACCAAGCTCAGTTAAATAAATCAGTAATTCACGTGCTTTACGTAAGCCCGCTTCAACATCAAATGAGCCGTCCATGTGCGGGTCATTAATTAGCCCTTTCCAACCAACGGTAGTTCTTGGCTTTTCAAAATAAACCCGCATGACAATATAAAGGGTATCTTTATATTGTTCATGTAAGGCTTTTAAATTACGCGCATATTCTTTCGCAGCATCAACGTCATGAATGGAGCATGGACCCGTGATCACCAATAAGCGATGGTCTTTTTTGTGAACAATATTCGCAATAATTTCTCGAGCTTGTTTAACAAATACTCGACCACTTTCAGGTAAAGGTAGCTCTTGTCGTAATGCTTCAGGCGTGATCAATACATCTTCTGCATTAATATGAATATCGTTTAAACGGCTTTTGGGTGCGCTGGTTGCCATAGTTTTTTCCGGTGATTAAATGAATAAATTGAGTATAAAATAGCGTGTCTTTAAGCTTAGGCTTAAAAACTAAAAGATGTAAATCGATAACGATAACAATCGCTATATCGATAGATTTGAAATACTGTATTTGAATTGATTTTCAAGGTTATTTTACTGTTATCTAAAAAAGCCACATTACGCTGGTATTTTTACAGTATTTCCCCGCTAAGTCTATGCATTAATCAGCATTATTTGTGATAAAAGCCCGCTAAATCGAGTATTTAACCAAGGACAAGAAAACCAAGCTGCATAAAAAAGCCACCTGATGGTGGCTATATAATATTCGAAGCTAATTACCCCAAAAAAACAGTGGGCAATAATTACTTATGAATAATGCGGTTCGCAATTAAATGTTCAACAACACAAGGATCGGCAAGAGTTGAAGTGTCGCCCAAGCTATCAATATCGTTTTCAGCAATTTTACGTAAGATCCTGCGCATAATCTTTCCTGAGCGCGTTTTCGGTAGCCCTGGCGCATATTGAATGTAGTCAGGCTTAGCAAAGCGTCCTAATTCATTTGCAACAAAATTGATTAATTCTTTAATTAACGCTTCCGACTCTTCCACCGAGCTCATCAAAGTAATGTAACAATAAACCCCTTGGCCTTTAATTTCATGCGGATAACCTACAACTGCAGCTTCAGCCACTGAGGGATGTAATACTAAAGCCGATTCTATTTCAGCTGTACCTAAGCGGTGGCCAGAAACATTTAATACATCATCAACACGGCCAGTGATCCAATAATAATCATCTTCATCACGCTTAGCGCCATCGCCGGTAAAATAATTACCTGGATATTGGCTAAAATAGGTATCGTAAAATCTTTGTTTATCACCGTAAACAGTGCGCATTTGCCCGGGCCAGCTGCCCGTCATCACTAACAATCCAGAGTCAGCACCCGTTAGCGTGTTACCTTCTTTATCTAATAAAGCTGGTTGCACACCAAAAAATGGTTTACCGGCCGCACCTGGTTTCATATCAGCAGAGCCGGGTAGTGACGTTATTAAAATACCGCCCGTTTCGGTTTGCCACCAAGTATCAGCGATTGGACATCGGCTTTCACCGACTACTTCATAATACCAATGCCAAGCTTCAGGATTGATCGGTTCACCAACACTGCCTAACATCCGTAAACTAGATTTATCGTATTTTTCAACTAAATCATTACCTAAACTCATTAAGGCACGGAGCGCAGTAGGTGCGGTATAAAAAATATTAACTTTATGCTTTTCACACACTTGCCAAAAACGGCCCGCATCCGGATACGTTGGCACCCCTTCAAATACTAAGGTGGTTGCACCATTGGCTAATGGACCATAAAAAATATACGAATGGCCAGTGATCCAACCTGCATCGGCGGTACACCAATACACATCGCCATCTTGATAATCAAAGACATATTTATGAGTCATGGCAGCATAAAGAATATAGCCACCACATGAATGTAAAACGCCTTTCGGTGTGCCTGTTGAACCTGAGGTATATAAGATAAACAATGGATCTTCTGCGTCCATCACTTCTGGCTCACATGTCGCTGGAAGATTGGCAAGTGCTTGATAATAATCAATATCAATTTTGTCATTCCAAGCAACGTCTGCACCGGTGCGTTTCACCACAATAACACTATGCACTTGCTCACAGTCAGCAATAGCAGCATCAACATTCGCCTTTAATGGCACTGTTTTGCCACCACGTAAACCTTGATCAGCGGTGATCACCACTTTACATTCAGCATCAAGAACGCGTGATTTTATCGCTTCAATTGAAAAGCCGCCAAAGACAACTGAGTGTACGGCGCCAATACGCGCACAGGCTAACATGGCATAACCAACTTCAACAATCATCGGCATATAAATACAAACACGATCGCCTTTTTTTACGCCGCGAGCTTTTAATAAATTAGCCATACGACAAACATTGTCGTGCAATTCTTGATACGTTACTTTCGCGTCGTCGCTTGGCTCGTCACCTTCAAAAATAATCGCGGTTTGATCGGCCTTAGTGGCAAGGTGGCGGTCAATACAGTTGTAACTAACATTTAATTTTCCACCTGAGAACCAATTAATATCGGCACTATGAAAATCAACTGATTTAACGCTTTCCCATGGCTGGTACCAATCAATGAATTTTTCAGCTTGCTCAGCCCAAAAAACATCTGGTTCATTAATTGACTGCTGATACATTTCATCATATTGCTCAGCCGTTACATGCGTAATTTTTTTAGCTGAGTCAAGTACCGGATAACGTGGTAAAAGTTGTTTCATTGTTCCCTTCTCTTTTTATAATTATTCTATTCTTTTAAAGCATAACCGCGATTATAACTGAGTTATTCTTCGGGTGTTAGGCTTACAGAAAAACAAAAATATACATTAA
Source organism: Thalassotalea sp. (assembly GCA_051251725.1). Classification (GTDB taxonomy): domain Bacteria; phylum Pseudomonadota; class Gammaproteobacteria; order Enterobacterales; family Alteromonadaceae; genus JALZUE01. The sequence continues at coordinate 12,814 of JBPOFN010000055.1, read as the reverse complement.
TGAGCAATAACCTACCACAACAAAACCACAATGACAACGCTGTCATTGTGGTTTTGTTAAAATATAAAAACAAAAAACCCAGCAGATGCTGGGTTTTTTAAAGCTATTCGAAAAAGTAAATTTAAATTACTTTTTACCCAACTTCTCTTTAATACGTGCTTTCTTACCAGAAAGGTCACGAAGATAGTAAAGTTTAGCTTGACGCACATCACCGCGGCGTTTAACTGCAATAGAATCAACTATTGGGCTATGTGTCTGGAATACACGCTCAACACCTACACCGTTCGAAATTTTACGAACAGTGAAAGCAGAATGCAAACCACGGTTTTTAACAGCGATAACTACACCTTCAAAGGCTTGAAGACGCTCTTTATCACCTTCTTTAACTTTTACTTGTACAACAACAGTGTCACTTGGTGAGAATGCTGGTACGTCAGTTTTCATTTGCTCTTGTTCGAGCTGATTAATAATATTACTCATAATACCTTCTTCCTAGAGTTCACAGTCTTTAGCAGTTAGTTGTTATCTTTAATAGATTTCAACATTTTTTGCTGCTCAGCTGTCAGAGCTAGGTCAGTTAATAATTCGGGTCTTCTGGTCCATGTACGTTTTAATGACTCATTTAAGCGCCACTGACGAATTTTTTCATGATCACCACTTAACAAAACTTTCGGTACTGGTTTACTTTGCTGACAAGGTAAATCAAGTACTTCTGGTCGGGTGTAATGGGGACAATCTAATAAACCCTCAGAGAAAGAATCTTGCTCTGCTGATTGTTGATGCCCTAATACCCCAGGAATAAAACGTGCTACTGCATCAATTAAGGTCATTGCCGGTAATTCACCGCCGCTTAACACATAATCGCCAACTGACCATTCTTCGTCAATTTCTGACTCGATGATCCGTTCATCTATTCCTTCGTATCGTCCTGCTATTAAAATTAAGCATTCAGATTGTGATAATTCACAAACGCCAGTTTGACTTAGTTTTCGCCCTTGCGGTGACAAGTAAATTACTTTTGGCTTTTTTCCATCTTGCTCGGCTTGCGCACGGGCAGTATGAATGGCATCTCGTAATGGCTGCACCATCATCAACATCCCTGGACCACCGCCATAAGGTCGGTCATCAACAGTACGATGTTTGTCATGGGTAAAGTCTCTTGGATTCCACTTATGAAATTCAATTAACCCATTACGAATTGCTCGGCCAGTCACCCCAAACTCGGTTATTGCATCAAACATTTCTGGAAAAAGGCTTATCACCCCTATCCATAATTTACTGTTTGTTGCTTGAGTGTTATCACTCACGAGTTAAAAACCTGGATCCCAGTCAACTTCAATTTGTTTATTTTCTGGGCTTACCGCAATAACGACTTGGTCCATTAAGTAAGGAATTAACCTTTCTTTTTTCCCAAAACCGTCATTAAAGTTTGCCTTAACAACCAATACATCATTCGCGCCTGTTTCCATTAAGTCGGAAACAACACCTAAGCTGTAACCATTACTGGTTACTACTTGCATTCCAATTAAGTCTTTCCAGTAAAAATCACCTTCCGGTAATGCTGGTAAGTCTTCGGAACTCACAGATATTTCAAATCCTACCAAGCGCTGTGCTTGATCACGATCTTCAATACCCGCCACTTTGGCAATTAAGCCATTGTTGTGTTTGCGCCAATCAGTAACTGTAAGTGATTGTGTATTTTCACCTAATTTTATCGACCAAGGTGCGTAGTCAAAGATAGCATCAGGAATATCGGTAAATGAATGTATTTTTAACCAACCTTTGATGCCGTAAACTGCGCCTACTTTACCAAGTGTTAATTCTTTTACATCTGTCACTTTTTACTCCTAATAATCAATTAAGCTGCTGCTTGAGCATCTTTAACTAATTTTGCTACGCGGTCAGATAAACCAGCGCCTTGACCAACCCAATGGTTGACACGATCTAAATCTAAACGTAAACGTTCTGATTGACCTTGAGCAGTAGGATTAAAAAAACCAATTTTCTCAATGAAACGACCGTCACGAGAATTACGACTATCAGCTACAACTACCTGATAGAATGGACGCTTTTTAGCGCCACCACGAGCTAAACGAATGGTAACCATATCGTCCTCTATTTGTTAATGTTAATACGAATTTTCCAGACACTTCCATCGCCAAGGCGACAGAAAAGCCCGCGTATTCTACGCTTTTACGGTTAAATAGCAAGTATTAATCGAGTAACAAAGGATTTTAGATCCTTCATTTTAATAACTGCTTGATGCGCTCAGCTCCAGCGCGGCTAGTGCTAATTTCAGTGCGGTTATTATCATTGATAATTAACATTAATTTGCCATTAAACCAGCGCTGCATTTCTTTAATATAATCAATATTAACAAGGTAACTTCGATGAACACGGACAAATTGTTGTATTGGCAACCGCTGCTCTAATTGCTCTAAGCTTTCTTTTATTGGCCATGACTTTTGTTCATTAACCGCAAGTGTTGTACCTTGCTCAGCTTTAAATAGATAGATCTCGTCAGGATTTAACATATACATGCGTTCGCCGACATAACTGACTATTTTTTTGCTTTTCAATGCCTCAGCTGATGTAGCTACAGGGATATTGTTGTTAGTTGATTGGTGTTTTTCTTGCGCCCGCTTGACCGCTTCTTGTAACCTAGCGAGAGAATAAGGTTTTAACAAATAATCTAGTGCTCTGTTTTCAAAAGCCTGCAGGGCATATTTATCATACGCTGTAGTAAAAATCACCATCGGTTGATGCGTTAATAATGAAAGCACGTCAATACCATTTATTTCTGGCATATCAACATCAAGAAAAATCAATTCCGGCTTCAATTGATTAATTTGTTTAATCGCTTTTTTACCATCTTCAGCAAAACCCAATAATTCAATATCAGCTAATAACGAGAGTTGATGGCTTAACTTTTCACGCGCTGGCGCTTCATCTTCAACAATCAACACGGATAAACTCATAACATCAATTCCATTTCAATACGCGCTCCTGGGGTGTTTGATAACTGTAAACTGCTATTGGGTAATTGAGCAATACGTTCGAGTAAATTTTTCATTCCTATGCCTTTACCATGTTTGTTTTTTACAACTTCAGCAGGAAAACCAGGACCATTATCTTGCACAACAATATGTAATTTTTCGTTTTTTTGTGTCACTTGGATCTCAATCATTAATAACTTTTGCTGGCCACAGTGCTTAATGGTGTTTTCAATTATCGGCTGTAACAACAATGGCGGGATAGGTGAAGTCAGCATTGCTTGATCAATATTTTTAATCACAGTTAAGCGCTCACCAAAACGAGTTTCTTCTATCGCTAAATAAGTATCAATCATCTTGAGCTCTTGTGCTAACGTCACTTGCGCTTTTTCAGCGGTATCAAGAGAGTAACGTAATACATCAGCTAAATTATGCAGTACTTGGTCGGCAATATCAGGTTTAGTATGAATATACGCTGAGATGGTATTTAAACTATTAAACATAAAATGAGGATTTAGTTGATAACGCAAGGTTTGCAGCTGCGCTTGTTTTTTCGCTTTTTGTTCTACTTTAATGCGCTGCCGGTTTTCAAAAAACAAATTTAAAAAATATAAAACAACAGCCCACATCATGCCATTAGCAATAACAAAATAACCAAAACTTGCTTGGTATTTAAAATAATGATTCAGAATCAAATCAACAATAAAATTACCGATAATCATAGCCAACATCACAATAGGTAATTCAATTAGTGGATGTGACCTGCCCAAAGATCGCAGTTTAAAAATAAGCGCGGCAGCACTCCATATCGGCACTAAATAAAAAAATACAAACCAAATAAAAGAGATAAATTCAGAGTGAGCAAAACGATAATGTTGAGGGTTTAAAAGTAACATAGTCACTGTGTAGCTAACGTCAATACCTAATAAGATAATAAAGCTACGTAAATAAAAAGGCTGTTTTAAAAAGCTCATATAAATCCATTACAAGTTAAAATCAGAATATGATGGGTAAAATAAAATCAGTATTATTAATAACATAACACTGATCGCCTGACACTTTTTTACTTTACTGGTATTTATTCATCTTGGTTAATAATACTGAATACGCGTAATAGTTATTTTCTTGTTTATCGCTGAAACTTGCTTTGCCATACTGCGCCATATAAAACTCAAGCCGTTAAAAGCTAGCTTGAGCTGAAAATGCTGCGACGGTAAATAAAATATAAGGGATTAATTTCATGGTATTGCTCCTATTCGTTTGATAGCAGCATATAAAATCAACTAGCCTTAGGTGTTAAGATCTCGCTCAATCGACATAAAAAAGGCCCAACTGACAAAAATAGCCATTGAGCCTTAATGTTAATATCGGCGTTGCTAGATTAAGAAACCGGCAAGCCAACTGTTCTGATAGTTCTATTAGGAGGAGCCTGATGATTCTTGCTTTAATTTAATAATTAAATCAATGTGCGGGATCAACTCTTCAATTTCACGGATCAAGCTGCGCAGCGCTTGCCACTGGCTTATTTCCAACTTTCCTGAATTAAGGATCGCTTGTTTTAATTCACTCACCAACGAGTCATCTCGGGTTTGTTCAATAAAATCATTAATGTGTAATAACTTGTCTAATTCGGCTTGGCTGATCAAATTATCATTTTTTGTCATTATTTTTCCTTTATTACTGCTCATATAAAAAAGGTAGCCTATTTAGTTATAAATAACAGGCTACCTTTAAAATATTTAATTTTGTTAACTTAATATATGAGCGTGAACTGATTATATTAAGCTAAATAATTAACGGCCGAACATACCACCGCCACCGCCCATACCTCCTGGTGGCATCATGCCTTTCATACCGCGCATCATTTTTTGCATGCCGCCTTTGCCCGACATTTTTTTCATCATTTTTTGCATTTGGGTAAATTGCTTAAGCAACTTATTAACGTCTTGAATTTGGGTGCCAGAACCAGCAGCAATACGGCGTTTTCTTGAGCCTTTAATAACTTCTGGACGCTCGCGTTCACCACGTGTCATCGAGTTAATAATCGCTTCCATTTGGCCGGTCATTTTATCGTCCATTTGGCCTTTAACTTGCTCAGACATCTTACCCATACCAGGTAATTTATCCATTAAGCCCATCATGCCGCCCATGTTTTTCATTTGCACGAGTTGATCACGAAAGTCTTCTAAATCAAAACCTTTGCCTGATTTAACTTTTTTCGCCAGCTTTTCAGCTTTTTGCTTATCAACTTTTTGCTCAACTTCTTCAATAAGTGATAAAACATCACCCATACCTAAAATTCGTGAGGCAATACGGTCTGGATGGAAAGGTTCTAAGGCATCAGTTTTTTCACCAACCCCCATAAATTTAATGGGTTTACCTGTGATATGACGAATAGACAACGCCGCGCCACCACGTGCATCACCATCAGTTTTGGTTAAGATAATACCTGTCAGTGGTAAAGCATCATTAAAGGCTTTAGCCGTATTAGCAGCATCTTGACCTGTCATGGCATCAACAGTGAATAATGTTTCAACCGGATTAATCGCTTTATGAAGATCTTTGATCTCATTCATCATGTCGTCATCAACATGCAAACGACCCGCTGTATCGACAATAACTACATCATGAAACTGTTTTTTAGCGTGAGCAATCGCAGCATTAGCAATATCAATTGGCTTTTGTTTGATATCACTTGGAAAGAAATCAACGTTAACTTCTTCAGCAAGCGTTTCTAACTGCTTAATCGCCGCAGGTCGATAAACATCGGCACTGACCACCAATACTTTTTTCTTTTCACGCTCTTTTAAAAATTTAGCCAATTTAGCAACAGAAGTGGTTTTACCGGCACCTTGTAAACCAGCCATTAAAACAATCGCTGGTGGCGTTGCTTTTAAATCAAGCCCTTCGTTCACCTCGCCCATGGCTGTTTCAAGCTCAGTGCGAACAATTTTCACAAAAACCTGACCAGGCGTTAAACTTTTCGAGACGTCTGTTCCAACCGCTCGTTCTTTAACATTTTTAATAAATTCGCGAACAACAGGAAGTGCAACATCGGCTTCTAATAGCGCCATACGAACTTCGCGTAACGTATCTTTGATGTTGTCTTCAGTAAGGCGACCTCGACCACTGATATTTTTTAGGGTTTTGGTTAAGCGATCAGAAAGATTTTCAAACATGAACTACTCGGTATAGATGAATTGGATTAATAAAACTGATTCATTATACCGTTAGATAAGCTAATCGAAAGCGATAAATTTTAATCTGTCTAAAAATTACCATTTTGTTCGTGCTTTTTAGGTAAAAATAAGATTACAGTTTACTGGCCAGTTGCTATGATAATTTTGTCATTAACTATGTAACAGCGCTGTTAGTATGAGTACCTTAGAATTATTTTTCTTAAATTTTATTTCACTATTAAATGAAGCTAGTCCTTGGCTTTTACTCGGACTGATTATTGCGGGTTTAATGAAAGTTTGCTTACCGGCAAAAATTTTAAGTCAGCATTTGGGTGGCGGTAAGTTAGCCATTATTAAAGCAGCATTTATTGGTGCACCTTTGCCTTTATGTTCATGTGGCGTAATTCCGGTGGCGACTGAGTTAAGACGAAGCGGCGCTTCTAAATCGGCAACGGCGGCATTTTTAGTCGCGACACCAGAAACCGGTGTCGACTCAATCAGTGTTTCTTACGCATTACTTGGCCCTATTTTTGCCATATACCGACCGATCGCGGCAATATTTTCGGCTATTTTTACCGGATTATTGGTACTCGGTGAAGATAACAAACAGCTTAATGAAACAACAAAAACAGAGTCAACAAGCAGCGATACTGCAAAGCAACACGCTTGTTGTTCAACCGCAGCGCCAGTTAAAGCCGTTGCAAAAGAAAGTAGTGATTGCTGCAGTAAAACAGCAGCGCCACAAGTGCAAAAACAAGCTGTGCTTGAAAAAATCATCTACGGCTTACAATACGCCGCAACTCGTTTATTGGATGATTTGATTATCTGGTTAGCCATCGGCTTATTATTCGCAACCACGATAAAAACCTTTGTACCCACCAGTTATTTATTAGAATACGGCAGCGGTATTATTGCGATGTTAATGATGGTGGTCATTTCTATCCCTATGTATATTTGTGCGACCGCATCAACACCCGTCGCTGCCGGCTTATTAATGGCCGGACTTTCCCCCGGTACTGCCTTAGTATTTATGTTGGCCGGCCCCGCCACCAACATTTCAACGTTAGGAGTGATCAAAAATGAGCTTGGCACACTAACTTTAATAAAATATTTAACGGGTGTCGTGGTTTCTGCGTTAGGGTTTGGTTTGTTACTTGACTGGTTAGTAAAATTTTATGATCTGAATGTCGTTGAACACATGCAACATAGCCATTCAGTGGTGCCGGTTGCCATCACTTATCTTTGTTCTGGCTTGTTAGTATTTTTAGCACTGAAGCCTTTACGACAGTTATTTTTTAAAACCTTACATTAAAATCCTGTGGTTAAATATGGCGTTAAGTAAACAATCTGATAGAATCTAAAGTTCGCTTTGAATTTTTGCATAAATTCATAATATTTATATAGATGGAGATTTCTGTGGACTTGTTTTTAACAAGCACCTCAATAGCTTTTTTAAGTTACAGCGTTGCAACATTTGCTATTTTAACCCGCTTATTGACCCCACAAGGCCCGAATTTAAAAGTTGTTCTTAGCTTTGGCTGTCTCGCTATTTTGTTTCATACCTTTAGCCTAAGTCAGCAACTCTTCATCGGGGAAAAAATTAATTTTAACTTACCAAATGTTATTGCTTTGGTGAGCTTAGTTATCACTTCTGTTATTACCGTGGTAGCAATGAAATTTAAAATAAACCTCTTATTACCTGTCACCTATGGTTTTGCCGCACTTTGGCAATTACTGCTAATTTTCATTCCGCCGGTTAATCAAATTATTTTATCCGCCAGCAGTTTTATTATGGTTACCCACATTACACTGGCGCTAGTTGCTTATTCGATTTTAGTGATTGCGACTTTATATGGCTTTCAAGTTAACTATATTAACCGTAAATTAAAAGATAAAGATCTGTCTGCCGTCAATCACTTGCCGCCATTGATGCAAGTAGAGAATCAGCTATTTATTATTATGACTATGGGCACCATTTGTCTAATCGCCAGCCAATTATTAGGTTTTATCTTCTTAGAGAATTATTTTGCTCATAGTCAGCTGCATAAAACGTTGTTATCGTTAGCGGCATTGAGCTTGTACGTGATCACGCTTTGGGGCCATTATCAACAAGGTTGGCGCGGCCACCGAGTTTTGAGTTTAACGACCTTCGCAACTCTGCTATTAACACTTGCTTATTTTGGAAGCCGATTTGTGAAAGAGTTTTTATTATCTTAGGTTTTAAGGTATAAGTAACCTTATAACCACATTCTAATTTAGCTATAAAAATAGGACTCCTTTTTGGACCACATATCTACCAGTATGCTCGTAATTTTACTTGTCGTACTCATTTTATTTTCAGCGTATTTCTCCAGCTCTGAAACCGGTTTAATGTCAATTAACCGCTATCGCTTAAGACATTTAGAAAAACAAAATCATAAAGGCGCGAAACGCGTAAGTAAGTTGCTAAAGCGACCAGATCGCTTAATTGGCTTGATTTTGATTGGCAATAACCTTGTTAACATTGCCGCGGCTGGTATTTGTAATATCATCTTTGCCCGCTATTTTGGTGAAGAACTGGGTCTGTTGTATTCAACTATTGTTTTAACTTTTGTCATCTTAATCTTTGCAGAAGTTACCCCAAAAACGCTAGCGGCGCTGTATCCTGAAAAAGTCGCATTTCCTAGCTCTGTTGTTTTAAACGTTTTACTTAAAATTTTGTATCCATTAGTGGTTTTAACCAATGCTATTACTAGTGGTTTATTAACCATCTTAGGCATCAATCAAGAACAACGAGAGCAGCATAGTTTAAGTAGTGAAGAATTAAGAACCGTAGTAAATGAATCTTCAGCGCTACTGCCACAGCGCGATCAAGATATGTTAACCAGTATTTTAGATCTTGAAAAAGTCACTGTTGAAGATATTATGATCCCAAGAAATGAGCTTTCAGGCATTGATATTAATGACGACTGGAAAACTATCCAACGCCAATTAAAACATTCAACCCATACCCGTGTTTTGTTATACCGCGACAATCTTGACGGTGTCGTCGGTTATGTTCATGTGAGAGATGCTTTAAAGTTGTTATCAAAAAATCAATTTACTAAAGCCAGTTTATTACGAGCGGTACGCGAATTATATTTTATTCCTGAAACAACACCGTTGAATGTTCAACTGTTAAAGTTCCAAGACGCAAAAGAGCGTTTAGGACTTGTGGTTGATGAATATGGTGATATTCAAGGTTTAGTCACGCTGGAAGATATCCTAGAAGAGATTGTTGGGGACTTTACCACGACAATGGAACCTGCCGCCTCAGATGAAGTTAAAGAGCAACCTGATGGTACGGTATTAGTTGATGGCAGCGCCACAATCAGAGAAATGAATAAAGAAATGAATTGGCATTTCCCAACCGACGGCCCTAAAACATTAAATGGTTTAATCACCGAAATTTTAGAAGATATTCCACAAGAGAAAATAAGTTTACGTATTGCTGGCTACCCGATTGAGATAGTTGACGTAAACGACAATATGATAAAAATAGTGCGGGTTATGCCAGAGTTTTATAAAGCGCCAAAAGAAGAAGATTAAACACCTTCAAATAAATTATTTCCCCTCCTCATTTACGACATCTAACCGCTATGATCAATTTGCTTTTATAGGAAATTGGTCATAGGGCTAGAAGCGCTATCCTTACTGAGTTATTGATAGTAAAAACAAAAACTCTGTGGATAATACAAGCAAGAAACCAAGTTACCCACAAAGTTATTCACAAGTTTTAAGTACCAAAGTAATTTTCCACATTTTCTGTGGATAACAAAAGCGAGACCAATAAAAGTCATAGCTCGTGTTTTGCAACGATTTTTAATACTTTTTTTACATCTATTTTTGTGCCAATTAATGCACTATTTTTGCTCATTTAAAAACTATTTTTTAAGCAATTATTATTCAATAACATGAGTAGTGTTTCATCGTCTTTTAAAACAGGCTACGCTAAATTAATTATGGTTAATGGCGATAAAAATAAAGATAACGCAGCAATGGTTAATGTCGAATGAACATAACTTGTGTGTTGTTGTTACCAATACCGAATAGCAAGTTGATAACAGCAAAAATGAAGTTCAAATTACCTGAGGAAGTGAAATAACTAGAACGCTGAATGAGTATTAAAAGAACAGTTAATACTTGATAGTTAAAGTTAGGGCAGCACAGGCTAGAAAAATTCAGCCGTTAAGCCGCGGGCTGATATTACAATTGCGACTAAAGCGCTCGTTAATTAGCGCAAGAATTTTTCTTAGCAATTACACTATCGCCGCTATTAATAAGGAGAATTGTGCCCTGAAGGCTGGGTACGATACCTTTTATATTCTAATTGGCTTTGTGCTAAATCACGTAAGACAAACCTTTCTATTTGGCTATTCATAGCACAAGCCGATTCATATTGATCGCCTTGATAGAATTCATCGGCAACAGGCTCAATAATAATATGCCAGCCGCCCTTATTTTGATAAGCCGCAGCCATAAAAACTTTCGCTTTAGTTTTAATCGCTAAACGCTGCGGTAATGTTGTGGTATAGGCTGGTTGCTTAAATAAAGGAGCAAAAATGCCAGCCTGACCTTTACCGGGCACATGATCAGGTGCAACGAGAAACATTCCTTGCTGAACTAGGTCTTTATAAGCAGTACGGATCCCAAGTGTGTTATTGGGGTAAAATTTTGCTCCTGTGCGCTCACGTGCTTGATGAATATATAAATCAAATTTTTTATCTTTAAAAGGTCGATACAAGGTACTTAGCTGTCTTAATTGCGAAAGATAAACACTTAGCACTTCAAAATTACCGATATGCAGCCCTAAAATTATAATACTTTCGTTTTCCCTAACCGCTTGCATGAAGTCGTCATTAACCTCTGCCGTAATTTTAGCATTTAATGTTTCTTTCGATTTAGTCCAGACAAAGGACATTTCAAACATGGTTTGTGACATATGCATAAGCCGCTGTTTTAATACCGTTGACTTTTCTTTTGCGGATAACTCAGGAAAGCAATGATCTAAATTTTTATTAATTCTACTTATTGGCCGTTTTTTGAGTTTTAACAGCACAGCGCCGAGCAAGCGACTAATATTTTGCAGCCACAATAGCGGTAATAAACCAAATACTTTAAAAATACCAATAACTAGATAATACAAATTAATTCCTATTGCGCTTTATTGTGCCAAAAACACCTTATTTTAAAAGAATACTGATATAAATTATAACTTTTTTTCTTTTATCAGCTTTATTTTAGCTGTCAGCGTTAAGTAACATTAGAACTAGAGACGAATTTTAATGACTACTGCACTAAACGAGGATTTCTCAAAAGGTAACTGTAGGCTGATAAAAATGAGCAAACGCCCTTAATTAGTTTTAGCACTTAATTCAACGACCGCTGACAAGCTGTTCGTTATTTAGTTATGTAACTTGGTAGTTAGAGCATATACATAACAGCGTTATTACAAGAACAACTAAGCATTGTTAGTCGACTTTAAAGCCATGCAACAATGCTTATTTGAAAATAACCTAAGCTGGATTAACGCTTAATAGCTTATATTGTTAACCGAAAAACAAGCGCCATAACCAACTACGATTTAAATCATCTTCACAGCTTTTTAATTGGCTGCTATAAAGTTTAGCGCGACGTTCAACTTTTCTTGCGACCTTTACTAACCAAGCTTTTTTCTTATAGCTTTTGCGCTTATAACCGCCCCAACCCTCATGATAGTTTAGGTATTGTGCGTAAGCATCCCATTTAGAGACCTTATTAATTTTTTGGGTTTTATAAATAAACCAGCCCATAAAATCTATCGCATCGTCAAAATCGTCACGATCGGCGCCAGAGTTATCAGTTTCACGCATATAATCATCCCAGGTCATGGTTTTCGCTTGAGAATAACCATAGGCGGTACTAACACGTCCCCACGGGATGAACCCCAAGAGATAATCGCGAGGCGGCAATGCATCAGCACGAAATGAACTTTCTTGATACATCATCGACATAGGAACGTGAATAGGAACTCCCCAACGCTCTCTCGCGGCTTTTGCATCAAAATACCAATCACGGTGTTCCCGAAAAATTTCACAGATATTCTCGGGGTTTTTAGGTGGTGGTGTCGCACAACCAGAGAGCTGCACGATTAAAAACAAAAACAACAAATTGAACGGCATACTAAACTGCATAATAAGGAGAAATATCGGGAATGAATTAATAAAAAGATGATGCCATAAATAACCAAAAAGTCACTGATTAATATTAATAATTCCCGTTTAAGGAAGGGATGACAGTGAAATAAAAATTATTTTAAAATAATTAAATTTAAAATGAACTTTACCTGAAAGTGCACGTCTGATTGGTTGTAAGATCTCTCCCTTGTATTTTATGTTTTTTGAAACGCATTATTTAATGCGTTTTTTTTTGCCTGAAATTTCTCAACAACAGCAGCTAATTAAAGTAATTATCACTTTTTGTTAAATAAATTTAATGATGAGGGAACTAATTCAAATACCCACACTCTGACTATTTGAAAGTTGTAATCTCCCTTGTATTTATTTTGTATTTTTTGTATTAGTTTTTTTGTATTAATATTTATGTTTATTCGAAGCGCATTATTTAATGCGTTTTTTTTTGCCT
>JBPOFN010000054.1:0-21806 GCA_051251725.1 Thalassotalea sp. | reverse complement strand
CGTTGGCGTTGGCGTTGGCGTTGGCGTTGGCGTTGGCGTTGGCGTTGGCGTTGGCGTTGGCGTTGGCGTTGGCGTTGCAGGGGATCCTGAACCACCACATGCCGTTAATGCAAGTGTTGAACTAATTATTAGTGCTATTGATAGTTTTTTAGATTTATTCGTTACTGTTATTTGTTTTATTTCTGGCGATAACATACCGGTAGTTTTTTTCATCTTGCATCCTTGAAGTTTACTTGTTGTTTTTATATTTGATTTAATTAATTTATATGGAAATCACAAGTAAGTAAAGATAACTAAAAAACTAAGCTGAAAGTTGAGTTGAAAGTTGAGTTGAAAGTTAAAGGTCAGATCCAATGTCAAAAAAAACGTTAACAACACTGGTAACGAAAGATTAATCATGTCTTTTTTTAAAAACGAGGATTTAATATATGAATAAGAAAGCTGGCTAGCTTATCGCGGAGTTAGACTTAAGTCGACGCGAGTAATAACGTGTTATTGCTCGACTATCCAACGCCGCTAGGCGCAAAAAGCACGTTATGGGTGGCTAGGCTTATCCCGAGCTCAGGCTAACTGTTACATAGGTCTCAAAAAAGATAATGAAAGCAATAATTAATCTGGTTCTTAATCAATAATTAATAGACAAAGAATTTATTAAGCCGAGCTAAAGTGTAGTGAAAATACTAGCCAAGTTAGCTGATTGAAAAATTTAGTTAAGCTAACTTAGCATCACGGAACAATACACTCTTTGTTAAAAATAATTGAGAATTCAGTACCCTCGCCCCATTGACTGTTGATAATCAGTTCAGCACCATGATGTTGCAATACGTGTTTAACAATAGCTAAGCCTAAACCTGAGCCGCCAGTATTGCGTGAGCGAGATTTATCAACCCGGTAAAAGCGTTCAGTTAAGCGATTAACATGCTCAGGCTTGATACCGGGACCATTATCTTTGACAGCAAAGCGCACTCTATCACCATAGTTTTGCCAACTAACATGGATATCACCATGCTCCGGCGTGTAAGCAATAGCATTAGAGATTAAGTTTGAACAAGCACTTTTAATTTCAGTATCAATACCTTTAATACTCATCGATGAAACGACATCTAATGAAATACGATGCTGCTTCTCTTGATTCAACCAACTGGCGTCTTCTACTAATTGATGGATCAATTTAGGCATATCTATTTTTTGCTTAATGTCATGTTCAGTATGAATTTCTACTCGAGATAAGGTTAATAATTGTTCTACCAAGCGATCCATTCTGGTCACTTGCGTTTCAATGGTATTAAAGGCTTTTTTCCAATGAGGATCTAAAGCGTGTTCGGTAACTTGCACCATTTCGACATAACCGCGCACTACGGTTAAAGGGGTTTTTAATTCATGCGAAACATTAGCAACAAAATCCCGACGCATCTCTTCTAGTCGGTGAACTTTACTAATATCACGAGCAAGAAATAATATTTGATCTGTGCCATAAGGCATTAACCGTAATTCCAGTTGAATTTCAGCGTCTAACGGTGAAGGAATGTGAATGGGTAAGTCGATATTTCCTTCATTAATTTGCAAGGAAAATTTAGGGAATCGCAGCAAGTTATCAATACGCTGACCAACATCACCAGGCGTTCTGATGCCAAGTAACTTTTGCGCTTTTTTATTACCCCATTCAATAATAAATTCATTGGAAAGCACAAGTGCAGCATCAGGAAGTGCTTCAGCGCCGTCACGAAACTGACGGATACGCTCATTCAGGCGTTTTTGTTTTATTCTTGCTCGCCGAACTTGTCGATATAAACCGTCGAAAATACGACCCCAGACACCTTCAGAGTTTGGCGGAGTAAGTGATTTACTTTCCCATAGCCATTCAACTAATTTTAATATTTGTTGGTAATTCCAAATTAAAATACCAAAAACAACAAAAAAAGCTAATGTCCATAAATAGCCAACAAAATAGCCAATAACCAAACTGGCTAATAACCACAGTACTAAACGAGAATAAAGCGAAAAAGCCGTTAAGCGTAAATACATAGAATTAGTGACTTACTTTCCCTGAAAAACGATAACCAGAACCACGTACCGTTTGAATGAAATTTTCATGGCCATCACCAGTAATTGCTTTTCTTAAGCGTCTGATGTGAACATCCACTGTTCGGTCTTCAACGTAAACGTTCGTACCCCAAACATTATCTAATAATTGCTCGCGGCTGTATACCCGTTCGGTATGTGTCATAAAAAAATGTAGTAATCTAAATTCCGTTGGCCCTAAATCAAGGCTTTTTTCATTAATCGCCACGCGATGAGCCACAGGATCTAACGATAAACCATGAAATTCAATCACTTCTTCTAAAGACGTTGGCGATACGCGGCGTATCACGGCTTTAATGCGGGCAATTAATTCTTTCGGCGAAAACGGCTTAGTTACATAGTCATCAACACCGGCATCAAAACCTTTTACTTTATCTTCTTCATCTGCGCGAGCAGTCAACATGATAATTGGAATATTACGCGTGTATTCATTTTGCTTTAATTCTTTCGCTAATTTTACGCCCGTGCCGCCAGGTAACATCCAATCTAATAAAATCAAATCTGGGTAAGGCTCAACTATTAATGCTTTAGCAGCATCAATATCCGCAGCTTCAAGCGAATTAAAACCATTTTGGTCTAACACAAAAGAAATCATTTCTCGGATAGGCGCTTCGTCTTCAACTATCAATATTTGTCTATTCATGTACTCTTCCTAAAGCTACATCGGTCATCTTCAATAAGACCATTTTGATACACTTTTGTGACAGTTTAATTACACCACAGAATTTTATTTTTATCATTTACTAAGCTTATCGTTTTCACCTTAATAAACCTAATGTTTTTACATAAAAAAGCCGTGATAAGCAAAGCTATCACGGCTTTAAGTAGTAGATATTATCAATTAAAATTTATATTCGATACCTGCAGCTAAAAAGTCTTCATCAGCCGCTGAGTCCATATCAAAAGTAGAATAGAAAGCAAATAACTTCGCTTGTTTAGTTAACTTATAGTCAGCACCAACGGTTAAACCAGAGCGATCGTCACCACCGTCATGAGATGCGGTTTGGTATTGGCCTTTATAGGTCAATTTATTTGACGAGTATTTAGCTGACACTAAAAAACCATCCATATCACTGCCATCTTGCCCTTGTTGATTTTGGTAGATACCACCAACAACAACCTCTCCAACTTTAGTTTGTACCGTAATACGCGTTACATCATAAGCTTGTTTGGCTACCGCTTTGTCTTTTGACTGACCTTCAACATCAGCATCAAAAGCCACTGCTGCATAAAATGCTGATTTTTTAAGTTTTTTATCACCATAAACAAGTGATAATGAATACGACTCATCAGCATCGGCTTTGTTTTCATCGTCGGTTATGTAAGTAACACCAAGCTGTAAGTCGTTAAACTTTGGTGACTTATAAGTAAGTGAATTTTTAACGCGATTTTCACCCACCCATAACTCTTTAATATCACCGTTTAGGTCACTAAATAAATCAACGCTACCCTGTGATTGCTTTAATACCGTATCATTGTTACCGGCTAGTACTTCACCGAAGTTACCTTTTAAGCCAATGTATTGGTTACGATCTTTTAAGACATCACCATCACTATCAATATCTACTTCAAATTCGGCTTGATAGATCACTGATAAGTTATCATCGACTTTATGCGTGCCTTTAACACCAAGTCGTGATGCATTACTTCTTAATTCCGTATAACGACCTTCGCCTTCATCATTTGATTGTAATGTCACATTAGCTTTACCATAAAACGTTAACTCTTCTGCAGAAAGTGCTGAAAAAGAAAACGCTGATAATAAAGCGGCCGTTAAAGTTGTTTTAGTAAATTTCATGTTATTACCTTTAAATTTTAGTAATTAGTATTTTTTAATGGTCGTATCTTGCCACTATCACATGACACTTTTGTGACAAAGTGTACTTTTTTTGACAGAAATATTAAAAATAAATGAATTTAAAATTTCATTTTTATGAAAGTGTTGTTTTATCTCATCAAATTCGAAATAACTATAGCCTAAATATTTAACTATCGTTATTGGCTAAGCTGTGCCAGATACCACTTATAGAATAATTAACAACATAATAAATAAATGAAAATTTAATTATTATGGACAAAAAACCTTTCTACTTACCTGAAATTGATTACAATCAGTTTATCCGCAACAAAAAGTACCAAATGAATGAAAGTAAAAAGTATTTCAAAAAAGCTACTTACCCGAGTACTGTCATTTTATTTTGTGCTGACGTTTATTGTCACCGGTATTCAAATTGTTGCTGAATATATTAATACCAAAGCCCACATCAATAACGAATTACTAACCTTGGAAAAAACCTTTAGCGGTAGTTTAACTCGCGCTGTATGGGAGCTTAACACCCAACAAGCCATCGACATTGCCGACGGTTTAGTCGCCATTCCTATGATCAAAGGGATTTCAGTTAAAGATGAAAATGAGCAAATAATTGCCCAACTTGGGCAACTAGTGAGTACTGATAACATTCAATATGAAGATAATGGCGAAGGGGATTATTTAAATTTATCTTCTTTTTCTGAAGGTTTGTTCGGCCACACTTTCCCATTAATCTTTGAATTTTCCGGCCGTACCAGTAAAGTGGGCAGTGTGACATTATTATCAAGCAACGAAGTTATTTTTAACCGAATTGAAGTCGGTATTTATTTTTTGATAGGTAATGCCATGGTTAAAACTGCAGTTTTGGTGTTACTGTTTTCGCTGGCGTTTTCTAAATTATTAACCGCGCCATTAAGTGAATTAACACAACAAATTCAACAGTTTGATATTGATGATCCAGAAGCGTCAAAATTACATTCAATGTCTTATGAAGAAAATGAATTAAATGTTCTCGAAGATGCCTACAATAATTTAATTGATGAATTAGTCTTATATAAAGACCGACTTCATAGCGCTCAAAATGAAATAATCGAAGCTAACAGTAAATTAGATGAACATAACTTGCAATTAGAGCAGGAAGTCGCGCGTAAAACCTCTTCATTAAGCACGTCAATGCTAAAAATGGAAAAACAAAAACAAGACTTATTATTGCAACAAAAGCAGTTAGAGGCGGAAAACACCCGTAGAAAGAAAACCCAAGAGACGCTTTTATTAACCAATAAAGATCTAAAAAAATCAATATTTGAACTTAAAAAAGCGCAAGATCGCTTACTCGATGCAGAAAAAATGGCGGCCTTAGGTAGCTTATCAGCCGAAGTTACCCACGAAGTTAATACACCTATTGGCGTTGGAATTACCTCAACCAGTTATTTAGCCGAATTACTGAACCAGTTAAATAAAGATGTTAATGGGCAAAAGCTGACGAAAAAATCTTTGGCTGATTTTATTGATAACGCCACTAAAAGTATTAGTTTATTAACCGGCAATTTAAACCGGGCATCAGATCTAATATCTAGTTATAAACAGGTGGCTGTTGACCAAACCAGTAATAAAATTAGAAATATAAATCTAGCTGACTATATTGACGGTATTATTCACTCACTACACCCAAAGCTCAAAAACACCAAACATACCATTACCGTAAACTGCCCTGCGGATTTAGAAATTACCGTACAAGCAGGCGCGGTTTCACAAATTATTACCAACTTAATTATTAATTCACTGATCCACGGTTTTGAAGGTATTGAAGCGGGCCAAATAATGATAAATATTGCCATGCAAAATAATGTCATTAAATTTAACTATAGTGATTCTGGCCACGGTGTTAACAGTGATCAACTAGAAAACCTTTTTGCGCCATTTTATACCACCAAAGCCATGCAAGGCGGTACAGGCTTAGGTACACATATCATTCAAAACTTAGTCACTGATACTTTAAACGGTAAAATAAGCGCGACTAGTGAACCTGAGTCAGGGCTTCATTACGCCATCGAATTCGCCAACATGACATAACGCCAACCAAGCTTAACCAAAATAAAATAGTCAATTAAAAATATGACTTGTGGCTTGGTTTTGGCTATGATGTGGCAACTTTCCCCTTCATACTTATCAATTATTAGGATTTATTCATGTGGTTTAAAAATCTCTATATTTTTGCCTTTACCAAGCCTTTTCAATGGCAAGAACAAGATTTAGAAAAACAATTAGGTGAAAATTTATTTACACCATGTGCATCAACGGAAATGTCACATTTTGGTTGGATAAATGCTTTAGGTAAACACGGCAGCTCTACTGTTCATTACGCTAATAAGAATATTTTATTATGTGCGCGTAAAGAAGAAAAAATAGTACCTGCACCTGTTGTTAAAGATATGTTGGAAGAAAAAATTAGCCATCATGAAGTTGAGCACCACCGCAGCGCAACTAAAAAAGAAAAAGAACAATTTAAAGAAGATATTTTATTTGAATTGTTACCAAGAGCTTTTTCTCGCGTTACTGATACCCACGGTTATATTAGCCCTGAAGAAAATATCATCGTCATTAATACGAGTAGTCGTGCTAAAGCTGAAGACTTCTTAGCGCTGTTAAGAAAGTCATTAGGTACTTTGCCGGTAACAAGCCCTGCTCCTGAAATAGCACCTGATGAGTTAATGACAGACTGGTTAACCGATAAAAAAATTGGCGACTCATTCCAATTAGGAATGGAAGCTGAATTTCACGCAGTCGGCGATGACGGCGCTGTTGTTCGCGTTAAAAACCAAGATCTTGCGAGTGATGAAATAAAAGCGCATTTAGAAGCTGATAAATATGTAGTGAAGTTAGCACTAGAATGGGATGACGCAATGTCATTTATTTTATGTGATGATTTAGCGATTAAACGTTTGAAGTTTTTTGATGTCTTGCAAGAGCAAAACGATGACATTGATAAAGATGACGTTGTAGCAAAAATTGATGCTGATTTTGCTTTAATGGCAGGCGAAATAAATCGTTTAGCTAATGAATTACTTGCTGAGTTTTCAATCAAAGCAACACAATATTTAGAAGAATAAAGTTTTAGAAACATCTATTGCTAGCAGCATATAGTTTAGCTCGAGTTAGTAACAAGGTTAATCAGTCACGACTCATTAACCTGAATGACCAAACAAAACTTGTTTTATAAATAATAAAAAAGCGCCTTCAGGCGCTTTTTTCGTTTCATTGAAATAGAAGTGAGTAACTGATTAACTAAACATCGCTTTAACATTATTGAATAATTCGATAAATTCGGCTGAATTCATATAATCTTCATCAGGTAAAATACCTTTATTAACATAGCTTTTAATTAATACCGACTGAGTCGACTCACTTTTAAAAACGCCGTGATAAACAGCGCCTAAGCGAATAAAATCAACATATGCAACTTCTGTCGGTAAGTTTGACAGATCACTCCAACCTTCCACTAAGTGAGTAAACTCTTCAGAAAACCCCCATGCTCGAGTGACTGCTGCGCCAATAGGGCTCGATAACTTTACAATCGCTTGTTGTAAAAAGGTCGGGTTAGCAAAAACTTCAGGGTGATTTTCCGCCTCGGTCAATATTGGCAAAACTCCAATATTGTGCACTAGTGCTGCCAAGGTTAATGTATCTAACGTTAGCGGTGTGTGTTTATTTGCTTTGGTGTAAATGGTCATTAAAGCGATGGCGACAGAAGACACTTCAACAGTTTTCAGCCAAGACTTTTTCATATACATAGAAACGGTTTCATTTTCTGAGACAAATATTTGTTCAATTGCCATAGCTGTGGCGATACTTTTTATTTGCCTTAAGCCAATACGAGTTACCGCTTGGTTTACTGTTTCGACTTTTACTGATCGCCCCATTACCGCACTATTAGCAACTTTTAGCATACCAACTGATAAAGCAGGATCGTGAGCAATTATTTCACTCATTTTATTTAAGTTAACGTCGGGGTCATCGGCGGCATCGCGAACTTTTAACGCTACTTCTGGTAACGTAGGCAGAACAAGCGCACCTTGTTTAATTTTTTCAATGAGAATGGTATATAGAGCATTTTCTGTGGCCATAAACGTCCCTTAAAATATATTTCCTTTAAACGTATCACATAATAAATAAATATCATGATCTTGCATGATGAATATTATATATAGTAAATTTATTTTTATCTTCTTATTAACCTTGATACAAATCCGAAAAAAGTCAAATAACTAAGCTAAATAAAATCGATTAATACCATTATTTTCGTATATTTACCTTAACGATAATATTTTATCTCCCAACTTAACATTTAATAGCAATCCATCTAAAGACGTGACCACTTAAAACGACATGGGGGATATGAGAAAAAGCAAAATATGTTTAGATATAATCATTCTATATTAAACAAGTTTTGTACCTTTATCATGATGCCTATTCGTTCCCTAGGGCGCGTTTTAATAATAGTAATCGAGTATTAAATTTAACGATTCATTTCAGCTACATTTTGTTATTAAAGTAAATCACAGTAATAATTTTTTCATTCATTTGTATTGTTCAAAATTACAACCATAATTAACTATTAACCAAATAAAGCGAAACTTAATGAAGCAAAAAAATTAAGGTATTTTGTGAACAAATATCACCTCTTGATTATCTGCATTATTGTCAATTTTTTAGCGGGCTCGCTCTGTATGGCGAATACCCTACAAGTGGTGACAGAAACTTGGCCGCCTTTTAATTACCACGATGACAATAAAAAAGTTGTTGGCAAGAACACTGATATTATTCATAACATCCTAAAAAACACCTCGCTTGATTACAATATCGCACTCTACCCTTGGGCAAGAAGTTATAAATTAGCGCAAAATAAAAAAAACCATCTCATTTATTCTATTTTTCAAACCCCAGAACGTACAAAATATTTTTATTGGTACTGTCCCATTGCAAAAAATATCGATTTATATTTTATCAAGTTGAATAATTCAGTGGCAACTTTTGACACTTTAACTGAAGCTAAAAATTATCGAATAGGGGTAATAAGAGCAGATGCGCCTAATGCTTATCTATCAAGCCAAGGGTTTATTGAAGGGAAAAACCTTTTTCTCACCGCCAATGAAAACAGTAATATACAACAACTCTTAAATGGCTCGGTCGATTATATTGTGCAATCACAAGCCGTAATAAAGTTTCGTTTAGCGCAGATGAATAAGCCACTTTCGTTAGTTAGCTTTATACAACCGCTATTAACAAAAAAAGCGCCATTATGTATGGCGCTTAATATTAACAGTGATAAAAAAATTGTCGAACAAGTCGATACCGCGTTCCAGCAATGGTTAACGACAGAAACTAAATCATCACCAGAACATTAGTTCAGGGCTAAATTGACACTAGCAATTATACTGAAAATGGGTATTTTATCGCTTCATGATGTTGATAATCTTCCACTGAAAAATCATCCATAGTGACCCAGGTTTCCAAATCTTCTAAGCTTTTGATCTTAGGGTTAATATGTAATGTAGGAGATGGGAAAGGTTGACGCTTTAGCTGAACATTTTGCATTAACGCTAATTGATCTTCGTAAATATGAGCATTAACAATTTTATGGTATGCCATACCCGCTTTGTGGCCGGTAATTTGCGCAACTATCGCTAACAATGCAAACACTTGTACTTGATTGAAGTTTAAACCAAGCGGCACGTCACATGAACGCTGATAACTAGTTAAATGTAAGGTGTCACCCAACAAAGAAAAAGTGTGAGTATGCATACATGGACGTAAACAGCCCATATGAAACTCGCCTGGGTTATAAAACGATAGAATTTCACCGCGATCATCAATACCGTTTTTTAAGTTATCAACTAACTTTTTAAACTGATCAACAAAACCGCCATCAGGTTTCGCCCAAGAGCGACCTTGAACGCCATAGACTCGGCCCATATCGTCGTCACCTTTACGGTGTTCGTTGTTGAGCCAGTCTTGGTTGTCATTGGCATTCGCATCCCAAGTTTTGGTGCCAAGAGCGCGGAAATCTGCAGCATTATCATAGCCGCGGATATAACCTAACATTTCAGCAATGGCTGATTTAAAAAAGCTTTTACGCGTGGTGATCATTGGAAATTCATTATTGCCAACATTGTAATTTAACTCGGCATTAATCACAGTTAAGCAACGTTTACCGGTCCGCTTATTTTCAATCCACACACCTTCATCAACAATGCGCTGACATAAATCTAAATATTGTTTCATTTTAAGCCCCTTTTTGCTTTGGTGATTTTGACTGTGCTTGCTGTTTGGCTTGAATTTTAGCACCTAAAATAATTAAACCAATACCGGCAATAACCATAGGCAAACTTAAAATTTGTCCCATTGAAATGTAAGAGAAAATAAAGCCAAGATGGGCATCAGGCTCGCGATACATTTCAACAAACATTCTAAACGCGCCATAACCAATTAAAAAAGTGCCTGACGCTAAGCCTAAGGTTCTCGGTTTACGCGTTAAGAAAAAGAGAATAGCAAATAACACTAAACCTTCTAAAAAGAATTCATATAACTGTGAAGGGTGTCTTGGTACTTGCAGACTGTCGCTAGGGAAAATAAACGCCCATGGCACATCAGTTTGTCGGCCCCAAAGCTCGGAGTTAATAAAGTTACCTAAACGGCCCATACCTAAGCCAATAGGTACTAGTGGCGCAACAAAATCGCCAACCGCTAAATAATGTTTATTGGTTTTATAGGCAAAAATGAAGATTGCCGCAATCACTCCTAATAAACCGCCATGGAACGACATGCCGCCTTCCCAAATTTTAAATAAATATAATGGCTCTGCGATAAACAATTCAAATTGGTAGAACAAAACATAACCGACGCGACCACCTAAAACCACCCCCAAAAAGGCGTAAAATAATAAGTCACTGACTTGTTCTCTGGTCCAAAGACCTTTACTTTTATCTGCGGCTTTATTCGCTAAAAATAAGGCGGCGATAAAACCAATTAAATACATTAAACCATACCAGCGCAGTGCGATTGGGCCTAGTTCAAAAATAATCGGGTCTATTTGAGGGAAAGTTAAAAACTGCTCTACCATGAATGATTCCAAAAGGGGGTTAGTTTGCGGCTAAGTGAATAATATCTAGCGATGATTATTGTCTTATTTTTGCTTAGCACACATGAAATTTACGACAAATGATACCTAACTAAGCATCATCTTGATAGCAACAATAATTAGAAAAATTGCAAAAATTCGTTTCAAGCTTTTTACCGGTAATCGCGTTGCCATTTTTACACCTAATTTAGCAAACGGCGACGAAGCGATAATGATACACAGTAATGCCGGCAAGTAGACATAACCTAGGCTATAGTCGGGTAAATCAAGCTTGTTAAAACCGGTCCATATAAAACCTAATGAGCCAAACACAGCAACAGACACACCACACACGGTAGATAAACCTATCACCTGTCTCAGTGCCATGCCGCAATAACTTAAAACAGGTACTAAGATTGCGCCACCAGCAATGCCCATTAAACTGGCTATTACGCCAGTAATTAAACCAATCAGTAACAAAATCGGCTGGCTAGGTAACGGTCTTTGTGTTTGATTAACAATAGAAAAAAACATATAGCTGGCCAGCACAATAACGCCGCCCGCAAAAAAATTAGTTAGTGCTTCAATTGATAATGCATCAGCAATAAAGGCGCCGACTGATGCGCCTAAACCGACTACTAACGCCATAGGTTTAGCTAAACGCCAAGGAATATTCTTATTTTTATGATGGACTAAGGCTGCGGAAGTTGAGGTGACGATAATGGTTGCCAATGATGTGGCAATGGCCATCGGCATAATTAGAGCCTGGCTGATATCCATTAATGGCAGAAGATATAATAAAACAGGGACAATAATTAAACCGCCACCGATACCTAATAAACCCGCCATAAAGCCGGCAAAGGCACCTAACAATAAACAAGCGAGAGCAAAAGAGATAAACATAAAAACCTAACAATGGGCTGGTATTATTTACATACCAGCGCGAACAAAACTGCCTAAATCAAACGCTTCGAGTTGTTCATTTAAATAACTTCGCACCTGCGCGGGTGATATTAGCGTTAATGCGTGTTCCAACACCAATTTCGCTTTGGCAAATTCAATATGACGGATCACCCATTTCACTCGGGCTAAATTATGCGGATTCATACTGAGTTTGTCATAGCCCATTGCTAGTAGTAATAACGCGCCAGCCGGTTCACTGGCAAGCTCACCACATAAACTTAATACCGTATTATTTTGCTTAGATTGCTGAGCAATAAAATATAAAGCACGTAATACCGCAGGATGGTAAGAGTCAAACAAACTGGCAACACGAGCATTATTTCGATCAACAGCTAATAAGTATTGAGTTAGATCGTTACTACCAACCGAGAAAAAATCAACGCGTTCAGCCAGCTCTTTGATCAGGAAAATAGCACTTGGTACTTCGATCATAATACCAATTTTAGGTTTAACTAAATCTTCACTTAACTCAGACTTTAATTCATAAAAGGCTTGATTGATCAGCCGTAACGCTTCTTCTACTTCACTGATACTGGCGATCATCGGCAACATAATTTCAAGGTTACCGGTATTTTGATTTGCGCGGATCATCGCCCTTACTTGCAATAAGAAGATTTCGGGATGATCTAAGGTAATACGAATACCACGCCAGCCTAAAAATGGATTTTCTTCCGTGATTGGAAAATAAGGTAGCGATTTATCACCACCAACATCCAAAGTTCTCATGGTTACTGGCTTATCAGGAAAAGAGGCTAAAACATCACGATACCACACCGTTTGCTCTTGCTCGGAAGGAAAACAACTGCGATTCATAAACGGAATTTCTGTCCGGTATAAACCAATGCCAGACGAACCGGTTTGTAAGGCATGTTCAAAGCCAGACGTTAAACCGGCATTAAGTAACAGCTCAATTTTTTTGCCATCTTTGGTTACCGCGGGTAAATTTGCAACTTTAGAGACTTTCGCAGTTAAGGCTTTTTCTTCGTCAATTAAATGTAAATATTCACGAGTGAGATTTTCATTAGGGGCGATAAATATTTCACCGCTATAACCATCAACAATCGCTTCTTCTTGATCAAGCACATCTAACGCGACTGCTTCAATCCCCATTACCGCTGGTAAACCTAAAGCTCTTGCAAGAATTGCTGCATGTGAGTTATTAGAACCAGAAACCGAAACAACTGCAATTAAGCCTTGATGCTGATATTCAGCCAGCATAGTGGCAGTAACATCTTCAGCTAATAAGATAAAATTTTCAGGTAGCTTTTCGTTCGCACTTTTTTCGATTTGTAAATGCAATAAAATGCGATTACCGAGATCTTGAATATCACTCGCACGCTCCCTAAGATAAGGATCTTCTAATGCGTCAAATTGTACAATGTAATTATCAATAACAAGTTTTAACGCACTTTCTGCATTCCAACCCGCTTGAATTTTTTCTTCAATTTCATCTGTTAGCTGTGGGCTTTCTAACATTTGTTTATACATTTCAAAAATGTCTAAACTACTGTCAGAAATAAGCTTACCTAATTTAATTCCCATGCTTTCAAAGTCAGCTCGGGTTTTAACAATCGAACGTGCTAAGCGCTTTATTTGGGTATTTTGGGAATAGACTTTTTTTAACGAGAGCTTTCTTAAATCCACCGTTGGCTGTTTTACCACGATACGGCCAATGGCAACACCCGAAGAACCGGGAACACCAAGAATAGGTTTAGTCCACTTATTAACGGAAGAATTTAATAATTCGCTGCGCGCTTCAACATTAGCAAATGAGGTTGCTAACTGCGCCGATAAAGTAACAAGAAAAGCTTCTTCGTTTTCATTAAAGCTGCGCGCTTCACGCTGCTGAATACTGATAATACCTATGACTTTACGCTGATGAATAATCGGCGTACCTAAAAAGGCATTAAACTCTTCTTCTTCTACTTCAGGGCTGTATTTAAAATGGGGATGTTTTTGCGCATCAACAATATTTAATGGCTCTTCTCGCTGGCCAACTAAACCAACTAAACCTTCAGAAAAGCCAATTGCTGTGGTTCCTAACGAGCCAGCAGCAAGACCATCAGAGGCCACCAATAAGAAGTGCTCTTTGCTATAATCCGCTAAATAGACAGAACAACAATCAGTTTTCATCGCCTCTTTCACTTGAGTTACCATACGAGTTAACGCATTTTCCAACTCAGGTTCTTGGCTAAATTCTAAAACTATTCTACGCAGCGTGGTTAGCATAAATCCCCTGTTTCCATTAAAAACTGATCAGTAATTTTTAACGTTTTGAAAACTACCTTGTTTCGCAAAACTTTTCACCTTTGAAAATAAAAAAAGCTTACACATGGGTAAGCTAATTTTTCACATAGTAATAATTAATTCCTTCGCTTGCGTTTATCATGGCGATAAAAAGGCAGTGCACTTGCGGCAAATTCTTTCATCACTTTTCGATAAACATCTCGCTTAAACGAAACAACCTGACGAACAGGATACCAATAACTGACCCAACGCCAATCATCAAATTCAGGATGATTAGAGTGAAGTAAATTCACATCTGAATCTTTACTTGTTAATTTTAACAAAAACCATTTTTGTTTTTGCCCAACACAAACAGGCGTACTGTCGTGCCGAATTAATCGTTTTGGTAATTTGTATCTTAGCCAATGTCTAGTCTGCGCAACAATTTTTACATGTTCGGGTTTTAAACCCACTTCCTCGTGTAATTCACGATACATGGTTTGCTCTGCGCTTTCTCCCTCATCGACACCACCTTGCGGATATTGCCATGAGTGCTGACCAAAACGTTTTGCCCAAAATACTTGTCCCCTGTCGTTGATTATTACTATGCCGACATTGGCTCGGTAGCCATCGGCATCTATCACACGAACTCCAACAAGTTTTCAATTTATAATCCGATTCTTCCACAATCTCGTGATTCGAGCAAATGAATACTGACATTTTTTGTCAACACATGTAAAAATAGCGGTCATAGCGAATAATTAATTGATATTTCTTGTGATCCAAACATCTATTCCACAATCTGAAACCGAATTAATCAATAGAAGTCAGGATATTGCTGGCTTAACTTTAGGTGAAATAGCGATTGCTGCTAAGGTAAAAATCCCTAAAGATCTTAAACGAGAAAAAGGTTGGGCGGGATTATTATTAGAGCAAGTTTTAGGCGCTAGTGCCGGTTCAAAACCTGAGCCTGACTTTCCGCAATTAGGGATTGAATTAAAATCGCTGCCAATCGACAGATACGGCAAACCACTTGAAACAACTTTTGTTTGTGTCGCTCCGTTAACAGGTTTAGTTGGCGCGTCTTGGCAAGCAAGTCATATCCGCAATAAATTAGCTAAAGTATTATGGGTACCAATAATTGCCGAGCGCGATATTCCCATTGCCGATCGTATTGTTGGCACCCCTTTTTTATGGTCGCCTGATCCAACCCAAGAACAATTATTAGCCAAAGACTGGCAAGAGTTAACAGATATGATAGTGCTAGGGGAAGTGGAGAATATTGCCGGTCGGCATGGGCAAGTGTTGCAGTTAAGACCCAAAGCGGCCAACAGCCAAGCAAAAACTAAAGCCTTTGATAAACACGGCCGGCCATTTATGACGTTGCCAAGAGGGTTTTATTTGAAAACCCAATTTACGCAAATGCTGCTTGAGCAGCACTTACGTATTAACTAATGTTTCCAACAGCGGCTAAAGCGCTTTAATCGCTATTTGCTGGCTCATTACCACAGTTTGCTGGGCGAGAACCGCTTGCGCTTGTGTATTCGCCGCTTCAAGACACACATACTCTTGCTCACCATTGGTGTGAACATCGGCCATTTCAGCCGCCGTTTCCACGCCTGGATTCCAAAGCACCCATTGTTGAGTATTACTGTTAGTAATTTCAATCACTCGCGCGAAACCAGTATCAACTAATTTTTGCGCGACATCGCTATAGTAAACAGTATCGATTGGTCCGCGACAATTTTCACGAGTTAAATTTTCAACTCGCTGGCCCGTTAATTTATCATCAAAACTGACATTATCTAATAATGGCACAGTCACATTATCTGGTGAGCTAACGGTAAAATAGCTATGTAATGCGCCCGTATACGTGATGGTGTGTTCGCTCAAATTCGTTATCGCTAGACTTTGCTCAAAAGTTTTACCAAAAAAGATCGTTTGTTTTAACTTAACCTGATGCGGCCACAACTCGTCCATTTCCTGACCCTGCCAAGAAATCTCAATAGTGACTCCGCTTTCAGTAACAGCCACATCATCAAGTTGCCAAAGTATTTGGCGGGCAAAACCATGTTGATTACTACCTGCTAATGGACCAAACCACGGCCAACACAAAGGAATTCCGCCGCGGATCGCTTTACCGTGCTGATATGAACTTGTTTTACTTAACCAGAATACTTCTTTTTCACCCGCCGGTTGCCAATTCAATACGTGCCCGCCATATAAACTTAACCTTGCCGTACAGTTAGGATGGTTGATCACTATAGCGGGAAGACCGTGGGCAAGATTCACTTGCTCAACTTTACCTAAATTAAGCAGGGAATCATCGGTGTGGCGATCTAATAACCTAGTTATTGGATCTTCTATTATTGAATCTAGGGTCATGGAAAGCTGGCTCATGGGTTACTTGTTAGATTTCGTATTCGAAAAATAAATTTTATATAAGCATTTTAACCTTTATCACCCGTGTCTGAAAGCATGAAAGCTTTCACCCCAACTTAGACAATTATTTTTTGAATGATTTTAACCACATTTTAATTTTTTTCTGACGCCAAGACAAAAGTATAACACTGGCAAGAATATACAAACTCGGCTCAATAACTTCTGATTTTACCGACCAATAAAAATGCACCGCAATACATAATAAAGCAAGATAAACAAAGCTATGTAACGTTTGCCAGTGTTTACCCATTGCCCGCTGAACTTTAGCAAAAGAAGTAACGGCTAGCGCGGTTAAAATAATAAAAGCGGTTAAACCAACGGTAATATAGGGGCGTTTGATCAATTCAGCAAAAAATAAATTAATTTCAAATTGAATTTCAAAGGCCCAAAAATTTAAGACATGACACAAAGCATAAGTGAATGCATACAAGCCGAGTAAGCGCCGCGATTTCATTAACCAAGGTAATTTAAAACGTTTAGCTAACGGCGAAACCAATAAGGTCAGCAGTAAAATATTAAAAGCGCCGATACCGGTAAAGTGAATAATCGCTTCAACCGGATCGCCGCCTAATTGATCGGTGATCGCTAAATAATACTGAAAAATTAACAAGGATAAGGCGGAAGTATGAATAAGCGCTTTTAAATACAAACTCTTACTTTGCCATATCATTAATAAAACTTCCGTAAATTCATACCTTTATAAAGGTCAGCCACTTGTTCACCGTAACCATTAAACATTTGAGTTGGAATGCGATTACGGGCAAAAAGGCCACCACTGGTAATACGGCGTTCGCTTGCTTGACTCCACCTTGGATGATCAACATCAGGGTTTACATTCGAATAAAAACCGTATTCTTTCGCCGCTAATAAGTTCCAAGTGGTCGGCGGCATTTTTTCCACCAGTTCAATTTCAACCACTGATTTAATACTTTTAAAGCCATATTTCCACGGCACCACTAATCGAATTGGCGCGCCATTTTGTGGTGGTAAGGTTTTTCCGTACAAACCAACAGCCATAAACGTTAGCGGATTCATCGCTTCATCAATACGTAACCCTTCAACATAGGGGTAATCAATACCGCCGCCTAAGCGCCGGTTAGTTTGCCCCGGCATTTGCTCAGGATCATGTAAGGTTTTAAAGGCAACATATTTAGCTTTACTGTTCGGCTCAGCGGCTTTAATCAGCGCGGATAACTCAAAACCAACCCAAGGGATCACCATCGACCATGCTTCAACACAACGCAGCCGATAAATACGCTCTTCTAATGAATATTTTTTGAATAAGTCGTCGTAATCAAGGGTAAGTGGTTTCGCTACTTCGCCGGTAATTTTTAATTGCCAAGGATTAACTTTAAAACCTTGTGACAACTCAGCCGGCTGATGTTTTTGCGAGCCAAATTCATAAAAATTATTATGACTAATAATTTTATTTTCTGGGGTTAAAATCTCAGCAGGATCCGCTTTTGAGATTACGCTGGCTTGTGGTGATTTATTAAAACTAAGTGGAGTGGTGGCAAACGGCTTAAGCTCATCACTCCCAAAAAAATCAAAAGCATGGGCTGAATTGGCTAACAACGCACCGGCACCAACAAAACCCATTTGTTTTAAAACGCGACGTCTGTCACGGTAAACCGTTTCGTCCGTCACGTCATTGTCAGTTAAACTGTTTGCATCTTTATTTTTGAATAACATAATAACGCTTACTAATTTGCTATCGAGTTAACTAATTAGACCTAACTTTACGCTTTTTATTTCCAAATAGTCAAAATAGTCACATGACAAATCCTAATTAACCCTAACTAGATGCTAGATTCTAGATGCTAGATGCTAGATGCTAGATGCTAGATAACGCATGATATAAAAAATTTACTCTGCGCTTAAACAGCAAATTTATTTAAATAATCAATAATCACTTTTGATTCATAAAGCCATTGTACTGGTTCACCCGGTGTGGCAATTTTTAAACAAGGCACTGTGCGTTTACCGCCCTGCTCAATCAATTCAGCTTTAAGGGTTTCGTCTTGATTAATATTTTTTAACGCCAGCGTTAACCCTTGACGCTTCATTGCTCGGCGTACTTTGACACAAAATGGACAAGCAGGAAGTTGATACAAACTTAAATGCGCGGTTTGCTGCGCTAAGCGTGCTTTTTGCTCAGCAGAGAGTTTTGGCCCGCTCGGCGAAAAAATAAAATTCAACATTAAAATAATGCGCCCAACAATCCAGCGAATAATCGCCATATGATATACCTCAAATTTAGTTATTAATTTTAAGCTTACTTACAACAGGTGAAGCTTATTACCACATCAAATCATCTGGAATTTGATATTCAGCATACGGATCGTCTGCTTCGATAGCTTCATCGGCAACTTTATCGTTTTTCAATAAAATGACTGATTCGTCAATCGTGGCAATTTTACTTGCCGTTTCAGCCGTCACGACATAAGTTTGATCAGCGACACCACATAAGGCTAAGCGGCCATTAATCAGTGCTTTTTGTGTTTGCCCATCAACTAACAGTTTTTTGATTTTACTACCAAAGGTATAGTTATATTCTAACTCCCCTTGATACCTTTTAACGTTATGATGTTGAAGGATTTGCAATACCCGCTGCGCTTTTTCTTTTTCCGCTAATGCCGCTTTCTTTTGTTCGTTTAATTGCGCATCTTTTTTCAGCTTTTCAGCTTTAGTGATGGCTAAGTCTTGTTTAACTTTTTCTTGTAAACTTTCTTCTACTTGCACACCGCTATTTTTTTGCTTTTTGGTTTTACGCTTTTCAGTATTCGCTTGGCGTGCTTTTTGTTTGGTTGTTAAACCGGCTTTTAATAATTGGTCTTGTAAAGAGGCCATCTAAAACATCATCGACAAAATAAATTTGCGCTAGTTTATCAGTCTTACTGAGTTTGAAAAGGGAGTTGTGTTATCTTTCGTGAATAAATTTAAAACAAGCAATCATAATTATCAGTATTTAATCGATGAAGATATCAACAGACAATAAAACCCTTTTACTAAAGAAATTACACAAATACTTTGAAGATGAATTAAATCAAGAACTTGGCCAGTTTGAAGGGGAGTTTTTATTAGACTTTATTTTTAAGGAATTAACCCCTGCAATATATAATCAGGGGCTTTATGACGCACAAGCAATTTTAACGAGTAAGCTCGACGATTTACATGATGCAATTTATGAAATAGAAAAAGTCGTAAGCTAGGCTCGAGCAAGCTACAGATCTAACTTTACTTATCCGCTCTAGCTATTAAGTGGGTAACTGAGCCGTTAAGTGGATAATTGAGCTGTTTTTTTAATAAACTCACTTAGCTGTTCAGGTGTATCAAGATCAAAAAAAGCATTTTCAACAGCCACTGTTTGTACTTGGTCTTGATGAGCTTTTAACACTTGTTTAGCGCCGTCATCACCCGACAAACGTTTAAGTTCACTAAAATAATCTTTTGGAAAAATAATTGGCGGGCTTTTGTCCCCATGGGCATTACTAGAAACAATAATGCTGGCCGGTATTGGCACTGATGATGTTAATGGCTCTGACTGCATTGTTTGAAGCTGCTTTTGAGACGGTAGCTGATGATGCCAAGCATCGAGCAAAGATTGGATATCATTGGCAGTTAAACACCACTGATCGGTTAATAGCACCATCACAGCGTCAATTTGCTTGGGCAGCTGACTAACGCCATAAGCGATAGATGCGCCAAGGCCATCAAGCCAATTTTTATTTTGTATGATCTCGACCGGTAACTGAGCAATTACTGGTGCTATTTTTTCAAAGCCACTGCCCAGCACACAATAAACCGGCAACTGAAAAGGTAACAGTAATTCTATTTGCTTATTGATTAATGGCTGCTGATTAAATGCCACTAATTGTTTCGGCTGCCCTAAGCGTTTAGATTGCCCTGCTGCCATTAGCAAAAAAACTAATTTCGGCATTGCTACTTGCTGTTTGTTTTTAAGTTTATTTATCGCCATTTTTTATCTTTTTCATTACCAGCCAGCGGCTATTTATTTAACGCTTTCGCCCTTGCTTAAGCACTTCAACTATTGCATAAAAAGCTAACTCAGGATACAGTACGCGCAAGAAAAACAGTAGATTGTTTTCCCGATAAAAAACCTCCAATGGGAGGTTTTTTTTTGCAAAACAAGATTAAGGATCCCAACGTGACCGAATCGTTAGATTTAAATGAAATTCGCAAAAGCATCACTGATTTAGATCAGCAACTATTAACTTTATTTGCAAAGCGTCGCTCGCTAACGTTGCAAGTTGCTAAGAGTAAAGCAGACCAAGTTCGTCCCGTACGTGATCAACAACGTGAGCAAGAATTATTAATTCGCTTGATCAAACATGGCAAAGAACTCGGCTTAGATGCCCACTATGTAACCAGTATTTTTCAAACTATTATTGAAGATTCAGTATTGAATCAACAAGCTTATTTACAGCAATTGACCAATCCTGAAATCCAAGCGCCATCCATTAGTGTTGCCTTTTTAGGTGATAAAGGTTCTTACAGTTATTTAGCCAGCCATAGATACTTTTCACGTCGAGCTAAAAAGCTAATTGAATCAGGCTGTTCTAACTTCGCTGATATTATGAAACTGGTTGAGTCTGGGCATGTCGATTACGGCGTTTTACCGATTGAAAACACCAGTTCAGGTAGTATCAACCAAGTATACGATCTGCTACAGCATACTAACTTATCGATTGTTGGTGAAATTACCCAGCCAATCGAGCATTGTTTGCTTGGCGCGGTAAATACTGAGCTGAGCCAAATAAAAACTATTTATGCACATCACCAACCATTTGCGCAATGTAGTAACTTTTTAGACAAGCAAAAAGATATTCGTATTGAATATTGTGATAGCACTGCTGATGCCATGGCGCAAGTTTATGAACTACAAGATCCAACGGTTGCGGTAATTGGTAGCGAAGAAGGCGGTCAACTTTATAAACTGCACGCTTTGCAAAAGTCGATTGCTAATCAAGAAGAAAACCACAGCCGCTTTATTCTTGTCGCAAGAAAGCCAGTCGATGTCGCCGAGCAAATCCCAGCAAAAACTACCTTAATATTAGCGACCGGCCAAAAGCCAGGTGCTCTCGTTGAATGCTTAGTGGTATTAAAAGAGAAAGGCATCAATATGGTGAAGTTAGAGTCTCGCCC
>JBPOFN010000053.1:0-21817 GCA_051251725.1 Thalassotalea sp. | reverse complement strand
TGTTGTCAACAAGTTTTTGAATTTAATTTGAAAGAATTTTTTAACAAACCTTGCAAACCGTTTTCTAAACTTATCTCCCAGATAAATGACTCTATTGAGTGACTTAACTGTTCAAAACAACCTCTTCAACTTGTCCCGAAGAAGTGGAGCGCATTTTAGAGAGTTTTCGAAAAGGATCAAGTGTTATTTGCAATCTCTTTTCTGTTCGCTTGTTTTTTACACAAAACGAGTGAATTTAATACCTATAAGCTGTTTTAACATACGATCTAGTGTTAATTATCTGCTTAATAAAGAGGAATTCAACCAATCAATAATATACTAATAATAAAAAAGCCCAGCATTGCTGGGCTTTTGTTTACTTTAAGGTAAATTTATTTTGCTTGTTGCTCACGAGCAATCGCACGATAAGCGATATCTGTGCGAAATTGAACATCTTGCCACTGTATTTGATTTAATAAAGTATAAGCTTTTGCTTGTGCTTCAGTTACGGTATTACCTAGCGCTGTTGCACATAATACGCGGCCGCCATTAGTAACAACATTACCATCAACTAATGAAGTGCCCGCATGGAAAGTTTTTGCATCCAAGGCTGTATTAGTCTCTAAACCTGAGATCACATCTCCTTTGTTATAGGCATTAGGGTAGCCGCCAGCAGCAAGTACAACCCCAACAGCAGCACGTTGATCGAACTCAATTTCGGCTGTGTCTAAGTTGCCTTTACAAGCAGAAATACACAACTCAACAAGATCTGACTGCAAACGCATCATAATAGGCTGAGTTTCAGGGTCGCCAAAGCGACAATTGTACTCGATAACTTTAGGTGTATTATCTTTTGGATCAATCATCAAACCGGCATAAAGAAAGCCGGTGTAAGGAGCGCCTTCTTTCGCCATTCCTTCAACAGTAGGCATAATCACTTCGTTCATGATTCGATCGTGAATTTCGGGTGTGACTACTGGAGCTGGAGAATATGCACCCATACCGCCAGTGTTAGGCCCTTTATCTTCGTTATAAGCACGTTTATGATCTTGGCTAGTGGCAAAAGGTAAAACATTTTTACCGTCAACCATAACAATAAAGCTAGCTTCTTCACCTTCGAGAAACTCTTCAATCACCACGCGATGACCAGCATCACCAAAAGCATTGCCGGCCAGCATATCTTTAATCGCATCTTCAGCTTCAACTAATGTCATTGCTACAATAACGCCTTTACCTGCAGCTAAACCATCAGCTTTAACCACAATTGGTGCGCCCTGCTTGCGAACATAAGAAAGTGCAGGCTCAATTTCGGTAAAGTTTTCATAATAACCCGTTGGAATATTATGACGTGCTAAAAAGTCTTTGGTAAAAGCTTTAGAACCTTCAAGTTGAGCGGCTTTGGCACTTGGACCAAAAATAGTTAAGCCTTCTGCTTGGAATGTATCAACCACACCGTCAACTAAAGGTTGTTCTGGACCAACGATGGTTAAATCAATATTGTTTTCTTTAGCAAACGCAACCAATGCAGCATTATCAGACACTGAAATATTGACGTTTTCTAAACTTTCTTCAAGTGCTGTCCCGGCATTACCTGGGGCAACAAATACTTTTTCAACTTGATTAGATTGTGCGGCTTTCCATGCTAAAGCATGTTCACGTCCACCATTTCCAATAACTAAAACTTTCATTTACTTGATCCTAATAATTAATTTTTAGGCTTAAAGAATTTAAGTGTCATACGATCACTTTCACCAATAGCCAAATATTTTGCTTTGTCTTCTTCACCAAGTCGTAAAACTGGTGGTAAGGTCCAGACCCCTTTAGGATGGTCTGCGGTGTCATTTGCGTTGGCATTAATTTCGCTTTTAGCAACTAACTTAAAACCGGCCTGAGCCGCTAGGTCAATAGTTAACTGCTCTGGAAAATAACCTGTTTTTTGATTATCAGCCCAGTTTTGAGACACTGGCATACGATGTTCAACAACGCCCATCATGCCACCTGGCTTAAGTGCTAGAAATGCATCTTTGTACATTTGCAAAACACCGTCTTCGCGCCAATTATGTAAATTACGGAAAGTTAACACTAAATCAGCGCTTCCTGCTGGAGCTAAAGTACTAGGTTTACGCGGCGTAAAATCAGTTAAAATGACTTCGCTAAAAATTTCGTTTTCAGCAAGTTTTTTCTCTAATTTACGACGTGAGTTACTGTAGTAATTATCTTCACCCGTATCCGGATAGTGAGCACCGTATAATTTACCACTACCTTTTAAAGCCGGCGCTAAGATTTCGGTATACCAACCGCCACCCGGCGCTAACTCAACTACTGTCATCGATGAATCAAAACCAAAAAATTCTAATGTTTCTTTTGGATGACGAGAAATATCTCGTGCTTTATTTTCAATCGAGCGATGGCTGCCGGCAATGGCTAAATCTAGTTTTGAAGCTATCGCTTGCTGGGTGGTATCAGATGTTGATGCACAACCTGCAGCAATAAGCCCAATACTTAAAAGCGAAACCGTAATAAGTGCTGTAACTTTTTTCATATTATTTCCATAACCAATTAAATATTTATGTGGTTATGTTATAGCAGATATATTGTTAATATTCAGTGTTGTTTTTATGATAACTCAGAAATTATCGTTGATTTCATTACAAATATAAAAAAGGTTAACTTGCAGTAGTAGTACCAATGCAAGCTAACCTTAATATCAGTTTTTAGTGGCGGAAGTGACGCATCCCCGTAAAGACCATGGCAATACCGTTTTCGTCAGCTGCTTCAATGACTTCATTATCTCGCATTGAGCCTCCTGGTTGAATAACTGCAGTGATACCCGCTGCCGCTGCCGCATCTAAACCATCACGGAATGGGAAGAAAGCATCTGATGCCATCACTGAACCTTTAACTTCAAGGTTTTCATCTGCCGCTTTAATACCCGCTACTTTAGCAGAATATACTCGGCTCATTTGGCCTGCGCCGACACCAATAGTAGAGCTATTTTTTACGTAAACGATAGCGTTTGATTTAACAAATTTAGCTACTTTCCAACAAAATTTAAGATCGCGCATTTCATCTTCAGTTGGTTGACGTTTAGTCACAACTTTTAAATCGCTGTCAGCAACCCGACCTTGATCACGGTCTTGTACCAATAAACCGCCGTTAACACGTTTGTAATCAAAACCTGTTGTTTGCGTAGACCATTGGCCACATTCTAATAAACGCACATTTGGTTTAGCTGCGACAATTTGTGCTGCTGCTTGAGAAATACTTGGAGCAATAATCACTTCAACAAATTGACGAGAAACAATTAATTCGGCCGTGTCAGCATCTAATTCGCGGTTAAAAGCAATAATGCCACCAAATGCTGATGTTGGATCAGTTATGTAAGCGCCTTCATAAGCCGCTAAAATATTGTCGCCAATGGCAACACCACAAGGGTTAGCATGCTTAACAATCACACAAGCTGGCTCGTCAAATTCTTTCACACACTCTAAAGCCGCATCGGTATCTGCAATGTTGTTATAAGAAAGTGCTTTACCTTGAATTTGAGTCGCAGTAGAAACTGACGCTTCTTCTGGATTTGCTTCAACATAAAAAGCCGCGTCTTGATGCGAGTTTTCGCCGTAACGTAAATCTTGTTTTTTGATAAACTGGCTGTTGAACGTACGAGAGAACTTATTCTTTTCGTCAAAGTTAACTTCTTTGTTCTCACTGCCATGAGCACTTAACATTTGACCAAAGTAGTTCGCGATCATACCGTCGTAACTTGCAGTGTGCTCGTAAGCAGCAATTGCTAAGTCAAAACGTGTTTTGTAAGTTAATGAACCGTCATTAGCATTCATTTCAGCAATAACACGGCCGTAGTCCGCAGCATTAACAACAATAGTCACGTCTTTATGGTTTTTTGCTGCCGCACGAACCATAGTAGGACCGCCGATATCAATATTTTCAACAGCATCTTCTAACGTACAATCATCGCTAGCTACAGTGTTAGCAAATGGATATAAGTTAACAACAACCATATCAATGGCACTGATGTTGTTTTCAGCCATTACCGCTTCATCAACACCGCGACGCGCTAAAATACCGCCATGAATTTTTGGGTGTAATGTTTTTACACGACCATCCATAATTTCAGGGTGACCTGTATACTCAGACGCTTCGGTTACTTTGATACCGTTTTCAGCTAACAACTTGGCAGTACCGCCAGTTGATAAAATATCGACACCTTTTTGCGCTAAGCTTTGTGCGAATTCAACAATACCAGTTTTGTCTGAAACGCTTAATAAAGCGCGTTTGATAGGGCGTGGGTTATCCATATATGCTATTTAAACCTTTAAAATATAATAAAATTTATTTACTTTTTATGCCGTTTACTTGGCGAATGTTCTATCCGTAGAAAAGATAAAAGCACCCTTAGGTGCTTTTATTTGCAGGACTGGCCTGCGGGGTATTAGTTCATACCGTATTTTTTAAGCTTCTTACGTAATGTACCGCGGTTGATACCTAGTAAGTTAGCTGCGCGGGTTTGGTTACCGCGAGTATACATCATTACTTCTTCGAGCATTGGCGCTTCTATTTCAGAAAGTACTAAGTCGTACATGTTATCAACGTCGTTGCCGTTTAATTGTGATAAGTAGTTACTGATAGCAATTTTAGCTTGGCTACGTAAAGGTGAAGACTCGGCTTGAGTTTGTAAGTTACCAGTAACAAATGGAGAAGAAATATTTTGTTCAAACATGAAGTTTAGACTCTTAGTTAAGTTAAATTATCAAAATACAAATTTAATAGTGCAAGCTGCTCATCAGCAGATTCCAAACCATTAAACTTAGATCGAAACGTTTTTTCTTGATCATGCACCTGCATGTACCAAGTGACGTGTTTACGAGCAAAGCGAAGCCCCATAAACTCACCATAAAATTTGTGCAATTCCATTACATGTTCAATAAGTATTGAGCGCACTTCATCCATTGAAGGTGCCGCTAATTTTTTTCCCGTTGCTAAATAGTGATTAATCTCACGGAATATCCAAGGTCGCCCCTGTGCCGCTCGGCCAATCATTATCGCATCCGCACCCGTGTAATCGAGGACCTCACGCGCTTTTTCAACGCTTGTGATGTCGCCATTAGCAACAACGGGAATTGAAACTGCATTTTTAATTGCTCTGATCGTATCGTACTCAGCGTTGCCTTTGTAAAAGTCACAACGTGTTCGACCATGAACGGCTAAAGATTGAATACCATTAGCTTCGGCAATTTTTGCTATTTCAATACCATTTCGTGTGTCTTCACACCAACCAGTACGTATTTTTAAGGTCACCGGAACATCAACAGCCGCGACTGTTGCTTTTACGATTTGCTCAACTAATGCTGGCTCTTTCAATAACGCTGAACCTGCCAGCTTTTTATTTACTTTTTTGGCCGGACATCCCATATTGATGTCAATAATTTGGGCGCCGTTTTCAACATTAAATTGAGCAGCAAATGCCAACTCTTCAGGATCTGAACCAGCGATTTGCACTGACCGAATTCCTGCTTCATTGTCATGCACCATTCGGCGCATTGATTTTTCAGTTTTCCACACTTTAGGGTTTGACGAGATCATTTCAGATACCGCAAGCCCAGCTCCCAACTGCCAACAAAGTCGTCTAAACGGTTGATCTGTGATCCCCGCCATGGGTGCTAAAATGACATTACTGTCTAATGTGTATGGACCTATTTTCACTGCTGCTTTTTTGAGCTACCTATAAAAAGGTCGCACAGTGTACGTGTTTTTTTGAATTTTGAAAAGGATATAAATTGAACAAAAGTCGCTTTTTTTGCACTTTTTATTATTGACATTTTGCAAAACATTGAAGCGTACAGAAATTGTACAAAACTGTGCAATTTCTGACGCTATTTTTTTACAAAAAAAAGGAATTTTCTATTGACGTTTACCTGATAATCGTACCCACTCTTCCTGAACAGCTATTGGATCCATCTGGCACCATTGTCCATAAATAAGCTGTAAAGCTTCTGCTTGGTTTTCCAATACACCAGATAAAGCTAATAAACCTTGGTCACCAACATAATCAATAATTACCGGCGCAAGTTCACGAAGTGGTCCTGCGAGTATATTGGCAACCACAACATCGGCTTTAAATTCAGGCTGATCTTTCGGTAAATAAAGCTCAAGACGGTCTTCGACACAATTGCGCTGGGCATTAGCTAAACTTGCTTGTAAAGCTTGTGGATCAATATCAATTCCGATGACTTTTTTCGCGCCAAGTTTTAATGCCGCCAACGATAAAATGCCCGAACCACAACCAAAATCAACCACGGTTTTACCGACTAAATCAAGGCCATCAAGCCAAGTTAAACATAATGCCGTAGTTGGATGTGTGCCAGTACCAAAAGCTAAACCAGGATCTAACATCACATTAACAGCTTCAGGATCTGGAACATCTCGCCAGCTTGGACAAATCCATAAGCGTTTACCAAACTTCATTGGGTGAAAGTTATCCATCCACTCGCGTTCCCAATCTTTGTCTTCAAGCTGCTCTAACTTGTATTGCATTGCTTGTTTATCTGGATGAATACTTTTTAAATAATTAATCGCCTTATCCATGTCATGACTTGCATCAAATAAGCCCATGACCACGGTATTGCTCCAATAGATAACTTCATCACCGGGTAAAGGCTCATAAATAGGGGTATCTTGTGCATCAATAAAAGTAACCGCCTGTGAACCACAAGCCATTAACCAATCACTATATTTCTCAGCAGTCTCTTCATTAGCACTGAGTCTAAGTTGTATCCAAGGCATGGAAAATCTCTCGAAATAAAATTAGCGCAAGTTTAGCATTTGTTTAATCTTGCGGATAGCTACTAAACTACGAGGGCTAAGGATAAAAATTGCTATTTACCGCTAAGCAAGCGAATATAAGTGGTGACCTAAGGGATTAAATAATGACAATAAAAACATATCTATTATCACCAGTCGCTTTTGCTAGCACTTTATCCCAGCTATATTTGTTCTCTGCTCTTTATATCACCACGTTATTTATTAATACCGCTGTCGCGCAAGAGCTTAGAATTGTAACGGAAGATTTACCGCCGCTACAAATTCAAAATAACAACATGCCACCAAGCGGCGCTATGGTTGAGGTCGTCAATTTATTACTTAAAGAAAGTAAAATTGACAGCGAAATTAAAATTTACCCTTGGGCGCGTAGTTATCATTTAGCAAAAACTGAAGCTAACGTTATTATTTTTTCGATGCTTAGAGATAAAAAACGCGAAGATAAATTTCATTGGATTGGCCATTTATATACAGTGCGTTCGCATTTAGCCGCTTTAAAATCAAATAACAGCCTTAATATTTTTTCGCTCGAAGATGCTAAACAGCATAGCGTTGGTACCGTTCGTTACGATTTAGCCGAAGACTATTTATTAGAAAAAGGTTTTGTTACTAATCAAAATTTGTATGTTAGTAGTATTTATCATGAGCTGTGGAAATTACTATTTAAAGGTAAAACCCAGCTGGTCTTCACTAATAGTGTGATTTGGCAAAACGAAGTAAAAAGTTTAGGTTATAATCCCGATGATGTTCGCTTAGTCTACGAAGTAAATGACTTCGCCAATGAACTATATTTAGCAGCGAGTTTAGGTACAGATATTAATGTAGTAAAATCGTTACAACAGGCGTTATCGACAATCAAACAAGATGGACGATACCAACAAATCCTTTCTAACTGGAAATTGAATTAAAATTTCATGCAATACTTCCCTATATTTCTTAATGCACAGCAACTGAACGCCATCATTATTGGCGGCGGCGATGTTGCGGCTCGTAAAATTGAATTACTCTTAAAAGCGACCAAACAAATTACTGTTGTCAGTGCTGAGCTTTCACCCACAGTAGAAAGACTAATTAAAACGCACCAGCTGCAATGGTTAAGTCATAACTATCAAGCCGGATTAATGAGCGATAAAAATTTGGTGATTGCGGCAACCGATAATCGCGAGATTAATGAACAAGTTTCACTTGAAGCTAAAAACCTTAAATTATTAATTAATGTGGTTGATCAGCCTGATTTATGTAGTTATATCACGCCAGCGATCATTGATCGTGATCCGATGTTAGTCGCCATTTCTAGCTCTGGCAGCTCGCCAGTATTGGTTAGAATGTTACGCGAAGAGTTAGATAAAAAACTGCCTGAACATTATGGCCGTTTAGCTAAGTTTTGCTTTAAGTTTCGCGACCATGTCAAAGCACGAGTCAAAGGAGTGCGTAATCGCCGCTTATTTTGGGAAACCATATTGCAAAGCTCGATTGGGCAATTAATTTTATCAGGGGATGTTAAATCTGCTGAGCAAAAATTAATTAATCGTTTAAATGAAAAAGTAGCGCCGCCAGAAGGTGAAATTGTTTTTATTCATACGCAAGATGGTGAGCCTGATAATTTAACCTTAAAGGCGCATCGACAATTACAGTTTGCTGACGCGGTATTTTACGACGAAGACGTCAATGCGGCATTAATTGAATATGTTCGCCGTGACGCCGATAAATTCCCACAAACCATCAGTAGTAATATCACCATTAATTTTCAGCATGCGTTAGAGCTAGCGAAACAAGGGCAAAAAGTGATTTATTTATTAGCTGGCTACACACCACTACAACCAAACGCCGCTTTAGATTTAAGCGGCATTCGTAAACAAGAAATTATCAGTGGCGGTTAATCACAGCTAGAATCCTGAGCATAACGATATTAATGGCTATGATGATTGCTCGGCTGCTCATTAAAACCTTGATGGATCATTTTCGCTAAAAACGGATCTGATTCATTATCGCCAATATCAGTATAATCGGTTGCCTCAAAATGCTGTAAATTTTCTAACTCTTGTTTTATTTCAGCTTGTGATTGCGAAACAAAAACCGCTTGCCAGGTTTGCGTAACCTCTTCATTACTGATCACCAAACGTTTTACTAGCCCTAGTGCTGGCTGCCAAGCTAACAAGTATTGCTCATCACCTTTACTTAACTTTAACCTTTGTATCAAATCACAGCCCTGACCTTGTGAAGATACCAAGGTCATTTCATTAATCATCTTTAAACTAATCAGTTGTCGTTTATCTTGCCAAGTATGAGCACCGGTTATTTCACTTGGCTGATATTCAATCGCCCGTTTGGCTTGATGAAAATAACGCGCTAATGACACTTTATTATTTTTCATCAAATACCATTTATAGCTCACCCCTTGTCCGGGATAAATCTGTAAAACGGTATTTTTTGTTCTTATTAATGAAAATTCGCTTTGCTGTTTATTTTCATGGTGTTCAACAGTTTGTTGATAGGTAACCGCAAGATCGACGTCAGCAGCGCAATCTTGGGCAAAAAGCTCAGGGGAAATAAGGAACATAAACAACAATATTTTTTTCATAATAAAAACCTAAGATAAACTAAAAGTTATAATAACGACGAAAATCACAAGCCAAATAAAAAGCGCAAGGTAACACCGTATACATAGGTTACCTTGGCATGCCTATCATTTAACTGATGGGATTATTTCATTAAAGCAAGAAACTAATCTTCCATTTGCTGTTCTGCTAGTATAGTAAGGTCTGCAGCATGGTCCATTACATGGTAAATAAGCTGCTGTTCATTAGTGCCGGTAATTAAATGTGCACTTGGCCC
This sequence comes from Thalassotalea sp., assembly GCA_051251725.1. GTDB lineage: Bacteria > Pseudomonadota > Gammaproteobacteria > Enterobacterales > Alteromonadaceae > JALZUE01. The sequence continues at coordinate 12,166 of JBPOFN010000053.1, read as the reverse complement.
CATCGCATAAACTCCAACATCTTCACCAGCATGGGTTTCGCTTCCCAGCGGAATAATCGCTTCTTGATGAAAACCAGCAGACTCAGTATCAACTGCGGTTAAGTCCATACGACCAGTAGCCGTTGGTAAGCCATAACCTGCATCTGCGTTGGTTTCGTCAACCAAATCTCGAAAACCTTTACCGTTAGTGTAACCCAGGGTGGTATAAGGCATACCGTCACTAGCCGTCGCCGGTTCAGTACTGCCAACATTAACAACCTTACCTAAAATCGGATTTCCGCGTTTTGGGTAACCGGCAATGGTAAATACATGGCTATGATCCGCAGTTACAATAATTAATGTTTCTTGTGGATCGGTATTATCAACCGCTTTTTGTACGGCGTTTGCAAACTCAATTGCATCAGTTAAAGCGCCGTACGCAGAACCGGCATGATGACCATGATCAATGCGGCCTGACTCTACGGTTAAGAAGAAACCGTTTTCATTATTATCTAGCACCTTAATGGCTGTTTCAGTCATTTGTGCGAGTGAAGGTTCGCCGGCAATATCGTTACTGCGATCAGCTTCATATTGCATGTGCGATTCATTGAAGAGGGCAAAAACATTACTGGTATTCTCGGTATCAATGTTATCAAAACCTGCTTGGTCGATAATGTAATTTCCGTTGGGATACGTTGCTTGCCATTCTGCCGTTAAATCACGACCATCGGTACGATCCCCCTCAACACTACTAACAGCATCAGCACTATTAAAGGCCGCATCTTTTGGTAAAAAATGGCGACGACCACCGCCCATCACCACTTCGATACCATTTACATCGACACCAGCAAAGCGTGTTTCCAGATTACGTTCAAAATTCACTAACTGTGAGGCTATATCTTCACAAGCTGCACGCTCTGGATTGTCAGCTATTTTCATATCTGAAATATCTTCCCAGTTACGGTCTGCTGATTTTGCATAAGCTGCCGCCGGAGTTGCATGGGTAATACGGGCAGTTGAAATAATCCCGGTTGATTTACCAGCAATTTCAGCTAATTCTAAACTGGTTACTAATTCATTCCCGGCAACGCTCGCGCAATTACCACGCTCAATGGCTTCGGCTACACCAAGCACACCAACATCAGTTTTTACCCCTGACATCATAGCTGTCATAGTTCCGGCTGAGTCTGGTGTTTGAGCATCGACATTATAGGTTTTAGCAAAACCAGAATAAGGGAACTTATCAAAACTTAGTTGATGCTCTTCTCCCATCTTTCCCATTTGCTGCCCGGCTAAAATACGAGCCGCTGTAACTGTTGAAATTCCCATACCATCACCAACAAATAAAATAACGTTTTTCGCTTTGCCGCGAGTATGGTCGATATCTTTCGCTAGTGTTTTCGCCATTGCTACCGTTTTTTGGCTATCTTGATACCAAGCATTCTCAGTGGTAACAGGAGCTTGGGATTCCTTTAGTGCTGCTTTTAAACCTTTGTCATCATCACAGGCTGTTAAGGCGACAAGCACAGACAAAGATAATAATTTAATTGATTTCATTTTCTCTTCCTCTTATTTAGCTAATAAGCCAAGTGATTGATTAATAATATGGAAAATAACGCTCTGCTCAACAACACCTTGTACTAACTGAGCATTTGGCCCCATCGCATGTAAGCTAATATCTTCACCGGCATGGGTTTCAGAGCCGGTAGGAATAAGTGCTTCTTGATGAAAGCCAGAAGCTTGTGTATCAACAAATGTCAGATCTTGGCGACCATTTTCAGCCGGAAGGTTATAAATAGCATCAGCATTAGTTTCGCTACCTAGATCTTTAAAGCCTTTACCATTGGTGTAACCTAAGGTGGTATATGGCATGCCATCTTCAGCGAGTGTTGGCTCAGTTTGACCAACGGCAACCACTTTACCTAAAATTGGATTACCGCGTTTTGGGTAACCTGCAATTGTAAAAACATGGCTGTGATCGGCAGTGACCAAAATTAAAGTTTCATTTGGATCAGTATTATCAACCGCAGCTTGCACAGCGTTGGCAAATTCAATGGTATCGGTTAAAGCATTATAAGCAGAGCCAGCATGGTGACCATGATCAATTCGGCCAGACTCAACCACTAACATAAAGCCTTTGTCGTTATTATCTAAAATTTTAAGTGCTTTGGTGGTTAATTCAGTTAACGACGGCTCACCGGCAATATCGTATTCACGATCAGCTTCATATTGCATATGTGATTCATTAAATAAACCAAAAACCCGCTCAGTCGATTCAGTGTCGATAGCATCAAAACCCGCTTGATCAATTACATACTTACCTTGTGGGTAAGTAGTTTGCCATTCAGCCGTTAAGTCACGACCATCTGTGCGATCACCTTCAACATCACTGGCAGCATCAGCACTATTAAAGGCTGCATCTTTCGGTAAAAAGTGACGACGACCACCGCCCATCACCACTTCTAAGCCATCAACATTAATACCTTCAAAACGTGCTTCAAGATTTTTTTCAAAGTTAACCAATTGCGAAGCAATATCTTCACACGCCGCACGTTCTGGGTTTTCATCAATGTTCATATCTGAAATATCTTCCCAGTTACGATCAGCTGATTTAGCATAAGTTGCCGCAGGGGTTGCGTGAGTAATGCGGGCTGTTGAAATAACCCCAGTCGATAAACCGCGAATTTCAGCAAGTTCAATCGCGGTGACTAATTCATTACCAGCAACTGTTGCACATTCGCCTCGGCGAATATCTTCATCAACGCCGATAACGCCAACGTCAGTTTTTACCCCTGACACCATCGCCGTCATAGTACCGGCAGAGTCTGGCGTTTGGGCATCAACATTGTAGGTTTTAACTTGCGCTGAATAAGGAAACGTTTCAAAACTTAAATAACCTTCTTCGCCTGGCTGACCACTATTTTGGCCCGCTAAGATACGCGCAGCAGTTAATGTTGAAATTCCCATGCCGTCACCGACAAATAAAATGACATTTTTAGTTTTGTTTTTTTGTTTATATTCAGTTTTTTCGGTAATTTTTTGATCTGCTGATGTAAACCAATCACTGTTTTTTTGCACATCAGGTAATACGCCCGCATGACTAGGCGACGCCGCTAAAGCAGCAGCAATGGCAGCGCGAGCAATCCAAGTAGCATTCATAACCTTTCCTCTGGATATTAAATTAAATAAATCATGCAAAGGGTAAAGCAGCAAAATGACAGCGAGGTAAAACTTATATGACTGAAAAGAGAAGGATTTAAGTCAAAGGGGTGACAGTTTTATTGAGAGCGATGAGAGCGGCTTAGTTCGCCGCTTCTTTGATAGTATTTAAGCTAATTTCAAGATTATCTTCACCAAAATTAAACCAGGCTTGGCCATCTTGGATGGTACATTGAATTTGCATTTGTCTCGCCACCAAGTCAGTTAATTTCTCACCTAACGCTTCAGGAACCGTATAAATAGCAAGGTTTTTTCTTAAATTAAGCTGTTTTTGTTCTTTTTTCCACCACTGCTCAAACATGCCTGAGTCGTAACTATAAATGACCATTTTATGCGCCTGATTACAGCCCTTTTTAACTCGCTGCTCAGATGGCTGACCTAATTGAATCCATAGCTCTATTTCATCGCTATAATTTTTTTGCCATAAATCAGGATCATCAACATCACTTAGCCCTTTAGTAAAGCTCAAATGCTCATTGGCATTGTAAGCAAAGGCTAAAACTCTTAACATCATACGGCGATCAGACTCTGACGGATGGCGTGCTATCGTCAGCTGATGATCAGCGTAATAATTTCTATCCATATCAGTAATCGATAGTTCAACTTTAAAGATCGTTGCTTTTTGTGCCATGTGTATAACTTCTAAGGTAAAAGTATTTCAGCTTCAGCTGAATTTATACCATTATTATAGCAATGATATTGGCTTAACACCGAGGCTTATTTTACCCACAGAGCTTAATAAAAGCACAATTGTAAATAACCTATACATTGCCTGATTGATTATTTACTATGTTAACAATTAGCAAAAACAACATGAGAAAAATATGCAAAACGATTTATTCACTAAACTATTACGACTGCCCTTACTGTTGATTTTATTTCTACCGTTTTTGAGCTTTGCCAATGTTAGCGTTAACCAAACAGGTGAACTGAAAAAATGGCATAAAGTCTCTTTAACCTTTAATGGCCCACAAGCCGCTGAAAACGATAAAATAAACCCTTTTATTAATTACCGATTAAATGTTGAATTTACTCATTCAAAATCGGGCAAAAGCTACAATATTCCTGGCTTTTTTGCTGCTGATGGCGATGCCGCCAATACGAGTGCAACGTCAGGTAATAAATGGCGGGTCCATTTTACGCCTGACGAAATAGGACAGTGGCAGTGGCAAGCCTCTTTTAGAACCGGAAACTTTGTCGCTGTTTCAACCATGAAACACTCAGGTGTCAGTGCCAAATATATGGATAATCAAATTGGTAGTTTTATTATTGATAACAATAATAAGCAAGCGCCTGACTTTAGAGCTAAAGGCCGCTTACAATATATCAATCAACCTTATTTAAAGTTTGCTGACAGTAATGAATTTTTTATTAAATCAGGTCCTGACGCGCCTGAAAATTTACTTTCATATGTCGATTTTGATGGCACGTTTCATCAAGATGGTCACAAAGATGAGTTAGTCAAAACTTGGCAAGATCACTATCAAGACTGGCAAAAAGGCGATCCTGTTTGGCAAAAAAATAAGGGCAAAGCCCTGATTGGCGCTTTAAATTACATTGCTGATAAGGGCATGAATTCAATTTCATTTTTAACCTTAAATATTATGGGTGATGATAAAAACGTTTTTCCTTATGTTGATTACGACACTTACGATCGTTTTGATATTTCCAAGCTAGCACAATGGGATATTATTTTTGATCATGCTCAATCGCTCGGACTATTTCTGCACTTTAAAACTCAAGAAGTGGAAAACCAAGGGCTGTTAGATAATGGTGGTTTAGGGCTTCATCGTCAGCTCTATTACCGAGAATTAATAGCCCGCTACGGACACAATTTGGCGCTTAATTGGAATATGTGTGAAGAAAGCGGTGAATGGCATCCTAATAATGTCACCATGCCGCAAAGTACAATTCAGCGCTTAGCTATGGCTAGATACTTTCATGAGAACGACCCTTATAAACATCACATCGTTATTCACAATGGCGTAAACTTTTTAGACTTATTAGACGACGATAGCTTTTATTCCGGCATTTCATTACAAACCTCGCGCGAAGATTATGGCCAAGTGCACAGTGAAACTAAACGCTACCGTTCATTGCCTGTGACCAATGGCCGACCTTTTGCGGTCTCGGTTGACGAACCAGGCCACCATAAGTTTAATTTACCACCAGATTCAGAAGATCCTGAACACAACTTTGCTCGCATGAATGCCTTATGGGGATCATACATGGCTGGCGCATGGGGAGTTGAGTGGTATTTTGGTTATGCCCACGAGCATTCTGATTTAAGCGCGCAAAGCTGGCGCACGCGCGAATTGTTTTGGCAGCAAGTTAAACATGCGCTTGATTTCTTTAAGCTTATTGATGTGCCATACCAAAACGCGGTAAGTGATGACAGCATCGTTAACAACAAGGCTTGGGCACTGGCCCAAGCAGGCGAGTTTTATATTGTTTATGTTAAAGATGCCAGTAAAGAAATTACCCTGCGGATGCTACCAGAAATAGCTAAGTATTCAGTGCAATGGTATGACCCAAGAAATGGCGGTGTTTTACAACCAGGTTCAGTCCGTGAAATAACATTGAACAGTGAAATGAAAATGTACTGGAAAAAAACGGATAAGCAACTTGGCTTACCACCTAAAGACAGTAAAAAAGATTGGGTGATCTTAGTAAAAAAACAACATTAAGTGAGTTAACAATAGTGCGGTAAATTTACGTTAATCCGTAAAGCCGCTTTAACAATGATGGTGAATAGGTTATGTTAGCGCTAACTAATCACCATCTTATATTTCATATATTAGTCGTTAAATTCATTGAGGATAAAATGAAAAATTATATTATTGCTTTTTGCGCAATGGTTACACTAGCACTTACCGCTTGTACCCTAACCGCTGAAGATAACAAACAAACAACAAAAACAGCTAAAAAAATCAAAACTTTAATAATTGATGGTCAAAATAATCATGGTGTCTGGCCAAAATCTACCATGATGATGAAAAGCTATTTAGAAGAAACAGGGCTTTTTACTGCTGATATTTACCGTTCTGAAAATTTATGGCGTTCAACCGGTTATAACAACTACATAGCTAAGCACCCACTGAACGACGGCAAAAATTATCAAGATCTTAAACAGCCTAAAACTGATCCAAACTTTCAACCTAATTTTGAACAGTACGACCTTATCGTGTCAAACTTTGGTTGGAAAGCGGCTGACTGGCCAGCAAAAACAAAAGCCGAATTCGAAAAGTATATGAAAAACGGTGGCGGCTTAGTCGTTATTCACGCAGCCGATAATTCGTTTCCTAAATGGACTGAATTCAATAAAATGATTGGTCTTGGTGGCTGGGGAAATCGTAATGAAACTGACGGTCCCTATAAATATTACAATAAGGCTGGCAAGTTAATCACAGACACAACTAAAGGTGGCGCTGGTGCTCATGGTAAAGCACACGAATTTCAACTGCAGATCCGAGATACTGAGCACCCGATCACGAAGGGCTTACCAAAAGTTTGGTTACATACAAAAGACGAGTTATATGCAAAGTTACGAGGACCGGCAGAGAATTTAACGATATTAGCTAGTGCTTATCCGCAAAATGTTAAAAACGGTGACGTTAAACATGAGCCAATTTTAATGACTATTGACTACCATCAAGGCCGTGTTTTTCACTCAACACTTGGTCATGATCACGTTGCATTTGAAGGAGTTGGTTTTATCACTACCTTTTTACGCGGCGCAGAATGGGCCGCAACAGGTAAAGTAACACAAGCTATTCCTGCTGACTTTCCAACCGCAGAAAATGCGAGCAAAAGAGCTTATAAAGATTAGTAATATTTGTTAATCTCTGGCTTTCTTACATTATGGCTAATTATAGTTAAAGTGTAAGAAAGCCGAAATAACCTACTCTTTATTCTCAAGGTTTTTAACCTCTGCTAGGGTTAAAAAATAAGGTAAATAATCTTTCGAGAGCTCGGTAATATAGGGGTTTTCCAGTATAATTATTTTTCGTTTACTTAATTGCGTAGCTTTAACACTCGCCAAATAATAGCTTTCCCATAAGCGCTGAAAATCACCATTATTAAACGCCCTTTCTAAACCAAGCTTGACCCGCTTTGCATTAAGAACATTGCCTTTCGCCGTATAAAAAAATCTTGGCAGCGGATAATAAATGGCAAAATTTTGCTCTAAAACTAACTCGCCATTGTTATATTGAATTAATTCATCTTGCCACTCATGAATACCACGAAAGAATAAATCGACTCGCCCTGCACTTAATAATTCAAAAATGCGGTTATGATCTTTGACGGTAAAAACTGGAATATTATGTTTATTTAAAATTTTAGCGTCTAGCCATTCATCTCCCTGGGCATTGGTTAATTTCTTTAGGTCGTTAATTGAAGTGGGTGCGCCAATTTTATCTGTCGATAAGTCTTTTGAAATAATCGCGACGCGGTAACCAACAATCCCGCGATCAATAGGAAAAACAATAGGCTGGTAATATTTACTCAAACCATTTCTGGCGGAATATTTAAAAAAATAATTTTTAATTTTGCCTTCTTCAGCCAATTTCATCACCCGTGCAATGCTTAAACCTATCGGGGTTGGAGTTAAATGGAATTCACCATATTCTTTTGCCGTTAAACGTAGTGCTAGCTCTAATACTTCTTTGTCATAATTGACCGATGTCGCCGTAAATGAACCTTCATGCTGAAAATACATAAAGCTTTCAGCCGCAGCCATAGGGTAGCTAAACAAGCAAAAACTTAAGCTAAAGACCCTTAGGTTAATCAAACTACTTCTCCTCATGCGGCATTAAAATTGTAGACTAAAACTAAGAATTTCGAAATATAGCGCCAATAACAACTAATTTTTGCGCAAAAATTTGAGTAGTTAAATCAGTTTAATTGAGAAACCACACTCAAAATTAAAAATTAAAAATAACTTTTACACCTTTCACTTTATTCAAAAATAAAACTGTGCAATTATATATAAAACAAATATATTGATTAATTATTATGCTCTGTTCAACTTTATCACGTTTATTTATTTTACTTACTGTTTTGTTTCTGAGTAGCTGCAGTGATAACTCTGTGCAGCCTCGCACCGTAATAAATACCCTAGCGGAAAATACTAATCGGCAAGAAATTGATTTCAATTTTGGCTGGAAATTTTCGCAACTTGAAAACGACAAGACTTATAACAATGCTGAACAGCTTAGCTTTGACGATAGCACTTGGCGAAATTTACGCTTGCCACACGATTGGAGTATTGAAGCACCTTACAGCCAAGAAAAAACCGCTGGCGCTACCGGCTATTTACCTGGCGGCAAGGCTTGGTACCGTAAACATTTTAAAACGCCAACTGTGCACGGTAAAACCCAAATCTTGTTTGATGGTATTTATAACCATTCTAAAGTGTGGATAAATGGCCATTTATTAGGTGAACGCCCTTATGGTTATGCTGCCTTTCATTATGATCTAACGCCGTATTTACATAATAATGAAAAAGAAAATGTACTCGCAGTTTATGTTGATAGAAGTCGCTATATTGACTCTAGATGGTATACAGGATCAGGTATTTATCGCCATGTAAAACTTATCACTACGGCTGATATTAATATCCCGATTTGGGGTACTTATATTACGACTGAGCAGGTTTCCGCCGCTAAAGCACAAATAAATGTGCAAACCACAGTCAATAACGAAAGCAATCAAACGGCAACGCTTGCAGTGATAACGAACCTAATGGCTCCTAGTGGTAAAATAGTAACGAGTGCCTCGTCTAAGATCACCCTCGCCGCCGGTGAAAATCAAGAGCTTAAACAACTCTTATCAGTAACTCACCCTCAGCTTTGGGCTCTTAACTCCCCTAACCTTTACACCGCGAAAACACTGATTAAACATAAAGGTATCACTCTCGATAACAACAGCACTCGCTTTGGTATTCGTAGTATTCGCCATGATGCCAATTTAGGGTTTTTCTTAAACGATAAAACGTCAAAATTAAAGGTGTGAATATTCACCATGATGGCGGTTTAGTCGGTGCCGCGGTGCCAAAAGGTGTATGGCAGCGCCGATTATCACGGTTAAAACAAGCGGGAGTAAATGCCATTCGTACCGCCCATAATCCACCATCAGAAGAATTTTTAACACTTTGTGATGAGATGGGTTTATTAGTGCAAAATGAAGCGTTTGATGAATGGGATAACCCAAAAGATAAACGTAAAAATTTCAATCAAGCTGGCGAAGTAGATTATATTACCCAAAGCTACAACCATTATTTTACCGAATGGGCTGAACGTGATATTAAAGCAATGATAATGCGCGATCGTAACCACCCTTCTATTATTCAATGGAGTATCGGCAACGAAATAGAATGGACTTATCCTAGATATACCAATGCTGCCGGTTATTGGAATAAAGACAATGCTGAAAAGCATAGCTATTACTGGGATCTACCCCCTCATAATATTGCACGCATGCAAGCAACGTTTGCAGCGAGTCCTATAAAAGGCCCTGAATTATCAAAGTCAGCTGAAAAGTTAAGTCGCTGGGTCAAAGAGTTAGATACAACTCGACCAGTTACCGCTAATTTAGTCACGCCAACGGTTAGTCATTTTTCCGGTTATAGCGATGTACTCGACATTATTGGTTACAGTTATCGCCAAGTCCTTTATAACTACGGCCATAAAAATTATCCTGAGAAAATGATCTTAGGCAGCGAAAACTGGGTTCAGTGGCATGAATGGCAAAAAGTTATTGAGCGTGATTTTATTCCTGGCATGTTTGTGTGGACGGGGATTAATTATCTAGGAGAGTCGAACGGAAAGTGGCCTAAAAAAGGTTCAAATTCAGGTATGCTCGACTTTGCTGGTTTTACCAAACCTAGTTATCACATGATGAAAACGGTTTGGCATAAATCACCGCATCTCTATATTAGTTCACAAACAGCTGAGCTCTCGAACTACTCTGTTGCCGCTGATCAGCACACTATCATCGAAAAACAACCCGGCAGTTGGCAACAGGAAAAATGGGGCTGGCGCGAAGTTAACGAACACTGGAATTACCAAGCCGGTGAACTAGTGATTGTTGAAGTATATAGCAATATTGAAAGTATCGAGTTGTTCCTTAATGAGCGATCTTTAGGTATAAAAAATCTAACCGACAACCCTGAGCGTATTTTAAAATGGGCGGTGCCTTTTCAAGCAGGTACTTTAACCGCTCGCGCCGCCAACTTAAGTACAGCAAATAATAACGCCAAGCTAGTCGAAGCAAAAATTACCACCGCCACCGCGCCAGTAGCTATTCAATTATCAAGCGATAAAACCAGCCTAAGCGCAGATGGTTATCAAGTTGCACATATTGTCGCGCAATTAATCGATAAAAAGGGTAACCCAGTACAACATATTGAACAGGATATTCATTTTAATCTCAGCGGTAAAATTAAGCTGCTCGGTGTTGATAACGGCGCCGCCGATAATATTCAACAACATCAAAACAATCATATTGTTACGCATCAAGGTAAAGCATTGATGATAGTGCAAAGTAAATTAACCGCAGATACTGTGATCATTTCAGCAAACGCTGGTAAGCTAAGTAGTAATGAAATTATAGTTCAGGTAAAAGCTGCAGATTAACCGAAGGCAGTAATAAAGGAGCAAAAGATGATAGCCACATTAAGCCAAGCTGACATTGAGCAGTCTTTGTTAACATTGAATCAATTAACTAGTCCGGCAGACGCGACTTTAGACACAGCCTTAAATAACGTATTAGAGACGGTTTTAAATAGCCCTGAAAATAAAGATGCTTGGCAGCTTATTGATAATCAATTAGTTCGGGAGTTTACCTTTTCTAACTTTATTGCCGCTTTTGCCTTTATGACGCAAGTAGCGCTATTGGCTGAAAAAGCCAATCATCATCCAGATTGGTTTAATAGTTATAACAAAGTGAAAATCACGCTAGTCACTCATGAAGCTAAAGGTTTAACGAGCCGAGATTTTGCTTTGGCGAGTAAGATATCTAAACTGCTGTAATGCCGCCAGCTACTTTTAAAGCCAAGTCTATCGTTACTAGTAGCACTTGGCCTTAAAAGCCCCACATGCCAATATTGTCTATTTTCAAACGGCGCGGTTGCTGTAATAAGTACACTGTCATACGGGCAAGATCTTCATTTTGAATTAAACCGTTATCAACCGCATCCGATGCCGTTTTTTGCGACTGGATCAACGCCGGATTCAGTGAATGCACATGAATGCCATACGGACTCACTTCTTCTTGTAAAGCTTTACTTAAACCAACTAAAGCAAATTTAGAGGCGCAATAAACGCCAGCATTAGCATAACCATTTAGCGCAGCTTGCGAGGCAATATTAAGAATATAACCGGCTTTATTTGCGATCATATTCGGCAAAAAAGCACTTGCCATCAAATAAACACCTTTGACATTGGTGTTCATTACTTCATCCCAGTCTTTTTCTGGCGTTTGCCACACTAAGGTTTCTTTGCCAAAGCCGCTGTTATTAATTAACACCTCGGCGCTGCCAAATTTTTTCTCAACAAATTGATGAAACGCTTGTACTTGTATACTGTCACTAACATCACAAACCTTCGCGATAATGCGCTCAGAATAGCGTACAGATAACTGCTCAACGGTAGTGACTAAATGCGCCTCTGTTCGACCGCAAATAGCCACCTTCATTCCTTGGGCTAACAAGTATTCCGTGATGGTTTTACCCAAACCTTTACCGCCGCCAGTAACGACAGCAACTTTATCGGTTAACACATATTGATCGGCAAATTGAGTGAGGTTATTTGGCATCGTCATTTCCTATTATTGATAATCATTAGAGTTTATGACTTTGCTGCTTAAACAGGTAGGAATATGTCATGAATACGAATGCACTGGAAGCTTGCTCTGCACATTCGTATTCGAGCGAATAAATTGCTCCGTTTATTAACTAACCTCAACT
>JBPOFN010000052.1:0-23555 GCA_051251725.1 Thalassotalea sp. | reverse complement strand
TTATTCGATTAATTGGTAATATTTATAGTCAAATTAATGCGTTTTTATATCCGTGGGGAACGTCCGCTATCGTATCTTTGCTGACTATTTTAAGGTCAACTCTTTATTAATTAAAAACGTCAGGAATGTGGCATTAGTTAGCGTTATTAAATGAACTCCCACAGGCAGCAATGAGCCAGGGTTGTGTGAAAACTCCTAGCGCAAGATTTGTATACGACGCTACGTAAAATTTATAAGAAATTTTGCATCAAACTCACTGTAGAATTTAATCTCCTGCGCATTTCTTAGTTGGATCGTGGCAATTATGTCAATCCAAATTAGTTTTCACACAGTCTGAGCTTATTGCTGGCTATCAGTAGATATCCCCTAGCATTTGCATACTACTGCCAAGGTTTTAATTAGTAGACTCGATTAGATCAAACGTAAGCAGCCATGGCAATTACCACAATGAATACCTGAACTACTTGTCAGACAAAAACCATACTTTTCCTGTTGTATTATTTTAGGCTGTAATGCCGGATTATTTGTTCGAGTAATAGCGGGAATATCTAAATAGTCGGCATCATAATGTTTTAATGTATTTTTTATTTTTTCTCTTCTTACTTTTCTTTCATCAATCGTTTCACCTAAAACGGCTTGATGAACCTCGGCCATAATACTTGTCGAATCATCTCGAGTAATAAACTCAGCTACTTCGCCAGCTTGAATATAGCCTTGAATACGTTGTTTAAGTTCTATATCTACACTGTTAACTTTCAGTTGTTCAAAGTAAGAAGTGAACAAATCATTTAAACCTTTTAAATATTTTTCTTTCGCTTCCATGTTTAACTCTCTGTTCTACTTAATATAGAAATGATTTTGTTATTCTCATGACATGATATTAAGCGTCTGATTGGTAACTAACTATAATGACTAATTTATAAAAAGCTACTTATGACGATTTCAAAAATTCATTCAGCGTATTCCAATACAATTCATAAGCTTTTCTTTGTTCATCAATCCAGTCATGTTTATTATAAATAGCCATAATACCTCCTAATTCATGACCTAACATTTTTTCGGTCACATGAGGCATAACTTCCATTTCACTAAGCCTAGTAACAATAGTACGTCGAAAATCATGAGGTACGAAATGGGGGTACTTTAAGTGATTATTCATTCGTTGAACAAAACGATTTAAAGAATGTGTAGTTAAAGGCTTTCCTTGTTTATCCCCTTCAATTAAATACTCTCTGTTTTCCCCATAAATTAAGTCTAAGTAATTAATTAAATTAATACTCCCCTTACTTAATGGCCTGCGTATTTTCTTTCCAGTTTTTGAGCGCTCTTCAGGCAAAATCCAAAGTTTATTTTTTAAATTAAACTCGGTTCTAGATGCCTCTCTAATTTCAGAGTTTCTAGCCCCCGTCAAAAGCAGCAATTGAACACATACTTTACATTTAGGTGTAGATTTACTTGCTTCTACTTGCCGCCAAAGGCCAACAACTTCTTCCCATTCTAAACATCTATCGCGACTTATTTGATGAGCACCAACAGCCTTAATTGGCATATCAATAATATGAGAATGTGTGATCTGCCCTCTTGATTTAGCCCAATTTGCTACCGCTTTAAATCGTTTAAGAACACCTCCTGCATTAGCGGAAGAAGATTGTTCTTTAACCCAATCAAAATATTTAATCCAATCAGTATACTTATGTTTTTCCATATCAATATTAGCGAATGGTATAACGTATTTATTAAATGTCGATTTATACAGCGCTTGAGTTTTTGGTTTTAGCTCCTTCATCACATACTTAGCCATAAAGTCTGCAGTAATATCGCCAAGCAATCGATGACATAGCTGTTCGTCCCTAACCTGCCTAGGATCTAAGCCTTCGGATAAAACCTTTTTATACTCATTAATTTTAAGCCTTGCTTCCGCAAGTGTGACCACAGGATAAGAGCCAATTTTAATTCTTTGTTGCTTCCCATGGAAACGAAAGCGATAATTGAAAGTTATGGTACCGCTTGGGCTTACTCTAGCAGACAAACCATCTCTATCGGAAAGTTCAGGCTTTCCTTTATATGGCGCTTTAATTTTTCTTAATTTAGTATCGGTTAAAGACATGGTTACCAGTGGTCACATAAACAAAGATTAATGATGCACTATATGATGCACAAAAACAAGAAAACAATAAGGTTTACTAAAGAACAATAAAAAACACAAAATTAAAAATAAACAATTAAAAACAATAACTTAAAATAAAAAAGTGAACCTTAATGAACAACAAAAAACAAGACACGATCCTTTGGCACGATTATGAAACCTGGGGAATATCACCTAAATTCGATAAGCCTTCTCAGTTTGCTGCAATTAGAACAGATCTTGATTTAAACATTATTGGTGAGCCTGAAGTTTTTTACTGTCAACCGCCATCTGATTATATCCCTCATCCGGAAGCGGCTTTAGTAACGGGCATTACTCCGCAAAAAGCGGCAAGTGAAGGTTTACCTGAAGCTGACTTTGCTAAGCGTATTCATGATTTATTTTCTGTCCCTAATACTTGTGTCGCAGGTTATAACAATATTCGCTTTGACGATGAAGTAACCCGTTATCTATTTTATCGTAACTTTTATGATCCATATGCCCGCGAGTGGCAAAATGGTAATAGTCGTTGGGATATTATCGATATGGTTCGCGCCTGTTATGCGCTGCGCCCAGATGGTATTAATTGGCCTAAAGTTACCCGAGAAGACACGGGTGAAGAAGCCGTAAGTTTTCGTTTAGAGTTATTAACGGCTGAAAATGGTATTGCCCACGAAGCGGCTCACGATGCGATGAGTGATGTTTACGCGACTATCGCTATGGCGAAATTAATTAAAGACAAGCAACCAAAACTCTACGACTTTATTTTTAATTTAAGAAATAAACGTAAAGTTGCTGATTTAATTGATGTTTATAACATGACGCCAATTGTACATACCTCAAGTAAAGTATCTTCTGCGCATGGCTGTACTAGTTGGTTTGCGCCAATTAGTTATCATCCAATCAATAAAAATGCGGTGATTGCCATTGATTTAGCCCGCGACCCTAGCCCCTTATTTGAATTAACCAGCGAGCAAATCGCTGAGCGTTTATATACCCGTTATAGTGATTTAGCGCCCGATGAATTGCCCATTCCTATTAAATTAATTCATTTAAACAAGTGTCCTGTTGTGTCTCCGGCTAAAACTTTATTACCTGAAAATGCTGAGCGGCTAAATATCCCAAGAACCTTATGTTTAGAGAATTTAGCGAAAATTAAAGCCGATAGCAGCTTACGAGAAAAGTTAAGTGATGTTTTTGCCATTGAAGGTGAATTTGATGAAAACCCAGATCCTGAGCATGCTTTATATGGCGGAAATTTTTTCAACGCCTCAGACAAAGCGCAAATGGAAATTTTGCATCAGTTAACACCTGAGCAATTAGCGAGTCATGTCTTTGAATTTCAAGATCCACGACTTGCTCCGCTGTTATTTAGATATCGAGCACGTAATTATCCTTATACTTTATCAACGGACGAACAATTAAAGTGGCAAAATTATTGTCAAAGTAAGTTTCATTATGCCAATAAAGGTTCATTAACCATTGATGAATTTATGCTAAAAATAGAAAACCTTGTTCATGAGCATGAACAAGACACACATAAAATGTCGGTACTAAAAGCGCTTTATCAATATATTCAAAGCTGATCACCACTGCATTGATTATCTCTGAATGCTTTAATTACATGGCGTTTCAAGAAATTGTACGCCTGCTTAATTTATTCAACCTGTAACCTAACTACTTAATTATGTTACAGGTTTCTCAAAAAAAACAATCATAGTCTTTACAATTTAACATTCATCTACCACAATAATTCCGCTAGCTTTTAATTCTCATTTTAAAAGATTCTCTAGCGAGGATATTCAATTGTCGAATAACTTTCGGCAGCTTTTTGAACCAATAATAATAATGGAATATATTGATGAAACTTAAACACACCTTAATTATTAAGTTAATTTCAGTCTTTTTGTGCCTACAATTTGGTACGACTGCAAACGCAACAAACAACTCTAATCACGCTGTTGACCATGACATTAACAAAGCTTTTCGTTATCTCTCAAGTTACCGTCAATTAGAATGGCAACTACGCCTTATTGATAGATGGTCACGTACTAATATTAATACCGGCCCATTGATTCTAAATGGTGATAATGATGGCCTGATTGATATAGACGTTTCGCTGAATCCATATTTACCTATTAATACACAAGTTTGTGGTGAAGCAAGTACACCAACAATCCGCGAAGCAATACTCTGTACCAATAATGACAATTTGGGCGGTAATACTGACCTTAGCAAAGTAGGTTATTCTACCCAAGGACGAACACTACTTGCTGCACAATTAGGTAATCCAGAAGGTACTCGTGTATTGGTTATCACTCAGCAACATGGTAATGAACCTGCGGGCACTGAAGCCGCAATGTATGCGTTAAGATGGTTAAGCTTTTCACGTCAGCAGTCAGCAAAAAATATTTTAGATAAACTCAATATTTTGGTGATAGTACGAGCTAACCCCGATGGCGGTGAACCTAATCCAAGAGCCTGTGAAATGAACCCAGCAACCGGTTCAGTGATCAGTAAAGATTGTGCGATGATCAGAGAAAATGTTAATCCTGCCGCTGGCGGTGGCTTTCAAGCAAATACTGAAGCCGGTTTTAGCGGCGTAGTCGGCCATGGTTACGATCTTAACCGTTATCATTTTGTTGATTTACTAAATCCTATTCGCCCTGTTGAAACACAAGCCATGGTAGCAACTGCCCTTGCCTTTCAGCCTGAAATTATCTTAGATTTACACGGTGATTTACATAAAACCGACTGTGTTATTGATTACACGTCAATTAACCCCGGTCAAGTACTTGGCCAATTACCTACTGCCAATTGTTATCAAGATGATCAACCGGCAGATCAGCGTTTAATTAGTATGTTTGCTGATGCCGTATTTAGTTCTGACGCTGAGCATTTAGCACAATCACTTGCTGTTAACGTGATGGAAAAAGTCGCAGGTAGGTTTGACGGTAGTGTTGGCCGCTTTTCACAAATACAGTTAGGGAGTACAGATTTAAGTATTGGCTCGCCGGCAAATTACCAATTAATTGGCGCTATTAATAGTGGTTGGGAAACGGCTAACTTTAGTAGTGATGTTCGCGCAGATGTGATTGGTTTCTACAATTTTGCACCAGAAATAGGTGTAAATGTCGGTTTGCCTGATGCAAGTCTTCTCCGTAAACAAATTCGCATTAATAAAGTTGCGTTAATTGAAGCACTAAGCTCGTTAGCTGACTTTAAAGATAATGCGCCAACAGACGGTAATAACTTTTGTGATTATCCACTAGCAACGGGTCTGCAAGTTGAGTTACAAGCTGAAATGTGGGGACCATTAGCCACCGAGGGTGAAGTAACTATTCCAATGTCGCCACTATTAGGCATTCCGCAAATTGTGAGCGGCAATTGCCCATAGTAACTACCGGCTAGTCATTAGTTAGAGTACAGGTATAAATAATCAATAAGACGTCGGTAATTACTGGCGTCTTATTTTTTAAAGCGCGCGATCAAGCTTGATGTATCCCAGCGGCCACCGTCCATATTTTGTATTTCTTGATAAAAACCATCCACCATTTTAGTCATAGGTAAATCAATGTTATGTTTTGACGCTTCACTAAAGGCCATCGCTAAATCTTTACGCATCCAATCAACCGCAAAACCAAAATCATAATCACCGTTAAACATGCTTTTATAACGATTTTCCATTTGCCAAGAGCCAGCAGCACCTTTTGAAATAGTTTCAACTAATAACGTTGGATCTAAGCCTACTTTTTCAGCAAATTGAAAACCTTCCGCCAAGCCTTGTACTATGCCGGCAATGCAAATTTGATTCACCATTTTAGCCAGCTGCCCTTTTCCAGTTGGCCCCATTAATTGGCTGAACCGGCAGTAAGCCGCGATTACGGGCGCTACTATGTCAAACACCAATTGTTCACCGCCGCACATGGCCGTTAAAACGCCATTTTCAGCACCCGCTTGGCCACCTGAAACCGGCGCGTCAATAAAGTGTAGCTGGTTAATTTTACATGTTTGATTAAGCTCAATCGCCAGCGCTGCCGACGCTGTGGTGTGATCAACTAATATCGCGCCCGCTTTCATCCCTGCTAATACGCCGGTATCGCCAAGCACAACGCTTTTTACGTCATTGTCATTACCGACACAAACAAAAACGATATCAGCATCCAGCGCAGCTTTTTTGGGCGTGTCTGCGATCTGTCCGCGATATTTTTCTTGCCATAATAGCGCTTTAGGATATGTACGATTGAAAACCGTAACTTGGTGGCCCGCCGCTTGTAAATGCCCCGCCATTGGAAAGCCCATTACGCCCAAGCCAATAAATGATACTTTCATTTTCATCCTTAAAATATTTATTAAAAAATCATTAAAATTAATACGTTAAATTAGCATGTTAAATTAGTGTTTTACATTAGTGTTTTACATTAGTGTTTTACATTAGTAATTTACATTAGTAATTAACATTAGCCATACCGAATTATTGCTTAATAGTCGCCACTTGAATTATTAATTATCAGGCGTTAATAACACTCGCAAGCTTAAATCAATCGACTTAACAGCACTATATAATAGGTTTAAAAGTTTACTTATGTTATTGCCCTAGGGCTAGCTAAAACCCAGAAAAGCTCTTATCCTAGGCTAAGTCATTTTAAAGAAAAATTAAGCAGCGATATGTCGACTATTTACCCATTTGAAGCAGAAGATTATCAAGGAAAAATCCAATCCTTAGGCCAGTATCAAGGCAAAGTCGTCTTGATCGTCAATACCGCCAGTGAGTGTGGTTTTACGCCGCAATATGAAGGGCTTGAGGTTTTATATAAAAAGTATCATGAGCAAGGATTAGAAATACTGGCTTTTCCATGTAATCAATTTAAACAGCAAGAGCCTGGTAACAACCAAGAAATTAAACAATTTTGTGATTTACATTTTAATATCAGCTTTGCACTATTTGCCAAAATTGATGTCAACGGTGCGAATACTCACCCCTTGTATAGTTATTTAAAAACACAGGCACCGGGGATACTCGGCAGTAAAAGCATAAAGTGGAATTTCACTAAATTTTTAGTAGGTAAAAATGGTGAGGTGAGCAAACGATTTGCAACCATAACTAAACCTGAAAAAATTGAGCCTTTTATTGTCGCGGCGCTAAATCAATAATAACTTAGGGTTAAATGTTGAAGGCTTAAAGCTGGGTGCTGGGTGCTGGATGCTGGATGCTTAAAGCTGGGTGCTGGGTGCTGGATGCTTAAAGCTGGATGCTAATGGCTTAAAGCTTATGGCTTATGGCTTAAAGCTTATGGCTTATGGCTAAGAATATTGTTCTCCTGATACATTAACAATGCTCACAATATCCAGTAATAAAAAAACCGCTATTAAGCGGTTTTTTATTTATCTAACTTTATATAACGTTTATTTCGTCATATCAAACTTAACTAAACTTTATATTTAGTATGAGCACGGTAACCAAATAGGCAAATCACCATAAAACAAATCATCGGTAAAATAAATGATGTTTGTACTGATGGAATACCTTCAATCAATGGCGCTGCATCAATCATAGTACCTTGTAGTGGCGGCATTAAAGCACCACCAACAATTGCCATAACCAAACCAGCTGAAGCTAAACTTGCATCGTCACCCATGCCTTTTAAGGCAATACCATAAATGGTTGGGAACATTAAAGACATACAAGCTGAAATACCAATTAAGCTATAAAGACCAACCATGCCGCCAACAAATACCGTAGGAATAGCTAAGACAAAACCGCCTACCGCTAATACCATTAATAATTGACCTGGGCGAATAAAACCTAATAAGAAAGTACAAATAAAGCGACTTGCTAAGAATATGCCCATCGCCCACATGTTATAACCTTGTGCTTCGGCAGCCGTTAAACCAACTGAGGTCATGCCATAATGAATAACGAAGGTCCAACACATGATTTGTGCGCCAACATAAAAGGCTTGCGCAACAACACCTTCTAAATAACATTTGTTTTTAAATAAACGGCCAAAAGTTTCTTTTAATTCTGTTCCTGTTAATGGGTGATCATGAGAAATCGTTCTCGGTAACTTATTGAATAAAAACACACAGAATAAAACAGCAACAACAATGGCAATAGCAACATAAGGACCACGTACCGTCGCTAAGTCAGCGGCTTGCATTGCTTGATGTGCAACAGGGCTATTTACTGAAAAATCTACTAATGCTTCCGTTAACTTACCATCAACGACTGACGGCAACATATTGGCGTATTCAGGGTTGGCAGCTTTTTCAGCTTGACGAAACTCTTCTACTTTTAATTCATTTAAAATGTAAGTTGAAGCAACCATCATCCCAGTTAAAGAGCCTATAGGATTAAACGCTTGTGCGAGGTTTAAGCGTTGAGTAGAGGTATCTGGATGTCCCATAGATAAAACATAAGGGTTAGCCGTTGTTTCTAATAAGGCTAAACCACAAGTTAAAATCCATAATGCCGCTAAAAAGTAGTTAAATTCCATCGTCATCGAAGCTGGAATAAATAATGACGCACCAACCGCATATAAAGCTAAACCAAGTAAAATACCGGCTTTATAAGAATATTTACGAATAAATATTGCCGCCGGAATAGCCATAACGCCATAACCTAAATAGAAAGCAAACTGTACCAAGCTACTTTGTGCATTTGAGATCAAGAAAATATCTTTAAATGCCTTTACTAACGGGTTAGTAATATCGTTAGCAAAACCCCATAGCGGGAATAACATGGCGACTAAAATAAACCCAATATAATACTTAGGTTCTAAAATTTTAGGTTTATCGCTTGATTGCGCTTCTGATGACACTTCAATCGTGTCGTTCAAGCCAGTACTCATAGACATCTCCACTCTTTCAAATAACCATTTAAATTTATATTTAAATTGGTCGACTCACTACGTAGTCAAATTATTGTATTTTTTATAATTACTTTAACCTTAATATTAAACCATTATGTTAAATAGCTATAATAATTAATCTAAGGAAAATAATGTGTTGTTAATTTATCTTAACAGCAATATAAATGCTACGTAATGATTACATTTTTCATCAGTAAATGATATATTTTATATTCACTGTATAGTGATTTTTTATTAAATGAGTGAATAAACCCATGAAAAACGATATAAATCAAGCCTCACAGAATCGTTCTGTAATTCAAGTTCATCAAGATGACAATGTTTTAGTTGCCATTTATGCCTTATCAGCCGGCACAAACTTAGGCTCAGAATATAATAATTTAACCCTAGTTGATGATATTGCCGCTGGCCATAAAATAGCGACTGTTGATTTAGCCATTGATCAAGACATTGTTAAATATGGCTTTAGTATCGGAAAAGTCACTGCCGAGATAAAAGCAGGTCAACATGTTCATAGCCATAATTTAAAAACAAAATTAGATGGTAGTGAAACCTATCATTACGACGGCGAACCTAAAGCGCAAGCAATAAACACGGTTTGCCCAACCTTTTTAGGCTACCAACGCAAAAATGGTTTAGTGGGTATTCGCAATGAGCTCTGGATAGTTAATACGGTTGGCTGTGTTAACCAAGCGGCAAAAAGAATTACGGATTTAAGTAAAGCTAAGTATTTTGGCCAAGTTGATGACATTATCGCGATCACGCACCAATTTGGTTGTTCACAATTAGGTGACGATTTAGTCAATACGCGAAAGGTGCTGACCAGCTTAATGCAAAATGCTAACGCAGGTGGCGTGTTAATTATTGGTTTGGGCTGTGAAAACAACCAACTTTCAACGCTACTTTCTGAAGCGACAGGTTTAGATGAAAGCCGTATTCGCTATTACAATTCACAAGATGTCGGCGATGAGATTGAAGTTGGCCTAGACTACGCGCAAGAACTCATTAACTTGATGAAAAATGATACGCGCACAGAAACCCCTGTGTCTAAATTAACACTGGGCATGAAATGTGGCGGCTCGGATGGTTTTAGTGGTTTAACGGCAAATTCTATTGTTGGCCGTGTAACTGATATGTTAACGCAATATGGTGGCCGCGTTATATTAACCGAAACACCAGAAATGTTCGGCGCTGAACAGGTATTAATGGACAGAGCCACATCTAAAGAAATTTATAATGAAATTGTTGAGTTAGTACAAGACTTTAAAAACTACTTTATCGACAACAACCAGCCTATTTATGAAAATCCATCGCCGGGTAATAAAGCTGGTGGTTTAACCACATTAGAAGAGAAGTCGTTAGGCGCTATTCAAAAAGGCGGTAAAGCGAACATAAATGAAGTTATTGACTACGGTGAAAAAGCATCGTTAAACGCTGGGTTAACACTTTTACAGGCGCCAGGTAATGACGCCGTATCATCTACAGCGTTAGCGGCTGCTGGTGCCAATATCGTGTTATTTACCACAGGTCGCGGAACGCCATTGGGGTTTCCAGTGCCAACCATTAAAATTTCATCTAATACTGATCTTGCAACTCGTAAAAAGCATTGGATAGACTTTAATGCTGGTCAAATTCTTGATAGCGGCGTTGATGTTGATGAATGTGCTAAAAAATTATTTGATTATGTCCTAGAAGTGGCATCGGGCTTAAAAACCAATAATGAAATTTACGATAACCGTGAAGTCGCAATTTGGAAAAACGGTGTCACTTTATAAGTTACGGCCACTAATAAGCTGAGCTTAATGGTTAACAGCAGTAACTAACATAAGTAGTTAGCATCAATCGCCAACATAAGTAACGGAAAAAATACGCACCTTACTTATATTAGTTAGTTACAAATACTCTAAATTAATTAGTTAACCAAAAAACAGCCAATAAAAAAGCGAACATTATGTTCGCTTTTTTATTGGCTGTTTATAAGTCTAAACGGTTATTTTTTGCTGCTAATATCTATTCACTTTTTAGTAAATAATACAGAACGTTATAACTGGTAAAACTGGCTGGCATTATCACCAAAAATGGCATCACTGTATGCTGGATAGTTTTCACTAACATAATCATCAACAATTTGTTTTATCTGCTGATAATCACCACCTAACAAACACACCGGCCAATCTGAACCAAACATCACCCGTTCAGGGCCAAAAGCACTAAAAACCACATCTAAATATTGTTTAAAGTCTTGCGCCTGCCAATTGTTAACATCAGCTTCAGTCACCATGCCAGAAACTTTACAAAAGACATTATCAAAACTTGCTAATGTTGCCATTCCGCTTTGCCATAAAGCAAAATCAGAATGATTAACGATCTCCGGCTTCGCGATATGATCAACCACAATCCGTAAATTAGGCAATTGTTTAACCAGTTCAATAGACTGAGGTAATTGCTTGGCAAAAATTAACAGATCATAAGTTAAATCATTGCTGGCTAACACTTGTAAACCACGAACAAAATCATCCGCTAACATAAAGTCAGGATCAGGCTCGCCTTGCAATACATGGCGAAAACCTTTTAATTTTGGGTGTTTTTGATAAGCATCAATTTGACTTGATAAGTCGTCGGCTTTTAAATCAATCCAGCCGACAACACCCGCGATAATCGCATGATCATCCGCTAGTTCAAGTAACCATTTAGTTTCTTCAGGAATTTGCCTTGCTTGAACAGCAACACATTTATCAATATTGGCAGCTTTTAAGGTAGGAGCTAGATCAGCAGGTAAAAAGGATTTCCTAATTACCTGCTCTTCTTCACCGATCCAGTCATATTCTTGGGCGTTGTAATGCCAAAAATGTTGATGAGAATCGACTTTCATACTAATCCATTTCAACAACAGCTTTGATAACACCAGTTTCTGGCTTAACCCATTCTTTAAACTCAGTGATCAAATCACTAAATTTGGCAGAATGTGTGACAAAAGCGCCACTTTTAACACTGCCATCTTTTAAACAAGCAACTACATGTTCAAAATCAACAATCGTTGCATTACGACTGCCCATAAGCGTAGTTTCACGTTTATGAAATTCAGGGTCGTTAAATGTTACATCAGCTTTAACAACACTAACAAAAACAATACGGCCGCCATGCGCTAAGTTATAGAAGGCAGATTCCATCGCTTTAACATTACCAGTACAGTCAATAATCACCGTTGGAAATTCACCATTGGTTAATTCGCTTAATTGGGCATTTACATCACCAAGTGCGTTAACTGTGCCATAAACACCGTACTGCTCTTTACAAAACTCAAGTTTATCGTCACGTACATCAGAAGCGATAACTTTAGCACCTGCAACACCGGCAAATTGAATTGCGCCAATACCAATTGGTCCAGCACCTAAAACAAGTACAGTATCATCAGGCGTTATTTGTGCGCGGCGAACGGCATGTGCGCCGATCGCTAAACATTCAATTACCGCCATGTCGTTAAAAGGCAAACCATCAGTTTTAACTACGGCTGACTCAGGTACACAAATATACTCAGCCATGCCACCATCACGATGCACACCTAGCACTTCAATATCGGTACAACAGTTAGGCTTACCATTGCGACAAGCAATACACACGCCACAGCTTAGGTAAGGAATAATATAAACAGAAGACCCGACAGGTACTGTTGTCCCCTCACCTGTTTTTTCAATAACACCAGATAACTCATGACCTAAAACTCGAGGATATTGGAAAAAAGGCTGGTTGCCACCAAAAGCATGAATATCAGTACCACAAATACCAATCGCTTTTATTTTAACTAATACTTCACCAGCTTGGGGAGTGGGGATTTGAGTTTGTGTTGACTCTAGAACGCCTGGCTCTACACATACAATTGTTCTCATTATTGGCTCAACTCCGAATAAATATTTTTTATAACCAAAGATAATGAACTGATATTAGCACTAATCAAATTTATTGTTAACATAAATTTTGAATATGAATGTTATTTTTTATATTTAAGCCTTGAATGTATAGCGTAAACATTTATAATTTATTTAGATTATCAATCAATAAACAAGATCACATCTGCTTGTACCGCACATACATATGCTCTTTTACTGATAATAATCAGGTAAAAAACGGCAATGTTGATTTAAGCGAATTTAAATAATATGCTTAAATATATGAAATTTACTTTCACGTATAAATAATTTCATCATAATAATAATAAAATAATTCACTAAACATCGTTATTTTTAATGTGTTGTTGACTAAGTAAGGAATAAAAATGAGCAAGAATAAAATAATACAAACAATCATTAGCTTGAGTATTTTATCAGTATCAATAAATGTAAATGCCCAGCAAGATCCCATCTCTACTTATATTTTTGAAGGTAAAAGTGTCGCGCCTTGGAAACTATCTGTCGGTAATGCTTTAAATTATAATATTCCGGTTAACAAGCAAAAAGCGAAAACTAAGCGTAAAAATTTAATTGTATCACCCGGCACTAAAAATAATGATGGCGACGCGATTAATGTTAAATGGAAAGGTAAAGTAGTTAAAAACCAATGGGGCGGCAATGCATTAAACGACTCGTTCTTAAGCATTAGTAAAAATAATATCGATATCTCGAGTGTTAAAGACCAAGCGGCTTTGGTAATAGAGATGAAAATTAACAAATCGCCAAATTTAGCAACATCGCTAGCGCTACAATGTAAATACGATAACAATAACTGCAGCAGCCAATATCCAATCAAGCATATTCTGAAAAACATGCCACAAGACGAATGGATCACCTTACCTATTCCGCTGGCCTGTTTTAGTAAAACGACCAAAGACGGTGATTTCGATTTTAGTAAAATAACCGCTTTTACAATAGCAACACAAGGTAAGCTAGATATCGATATTGCAACTATTGGTTTAGCAGCATTACCACCAGGAAAAACTGGCTGTAACTAATCAGTAGGTTTTATCAAAACATCGCTAAGAACGGCAATAAAACAATATGTTTCAGTAAATTACCGACATAAAAAAAGATGGGCTAGCCCATCTTTTTTTATGTCTGCTCATCAATGATGAATAAGCTTATTAGAATTTTCTAACAATACCGTAAGTGATTGCTTTAGAAATTTCAGCTGCTGCTTTTTCCAGCTCAACCAATACTTGATCAATACTCACTTCTTCAGGAATTCGATCAATATAAGGAACCGTTAATGAAGCAACAGCTGAGTCGCCATCTAAAATTGGGTAAGCTAAATCAGTAACCCCTTGCACAAAGGCACTTGGCGAACGTAAATAGCCTTGTTTAGATATTTTCTTACAACCCACTAAAAAGCTATTGATGTCTTCTTCTGAATGATGGGTACGCAACATATTCAGCATCGTTTCTTTTTTCTCTGACGATTGATAAACAAATAAAATTCGTCCAGAAGCTGCATACACGATTGGTCTTCTATAACCAACGCGAACCGAATAAGATAAGTTGCTCGGCGTTTCAACACGAGAAATTACCACAATTTGCTCTTGAGACTGAACAGCGATATGACAAGACATGCCAGTTTTTTCAGCAAGGTTTCTCATGATCGGTTGAGAATATTCAAGAATGTCTTTTATCGGCTCTTGCTCTGTCCCTAACTGTAATAATTTGCGCGTGACTTTATAACCATCACTATCTTCATCTTTTTCGATGTATTTGCGCTGCTCTAACACTAATATCATGCGATATATTTCAGCATTAGAACGATTTAATTTTTCAGCAATAGTTGACGTACTTAACGGCGTTAAGTCTTTAGAAAGTAACTCTAAGATGTCGAGTCCTTTCTCTAATGCTGGGGCTGAATATTTTTTTGTTGTTTTGCTTTTCGCTTCCACTTCACAGCTACCTTAAAATAAAATTCAAATATAAATTCATCAAGTTAATATTCTAATCAGAAATTCACAAAAGTCGACTATTAAATTACAAATATCTTGATTAACCTATGCATATTCAGACATATATAAGCACAGGTAACCACTAAACTACAACTTAGTTTTATTGCCTTTGTTAACATTATTTTATTGATTAAAATCAAAAACAGTTGACTATGTTTATATATAATTCTAATGTTGCATATATACCAAATAATTAAAGTTATTTATGAAAACAGTAATTAAAAACCTAACAATCGCTTCGCTATTATTTGTCACTGGTTGTTCCGTCGCCGACACAGATAATAAATCACAAGCAACTCCTGAGAAAAAAACTAAACTCAACATTTTGTACATCATGACAGATGATCATGCTGCCCAAGCCATTGGTACCTACGGAAGTCGTTTCGCAAAATTAAATCCGACACCAAACTTAGATAAGTTAGCTAGCGAAGGCATGGTCTTTGACAACGCATTTGTTACCAACTCAATCTGTAGCCCCAGTCGTGCAACGATTTTAACAGGTCAATACAGCCAAACGAACGGCGTACAAGATTTAAAAGGCGGGGTTGAAACTAAAAATCAACATCTACCTACTGAAATGAAAAAAGCCGGTTATGAAACAGCGCTTGTTGGTAAGTGGCATTTAAAGAATGAACCTGGTGCCTTTGATTATTATCAAGTGTTACCTGGCCAAGGTAAGTACTTTGACCCTGAGTTTCGTTTGCAAGGCGATAAAGCTTGGCCACAAACAACCAAACAATATAAAGGACACTCTTCTGATATTATTACCGATATATCAATCGATTGGTTAAAAAATCGCAAGTCAGACAAGCCCTTCTTTTTAATGCATCAATTTAAAGCGCCGCACGATTATTTTGAATATGCACCTCGCTATAATGATTACTTAAAAGATGAATTAATGCCTGAGCCTGCTGATTTATATGGTCTTAAAGACACTTTTGGCTCTCCTGCAACTCGTGGCCATAACGATGAATTAATCCATGAAATTGGTACTTCAATCTCAAAACGTAATCCACGTCGCAATTATGGTCAATTCTATAAAATTGATCCTAACTTATCTGATAAAGAATACGCACATCAAGCATATCAAGAATATGTAAAAGGTTATTTCCGTTGTATTAAAGGTGTTGATGACAATATTGCCCGTTTAATTCAAACCTTAAAAGACCAAGGTTTATACGAAAACACCATTATTGTTTACACCTCAGATCAAGGCATGATGTTGGGTGAACACGATTATCAAGACAAACGTTGGATTTGGGATGAATCAATCCAAATGCCATTTATTGTTAGACATCCAAATATTGATAATGCCGGACAACGCAGTGATTTATTAGTTAATAATACTGACTACGCGCCATTTTTATTAGATTTAGCCGGTGCTGCTACGCCTGAGTACATGCAAGGTAGAAGCTTTACCGATGCTTTAGCCGGTTTAACACCAGATAACTGGCGGACCGCTTCGTTATACCGCTATTGGACCCACCGTATGTATCACGATGTACCTGCCCATACAGGTTTACGTACCAAAGAGCAGAAATTAATATTCTTTTATGGTGATAACTACCGCGATCAGCAATTCACTTTTTATGATCAAAAGTGGTTAGCAAAAACAGGCAAACAACCAAATAAAGTAGCAACCCCTGCAGGTTGGGAGTTTTACGACTTAAAAACTGATCCAAATGAGCTCAACAATGTATATCACGACCCTAAATATGCAGCCGACATTAAAGCGTTGAAAGCAGAGTTGGTTCGTCAAAGAATACTTTACAACGAAACGGATGATAATTATCCAAGAATGAAAGCTATTTTTGATAAGCATTTTAACGATTAATATTTAGCTCAACTGAGTTTAATTATTCAAAAATCAAATAAATAAAAGCTAGATCGGTTACGACACTCTAGCTTTTTTATTACCTTTTATTTATCGCCCGCTGCTAGCTCTAGCTTCAAGCTTCTAGCTTCTAGCTTCTAGCTTCAAGCTTCTAGCTCAGGTTCTCGCTCTATCTTATTAAACATCACATAATTTATTAACTGAGAGTAATAATGACCACTACTAACTTTAAACAACGAATATCAACCATCAGTGCCCTAACCCTGCTCACAGTAGGCTTACTTACGATAAAATGTGTCAGCGCTGGCCCATATTTTCAAGCTGAACAAGATCCGCTACCAAGCGGTAAAAGCTGGCAAAAAGTAGAAAATATGTCAGATGAATTTGACGGCAGCACTTTAAATCCCAATAAATGGCAAGCAGACCCAGTAGGCAATGGCTGGAGTTGGATTGGCCGTGCCCCTGGTTTATTCGACAAACAAGCGATCAGCGTAGCCAATGGTAACTTACGAGTAACAGTATCTCAGCTACCGGCACCTAAAACGGTTAATGGTAAAGAGTTTTTATATCAAGGGGCGATTGTTCGTTCGATTCACCCAGGACAACATGGCTGGTATTACGAAGCCAAAATGAAAGCCAACAAAACCGAGATGTCGTCAACGTTTTGGTTAATGAGTAAAAATTCAAATTGCCATACCAAACATGAACTTGATATTCAGGAAAATGTTGGCATTATTTCTCCTTTAGTTCATTCATGGGCAACCGAATGGGATCATATATTCCATAGTAATGCTATTCACCGTAAAACTAGCTGCCAGCCTGAGCCTAATTCTAGAGACGAAAATCTAACTTTACTGACTGAAAAAAACTGGCAGCGTTATTTTGTTTATGGCGCTTGGTGGAAATCACCAACAGAAATATTATTTTATTTAGACGGTAAATATCAATACACCTTAACGCCAACCACTGATTTTAACGTAGCGATGTGGCTGCAAATGGCAATTGAAACTTATGATTGGAATCCAGTGCCAAGCGATGGTGGCCACGTTAAAAAAGGAACTTGGGATGAACGCACCACACAATATCAATGGGTACGAACTTGGCAGGTTAGCGACGCTCCGGCAGCTTCTGACACAAACTAAATAACCATAAAACGCTCAATGAACTAAGACATTGGAGAAATAACAACGTATTGTTTTTTGAGCGGTTAATAAAAAGGCCATCGTAATTGATGGCCTGTTAGCAGCTATAAGCGGATCTTACTGATGTCAGTCAGCTTCGTTATTTCGCGCCACAAAGCTGATTTTTACCCTGTAACTTAGCAACATAAAGCGCACGTTCAGCTTCATTGATCATCAACTCAAGCGCATTTTTATTTAATGGCTGCTCATTAAATTGACCATTGGTTGTGCCGGCAACACCTAAACTAACAGTAATTGATAACGCGACTTGGTTAATATTCACTTTCAGCATTTCTATCGCCAATCTGATGCGCTCCGCTTGCAACATTGCTTGGCTTTGCGAGGTTTCAGGTAATAAAACAATAAATTCTTCTCCGCCCCAACGAGCTGAAATATCACCTTTTCGGCAAGTATCGGCAATACAGGCAGCAACATTTTTTAATACTTTATCACCGGTATCGTGGCCATATTGATCATTAAATTTTTTAAAAAAATCAATATCAATTAATACCACGGCAACTTCTCGTTTAGCACGAATAATGTTTTGCCACAGCGGCTTGGTTAAGTCTTGAAAACCGCGGCGATTATTAAGCTGGGTTAAGGTGTCAGTTCGCGCATAAGTTTCAGCAATTATTTTGTCAAGCTGCGCCATTCTGAACTGCCGCGCTAATATAACAGCAAGTAGGATCGCTTCAAACGCCATGCCGACTTCAATCGCTTTAAAAGTATAGTCATTATAAGGCACAATAAAACCAGCAACGGCTAAAATTGAAACCGTAATGCAAATAGCCGCGGTGACCGAAGATAATAAAAAAATCATTGCAAAAGGAATATGGGCATATAACGCTCTAATGCCCATCGCGATAAATAAAATCACAAAGCTGGTATTTAATAAAAACGCTAACGCCATTGAAATAAATAACTGATTAAAAACAAAGCCCGCAAGCATGCCTATAGGAATAAAAACCGTTGTTCTAAGCACAAATTTATCTAAACCTGGCGCATAATTTTTAGTATTTAATAACACCCTAGCAAAATGTAAACCAGCTATGCTATAGGTGATCATTAAAAATATATTTAACCAGTCTTGAAAATAGGCGCCAAAATCGTAAGTAAAAACGGTATGGAGCTGCCCAGTATAAGACAGGCTATTTAAGACAAAACCGATAAGGTAAAAGCTGTATAAACCATATTCCTTTTGCCGAATAAAAATAAAAAGCACTAAATTATATAAGGCTAAAGCCAACATGATCCCATATAAAATGCCGTATTGATAACCATTAGCAATATCACGCTCTACCGCTTTTACAATCGAGCTCAGCTTAACCGGCATCGCCATAGGGCCTTTCGTTTCTATTCGCATAAATACTTGCGTGTCGCCCGATGAAAAATCATGTTCAAAGGCATAATATCGATAGGGTAATGGCCATTGCTCAAATGGATAAGCATCACCGCCCTGAATATGTTGGATCACCTTGCCGTTATGTATTAACCAAGTATCAATATAATCAAGCCATGGCGTTTCAACTGACAAGCGATATTTATGCGCAAAGTCACTACTGTTATTAATGGTGAATTTCATCCAAACCGGCGCAACATCAATGCCTAATGAAATAGAATGACTAGTCCCTTTATGGGTAGAATATATATGAAAATATTCACGCGCTTCAGCTAACGATAAACGGTCATACGGTTCTTGAAAATATTGGGTATGTTTACCTAAAGCTCCTTCGCTAAATTGCGGCAGCACAAGTGGCTCTGCTTGAACAGTTAACGTCGCCGCACTTAAGGTGAGTATCAATGTTAAGGGATAGAAAAAGTGGACCAGATAAAACGAAAAATTAAACGATAAGCAGAAATAATCATTACCGCGGCTGTAATTAACAATAAAATAATTGCTGATTGAGTATGAACTAGCTGATGTTTTTTTTGATTATTTTTTATATTGTTCTTTCTTTTAAATAGGTAGCTACAGTTAAGCATAATGGATAACGAATAAAACTGAATTCTATTAAGGAATACTAACACTAAATTATCAGAACTGAATATAACTATGCAATTTATTGCACATTACCCCTATAAACTCACCATCTATAGCTCAAAATCAAGAAAAAACTAGAAGTATAGCTAAGGTAACAATTAATAAAATATCATTACGCTCCTTGCATACGACCGTCAGCAGAGCGCGAACACTTAAGTATTTATTCTTTAAATTCAAAGCATTTAAGTCGGTAATAGAGCAATGAAACACCAAGTTGACCTTAATTTAGCAGCTTAATATTTATTCATTCCCCATAAGTAAAATATAACAACTTGCTTCAAACAAACAATATTTGATTGCAATTGACTAATCATGACTAGTAAGGGTAAGATAAAAAAAATTAAATTTTAGAGAAAGATAAAATGATGAATTTAAAGCTAAGTATGTTAAAAAAACTTGGTGGTGCTGGTTTACTCTTAACTATTTTAGGATGTAATTCACAAATTACACCGCAAGACGAATCAAGAGCAACCGTGCTTGAACCGGCTAAAACGGGCAGCTTTGGCGATCAAGGTGACGGCACTTATATCAACCCAATTTTAAATGCTGATTATCCGGACTCAGATATTGAGCAAGTTGGCGATACTTATTACATGATCACCTCTAAGCAACATATGTCACCAGGCATGCCAATCTTAGAGTCTAAAGACATGGTTAACTGGACCAATACCGGTTTTGCTTTTCCAAGTTTATCTTGGGCGCCCGAGTATAACTGGGACAGAATGAATGGTTACTCATTTGGTACTTGGGCGGGCGATATCGCTTACCACGAAGGTAAATGGTACGTGTATCAAATTGATTACCAACACGGCTTAATGGTAACTATGGCAGATGACATTCGCGGCCCGTGGAGCAAGCCAATTATGATGCTGCCAAAATCTGAAGTACTAGATGATCCAGCTGTCTATTGGGATAAAGAAACCCACAAGGCTTATGTCATTATCAATACCGCTGGCAAGCAAAAAAGTGCTGATAACAAAATTGAAGGTAACGAAAACCGCATTTATGAAATGAGCTGGGACGGCACTAAAATTTTAGGCGAAGGTAAGCTTGTTTATACCGGTATGGGCGCTGAAGCGGCCAAAATTTACAAAATTGACGGTACTTGGTACATCTTCATGGCGCAATGGACCATGGGCGATAATTCAACGAAACCAGGGGTTAAAAACCCGAAAAATGATCGTAAGCAATTAGTGCTGCGCTCGAAAGAAAGCATCTACGGCCCTTATGAAGTAAAAACTGTACTTGAAAAAGGCACTGAATTTAACAACCGTAGTGCCAGCCAAGGTGGCTTAATGCAAGCTCCTGATAAGTCTTGGTGGTACATGCATCAATTAATTCAAAATGATGACATTCCTTTTCAAGGTCGCCCACAAGTATTAGACCCTGTGACTTGGGTTGACGGCTGGCCGATTATTGGTGTTGATGAAGATAACGACGGCATTGGCGAACCCGTTAAGCAATATAAAAAACCTATTAACGGCTACCCTATCGGCGCGCCAAGTTCTGATGATGATTTTTCATCAGACAAATTAGGTTTACAGTGGGAATGGAACCATAACCCGAGAAACAGCCATTGGTCGTTAACCGAAAAACCAGGCTCACTACGTTTAAAAGCCAGTAAGGTTTTACCGAATGAAAAAGGTTACGGACCAAACGTCAATCAATGGACGAATAATGATGGTTCAGACTCAGACTTTTGGCGCGCAAGTAACACCTTAAGCCAACGTATGATGGGTATTACTACCGGTACTGCTGTTGCCAAATTTGATATTTCAGGCATGGCGCCAAATCAACTCGCTGGTTTTGTTCGCTACGGTGGTGTTTTCAACTTATTAGGCGTAGAAATGAGTACAGATGGTAAGAAACATTTGTTCTACATGGATGCAATGAGTAAAAAAACCGTTGGCCCTGAATTAACAAGTAATGATTTATATATCAGAACGTCTAACGCGAGAAACCAAGCAACTTACGAATACAGCTTTAATGGTCAAGACTTTAAAGCCTTTGGCCCAACATTTACTATTGCCTTTGGTAAATGGACAGGTGATCGCTTAGGTTTCTTCTCATGGAACGAAAAAGAAGATGCTGGTCATATCGACGTTGACTGGTTTACTTACGATTACGACGGCCCTAAAGCGGCAAAGATTAAGTAAACTAAAGGCCTGCTAAACAAGAAAAAAGGGTAACTCGACAGAGTTACCCTTTTTTTATCTAAATTGCTGCTAGCTAACACTGAGTCGCTTGTGTCATGCTTCGTATGCTGCTTCATATTCAGCCTAATACCCTGTCTTATTAGCTTGTTCATTTTAAATATTAAAAATTAAGTCCTAAATGTGAATCACAATTAAGGCGAGAGATGAGCAACAAAAAAACCCGTTATCATTTGATAACGGGTTTTATCTATTTGTCATTAGCCCCTATCTGGCATTTGAAAAAGGTTAACGCTGTGTAACAAGGTTTAATACTAGAAGGCTAGATTAACTGATAAATCGTTAATTGATAACGGGGGCATATTTTAGAAAAACTTTGTCATACCGGCCATCTTGCCGCATTAAGGCTAGCTGGCGTAAAAAGTCATTATTTACTTTTTCATCTTTAAATAAAAAACCATTTGGACTGCGGCCAAATAAGGAAAACTTATCAACTTTAGCTAAGCCTAATTCACCGCTTTCGTTTATTAATTGTAATCGGTAATAATTAAATATTTTTTCATCTAATTGAATAACTTGAATACGCTCTCGAAATAACATTTTCAGTTGATTCTGCTGATCATGAGTTTCAATATAATCTTGATTATTCAGGGCCATTTTAGCGTACTCGCCCCCTAAATGAATCACGGCCCCTTGCCAAGACATCAAACTGAAATTAACTAACTCGCTCAAATGCTTAAAGGTGAAATGATTAGAATGTAATGCATAGGCATAATTTTCGTAAGCGTATACTTCCCCTGAAAAATAGCCAACAAGTTTTTCATTTTCTAGCGTTTTGATATTCATGTCAGAAACAGCATCTACTTTATTAGCACGATAGGAATTAATCCTCCTCAAATATGGGTAGTATTCAAAGCGTAGTTCATAGCCAAGTGGTTCAAGTGCTTCTTTAACTATATCAATCAAGATACCACTATTAGCTTGTGGTATTACCCATGGGGCTAAAGCATTACCAAATGCAATGGTAATTTTTTCTTTAGATTGGGCAGGAAATGTTAATAAATAACAGAGCAGTAGAATGTACTTCATGGCAGCTTATGAATATCCCTAATAAAGCTAAATTTTAGTCCTTCAGTATAGCTCAATCAATAGCTAAAAATCAGCTTAAACGCATAATTAAACCCTATTTGAGTTAATGATAAGTAAACTATGATTGTAAATTTTAGATTACCTCCCTTTCCCTTTGGTTAAGATTAGTTTCCTCGAATGTGGCGGAGATACTGTAATATTATTTTTATTCAAAGGTTTAACGCTACAAACCCACTTGACTCAATAATTACAAACCTGAAACTCCAGACGAAAAAAAACCGCTTATCTTTCGATTAGCGGTTTCTTAGAATGTGGCGGTGAGATAGAGGTTTGAACTCTACTT
>JBPOFN010000051.1:0-27520 GCA_051251725.1 Thalassotalea sp. | reverse complement strand
ATATATAACCTCCCGCAAATTACAGGGAATAAAATCCTAATAATTAGCGGCAGATATTAAGCTAGCAGTGGATAAAACGTCTTATTCAATATTTTGGATCTGAATATAGGAAAAATAAATATAATTTATAAATATCAACATCTTACCTTGAAAATAAAATCCAACAAATGATATTAGTAACCACTTTAGTAACCACTAGAAAAGCAAGGTAAGAATTATAGGCTTATTTATTCTTATCTAATTTTTTTATAGCGGCGGTTAAGTCTTGATCAACTTTGTTAGGTTTTAAATCAATAACACGTCGATACTTATCGTATTCTTCTTTAGCTTTCAGCTTAGCTTGTTCCGCTGATATTTTACCGGCATGAGTTAGAATTTCGTATTCACTTAATTTTAAAAAATCGTCTAACTTATTAGACCAATCTACCATTTTCATTAATTTACCACGCTTAGCTTGAAGCTCTGCGAATTCAAGATAACTAGTCACTAAACGATTTAACGTATCTAGTTCATCTTCAGATAAATAATTTTTACCCGTTACAACTTCTTTTCTCGTGGGCTCATCGCCAGCAAAATGTGTTAACCCTAAATGAGGCTTACTTGAACTTATACGTTGAAAAACAACTTCCGCTGCGGTGTGACCATGAGCAGCCCAATGCATTTTATTTTGCACCTGTGCAAAAAACTGCATACTCGTTTGTGCTTTACCATCATAATCAATACTCGTAGCGTATATATCACAAATTTTTCGCCAAAATACTTTTTCAGATGACCGTATATCACGTATACGATTAAGCAGTTCATCAAAATACACACTAGATTCTGGGCTTTTTAAACGCTCATCGTCCATAACAAACCCTTTCACCAAATACTCTTGTAAGGTTTGTGTTGCCCATTGTCTAAATTGAATACCTTGTGGAGACCGAACCCTGTAACCCACAGCGAAGATAGCATCTAAGTTGTAGTATTCCAGTTGACGATTAATTTCTCTTGAACCCTCGATTTGAACTGTTGCATATTTTGCAACGGTTGAATCTTGTACTAATTCTCCATCATCATAAATATTCTTCAGATGCTTAGAGATAACAGACTTATCTCGCCCAAATAAGGTACTTATTTGATTTAAACTAAGCCATAAATTATCTTGCTCAAACCGACACTCAACTTTTGTTTGCCCATCATTTGCTTGATAGATAAAAAATTCACCTTGATGAGAGTTAGATATCAAATCTGTCATATAGTTTAATCCTAAGTCTTTGAGTAATAATTTATTTTATTAACATTCTAATGCTTCAATATACTCATAAGCAGTAACTACCCCCATGAAATTGAGTTCATCAACGTGTGAAACCATATTTAGAACTTTAACTGGTTGGCTTGCTGAAGAAGTAAAATCTTCAGCTTTAATAAGACTAAATAAAAGAATATATATATTTCAATAAGCAAAATTTATTATGCATTCTATTTCTTCCGATATGTATAAAAAATAGAAAAATTTATACATGTTTTATTTATATGTATAAATAATTAAAGACATGCTCATTTCCGATATAAATATAATGATTTTTTAACGATAAAATATTATATACCAATACGTTAACAAACATAATTGAACTAGCTAAACTAAATTTTTAAATTAGATTAAATTTTATTACTTTATATATGCGATCGACCTTTCCCTTAGAAAATGTGCTTAACCTCACGGATATACGTGAATATGAAAATGCCCTATTTAAAACCCCTTTTATATTTGATGAAACTGATCCGCTTTGGTATGAAAATACAGCAATAATTGCTGTAGCTTTAGAAGAATATTACGAATATGTAAATCTAACCAAACCTATCAATGGGGTTAGCAGTGGATATATCGATGACATTTGCCATGACATTAACAGTGGTGTTGAATTTTATTTTAGTAAAGATCATATTGACTTAGAGTCAGACAAAATAAGAGAAAGACTATTTGAATTTTATTTAAAGTTCGGATGCGAAGCTACTATCAAAAGCTTTATCACAGACTTCCCTTTGGAGTTTAATGCTTATAAAAACAATGAACATAAAATCATTCCACAAAAAAATTTAAAAAACTCACATCGAGCACATTCCAAAAATAAGCTTTATCAAGTAATTGATAGGATACTCGAAAAAAATCCCAACGCATCAATTAATGATGTATGGATGTATTTCTACAATAACCAAGGCGAAGAAGTTTTTGATTTAATTGAAATAACAAAAGTAACTGATACCACCAACGCTAGTGCAAAAATCGAATGGGATGATATACATTCAGGTAAAGAAGGGCGGACTACATCAAGAAAAAGCGTTAGTAACAGAATGTCTGTTATTAGAAATAAATTCAAATAGGTTCCTAGCTAGGACAAATACTAGGATACTGAACTTTACAGTACTACCTCATTTATTAAAAAACATTGAGGTACTACAATGCTGCTACAAAAAACAAACACTGCGTTAATTAATTTAACTAAAACGATTACCACAAGCGACCGCTTCGTTCGCGAAGCTGAATGCAAACAAATTTCTGGATTATCTAGAACTCGCCGCTGGGAGTTAGAAAGAGACGGTAAATTCCCTAAACGTATCCAATTAAGTGAACGTGCTATTGCATGGCGTTTATCTGATTTAATGGCTTGGATTGAGGAGCGTGCTAATGAAACAGCTTAACTCTAAGATCATAACAACACCAACTAAAGCAACACAACTTAAGCATAATGCCTTATTACAAGGGAGATCAGTAGCGAACATCACAGATCAATCAACGGTAACAGACTGTTCCTTTTTAACGAACAGTAATATTAAAAGTCGTATTGATTACTTTATTGCCAATATTGAAATTATTGATAAAGCTGACTTTGACATTCTGTATGAGCTTTTAAATGGATGGTTAATTAAAATTGGTATCGACAGAAGTAAAACAAAACCACTGTTAAAACATTTTGATGACGGTAAACTTTTAGTGACTGCATTGAGCGCTTATGCTGAAGTATGTGGTGCATTAAAATGGGATCACGATAAAAAAATTCTAAGATTAGAATTGAGTGGCTTGGGGTGTGGTTTTGTTAATGCTCACGAAGGTTATTTTTACGGATTACTCAACGCTATTGGTGAGCGACATTTAATAATAAAACGCCTAGATATCGCGCTTGATGAGTTTGAAGACAAATACGGTATTCGTTTTGTAGATCAATCGTATTCAAAAGGGCTTTATAATCCCATTATCTGGAAAAACTCTAAAAATAAAAAACCTAAGAAGAAAAATCTCAATGAAGATAACGCTAGAACAAGGATTATTGGGAGCTTTAAGTCAAATAAATATATGGTAATTTATGAAAAAGGTAAACAATTAGGCTTCGATAAGAATCATCCTTTATTTAACTGGATACGTCATGAACTACGCTTAAAAGGAACAAAAGATTATACAATTCCCATTGAAGCTTTATTTTCACCTGACAAATATTTTGTTGGTGCTTACGAAAGGGTAAATCAACGCCTAATTAGTAACTGTCCACCACGCTGTATTAAAAAAGAATACATAGTATCTACGGACAAAATCTTGAGCCAAAAAATAGGTTATGCCCGCAAGCAAGTGGGGCCAACTATTGCCTTGGCAACTCAGCGTTTAAATAATGATGAAATCATTAATGCGATTGAACGGCCATCAAAAAAACAAACTGTTTATCCGCCTTTCATATCAGCCGATGAATTAGCTGCTATCCCCTATTTGGGATAGTAGCGGGTTTACCACTCACCTTTTCATTTACTTTTAAATCTTTGAGAATTCATGTTATGCGTACAAAACACGTAGGGGTTAGTCATGCCTCAATAAAAGAAAATCATACTGATTTACTAACTAAACAACTGCGAGATACAAAGCTGCCGATCTACTTTCGGTTTCATTCAACGAATCGAAATTTGGGAACCTTCTATTTAGTGTTGAATAAACTGGGAAACACCCATTGGATAAAACTAGGTGTTTACCCTGCTCTTTCGCCAAGTTCTGCACGGGTACAAGCAAAAAGATTATTGAGTGAATCGGCAAACAAAACAGCGGTTCCTTCACAATTAGAATTTATTAATGTTGCTGAGCTTTTGAGCTGGTATCTACAGCGGATAAAAGAAAATAAGGCATTATCGCCTCACTCTAAACAGAACCAAACTATTGCGATACAACGGCATTTATTACCTTTGCTCGGTAAAACTTCTATTGATGAAGTTTGCTTACCACTTATCGAGCGGTTGCTTTATCAACCGCTACAAAAAGTTTTAGCGCTTTCAACCTTAGAGAATATATTAGCGGTATTAAATGCCGCTTTTAAACGCGCCACCAAAGTTCAGCTAATTCGCTATAACCCATTGTTAAATTGCTCATTAGCTGAATTCACACATCAACGACCAAAAGTTAAGGCGACAAGACTCACGCACAAAGCGTTACTGTCACGCTTAAAAACATTAAAAAATGAACGTGACACGAATCAAACATTGTTTGTTTTACTGATCGTTCATGCCACCCGAATAGGAGAAACGGTAGCGGCTAAGTGGGAACATTTCGATTTTGAAGAAAAACTATGGCGTATACCGGCAGCGAATACCAAAAATAAAAAGCCGCATACTTTACCGTTAACTAACTTTGTTATGACGTGGCTGAAAAACTACAAAAAACATCAAAAT
The DNA here is from genome assembly GCA_051251725.1 of Thalassotalea sp. Lineage (GTDB taxonomy): Bacteria > Pseudomonadota > Gammaproteobacteria > Enterobacterales > Alteromonadaceae > JALZUE01. The sequence continues at coordinate 22,834 of JBPOFN010000051.1, read as the reverse complement.
AAAACTCAACGTTCCGCGTATCTTTTTCCACATAAATCGAACAGTCGGTTACATATAAGTGCCAACCAAGGCTCTTCGATTATTTCAAAACTAGCAAATAAACAATGGTCTGCACACGACTTACGAAAATTCGCTCGTTCCGCATGGTTAGAGGCTGGTGTTGACTATATGATAGGTGAGTTTTTACTCAACCATACGTTGAGTAAACTTGACCAAACGTACATTCAAACCATTGCGATGCAAAACTGTCGGGATGCACTGAATGATTGGTGTGATTGGTTGATGGAGCGTGGTTTAGCAATAAAATCTATTCTTAACTAAATATTTGAGCACTGCTGTTTTAGCCTCAGTGCTCAACATGAGCTGAGAGTTATCCTTTACCCTTTGCTTGTTTATCTAATATTCGTTGACCTTGAACAGATATATCTAGCAACTCAGCTAATTGTTGTTTTATTTTATATTCAACAGGGAACATGTAGACATGCTGCACAACCATTTCTTTAATTATGCGGACACAAACAGGATTGTCGTATAGTTTCGCAACTGTTTTTTCGATAGATTTAATATCCACCCTTCGTTTAAATTGTAGTTCTATAGATTGCTTAATCAATGTATGTGCAGGCGTTTGAGTTTGCTCTTCAAGTGCTTGATATATCTCCGCAGCTTCCGAACTTCCAATCGCTGATGATATCTTCTTAACTAAGGCATTGATCACACCATATGTTAGTTGTAAATAAGCACCTTGTGCGTTTGATTCAATATCTGTATTGGGTAAATTGGGGTGCTCTAGTAGCTGCAATGAAATTATTTTTATAATTTCATTCTTAGCAGTATCAGATAATTTAATAAAATAATTGAGAAACCTTAGTCCTGCTGAAATACCACTGTCCGCAAGTAAATACAACTCATCCCGAGTCATAGTAGCATGCCTGTTTCTAATTATCTGTCCCGCAATTTCAACCCCTTTGAATGTCTTGTTTATCTTAGCCAAAAGGTCATTAGCTTCGCCAAATTCATCATCATTATTACGCTCTATTTCATCCAATCTAGTATTGTGGTCGTGCCTTTCTTTTTGAATTTCACGTTGCTCCATAATCAATTTAGGAATCAATTTGATGAAATCCTGCATAAAAGAAAGTTGCTTTTTCGTTAAACTAGCTTGTTCTTGTTCGCGAAATAACTCTGCGAGAACTGTTTCAATTTTTCTAATCAGCCAAAGATCTTTTGTATGATGAGTAATAAAAATTAAAATATTTGCATAATCTTCCCTATGAAGATTATCAAATAAGTTCTGAACCTTACTCTCTACATCCTTTGATAATGAGTAACTTTCAGCAATTTTCTTTCCTACAAAGAAATAGTAAATATACGGATATTTAAAATCCGTAAATACACCTTTTTCTTGAAGAATAGCATTGTCAATTAGCTTTTCAAGTACATCAGAGCTATTAACTGAAAGATATTTTTTACCATAATCTTTAAAGAATACATCTAAATAATGGCTATTGAGCCCCTTTTCTTGCGTAAAAATAGCCCATGCAAGTTCAGTTAATACATTTAAATACAGCTCGTACTCTTTACCGCTAATACCTGCTTTTTCAAATGATTGATAAATCAACTGCTGATAACAATGCCCATGTGATGTCATATCAATGTTTTGTTTTGCATATGCTTCAAACATTTGAAGCAACATAAGAACATAAATAGGCTTGGCTGGGACAATATTCTTTTTAATAACGGTATCAAGTTGCACCTTAAGCTCATCACTTTGTGAATATAAATCACTTTCTTCTATAGATTCCTCAACCCCTAATGAAACCCACTTTTTACACATTTCCTCACGTTTAACATTACCAAAACCTAAAAGGGTGACATCTTGATACGAATTTAACGAAGTAAACTCAGCTGATACATATGCAAAAGAACTATGACAAGTGATAATCACCCAATCAAAAATCTCATTAGCGTTTGATAAAAATATATTTCGGTGTTTCTGATTTAGTACAATTTCATCAATATTATCAATTAATAAAACACGATTATCGGCTAAAATATAATCCTCAGCACATAACCCCGTATATTGATTTTTTATTTCCCGTTTAATTACATCTTCTACATTAGACTTATTGATATTTTTACCATCAAGATAGATAGGCAGGTAGTCAGCCCTTAATAAATCCCTATACCCCCTTTTTAGAAGAGAAGTCTTACCTTGCTGCTCTTCACCAGAGACTAAATAAAAATTAGGCTTCCTAAAAAGGTTATTTGAACTTACTATCTTAATATTATCCTTTTTAGATTCGTCCGGAACCTCAATATCTGGTACTACAAAGATATCGCTCAAAATAACGTTGTTGACTTTTCTATGTGTTAAAACTACTTCAGTATCATCTAACCAGTGTAAAGTTGAATCAGTAATCGTAACTAGGTCAGCGGGAAGCTCACTATTTGTTGTACCCTCAACAATAGCCCCAGAAGGTGAAAATTTTGATATGTGATCTTTTAATCCTCTTACCGCATCTAACCAAGCAGTATCTCTATCAGCCCATAAAGTAATAGGTACAGCATCTTTAGGAACTGCTTGAAATTTTGAAAACTCACAATCAGCCCAATCACAATTTCGAAGAATAATTGAAACAATGGTGGCGGAGCCTTCGCTTTCCTTTTGCAAAGCTCTTTTCATTTCTATATCGTAACAATAGTCAGAGGCTAAAAAACTTGAGCTAACTAATAATATTATTATGTCGGCAGCTTCTAGATTATTATCAATTTTCTTTTTCCATTCTTCCCCAGTTGTAATTTTTCGGTCATGCCATACTGATATAATCGATTTCCTACCGAGCATTGTTAAATGTTCTTCAAGTTCTTCTCTAAACGCTTCATCTTTATGTGAATAACTTATAAACACTTTTCTACTCATAACTATGTTTTCCTTGTTTAATTCGGTTCAATTTTATTTAAAAGTAATAAGCTTGCCATAGTTAATAAATCTTACCTATTAATTGATGCGGCAAGATACATATAAACATTAACTTTTTTATGAACGCAATATATCAAAACCTAGATATAAACTAGATTAAATAACTCTAAAATCATTAAACTTACATACTTATAAAGGGCTGTAAACAAAATTAGTTATCCTTGAACTAATAGTTACATGATTTTTAACAAGTTTTGATGATATTTAGGTATTGCGAACAATTTACCCGATCTGTAATTAAGATATTCTTAGTATGAAAATGCAGAGTTTCGCGCAGCTATGTCCCGATTTCTGTAAGAAGGTATTTTCACTTAAGCCTCATAAATACGGGAGTTTAAACGCACGAAACAAAACAAAACCGTGTGCGCGAACGGAAATGCACGGTTTATTGATCTAGGTAATTAAATAATAAGTTTTCTTTAATCAGAAAAATCAAAGATGTAAATCATGTTTGGGTAATAACACAAAACATATTGCCGTACGCGTTTCGAGTTTAACCTTTTGTTATTTATATAAATATTGATCTATTTAAATGTATAGCTATTATTTATTTATCAATTAATTTAAGAGAAAGATTATGGCTTTTGTAATTATTCCACCATATAAACACACGCCCCTAATAAAAAGAGATGTTAGTTTTAGTATTTCCAAAAGAAACGAAGCTATTCTTCGCTTTCATAAATCAGGTGTTGATTTGATTGATAAAATGGGCGTTGGTTTACTTGTTGGTGATTATGCTGAATTTCATTTCGATAAAGAAAAAAATGAAATTGGTATTATCGCTAAAAAGTCGGATTTTTCATTGAGGTTAAGTAAAAATGGTCACGTAGGTTCAAATGACTTTAAAGTTCAGAATAAAAATTTTAAAAATATGGGGCTCCTAGAAGGAAATTATAAAATTGAAGAGCCCAAAAAGTCTCAAATGGATTTTGATATAATCTTAAAGCTTGTAAAAATACATTAACAAATAATTTGGGGTATATCTTTCCACTTACTTGTATAACTTGGTGATAAGAATGCCCTTCTCATCTGCCATTTTTCCGCTTTACCTTCGGTTGCTATTTTTAACGTATCAGCGCCATAACGATGGTTTATGTTATCGAGTGTTGTCATTAGTTTGGGTGATTCTTTTTGTGTTAAAAACAAATCGTACTGGGTAAAAGCTTGGTCGTGTAATTCAATGGCGCCAACACCACAACGGTAATACTGAACACCTGCTTGATAAAGGTGCGGCACCATACTTGAAACGGCATTTGCCATGGTTAATGAATTGTCTGTCCCTAATGGAAAGGTGTAAATAAATGAACGTTTAACGTAATTATCATCGTGAGGTGAACTGGCAGCAAATATTAATAAGCGTTTAACTAACGATGTTTGTTTTCTTAGTTTTCGAGCAACAATACTGCTATGGGTAACTAGCGCTGCCCTTAATGAGTCAATATCAGTAATACGCTTACCAAAACTACGGGTTGAAAATATTTCTTTTTTGGGCTGCTTAACATCATCCCAAGATAACGCACTAATGCCGTTTAGCTCATTTACGGTACGTTCAACCACGACACCAAATTGACCACGCATTACCTTAGGGTTTTGACTGGCTAACTGCCAAGCGTTTTCAACGCCGAGTAAATTCAGTTTTTTACCTAGCCTGTTACCTATCCCCCAGACATCAGTTACCGACATACGTGTAAGAATTTCTTGTCTTGATTTCTCGCTATCAATGACCGCAACACCATTAAAACCCGATAATTTTTTAGCCGCATGATTCGCCGCTTTAGCAAGCGTTGCGGTTGGCCCAAAGCCAACACCGACAGGAAGACGCGTTTCTTGCCAAACAGTATCAACAATTTTATGCCCGTAGCTGTGCCAGTCACTAATTATTGAATGATAGTTTTCAAAATAAAGAAATGATTCATCTATCGAGTAAACATATTGGTTATCACAAAAACGGCCAATAACGTTCATCATTCTATCGCTTAAATCAGCATACAATTCATAGTTTGATGAACGAACAACGACATGGTGTTTATCTAAAAAATATTTAATTTGAAAGTAAGGTTTAAATTTGGGAATGCCGAGCTGCTTGGCAATTGGGCAAACGGCACAAACACATCCGTCATTATTGGTTAAAACAACCACAGGTTTATTTCTAATTGATGGGTCAAAAACCTTTTCAGCCGAGGCATAATAAGAAACGGCATCAACTAGCGCATACATGCAATTAACTCACTCGCTTGTCGATGTAAACGAATAGATCGCGTAACCACGCCTTCTATTTGAAAGTCATCACCATCGGTAATATTTACGGTTTTATGCGTTTTAAAAGCCGAAATAAGTTGAGCGCGTTTGGTATCTATTAGCTTACAAGTAAAACAGCCGTTAAAGCTGGCAACGACAACGTCACCATCTTTTACCTGCTCCGCTCGATTGATAATGAGTAAGTCACCATCAAAAATTCCAACATCGACCATTGATTGGCCTTTAGCAATACCGATAAAGGTCGCATCAGGTTTAGTGATTAACAGCTGATCGAGCGATAAGCCTAACTCTTTGTATTCAGCCGCAGGTGATTCAAACCCCGAAATTCCGGCTTCAATATAAATAGGAATAACTTTCACGAAGACACCAAACAAGAGCTGTATATATAGACAGTATACTATTTAATACAAATTATGGAAGTTTTGTCGAAAAATGAAAAAGCTAATACTTATGGAGTCACTAGCAAAAATTATGTTAATTAATTCCATTTTAAACTAACACTGAGTTTTTAAGATTCACAGTCACAAAAGCGACCATTGCCGCCAGTCATTCTTAAATTATTAACGATCACTTTGTGCGCACAGCGGAAACTAGCTTCAAAAGATTTACGATATATTTTCTAATGAATTTTTCCATGACGTATTACTGAGAAGTCTTAGTAATAACTAAAAAACTCTCTATCAAAACTATAATCCATTGATATTTATAATAATAACATTGGTTTCTAGATTGGATATTACTGAGACTTCTCAGTAATATCCAAGTTCTGACAACCTTAGTAAATTTTTAGTTTATAAAGCCTTGAAATTATGGGATATTAATGAAAATCCAATAAATATTATGAGGCGGACATTACTGAGAAGTCTCCATAATAAGCTGTTAGAAGTTCAAATGGAGTTTCAGTGGATCATCTCAAGCAAGAATCAATAGATTGGGCAATAACACATATCAGAAGGTATGGAGATACTGATATTTTTCCTATTCCTTTTGAATATGAAGCTATAAAGCACAGTTGGCCTAATTTAAAAGCCGAAATATCTTCAATTGACATTGCTACTTATGAAGGTCGCCCATTCCGGCGAATGTTAATACCGAAACAAAATAATGGGTATCGCGTAGCAATACAACTAGACCCTGTTGACACTATTGTCTATACAGCACTAGCTTATGAGGCTGCTGAATTGGTAGAGAATTTTAGAACACCAATAGAAAATAAAGTTGCTTGCTCGTACAGGGTCGAACTTGGTGCTAGAGGCGAATTATTTAGAAATAACAATGGGTGGGATGACTTTCATACAAAATCCCAAGAACTAGCACAAAATGGAAATTTCGATCTTATTTTAACAGCAGATATTGCTGACTTTTATAATCAAATTGGACATCACCGTGTTAGAAATGCGCTTGAATTATCGGGAATTGATAGAGATAGAGCTAAAAACATTGAAAACTTATTGATGAATTTTACTAGAGGACAATCTAGAGGGATCCCGATAGGCCCTAGTGCATCTGTTATTTTCTCTGAGGTTTGCCTTAGTGATGTCGATAATTTCTTATTAAGAAAAGGTTATGTGCATACAAGGTACGTAGATGACTTTCGCATTTTCTGTAAGGATTTGGAGCAGGCTCATCGAGCATTACATGACTTAACTGAATATCTTTATACGGCGCACCGACTGACACTTCAATCACACAAAACTCAAATATATAACGTGAGTGACTTTATTGAAGAAGAGTTGATAGATCCGGAAGAACTTGAAAATAAAACCCAGGAAGAAAAGCTGGAAGCACTTCAAGAGTTTTTTAACCAATACCAAGATCATGATGAAGCTGATGCTCCTGATATTGATGCCGTTATTCGTGACAATTTAGTAGAGTTATTTGAAGCATGCCTTGAGTTAATACCAATTCACTTAGGTACAGCTAAATATATATTAAGACGCGCTACAACACTAAGAACTGGTGTTTTACGTGAAGCGGTACTTGATAACATGGATAAACTTGCACCTGTTATGAGGGAAGTGTCTCACTATATAAATGCTACAACTAATCAGAGGTTTGCAGGGGGTGTGGGTGCAAAATTTAAAGATGGTTGTTTACAAACAGATTATGGTTTTCTTCCCTTTGTTCAAAGTTGGTTACTTGATGTTCTTCAAAATAAAATGATCGATCCTATGGAGCGAGATATAGCAGGTTTATGCGAACAATTTAAATCTAATTTAGGTCAAAGACCTTATGCATTACTTGCTCGAAACAAAGGATATAATGATTGGGTTAGAGAGCAAAAGGAAACTTGGTCAAATAATTCGCCTTGGGATAGACGAGCAATCATATGGGCAGCTAAGGCACTTTCAAACGATGAAATGAACTTTTGGTTAAAAAGAGTTCAGAATGCAGGTGACATATTAGATAAGGCTATAGCAGAGTCTATTCTAAATACTGAAAATGAGTAGAAATGAACTTCTAACAAGTTACTCAAAAGGACGCAAAACGCTTGGCTTGCGCTCCTTCGTCGCTAATTTTAGCCAAGCATTTATGCGCCTATTAGTAAGGCGTTAGGTGATTAGGCGTATATGCTAAATTTATATAATGAAGCCGTTAAATTACGTCAGCAAATAGAATTAGTAAAAACTGAAAACTTACCTTTATTTTCCAGTTCATTTCCAATAAATGCTTGTAAACATTCATCTCTTCTATTTTGCTATCATCTTGGTTTAAAGGGGGTTGATTATCCTCTTAGCGTTATCTTTGGTATATCAAGCACTCGACATGATGAAATTGGGCATTGGTGGATTGAGGTTGGTGATTTAATCATTGATTTAACGGCTGATCAATTTAACCTAATCGATGATGATGAACTGAGTTATAAAATTCGAGCTAATAGAGATTATTCAAAAGTATATTGCTGTTCCAAAAATGAAGCTCCACATTACAGAGTATTTTTACCTGTGGCTAAGGAGTCATTTATTTGGGATTTATCTGAAATAGCGGATGACTATATTGATGACCTTGAAGTATTCTATCAAAGTATAGATATGATAAAAATCACCTAACAAGTCATTCAAGTAGGACAAAAAATAGTTTGCTTTTGCTCCTTCGTCGCTTATTTTAGCCTCTTAATGAGGCGTTATACAACTATCAAACTAAGGAGTGTTTAATCTATTATGGCTAAGTTACGACAAACAGTGCACATCGAATTGCGTGAAATACTAGATAAGACTGCGTTTACATCAGATGATTTTGAGGTTGTTTTTGGTGAAAAAAATGAAACACTAATTCATATTAAACTTAAATATGGAGAAAACCTCTACTTTACGATTAATAAAGCTCCTTTTGGCGAATCATATACCTGTATACGTAGTCCCGGTGAGTTGTATGACACAAGTACACTCTTTGGTAAAACACTTCACGAAGCCTTTTCATTAATCGATGATTGGGCTTTTGAAGCAAGAAATGAGCTAAAAGCTCAATCTCCTATGTTTAGAGATGTTGATGAACTGAAAAAATTATTGAAAATCACTTCAAGACTGAAGATAACTCATCTGAGGAGTTCTCGGTTGAAGAGATTAATTCATTAAAGCGGAAATTTGATCTTTTACTTGAAAGAGTTGAAATACTAGAAAAAGAAAATCAAATAACCAAAAAACAATTTGAAGAATTTAAATCAGGTATTGATCAAGTATCAGAAGATTTGGAGCATTATCCTAAAGATACATGGTTAAAAACGGCTTCGAATAAAGTGTATAAAACCATTACTTCAATTGGTAAATCAAAAGAAGGCCGAGCAATTTTAGCTGATGGTGCTAAAAAGCTGATAGGCCTTGAGTAAAGTTGCTATAACAAGTCATTTCAGCAGGACAAAAAACAGCTGGTTTTTGCTCGTGCCTCGCTAATTTTAACCAGCTATTTTATTGCCTCTGAATGAGGCGTTAGGCATGTAATCAAGCATCGAGTTTAAGGATATATAATGGCAAAGAATGACGCTCTTTTAATAGATGGAATTATTGACGATAGGGTGCAAGATAAATTGCCTTCAGATCGAAGGGATGAAGCATTTGAGTATTTGGCTTTTGAACAAATACTAAAGGATTATGATTTATCTCGTGATGAAATTGAGAGTGGATCTGTTGACGGAAGAAATGATGGTGGAATAGATGGTTTCTTTATTCTAATCAATGGGCACATACTAACCGAACCAGAGTCCTTTATCTGGCCTAAATCGGGTTGCCAATTAGAAGTTTGGATTATCACTTGTAAACACCACGATACTTTTAAGCAAGCCCCTTTGGATAATCTTGTAGCAAGTATTTCTGAAATATTTGATTTGAGTTTACCTGACGAAAATCTTAAAGGAGATTATTCAGAGTCTATCTTAGCTTGTCGAACAGCACTCAAATATGCATATCGTAAAGTCTCACCTAGATTAAGTTCATTTAAAATAGATTTTTCGTACGCTTCTAGAGGAGATTCACAAAGCATTGGTGAGTCAATAGTCGCGCGAACGGAACAAATTATAAATATATCTAAGGAGTCGTTTGGTTCGTGTGATGTGAATTTTACTTTTCATGGTGCAACTGAGTTAATTCAAATGCACAGAAAAATGCCTAACTTTTGTTTGGAATTACCTTTTTCAGAGGTTTTAGCCAGCGGAGAGAGATATGTTTTACTCGCAAATTTATCTGATTATTTTGGTTTCATTACAGATGAAGGGAAATTAAGAAGGTATTTATTTGATTCAAATGTTAGAGATTTCATGGGATTAAATCGCGTTAATGAAGATATCAGAGATACACTGGAAAATGAACAGTCCCCTGATTTCTGGTGGTTGAATAATGGAGTTACAATACTAGCGACATCTGCAAGTGTGATAGGAGACTCTATTCAATTACAAGACATTCAAATCGTAAATGGTTTACAAACTACAGAATCTATTTTCAGATACTTTCAAACAGGTGGGCGTGATGCCAAAAACAGATCTGTACTAATTAAGGTAATTGTTTCTCAAGATGATGATATTAGAGATTCAATAATAAGAGCTACAAACAATCAAACAGATGTGGAAATAGCCTCTTTACATGCTACAGATAAAATACAGCGGGATATCGAAGAAATATTGGAGCGTTTTGATTTTTCTTACGAAAGAAGAAAAAACTTTCACTCTAATTTAGGTGTGGCTTCTTCAAAGATTATTACACCAATATATCTAGCTTCTGGCTTTGTTAATTTAATTTTAAAGTCACCACTAAAAGCTTCTAGCTTACGCGCTAGATTCATGCGTTCTAATGATTCATACAGTCTTGTTTTTTCTGACAAACAACCAATCGAAGTCTGGCCAAAAATAGCGCATATATTAAAGGTTACAGATGACGTTCTAGAGAAAGAAAGACCAATAGGCTCCGCAGCTAATGAAAAATTTTTAAAGCGATGGAGACAGGTTATTAGTTTTATAACAGTTTCAAGATTACTAGGTAGCTTTGATTTTAACGCGAATAGACTAATAAAATTAAATGAAGATCTATTAACAAAAGATGAAATTGAAAAAACGTGGAATTTCATTAAAAGGGTTAGACCTGATGATTTAACAGGCAAACGTTGGAAAAACAAACGTTTTTATACTGATTTATGTAATGAGGCGTCCCACGAATTCTCAATATCGAATTCAGATGTTGTTGAAAAAAGAAAAGATTTCAACACAAACGGCCCCGCAAGACATGATGCTTATAACAATAAGAAAGTTATAGTAAATATGGAGTTTGCGCATAAAGTTAATGCTTTATTAACTGAGCAACCTTGGAAGCCAGGTGCTCACAAGGTTGTTACCAAAGAGTTGCAATGTTCAAATAAAGAATATTTTCAAGCTGTTAAGCTTCTTATAGATGAGGGGTTACGCTATAAACAATTAGATGGTGTAGTGTACGATGCAGAAGGAAATATAGTAACTTTCGATCCTGAAAGAGTAAACCCAGACACTATGGAATTGCTTCACAGTGAACATGCCTAACAAGCCATTACAGTAACGGGACTGCTAATAGCTTGCTCGGTTCCGCTTCGCTTCACAATTTTAGCAAGCAATTATCAGCCCCTGAATGGGGCGTTATATGCCTAGAGGAATTTAGTGTTTACTTTTATATTCTTGCTATCCAATCTGCTAGGTTACTTTATTAGCTTTAATTTAATATTGAAGAAGCTTCAGGTTGTTGAGCAGAGGTATAAACGTTCAGCCTATTTAAGCCTGTTGCTGCTAGGGATTCAATTCGTGATTTCTACTATTTGCGAACTTGTTCAGCTGGATAAGTTTGCATCTTTTTTTTTGACCATAGTGGTTTTTATGATTCTGATTCGTAAATTTCTAGTGCTAACAACATGGCAAACTGTATTGATTCCTATTGTTGTTCCAATAATTGGTCAACTCTTCTTTGTTGTGATTTTTGCAACCAGCATTGGCGTTTTCGGCTCTATATCGGTGCAATAGGCAAACAATCGCACTCCGAAATTAGATTTAATAAACAAAACTCTGTACTGTTAAATAATCAACTTACGGGGAATAAATATGGAAACAAAAGTTAAAGAATGGAAATTGTATTTAGACGAAGATGTCGCAAAATATTTGTTTGCTCTATCACTCGGAGTTTGGTCTCTTTCTCCTGATTTAAGAGTTCCAGCGTGTTTTGCAGTTTACTTTTTTATATTATTTATCACATATAGAAAAGGTAAATTTTTAAGGGATCTAAATAAACTAAAAAGTGCTAAGCATAACTGTTTAGAAAAAATACGCTTTAAAAGGTTAACAAAACCTCTACGCTTAAAAAGCTTGGTTTTTAGTGTCAGTCCTTTTTTATTTTCTATTTTATTTTTCACTTTTGTGTATTCTACTGGCTTGTAGTAAAGCAAACATAACAAGAAATTAAACAAGGACAAAAAACAGTTGGCTTTTGCTCCTTCGTCGCTTATTTTAGCCAACAATTTTTTGCCTGTTAATTGGGCGTTAACTACCTTATCCAACCTTGAGTATATCTGATGAAAACTTTTGAAATTGAATCAATGAAGGATCGAATTCATTTCGGTAAATCCAAAGAATATTTTGAAGAGGTATTAACATCCTATCAAGTCGGATCATATCGTTCTTCTGTCGTAATGTTATGGGCTGTAGCTATCTCTGATATTATTTATAAATTACAATATTTAGTTGATCTTTATTCTGACACAGCAGCTAAAGAAATCTTAGATGAAGTAAGAGCTATACAAAATGAAGATGCTAGATCTTCTAGTTGGGAATTAGGTGTTGTCGATAAAGTTTTTAATAATACAAACCTCATAGATAGCGCTGAATACGAGAATATTCGCTACCTTCAAAAACAAAGGCATTTATGTGCGCACCCTGTTCTTCGTGGAAATTTAGAGCTACACAAACCAAATAAAGAGACAGTTAGATCTTTAATTAGAAATACTCTGGAAGGGTTACTAATCAAACCACCGTTTTATACACAAAAAATAATATCAGAGATTCTTACTGATCTTGATGAATCAAATGAAGCCCTTAACACGAACTCGAAGGTAAAAAGATATATTGAAAGTCGTTATCTAAACAGAATGACTGATGATGTAGAATTTGCTCTTTATCGCACACTTTGGAAACTTACATTTAAGTTAAATGATGATAAATGTAATGAGAATAGGATATTAAACCTAAATGTAATAAGGGTTATTACTAAACGACACACCGTTAAGTTGGCTCAAGTTATATCTGCAGATCAAGACTATTACAGTAACATTTCTGCCACTGGACAGCCTTTAGATTACTTATTAAATTATTTATCTATGAACGAGTCGTTCTATGAGTTGTTAACCGAAGATGCTAAGTTGAAAATTCAACATGCTGCTGAGAGTACTGATGTAGGAAGAACTTGCGGGTGGTTTACTAGAGGGGATTTATCAGCCCATTTTGATTATTTAACGACTTGGATTGAAGGTGATTTGTATCCTCAGTTTTCTGATTCTCAATGGCAATTCGTACTTGAATTATCCGATAGTGAAGAGTGGGAAAAGAAATATGCGAAGCTGATCTCTTCATATTATTGTCGAAGTAGTGGATTTGATACTGCTGATAACAGATTTAGTAATAGTCTATTACCAAATCTAAAATATTTTGAACAAGAAAGTGCTTTTTATTTGTTAAGAAAAATTGAAGGTAATAATCAATTATATAATAGAAATCGCGCAGGAATCGATCACAAAAAAGTTAGGGAAAGCTTCAACAAATTTCTACCTGAAGATTTTGATTATACTGAATACCCTCAGTTCGATAAAAACTCTAGGCCAGAAGCCGAAGGCAGTTAACAAGTCATTTCAGCAGGACAAAAAACAGCTGGTTTTTGCTCGTGCCTCGCTAATTTTAACCAGCTATTTTATTGCCTCTGAATGAGGCGTTATACGCCAAAGCATATTTTAAAATTTGAGTATTATGAACCTAAAAAAAAGATATATAGTCGGAAGTGGGCTAACAACATTAATTTTAGTCTCCACGGGATATTGGCTTGGTAAAGAAGGAGGTGTTGAACCTATTTTTGCATTCCTTAGCTCCCTGCTTGCTCATGTTCCTATGGTTTATTTTTTGATAAAAACATCTGTTCCGAAAGAAACATCCCAAAAAGTGGATGAAAAACTGTGTATAGAAGCATATGATTTTTTTCTAGAGAATATTCTTCAAGAAAACAAAGTGAATTTAAACTTAAATACTATTTTAAATGAATTAGATATAGGTAAAAAAAATGCCATTTTGTTATTAATTTATTCATATGAAAGGCTAGGTTTACTGACTGTTGATGAAGATAGGAATCTTTGTTTTAAATCAGAGAGGTCTAAAGCGTTTTTATCAAGTATGTGTTTATCATTTTCAGATTCTTCAGAATTTATTGGGAATTGGAAGGCAGAAGGTTACACTAATGATGAAGCACAAAGCATGTGTAATATATTAACTAAAGCGGAGCAATACAGGATATCCAAGCAAGGAAATGATGCTACAGCTAGTAGAGTAATAAGGAGCTCCTTAATAGTTATAAAAGGACGTCATGAAAATGAAGACCGCTATCTATTACAGCATAGTAACGCTTGGGGAGAAGGATATTATTGGTTTGTCGGGGGAATTCAGGAAGAAACCGACCAATCAGCAGAGCATTGTGCTATTAGAGAGTTGGAAGAAGAGTTACATATACCTAAAAGCGCTATTACTTCATTATCATATTTAAAAACTGTAAAAGACAAAAGAATATCGTCTAGGTTAGGTGCACTTACAGAATATGAGTATTCAATATACTCCATTGTTTTAGATTGTAGGCATGAGAGTGTTGTTGCTATTTCTAAAGATAATTTCGCAATTGATAGCCATGTTGCATGGCAGAAACATCACAGGAAAAACAGATGGTATAGTGAAAATGAGTTGTTAACGGATCCTAATTTGTTAAAAGATGCTGGAAATATAATCGAGACTCTAAAGAATTATCCTTTAAATAATATACCTTTGAGTCTAATAAATGAAATTATAGCGACTCCATTGAGTTAATGTTTTGATTGTTTAGAGTTAAATGTGGCGTATAACAACACGCCCATGCTTGGCAAAAGCATACTGCCGCAAGCTTGAGCTAACAATCAGAACTAATTCAGCTGATGTTAATTATACTGGCAACAACAAAGGGATTGCCCTTATGCGAAAAATTTATTCTAGTGTTGTAACGGAGCCTTCATCTATCGTTTTGCTGGACATGTTCTTTCTTATTTTACTGCTAAGAAGACAACTAGTTAGCTAAGAAAATACTCACTTCTTGCATTCTTCTTACAAGTATATTAGATTTATTGAGTGTATGGATGCCAATTTTTCAGTTGTTACACAACATTATTTGTAATAACAAAAGGAATGTACGTGCGTTCACTCTTCTTTATATGCCTTACCCTCTTCTCTATTGATGCTCTAGCCGATTTTATCACACCTAATGATCGTGTTACTCGTCATGTGAATGTGAGAGGTGCCGCGAGTAACGGTAATAATATCGGAAAGTTATTCCCAGGAGACTTTGCCGAACTAACTGGCGAGCATGGTAGGTATTATAAAATAATGTTGCCCACCGGTATTTCTGGTTTTGTTGCTAAGAGTTGGACTACCTTGGTTCAAGCTGACTCCCTAGCAGATTCCGCAACTGGAAAGTTGGAACTTCATTTCATAGATGTTGGTCAAGGAGATTCAACACTCGTTAGGTGCCCAAATGGGAAGAACATTTTAGTTGATGCAGGGTCTAATTCTGGTGGTTCACCTGAAGAAGTTAGTGATTACATTTCAGAGGTGGTTGGTGATGGGCTTATTAAAATCGATACGCTGGTTATAACTCATGCTGATGGAGACCATTACAATCTAATCCAAGATTCATTACTAGGCATGCCTGTAGGACAAATTTTTCATGTTGGTTATCAAAACCATTATAAGTTAAAAATCTTTTGGGCTTGGTTACAAAGCTTTCCTTCCGAACGAGTAACTAGATTAGGTAAAGACTATTACGACAAAGAAGGCAGTCCAAACTCTCAAATAAATTGCGGTGACGCAAAAGTATATGTCTTAGCAGCAGACATCCGTTCAAACTCTTCATGGAAAAATGCACGGAGCATTGTGCTTTTGTTCAAATATGGTGAATTTGAAGCTGTGTTAACAGGTGATGCTACAAAAGCAACTGAGAGAGCGATTATGGCTCGTTATTCAGATTCTTTCCTAGATGTCGACCTTCTCAAGGTCGGCCATCATGGGAGTTTAGCTACGTCTACTTCTCAAGGTTGGACTGATGCTCTCTCTCCAGAAATCGCAGTTATCAGTTCAGGGAAAAAGAATGGGTATGGTCATCCTCGCTACGAAGTAATTGATCGATTAGACGAGTACACATTGAACAATGCTGAACCTCATACTTTTACTTCTGCAACTCGACCATCAGACGGATATAACTACCAATCTGCGCAAGAGTACAATGAGCAAATATATGGCACAGCAGATAGCGGAAATGTAGTCGTGATAACGGGTGGAAAAGGGACTTTTGAAGTTTCAACAAAACATCATGGTGAATTTTAAAAAGGAGTTTAGTTATGAAAACTGTAACAGCAAAAATAAAAGGCGGTAATTCTTTACTGGGCAAGTTTGCGATAGAGAGAAAGTCAACAAGCTCTGTTTCCCCATACGTTCAAGGTTTGAAAAAAAAATCATATGAAGTCGAAGAAGGGCAGATATACTTCATTGATATCATTGTTTACGGTGATGATGACCAAAAGTACAAACTTGAGGTCACAGGAGCGGATGAGGCTGATTATCCAACTAGTGAAATTACGTTAGACGGTGGGTATGATAATTTTGTTGTGAGAATTAAAGCATAGTAAACAGGGAAAGTATTATGAAATTTAATAAGTTAGGATTAGCTTTATTCGTGTTGATGCCATTTTGTGTCAATGCAGAAGCAGAACTAGAAAAAACTCAGGTGTCGATTGCGAATAAATTATTGGGTAATGATCTTGCTTCAAGTAATGCTTCGATGGTGAATAAAGTCGAATTGACAGCAGGTGAATCAAAAAAGACAGTTGATATCGTTTTAAAACCCTTCAAGGATACAAGTAACTTTTCGTTAACCTTATCTGCGCCTTTAAACGACACTGGTGACCCTAAAGATCTTTATGAGTCCAAGACGGATGTGTTCGCCAATTCAACAACAATAAAGTTAAATTATCGGAAATATTCGCCGCCAACATTTTCACTTAAACCAAGTGAAAGGCGGCAAGCAATAAACCTTTGCCTTAATAAACCAAGTTTATATGGGTTTACTGCTACAAAGGAAACGGCTGAAGGACAAAAAGTAGAAAAGAAAAAGTTTTGTGAGACTAACATTGATAGCCTTGTCGCTAAGTTCGATGATTCCAAGGCGAGTGATGCTGAGAAAGCGTTGATGGCACCAATTCAAAGAGAGTTCTTCGCACCTTTTTCATTCTACGGTGTTACAGCTACTTATGGACGTGAAGAGTATGAGTACTTTAAACCAGATAGTATTGAAACTACAGATGAGACTGAAAACCCTTGGGGAGTTAGTGTTTATTATTCCTATGTTATTCCAAATTTATTATGGGCTACAGCAGAGTTTAGCTATCAAGAGGGTTATGAAACTCAAGATTCACAAACAAGGTGTCCGTTGGCAAATGACGATAATTTAACATATTTGTCTTGTGTCTCATCAGCAATCGGGGTTCCAGAGGAGTCGAAGAATAAAAACTTAACGTTATCAGTAAGGTTTCCTGTATATAACTTGGCAATGTCACCTAAAATCACATACGACTTTGAAGATGATGAACACACATTTACTTTGCCAGTGTACTTTTTGGGAAATGGAGATGGGGACCTTACTGCGGGAATTCGTTTTGATTATGAAAGTGGTGGTGAAGGAAGTAAATTTAGCTTATTCGTAGGGAGTAAGTTTGAAGTGTTTTAGATGTAATGTATAGCCTTGGTAATAAATTTCAGGTTTTATTGCTTAAAAGCAAAGTGGTGTTTCAGTCATTACTATGATGTTATTAATTCTGTATTTATTGGGATAGAGTAACTGATTACTTTGTATTTGATAATTGATAATTTTGAGTTCGTTCGGTGAATATTCGATATGTACCATAAAAATGAAAATTAATAGTTACATTAATAGATATGATAACTTCTTGGATAATGATTTAAGAGATGCTCTCTTGTTAGAAACGTTTTCTTACCGTCGGAAATGGAAAAAATTGGATGAGCTAAAGAAAAAGTCTGATGGTTCACCAAGTAGAAAATTGTTTCGATCCCCTATCGGAAAAAGAGGGGGCCAGTTTCTCAATTCTGATTGCATAAGAGGTTTGGTGTCAGAAAGTGCAGATAAAGATCTAAAATTAAATTTATCAAGAAGCTGCATTAATGTCTTTAATGAAAAGCATCACTACATAGAGCCCCATGTAGATGGAAAGCATTGTCAATTTGTCCTATTAGCCTACTTAAAAGTTCAAAGTGAAAAAGGGTCTTTAATAAGAATATATCCAAATCAATCATTAACTGAAGTAAGGGAAAGACCAAGTGTGAAAATTGATATCCCCCTAAAAGAAGGAAGTATTTTATTTTTTGAAGGATCTAAGCTAGTTCATGAGCGGCCTTGTATTAAAGATAATGAAACTATAATCTCGTTAGCTGCATGCTTTATAGAGCAATGATATTCAAGCGATTTTCATAGCCACATAGGAGATAGAAAATGAAAGATAAACCAAGGATAAATGAAGAAATAATAGAAAAGGTAATGAACTTTGACATGCGAAAGGTGGTGGAACGGTATTCCAGAGACCAATCAATCCCTATTGATATCGCTGCCAAACATGAAGTAGAACTTAAAAGGTATCTCGCGCTAATTGCTCTAAATCCAAAGACAAGATTTGGAATGAGAGGGCAAATCGACGAGCTTTGGCATACTTTCATTATATTCACAAAAGAATACTTTGATTTTTGTAAATCTGTTGGTGGAAAGTACATACATCATGTGCCTGAAACAGGTGATGCCCCAGTATCAGGTGACGACTACGCTAACATGTTAAAAAAATACGAAGAAACATTTTGCGAAACTCCGCCAGAAGAATTTTGGCCAATACTATCTTCTGGAGGTGGACCTGCAGGCTTAATATGCAGTAATAGTTGCGCAAATTGTGGAAGCTGTTCTTCTTGTGGGCCTGGATGTGCTGGTTGCAGTGATGGGTAATATGAAAATCCTGATTGTTGGTAAAAAACCTCCACTTCAAGGTGGTACAGCCCTCGATACGTGGAGGTTTGCGCGCGACATGGTATCAAGAGGACATGAAGTCTTTTACTTGTCCAATGCAGGTGATGCCAGCAACAATTACAAGATGTGGTATAGCGCGGATGATAAAAAGCAGTTTGATAATTTATCTAACGGTATAAATTTCATTGAGTCTAGCGTTTTAAAACGTGGGAGTTACATTCCTTTCTCGTCAGCAGCTGAAACTCGATTATTTGGCGCAGCTATTGAGCAAGCTCAAAATGCCGATGTGATAGTTGGTTGGTATATGCAGCCCTATGGAGTTGTGGGTGCACTTCTGGCTGCAGCCTTTAACAAGCCTTTGTATTTGGTTCACGCTGGTAGTGATTTAGGGAGGCTTGCGAAACACCCCGATCTAAATAATACATATCATTGGGCGATTAGTCGCGGAACGCTCATAACACCAAATGAAAATATAGCAGAAATAATAAGCCAAACATTTATTGAACTGCCACATTCAAGCGTAAAGGTTGTTCCTAGAGGAAGATGTCTGGAAAATTGGCATAAACGAAAAGGAGAAGAATTTAATTTTCAGGAACATTCTTCTGCTTTGGCTGAATGGTATGATGAGTATCCTAAAGTAAAGGAGTTACTATTTAGATTAAAGCATTTATGCTTTTCCCCTCCTGCAGATGCTACTATCATCACTATTTATGGAAAAATTGGTGACAGCAAAGGGACTTTTTCTTTACTAGATGCATTTAAAAATCTCATAGCAGATGGTGATAGGAACATATATCTAACTCTTACACTCGCCGGGCATATGGGGCAGGTTATTAAGGTTTTAGAGAGATTAAAATCAGATCATCAACTTGCAGAGAGGGTAATACTTCTTCCTTTTATAGCACCTTGGAAAATCTCATCCCTCATAAGACAGAGTAGTATTGTTTGTTTCCTAGAACACAATTTTGAGGTTTCATTCCACAGCCCAAGTATACCAAAAGAAGTTCTGAATATAGGGACCTGTCTTGTATGCTCAAAAGAAGTCTGGAAAAAGTACTCTAAGTTCATACACCTAAGTAATGGTATTCATTTGCACGTGATTGATAATCCACTAGATGGCACGGAGCTGCATGATCTGCTTGCAAGTATCATCGAAAAAAATGATATAGAAAAGGTTGGTGTCTCTGGTTTGAGTGCATCTCTAGGGCACAATAGCCAGATTCGCAATACTGACCTCCTATGCAAGATTATAGAAACAGCTTAGTAATCAAAGTAAACGGACGCAGTACCGCTGCTCTGGTGGCTAAGTTGCCAGTTATAGGATAATTACTTAGTCAAGTAAAACCTAAAACTTCTTGAATGGTCATAGTGTTTGGGGTTAATAATGTTAATCACTATTAAAAATATTTTTATGCGAGCTATTAAATAAATTAAGCTCTTCAGATTGATTCCAATCATTCAAAAGTTGAGAGAACTCTTTCATCTCATTTGGTGTTGCGGTTTCGTTTAGCGCTTTTTCTGAGAGGTGATTTAGTCGTTTAAATTCATCATGATTCATAGTAAACATTCCTTGTTTATTTGAATTTAAACTATGGAACAAAACTTTAGATATTTCAAATTACTTAAGAAAAGCTGCTACTTGACCGAAATGTCAGAGAAAGTGATTAATACCGTAATGAAATTTGGTCGTTGCATATTCCGGTGATCGTAAACACCGGTATAGGTGTTCACGATCACCGGAATATGAAGCCGTCACTATAGAGCCTATTTCTGCCTAACAGTAGATACCTTAGCATTTACATACTGCCGCTAAAGTTTGATTAATTAAGCTCGATTAGATCAAATTTAAACAACCTTCGCATTCACCACAATGAATACCCGAACTACTTGTCAGGCAAAAAACATACTCTTCTGGTTTTATAATTTTAGGCTGTAATGTAGGATTATTTTTTCTAGTAATAGCAGGAACATTTAAATAGTCAGCATCGAAATGTTGTAAAGTTTTTTTAATTTTTTCTTTTCTGATTTTTCTTTCATCAATCGTTTCACCTAAAACAGCTTGATGAACTTCACCCATAAGACTTGTCGAATCATCGCGAGTAATAAATTCAGCTACTTCGCCAGCTTGAATATAACCTTGAATACGTTGTTTAAGCTCTATGTCCACGCAGTTATTCTTCAGTTGTTCAAAGTATGATGTGAACAAATCATTTAATCCGTTTAAATATTTTTCTTTCGCTTCCATGGTTAACTCGCTGTTCTACTCGATATAGGAATAATTTTGTTAGTTTCATTGATAGAGAATTCAAGCGTACTTGCTAATCGATGCAACGCATCTCTTCTTTCATCTAAATAATCATATCTATCGTAAATCCCTTCAACCCCTTTAATTTTATGATTAAGACAGCGCTCAGCAATATGGCTCGGTATTTTTAGTTCTGACAATAAGCTTCGGCAAGTTCGGCGCAGATCATGAACGGTGAAATGCTCAATATCAGCTTCGCCTAACAAGTTTGTCATCGGTTGTTTTTTACTATCAACTTTTTGGCCAAACATTTTAGCTAATGCATGGTTAAGTGTATCGTCAGAAATATAAGCTCTACGTTTACTTGCTCTTCTAGATGGAAAAACATGTTCAGAGCCACAAGACCTTACTTTTAGCTCTTCTAGCCAAGGAATAATTACCGGTGATAGTGGAATACTAATAGGTACGCCAGTTTTGCTACGTTCTTTCGGCAAGCTCCAAGTAGAACTTTCAAAGTTAAATTCCTCCCATTTTGCAGCGATCAGTTCACCTTTTCGCACACCTAAACATAGCAATAATGCACAAGCTAAATAATTTTCACGAGTAAAGTTAACCGAATGCTCACGGAAAGTTTTGAAGACAATATCAACTTCTTTGAAATTTAGGGCTCTTGTTCTACTTTTTTCAACCCCGCCAGCATCAACCAAACTAAAAGCGTCCGCTGGATTAGCGCCAAGCACGTCAAGTTTAACGCCGTGCCGGAACATTTGCTTACACAGCAACAAAGTGTCGTTAGCAATCGCTTTACGGCCTGTTTGAGCCACTTTATGAATAATAGCTCGTATATCACGAGCATTAACTTTTTCAAGTGCTAGCTCACCAATCAAAGGCTTTACTTCTTTAGTATAAATTCTTTTTGGAATATTAGGATGCTTTAATCTTTTCTCTACTCCTTCGAACCAATCATCAAACAAATTAGTAACCGTTTTAATATGAATTTGATCTTCACGTACTCGCTCAGCTAATGGGTCAATTCCACCCAATGTTTGTTGTTTTATTTGTGCCGCTTGAATGCGTGCTTCTGCAAGTGACATTGCAGGGAAATTACCACCAGCTATGCGAATAAACTTACGTTTACCGTTAATTGAATACCTAACTTCCCAATACGCAATGCCTTCCGTTTGCACTCGAATATACAAGCCATCACCGACTGGTTTTCGAGTTTTTACACCCGACTTAACAAATGCTTTTACCTGATTGTTATTCATAAGTTTTTTTCTTCAATTGTGGTTCAAGTGGTTACTAATTTTAAAAACACTGATTACTAGCAAAATTAGTAACCATTTTAGTAACCATTTGGGTGGTTACTACTCCAATTATTATAGAACACTAAAAAACAAAAAGCCTAACAAAAGTTAGGCTTTTCAATAAATTAAGATAAACAAAAAACACTAAAAAACATCATTCAATATTCTGGATCTGCTCCCGCATTTGCTCAATCAATACTTTTAATTCCACAGCTGAATTAGTGATGTCGGCATTGATTGATTT
>JBPOFN010000050.1:0-28880 GCA_051251725.1 Thalassotalea sp. | reverse complement strand
TCGGTCGTGAAGGATTTGAACCTTCGACAAATTGGTTAAAAGCCAACTGCTCTACCAACTGAGCTAACGACCGATAACTTGTTGCGTCGAACTACATGTCTGACGCGCCGCATATAATACTCATAATAATTTTTAGTGCAACAACTAATTATAAGTTTTTTATGCCAACTCGTTTGTTTGCACAAAAAGCCAGCACATAGTGTAAGTATTCAGCAACACAACGATTATTGCAGTGTCTCTAGTCGGGAAGTGGCTAATTGCGCCGCTGACGTTGATGGGTATTCTTTAATCAACTGACTGTACAAAACTTTCGCTTTTGCTTTGTCACCTTCTTTATCGGCAACCATACCTAATTTCAATAATGCGTCACTACGCTTGGTTGATTTCTTATGTTGATTAACAACAATAGAGAATTCTTTTGAAGCTTGACTAAGTTCACCTTTAGTAAAATATAATTGCCCTAACCAATAATGCACATTGGCAGCATAGGTGGAATTAGGATATTTGCTATTAAAGGCGATAAATTTTTCGATTGCTTGATCGTATTGTTTGGCTTTTAACACCAAATTAACAGCATGATCGTATGCTTCATTTTCCGTTAAATTATCACTGTATTCAATAACAGGATTTAACGATGAATTATTAGCAGCAATAGTTGCCGGCACTTGCGGCGATTTAATCGCATCACTAACACGACGATCTAACTCTTGATAAAGCTCACGCTGTCTTTCAAGAATTTGTTCAAGTTTATGATTATGTAATTCAGTAACACCACGAATTTCATCAACTTCATTTTGTAAATCAGTTAACTGTCGTTGCATATTAATTTGCGCACGATTACGTTGGTCGAGTTTACGTTCAAGATTGATAAGCTGTTCAGAGAGCGATACAGGCGTAACAGTAGCGGCAGGGTTAGCTTGGTTGCTAACATCAACTACAGGGGCTGGTTGAGCAGCTAATACCGCAAAGGTACTAGCTGCAAATAACCCACCTAGAGTATAAGTGTGTTTCATTTATTATCCGATATTAATAAACCAACACAGCACGACGGTTAGTCGCGAAAGCTTCTTCTGTGCGATCTTTTGCCATTGGTTTTTCTTCACCGTAACTTACCGTAGTAATTTGTGAAGCAGCAACACCCATATTTTCTAAGTAAGAAACAACAGCTTTAGCACGACGCTCACCTAACGCGATGTTGTACTCAGGCGTACCACGTTCATCAGCATGACCTTCAACTAATACTGAACGGCTTGTGTTAGCGTTTAAGAATTTAGCATGTGCTTCTAAGATAGCTGAAAAGTCAGCGCTTAAAGTAGACTTGTCAAATTCGAAATAAATAATATTTGCAGCAAGTAATTTTTCCATTGCTTGACGCTTTTGCTCAGCCATTTCAGCTTCACGTTGTGCCGCAGCAACTTTAACTTGCTCAGCTTCTTGAGATGCTTGGGCTTGGGCAGCAACTTGTGCTTGTTCAGCCGCGATTCGTGCATCTTCTTCAGAAGTATCAGTAGAACTACATGCAGAAATTGCAAGTAAAGGTAAAGAAACAGCTAAAGCTTTAACAATTTTATTGAAGCGCATTTTATTTTCCTTATTAATTTTATTGTCAGTATTTAAAAATATTTATTATAAAAAAGGTGACCATGCTGGTGATTTAACTTCCCCGTTTAACGCAGGTAAACGAGCTTTAAATCGACCATCAACAGAAACCAAACTTAGTACTTGGCGATTATTATGCAAAGTACTGTAAATTATCATTCCACCGTTTGGCGAAATACTTGGTGATTCATCTAAGCGAGTACTGGTTAACACTTGAAACAAACCAGTGCTAAGTTCTTGCTTTGCTAGATGATACTGACCCTGAGTGCGATTTACCATCACTAATTGACTTCCGTCGGGTGTTACCGAGCCACCAAGGTTCATTTCACCATCAAAAGTTAAGCGTTTTAACTTACCAGAGTTTAAATCTACGCGATAAAGCTGCGGTTTTCCACCTCGTTCTGAACTATATATTAATGATTTACCGTCTGGTGTCCAACTTGGCTCAGTATCTATCGCTCGATGACGAGTAATTCGACGTAATTGGCGGGTCTCAAGGTTTTTTATATAAACTTCAGGGTTACCGTCTTTTGATAACACCATCGCTAATTTTTTACCATCAGGAGACCAAGTCGGTGCGCCATTTATGCCTTTATGTGAACTCGCTAAACTACGTTGGCCTGTATAAATATTAAGTGTGTAAATTTGTGCTTGGCGATTTTCAAAGGTCACATAAGCTAATTGCTCGCCGTCAGGTGACCAGTTTGGTGACATAAGCGGTTCTTTAGAGCTTAATAATACATGCTCATTAACACCATCATAATCCGCAATCGCTAATTGGTATGGGTATTCGTCACCATCGCGCACTATCACGTAAGCAATTTTAGTTAAAAATGCGCCGCGGGTGCCCGTTAATTTTTCATAAACGGTATCACTGATCCGATGCGCGTAACGGCGAAATTGTCCGGCAGTGACTTGTACGGAAGAAGCCGCAAGAATATGATCAGTCGCTTGGACTAATTTACCGCTGCTCAGCATTTGTGATTTACCGCCGGTGATTTGACCGCGAATCACGTCAATTAGCTGATAAGAAATATCATAATTACCTATCGCTGTTTCATTAATTTCACCTATAACTATAGCTTCAACGCCCGTTGCCGCCCAAGCATTGTAATCAACTTGTTTATCGTTAGTCGGCATTGATGGAAATTTCATGTCGCTGATCGGGCTAAATTTGCCACTACGCAATAAGTCATCACTAATAACTTGCGCAATATCCTCTGGTATAAGCCCTGAACCATTCCATTTAAATGGTAAAATCGCAATAGGACGTGCTGAGTCTAAGCCACCGGTAATAACAATTTTTTGCAACGTGGCATGGCTTGATAGCGAGATAAAAGTTACACAGATTAACAATACTTTTTTCAACATTTTCATAAATTAGCTTAGGTTCTTTTTAATTAAATTTTAATTTAATATTGCTGACTAATTAAAGTCAGGAATATATTCCAAAGTGAATTTTTTAAATTGAGCATATACATCAGGGTCTTGAGACATTGGTATTGTCCCGAGCTTAAACACTCCTGTTTTAGCTGCATTACATACCGCAAGGTCGCCTCGTCCCGTAACAACATTGGTAACAAAGCCCGATGATGTAATACTTATTGTTAAGCTACAAGATTTACCATTCATAGTCGCTTTATCTTTTAAAACACTACGATTTATCGCTTGGCCAATAAGTGCATTATAACGATTAACTTCAGTCATAACCTGCTGACTTTTCGCTTGTTGACGTTCAGCCATTTCAGCGGCTAATTGTTCTTGTAATAATTGTTCTTGTAATTGACGCTCTTTCGCTTCGCGATCTTTGCGTTTTTGATCTTCTTCACGTTGCTTGCGAATTTCAGCGGCTTTTTTCGCTACTTGCTCTTCTTTTAATCTTTTCGCTTTTGCATCAGCAGCAGCTCTTTCAGCTTTTTGCTGTTCCGCTACTTTTTCTTTGCGGGCTTTTTCTGCTTGAGCGGCTTTGGCATTTGCACTTTCGGCCGCAGCATCGGCTTTGCGTTTTTCAATTTCTTTTTGCTTACGCTGTTTTTCTAATGTTTTAAGCCGTTCCTGTTCTTTTGCACGTTTAACTTTTGCTTTTGCAGCTCGGTCTTCTAAATCTTTAATGCGTTTGCGCTCAGCGGCTTTATCATCACTTTTTTGTTTATTCAGTTGATTGACCCGTGCTTCTAGCTTTTTTTTGTCAACAGCAACAGCTTGGATCGGATTTATTTCACTGGCAGGTTTTGGCGATGGTTTAACTTCATGAGAAAAGTCACCCGCCAATAAGAATATCGCCAAGCCAAGATGTAAAACAACACTCAACGTTAATGGAATTGAATACTTCTTATCCACTATTATTTCTCCGGTGAGTCGGTCATTAAGCCGACACTCGGCACGCCAGCAATATTTTGCAATAACACCATTAATTGCACTACTGCATTATAAGAGACCGCACCATCGCCATTGACCACAACCGGCGTATCTGGATCTAATGTTAATCGTGCTTTAACTTCGATAGCAACATCTTCAGCCGACATTTTTTGATTTTCACCATTAATAGATAGATAATAATTGCCCGCGGCATCTACTGACGCAACTAACGGGGTTTTACTGTCTTTATCAATCGGTTTTGCATCTGCTTTGGGTAAGTCTACCTTCACCCCTTGAGTAATTAACGGAGCAGTAACCATAAAAATAATTAATAAAACTAACATCACATCGATGTAAGGTACAACGTTAATTTCTGCTACTTTTCGGCGCCTAACTCTTTGATACATAATTTATTCTTAATTTAATACTTAATGCTATTAATGGTGTTGTTATGTCTAATATTCAATGCGTTAGTTAACTTAGCTGACAGAGTTCGTTTTTTCTGTCGATGTTTGACGCTGTAAAATACTGGAAAACTCTTCCATAAAATTACCGTAACTATTTTCTAATTTTTCAACTGTATGGCTAAAACGGTTAAATGCCATAACCGCTGGAATGGCAGCAAATAACCCCATTGCGGTTGCTATTAATGCTTCAGCAATACCGGGAGCTACCATAGCAAGTGTAGCTTGTTGCACTGCACCTAAGGCAATAAATGAATTCATAATGCCCCAAACCGTACCAAATAAACCAATATAAGGGCTAATCGAACCAACCGTTGCCATAAAAGGTAAGTGTGTTTCTAAATTATCAACTTCTCGTGATAAAGCAACACGCATTGCTCTATGGGTGCTGTCAATGATCATACTAGGTGATTGGGTATGGATTTTTCTTGAACGGACAAACTCTTTAAAGCCAGCAGAAAAAAGATGCTCAATACCGATCACTTGCTCTTTAGCATTCACTTCATTATAAAGTTTGCTTAAGTCCGCCCCACTCCAAAATTTATCTTCAAAGTCGTGTAATTGCTGATTAGCCGCTTTAAGTGCTTTTCGACGCTGAAAAATCATCGTCCAACAGGCGACTGAAAAACCTAACAGCACAAGCATGACGCTTTTAACTAATAAACTCGCTTGCAAAAATAAATCAAAAATTGATAGCTCAGCTGACACTGGGTAATGCTCCTAATATTTCACTTGGTAAAGCACATGGCTTACTTTTTGTTGATGAGATATCAATAAACGCCACTAATACATCGATTGTGCATAATTTAATATCGTCTTGGTTAAAAATCTCTTGGTAAAAACAAAGGCTCGCTTTTTTTACCTGAGAAATAATTGAAACTACGCTTAATTGATCGTCTAACCTGGCCGAAGCTATATTATTCATTGTAACTTTTCTGATCACAAAACAGCGATTATTGGCTAATAAGTAAGATTGATTCATTCCTAACGCTCGTAACCACTCAGTTCTTGCTCGTTCAGCAAACTTTAGATAATTCGCATAATAGACAATGCCACCCGCATCAGTATCTTCATAATAAATTCTGACGGCAAAGTTATGTTTATTTTCAACCATTGATATAAATAAGATTTTTAAAAATTGCTGCAATAGTAATAGATAACGAAGGGTAACAACAAGTGCTAATCACTAACAAATGTAACAAAAATCAAATAAGCTTGCTTAACAACTAAGAATAATTAAATTTATCCGTAAAGTTTCAAGTAAAGTTACTACGAAAGAATGTGTAAATAAATGTAAAGGTTTTAACATCGCTCGTTTAGTTATGTTACATATAAGTCTAGTAAGACATTACTCCCTTACTAAGTTAAGTGATATCTTTTAAAGCTTACTTATTTCGCATTAGAAAAACTAATGTGGAATAAAAATTTTATTAGTTTGTCTATAGCAAGTACTCAACATACAATGCATTTGTTTTCTGAACTAGCGCAAAATTGATTAATAGGTTTTTTAATCATTAGTAAAGATTACTTGAATAGATAGTTATATCTCTTCTCTCTCTTGTTCCCTTAAAGTTTTTTTAAACTTCCTTACACAACTGATTTTAGTTGGCCCACATAGTTTATGTGGGCTTTTTTTTATCTGAAATTTGATGATTTTTGAGGATTACTTAACGCTAATATTTAAAATATGATTGCTTAGCATGTTTAAATAAAATTATGAGGTTTGAACCTAGACTAATTGAACTTAGCCGAACTAAGTAAAGCCAAGTGAACTTATCCTGAGCGAACTTAAACTAACTTAACTTATATAAGTTGTTTGAAATTGAGTTATTGTCGAATGGGTTCGGGTATTAAGCAAAGTTAATACCCTAAAGCTATTAATACCTTTAAAGTATTAAGTCGGGAGATCAAAACCTAAATGTAAATATGCAGCATCGGTGGCAATACGGCCACGTGGTGTGCGCTGTAAAAAACCTTGCTGAATTAAAAATGGCTCAAGTACATCTTCAATGGTTTCACGCTCTTCACCAATAGCGGCTGCAATATTATCAACACCAACTGGCCCGCCCATAAATTTTTCGATGATCGCTTGTAGCAGTTTTCTATCCATAAGATCAAAACCTTCTGTATCAACTTCCAGCATGTTTAATGCGCGCTGGGCAGTTTCCTGCTCAACTATACCTTCAGTTTTAACATCAGCATAATCCCGTACTCGTCGTAATAAGCGATTCGCAATGCGTGGTGTGCCGCGTGAACGTTTGGCAATTTCAAACGCCCCTTGTTGATCTAAGGTTAGATTTAAAAAATGGGCTGAACGCGTAACAATTTGTGTTAAATCTTCAGTTTTATAAAACTCTAAACGCTGGACAATACCAAAGCGATCTCTTAATGGTGACGTTAATGAACCCGCTCTAGTGGTTGCACCAATTAAAGTAAATGGCGGCAAGTCTAATTTAATCGATCTTGCTGCGGGTCCTTCACCGATCATAATATCGAGTTGATAATCTTCCATCGCCGGGTAAAGAATTTCTTCAACAACAGGGCTTAAGCGATGAATCTCATCAATAAAAAGCACATCATTTTCTTCCAGATTAGTTAATAGCGCGGCTAAATCACCGGCTTTTTCTAATACTGGCCCCGAGGTGGTGCGAATATTAACGCCCATTTCGTTGGCAACAATATTTGCTAATGTTGTTTTACCTAAACCTGGCGGGCCAAAAATCAATAAATGATCTAAGGGCTCGCCGCGCTTACGGGCCGCTTCAATAAAAATTTCCATTTGCGTTTTAACATGATCTTGACCGGTATAATCGGCGAGAAGTTTTGGCCGGATCGCTCTGTCGACGCTTTCATCTTCGCGGGTGGCTACAGGTTGTATTAGTCGATCGGCTTCAATCATAAAGGGTTCTTTTTATTTAAGTGCATATTTAACGTTTACGTAATATTTTTAGCTAAAGTGTGAGCTTGAGAAAGTTTATAACATGGCTTTTAATGCGTCACGTATTAATGACTCACTGGTCATCTCGGCTTGGTATACTCCCCTGACCGCTTTATCAGCTTGTGCTGAGGTATAACCTAAAGAAACCAATGCATTAATCGCATCACCTTTGGCATCACTGCGAACAAAAGCATGCTGCGGTAAATTATCTATTGGCATGACACCTGTCGCCGGTGTTGATAATTCATGTTGCCAATCTTTTAAGCGATCACGCATTTCAACTAATAAACGCTCTGCGGTTTTTTTACCGACCCCTGGAATTTTAACTATGGTGGTCACATCGTCATGGGCAACACAACTAACAAATTGCTCTGCTGACATTCCAGATAAAATAGCTAAACCTAATTTAGGCCCAACACCATTGACCTTGATCAACAATCTAAACAGTTTACGTTCTACTTTATTAGCAAAACCGTAAAGTAGCTGCGCGTCTTCTCTAACAACAAAATGTGTATAAATTGTCGCTTCGGCATTTAATTCTGGTAACGCATAAATACTGGTCATTGGCATTGAAACTTCATAACCAATTCCGTTACATTCAATTAAAATTTCGGGTGCTGTTTTTTCTATTAAAATTCCGCGTAAACGACCTATCACGTAATTTACCTACTGAATAAAAAAGGATTATTATTTGCCAACACAATAACACTATATATTTATACAGTAAAGTTGAATTGACCTACACGCGGTAAAAGCTCATCTTAATCGACCACGTACTGTTTTAGTTGCTTGACCGCTCATTTTTGCTAAAGAGTCATAACTATGAGCGTGACATAAAGCAACAGCCAAGGCATCGGCAGCATCAGCTTGTGGTGAACTGGGTAATTTTAAAATTGAGCAGACCATATGTTGTACTTGTTCTTTACTGGCAGCGCCGGTGCCAACCACAGACTGTTTAATTTGCCTCGCGGAATATTCGGCCACACTTAAACCAGCGTTAGTTGCTGCAACCATTGCCGCTCCACGCGCTTGCCCAAGTTTTAACGCTGAGTCAGGATTTTTCGCCATAAATACTTGTTCAATCGCAAACATATCAGGCTTAAATTGTAAGATCAGTTCAGAGACACCAGCAAAAATAGTTTGTAAACGCGGCGCTAATTCTTTACCTGCTGAAATAGCTTTGATACAGCCACTGCCTAGATACGTCAGCTTTCTGCCATCTTGTTGAATGATGCCATAGCCCGTTAAACGCGAGCCCGGATCAATGCCGAGAATTATTGCCAAACTATTTCCTAGAGTTACATTTTTTAAAAAGGTGATGATAGCAAGTTTATTACGCTTGTTAGTAGTAAAACATAAAGGCTGTTGAACTTTTAAGACCAGCGTAGAAAAATCAAGGCCAATGGCTATTTTTCAAACAAACATTGTTAAAAATCAATCGCTAGTAATATCTATCAGTAAACTATTTTGTTAGCTTTAACTAGTCAAATTATTAGCCTGCTTCCCTATTTAAGGAAAAATAAATGAAAAACATCTACCTAATTTTAACCTGCTGCTTATTTTTAAGTGCTTGTTCACTATTGCCAAACACAAGCGGCCCGCAATATCAGTCAGTAACACCCGATGTTCAAGGGGCGCTTTGGGCGAAAAAATGGTGGCAAAAAAGGCATCAAGAAAAACTCATTGAAAAAGAGCAAATGGAAAAAGTTGATCTGGTTTTTCTTGGTGATTCTATTACCCATGCGTGGGAAAACAAAGGCAAGGCCGTTTGGGCAGATTATTATCAAAGCAGAAATGCATTAAATTTAGGTTTTAGCGGTGATAGAACCGAGCAAGTTTTATGGCGTTTACAACATGGCGCCGTTGATAATATTTCACCAAAACTTGTGGTGCTGATGATTGGCACCAATAATACCGGCCACCGAGATGATCCCGCACAGCAAACCGCCGCTGGTATTAAAGCCATTATTGACGAGTTAGCGACAAGGTTGCCAACCAGCAAGGTACTGTTACTGGCTATTTTTCCACGTGGTAAAGACAAAACTGATCCAAAAAGACAGTTAAATACACAAATTAACGAGTTAATTGCAAAATACGACAGCGACCAACAGGTCAGATTTTTAAATATTAATGATATTTTCTTAGACGATAATGGCGTTTTATCACCAAGCGTAATGAAAGATTATTTACACCCCAACCCCGAGCAATACCTTTTTTGGGCCAAGGCGATTGAACCTAGCATTGCTAATTTAATGCAATGATACTTTCACTTTAATAACGCCGGTTTAATCCATCTGGCTTTAATTACTGAGGCATCAATAACTCTATATTAAGAGCCAAAATTTTGATAGCTAGCTAATTGTATTATTTATTATCGGCTTTTATCACTAGTTTTCTACTGCTAATGGTAATAACCAGACTTGTTATAACGACAAGATTGAAAAAAACAGATTGTATATTGTTAGCAATATTGTACTATTAAGAAATAAAAATAGATAACCGAGGCGAAACCTAACTGAATAAAGCTATTAAAAAATATTTTATTCCGTGGTTACGCTTTGGTTATTTGTGTTTTTAGGTAATTAATTTACAAAAATAAAATTAAAAACGGGTAGTAAATAATGCATACAGCAACAAAAAATGCTTTTTGGTTTTCTTTCATTGTCGCGTTTGGTGGCTTTGTTTTTGGTTTAGATATTATTCTGATCTCTGGCACCATTAAAACCATCACCACCGAATTTTCTCTCAGCGCTATGCAAGTCGGTGATATCGTCGCTGCCCCAGGTTATGGCGCTTTAGTTGGCCTAATTATTACTAGTTATGTAGCTGATAAGTTTGGCCGTAAAAAAACCGCCTTAATCATTGCTGGGCTTTATAGTTTATCTGCCATCGGCTCTGCTATTGCACCAACAGCAGATTTTTTGTTTTGGGCTCGTTTTATTGGCGGCTTAGCTTTTGCGTCGCTGGCACTTGCATCTATGTATATTGGCGAAATAGCACCGCCAAAATATCGCGGTAAATTGGTAGGTTTAAATCAATTAAATATTGTTATTGGTATTTTTATTGCCCAAATATTAAATTATTACATTATCAATGTGACTGAACAAAATCCTGCATGGGCTGCAAATATTGGCTTGCATGCCGATAATGCTTGGCGCTGGATGTTAGGCGCTGAAATTGTTCCTGCGTTATTATGGTTTATCGCTTTATTTATGGTACCTGAAAGTCCACGTTGGTTAGCGTTAAACGGTAAAGAAGAAAAAGCTGAAAAAGCGCTAATGAAAATTACCGAACCTGCACAGCTTAAACAGCAGCTGAATGAAATAGTTCACAGTTTAGAAGATACTGATCACCACGCTTTGTCATTAACTGAGCAATTTAAGTTATTGTTTAGCCCAACCATGCGGGTTGCGTTATTAATTGGTCTCGTAATTACCGTTATTCAGCCAATGACGGGGATGAACGCCGTTTTAGCTTACATGCCTAAAATATTCGCTCAACTTGGTGGCAGTGAAAGTTCTGCTTTTGGGCAAACTATGATGGTAGGCGGTATCGGGCTGTTATTTACGGTATTAGCGCTAATATTTATCGATAAGATTGGCCGCCGTGCAATATTATTAGGCGGTTTAACCTGGGCAATACTTAGCTTAGGCGTGGTTACTTTAGGTTTTTACAACGCCAGTTATATGTTGACGCCTGAGTCAATAATATCGCTGAAAGACTCAATTGATCTTAATTTATTACAGCCGTTATTGAATGTTGAATTCGCGTCAGATTTTGAGTTTAAACAAGCATTAGAAAATCAAATTGGTCGAGAAAGTCTAGTAAAATTTGAAAACAGTCTAATGACCGCAGCTACCAGTATTAATGGCATGATGGTACTCATTGGTATTATCAGCTTTCAGTGTGCTTATAACTTCTCACTAGGCCCTGTCGTTTGGATTTTATTATCAGAAGTATTTACCACCAAGGTACGCGCTGTTGCGATCCCATTATGTGGTTTTGTTGCCAGCGTGTTTGGCGGCATCATCGTCCCTAAATTCTTCCCTTGGCAATTAGAGAATATGGGCGCGGTTTCTACCTTTGGTTTATACCTAATTTGCTGTGTTATCGGTTTATTGTTCTCTTATAAAATGATCCCTGAAACGAAAAACAAGTCAATTGAAGAAATTGAAATGGAATTATCGGGTAAAAAATAATTTGAAAAACAATAATCTAGGTTAATAATTTACATTCTATTTGATAAGAGCTATTTTATAACTAGCTCTTATCAAACCCCTTGTACCTTGTATGTTGTGGTTTGCTTTTCCTCCTCCATTAACAGGTAGCTACTACAAAAAATATGATTAAGTATCTTATTTTATTTATACCACTTATCTTTTCAAACTTACTGAAAGCAGCAGAAAACCCCTGTCAAAAAACCATTAAAATTCAAATGTTAGAGTCGAAAAAAGATCACCTGATCCACGACCTGCTCGCTTTATCACTGAATAAACAAAAAATCACAACATGCATTAAAATCAACGATGTGGTGATGACAGATAAACGGGAAATCATTTACGTAAAAGAAGATTTACTTGATTTGACATGGGCTAGCGGTTCATCAATAGAAGCGAATAAACATTTAATGCCGATCCGCATTCCTATTTTTAAAGGTTTATTGGGTTACCGAATTGCCGTTATCAGAAGTGATGAGCAGCATCGCTTTGACAACATTAAAAGCTTAGCTGATTTAAGAAACTTCACCGCTGGTTTAGGTAAACACTGGGGAGATACTGAAGTATTTCATCAAAATAACCTGCCCGTTGTTACCTCTGGCCGCGGACGCCATCTTTGGCCGATGTTAAGTCAAAAGCGCTTTGATTATTTACCGCTTGGCGCACACGAGCCATGGAGTGATTTAGCACTGCGCCCTGAATTAAATTTAGCGGCAGAAAAAAACTTATTATTGGTTTACCCTTCTGCGCTATATTTCTACATTAATAAAAACAACACTGAGCTTTTTCAGCTGCTTAGTCAGGGCATGAAAAACGCTATCGAAGATGGGAGTTACGATCAGCGTTTACAACAATCTGCAATCTTTAAAGTCGCGGTAGAAAAAGCCAATATCGCCGCCAGAAAAGTTATTCATATTCCCAATGCTAACTTTCATCAAAATACGCCCGCTAGTCATTTAAAATATTGGTTACCGGCAGACAAAATTGGCTTATTTCTACAATAACAATTACCGCTTAAAAATCGCCGCGAATACCTAAGGTAATACCGCGCCCTGGTAACAAGGTTTGATTTTTAATAAACGAGGTATGCACACGTGCAGCTTCATCCGTTAAGTTGTTCGCTTTAAGATAAAAAGCCATGTCTTTATCCGCCACACTAAAATAATAATGAGCACTAAAATCCACTAAAGTATAAGCTGCCGTTGCTGTTTCTAACGCCGCTACATCACTTTGTTTAAAATAATGCATGATACTTAATTCACTGCGCCATTGATTAAATTCGCTGTTGGTAATTAACCCTAAACGACTAGGCGGAATTCTTGGTAGGTGCTCACCGGTTTTAAGCTTACCAGTGATCGTATCGGCTAATAGTGTCATTTTATAGTTATTATTTAATTGCCATAATAACTGAACTTCAAGCCCGATAAATTCTGCGTCGGCCTGCTGGTAAATATAAATAGGTAAACCGGTTTCGCCCGCTTCTTCGTGCTCATCGGCTTCATGTTCATCTGCCTCGTGATCATGCTCATCGGCAAAGAAATAACCGGTATTTTCTTGATAATAAAAATCATCAATTTGATTATAAAAACCACTAACAATAAAACCAAAATCCCCTTCAAATTTACGTACCGTTAAATCAAGGTTATTAGAGGTTTCTACTGTCGGTTGATAACCATTATCAGCAATATCAAAATGAGGCTGCGTTTCTTCACTTGCACCAGATGCCATTTCTTCATTATGTAACTGAAAATATGCTCCTACTTCATAAGTATTAGTACCAATATGTGGACCAAAAGAAAATAACTCAGCTGCCGATGGTGCGCGCTGGGCATGACTTAATGATAAACCTAAATTATAACCGTCATAAAAATCCCAAACCGCGCCTAATGATACACTGACAGGCGTGTAACTTAGCTCATTAAAATCAACTAATTGATGCTCATCTTCTGCGTCATGATCCGCCTCATCATGTTCGTCATGGCTCCCCAGTGCTAGTTCGGTATCTTGGGCACTAATTTTTACTTTTTCAACGCGCGCGCCAACTTGAATAAGTAGGTCGCCAAAGTGTTTTTCTTCAATAAAAGCGGTAGCAAAAGACTCTGTCGTATTCGATGGCGTAAATGCTTCTGCACCTATTGCTTCAAAATCAGTATTTTTATAATCAAATGTTAACGCCCCGCGCCAGCCCGAAATATCAGCTAAAACTAAATCGACTTTTGTTTGTAATGATTGATTATTAAAGCGCGTGCTAATTTGCTGATCTTCAATTTCAAAATGACGATAATCGCTATAACCTACTTTAGTCGCGATACTTGTAAGCCAAGAATCTTTCAAATTTATTTCACTGAGTAATTGCCAGCGACTTTGCTTTAAATCACCACTAACGTCAGCTTCACCTTCATGTTCTTCTTCACCTTCATGTTCTGCTTCATCATGTTCTTCCTCGTCATGAGAGTGGCCGGGAATACCATACTGGCGATTTAACTCACCATAAGAGAAACCAACAAAACCCTGATCGAATAAATAACTACTGCCAAGCGTGAAACCAGATGATTTAGCAGCACTATTGGCTAATTTATAATTTGATGATTGCGCTTCATGCTCATCGTCATGCTCATCGTCATGCACTTCTAATTCGGCCGGGGCTGGTATTTGATAATCTTTGCTCGCTCGGCTAAACGCATCAAAATGATAAGCAAAATTTTCACTGCCGGTATTAATATTAAAAGCGCCGGCATTTTCTTGGGCAACACTGTTATGACTTACTTGCCAATCACCACGTGTTTCGTTTGAGGTCGGTACGCGGTTATCAACTATATTTACAACACCGCCAATAGCGCCGCTGCCATAAAATAATGTTGCTGGCCCTCTTAATACTTCAATTTGTTGCGCTGTACTGGTTTCACTGGCAACGATATGATCTGGCCCAACACGCGACGCATCACCAACATCTAAACTATTTTGGGTAATTAATACTCTTGGTCCATCTAAGCCGCGAATAATTGGGCTACTGGCCACCGGGCCAAAATAAGTGGAATGAACACCAAGCTCAGCTTTTAGTGTTTCGCCTAAAGTTGATGCTTGTTTGTCGCGTAGCGCCTCACCAGCCACCACATTAACTGGAATTGCTGATTCAAGTGTCGATGCATGAATAGGTAAACCAATCACATCAACATGCTCAATAATTGATTTATCTAAGACGAGTTTAAGCGTATTGGCTGTTTGCTCAATAAATATATTTTTGTGATTATATCCCAAAGCTTGAATATGTAATTCGATCGGTAAACTGCCATTAAATTCAAGGCTGAAACTTCCTTCTACATCACTGTATGTTTTTTTATCCGTGCCAACAATTGACACTTCAGCCTTTGAAATATAATGATTATTCTTATTAGATAAAACACCAACCACTTCGATTGCAAATGATTTTTGGATAAAGAGTAAGCTGACTCCAAGCGCGATAATAAAATTTTTCAATTGAACCTCTAAACGTTACTTTATAACAAAACAAAAAACACATAATACAGTAATGTGATAATATAACAATAGTGATTTTATTAATTTTATATGAATGCAATAAATTGATAAAAACCAATTAAAATAAAATGAAACCGCCTTAAATAATAAAACCTAAAAAATGGCCCTGAACACTGGGCCTAATGGTTATCAGGAGAATTTATTTCAACGCTTTAATCGCATCAATACGCTGTTGTAATTGTGCAACCACATCAGGATGCTGAGCGGCAACATTCACTTGTTCAAATTGATCCGTGTTTAAATCAAATAGTTGGGGTGTTGATTTTAAGCCATTTTCAATCGCCGTTTTGTTTGCTAACCAATCCGGTGTGGTACCAGAAAATGGCGCAACATATTTCCAATTATCACTGCGTAAAGACAAGGTAAAAGACTCTTCTAACATTTCTTTACGGCCATCTGCTTTAGCATCTAATAACGCTGACAAAACATTCTGGCTATCTATTGCTTCGCCTTTAGCTAATTGCATGCCGGTTAGCTCAGCTAACGACTTATAAAAATCGATATGGCTAATTAAGGCATCACTATCACCGAGATTTTTAATACCATTTGGATAAGTGACTATCATAGGTACGCGTGTTCCGCCTTCATAAGCACTGTATTTTCCGCCGCGATATCCTCCTGCAGGATCATGATCGCCACGTAAATCTTCAGCTTGATCGGCATAACCGTCGTCCATCACAGGACCATTATCACTTGAAAATAAAATAATGGTGTTGTCATACAAACCTAGTTTTTTTAATTCATCAACAATGCGGCCTGTCATCCAATCCATTTGTAAAATGGCGTCGCCTCTTGGTCCCATACCTGATTTACCAGCAAACATTTCATTTGGTACGCGCGGGACATGGATATCATGAAACGGAAAGAACAACATAAAAGGTTCGTCTTTTGCGCCTTGAATAAACTCAATGGCTTTGTCAGTAAACACGTATGGAAAATCTTCGTCTTTCCATTCAGCAGACTTACCACCCGCCATCCAACCAATACGGCTGATGCCGTTAACGATTGTCGCGCTATGTTGTAAATCAGCGGTTTGTTTTAGCAGCTCAGGGCTTTCAGTGCCAACCGGACGATTACCAATTCTTTTTTCATAACTAATAGTAATAGGGGCATTGGGGTCTAAATTAACCACGTTATGGTTTTCTAAATAGACCGTTGGCACTCTATCGCCAGTAGCCGGCATTAAAAAACTGTAATCAAAACCAAGTTCAATTGGCCCTGGTTTTACCGCTTTATTCCAATCAACAAAACCATCACCCAAACCTAAATGCCATTTACCAACAACGGCTGTTTTATAGCCAGCGGCTTGCATCATTTTTGGTAGTGTTGGTTTAGTATGGTCAATGATGAGCGGCGCATCACCTGGTAAAATAGCGGCATTATTTCGAAATGCGTATTGCCCGGTCAACATGGAATAACGAGAAGGTGTACAAGTCGCTGCCGAACTATGGGCATCAGTAAAACGAATACCGTCTTTTGCCAAGGCATCAACATTAGGTGTTTGTGTCGCTGTCATGCCGTAGCTGCTAAGGTCGCCATAACCTAAATCATCAACATAAAAAATGACAACATTCGGTTTTACCTGTTCAGCACTTCCCGCAGGGTTGATTGAGCCTACACCCGTGGTGACTTGCGTTTTATCACTACAAGCTGATATCGCCATAACGCCCAATAACACTGAGGAAATTAGCGATAACCTTACTTTTATATTTTTCATTTTTTAAAATCTCTTTTTGTCCAACATCTATCGCATTAATCCCATAAATAACAAAGTGATATAATAGGGATGGCGTTATACCCAAGCTATGATTCATAACCACTTATGTCAACAAGTATTCACTTTATTTTTGATATAAAAAAGCGCAAATACTCACCATCAACGCCGTTATTTTCTATATGTAATCAAAGACTTAAACGGCGAAGTTTTTTTCTCTCAGTTAAGGCAACTGTGCCAGCATAGAATTATCAACGTTGGCATCATCATTGTTGTCATTACGAATAAAGCGAGTGGCTGAAAAAACGCTTTGTTATATCTTCACATTAATATTTTAAGCACTACTCGGACATTAACAATGAATGATTGAAACATATGACCAATAGATATATATTACATTTTAATTATAAGTGAACGCTATTAATAAAACGCCGAATTGAATTTTTGCAAGTGAATATATTTCAATAACATTTTAACTTCTTTACCCTGCTCACTAACAACCAACCATTAAAAAAATATTAAACCAGAGTAAAGAAGCGCTAAAACACAACTTAATGTGTCAAGCCACACTGAGTATCATGCAGGTAACGTTAGATAGAATTATGTCCTGCAGATCATAACCGTCAACTAGGTAAATAATTAAGGTCGACTAATAGGAAACCCGATGAAACTACGACATACACCCAGTAAATTAGCCTTAGTGTTCCTAGGCTTAACGAGTGCATTTGCCAGTGCCCTAACCTTAGCGGTTACGCCAGCAGAAAAAATCAGCCAATTAAATAGCCTTATCATTAGCGCACAAACGCAAGAACTTGATGTTAGCCGTGAACAAATGACCATACGCATGGCTGAGTTATTTTTAGACTGGGCTGATTGGGACGAAGCGAATCAAAATATTAATATCAAGTTCTACCAAGAACACCCGAACTATAAAAATTCGGCCGCAAGCCACGCAGAAAATTTGGCTGGTTATGAACGCGACTCTGTCAATACTATATTAGACAATGCGATCAATGAATTAAGCCAAGTGATTAACAACACCATTATTAGGAAACCTGTACCGGTTATCGACTTTAGGAAAGTGTCGATTGAGCAAGGTGAGTTTAGACTGAAGGTAAATTCTAATGTTAGCGATAATAATGAAGCTAATAATAGCGACATTAATCCTCGTGAGATTAATACAAGTGAAGCTGAGCAAACAATATTCCTCAGTAGCTACACTTGGAAACCATCTGATGATTTAACCAACCCTTTTTTTGGTAACTTACACAGCAGCTATATTTCACCTACTTTTATTACCGACGAACAAGGTAATACCGCGCCATGGCGAATCAATGCCATTATTAATGATAATGACCAGCGCATTGGCCAAGTATTTATTAACCACAGTGCTATTCCGCAGTGGATCATCAATAAATATCCTAACATTGGCGATACTGAGCGACTTTTTAGCAAATACCTTATCGACCACCCTGGCGCCAAAGAGCTTTTTACAACCTTTTTTAACACTTACATTCCGCCCTTAAAAGACAAACGTGCAACGGCTCTGGGTTATATGATGTTTAACGAGCCAAGCTTTTTTACCGAAGCAGGAAAATGGAATACCGGCGGCGTTTCAGCAGCAGCAATGAGCAAATTTCGCTTATGGCTAGCAACTCAACACAGCAGTATTAATAACCTCAACACAATATGGTCGAGTAATTACGCGAGCTTTGATGACATTAACATCACCCTTCCAATGAATAGCAACCTAAAAGGCAGTGCTATTTGGTACGACTGGATGCGCTTTAATCAAATACGAGTCACCAACTGGTTCAGTTTTTTAGACAGCGAAATAACAAAACATGA
Source organism: Thalassotalea sp. (assembly GCA_051251725.1). Classification (GTDB taxonomy): domain Bacteria; phylum Pseudomonadota; class Gammaproteobacteria; order Enterobacterales; family Alteromonadaceae; genus JALZUE01. The sequence continues at coordinate 10,205 of JBPOFN010000050.1, read as the reverse complement.
CAGTGATGCCAAAACCCACATTAAATTAATGCCTTGGCTGTGGAATGCTTCTGCCCGCGATCACGGTATGGACTTTGAATCATTGTTAGAAATAACCGATATTATTGGCTTTGATGCTAATTCAGAATATTTAAGCCACCGCACCAATACGCCTTGGTATCAAGACAACTACAGTTTTGACTGGCAGAGTCCGACGCTGTCATTTGATTTTTTCTCATCGGTACAGCCTGATCAAGTTTTATGGGACAGCGAAAATCACTTTTTCAACAAAGGTTCATTTCAGCTAAAAGATGTAGATCCTGATTATGTCCGTGCTATCTATTGGCTTGGTGCTACTCATGGCTTAGATGGCGTTTCTACTTGGATGTGGGGTAGAAATACCGATGGTTCTATTATTGAAAATCGCGGTTACAATTCAGAATATATTACCGGCGTTACTCATCAGCCTCTAGGGTTTCATGAACTCACTCGTACGATCATGGATATTAATGCCCACCATCAAGATATTGTAAAACTACAAAAACAAAATAAAGCGATTCGCATATTTTATTCAGAAACCAGTGCCATCAGCCAAAATGATTATATGGACAGTATTCGAGATACGCACAGGACACTATTTTTTAACGGTATTGCGCTAGGTTTTGCGACCCAAAAAATCATTGAAAATCATCTTAATGACTGGGGGTTTATTGTTGTTAACGACAGTGTGCAAGTTACCGCTGCTGAATTAGCAGCGCTGAAAAACTATGCTGATAATGGCGGCACTATTTTAATTGATAGCGTGAGCTTAAAAACAGATCAATACGGCCGTAAGCACGCCGAAAATTTATTACCCAGTGGCGATAACGTGATGAGTTATGCTTCATTGGCTGATTTAAACAGCAAAGCACTTGAACTTGCTGAAAACAAAAATCTCAGGCCAGCCATAAATCTTATTGAAAACAGCGAAGCTTATAACATAAACAGCAACAAAAAAGTGGCGTGGCGAACGGTAAAAAACAGCGACAACAGTTATACCTTGTCATTAGTTAATACCGCCACCACTAGCATTAATATTACCATTAATGCTTTAGCCAATGAGCAAAACCTTGTTCTTAGCAACTTGATGACAGGCCAAGTCGTTGATAACAACACCAACTTAGCAATACGTGAAACCTTGTTATTAAAGGCAACCCTTGTTGATGCAGAAATTGTTACGCCAGCACCTACGCCTATTCCCGATCCAGTACCCGCACCAACACCAACACCTGAGACTGGTGAGAACAATGACGCTGATAAAGCAACAGCCGCCACTTCAGCAGGTAGTGTGAGTTATCTTTTAATTTTATTGGCTTTGTTAATGAAGCAAAAGCTTATTAAGGCTAAAAATTACCAAGTAAATTTAACCAGCAGCTAACGACAAAGCATAGACCAGCTGAGTTAATCCAGATTAGGCTGGGTTAATGCTGGATAAGGTTAGTTACTGCTAGATTAAGACTAGTTAGGGCTAATTACGAAGCAAAAAAGCGATTTATCAGACTTTGATAAATCGCTTTTTTATAACATTACTTTTGTTATTTTAACCCTCAATCTTTAATCGCTCATGGCTATTTCGTTTAGTTAAGCCATGCAATTAAAAAAATCAGTAAAACATAAAATAACACACCAACAATATATGGAATGAAAAAACCTTGTTTAGACTTTCGCCCTAACGATTTAAAGTCACCATAACTATGCAATTGATAAGATAACAAACCAAAAGACACACCGCGTAAAATCGCAGCGCCTGTTATATACAAGATAAAGTCAAAAGCTAACGCGATAAAAAGTCCTGGTATAAATTCCAATAACATACTCATTCGACACTCCTATCGATTCAAAAATAACGCTCAAACAAGGCGCTGTTATAAGTTAACTAGCATAGGTGACACTAAGATATAAACCAAGCGTTATTACCCTGCTGACTTATTAGCTTACAATTATTTCTGCTAGCTACTTTAATACTAGGTAGATTGAATACTAGCTACTTTGAATACTCAGTAGATTGACGCTTTGCCCATTAAACGCCATGGCATAAGTGAATATAAGGTTTACTACGCTACGGTTTATATTACAGACTGCTCTTTAAAGCCTATTAAATTCAATCTGTTAAACACGATATCTTTAATTAAATCTGTTAAGTTCAATCTATTAAGTTAAGCCGTTGAATATAATTACCAGCTTAAGCAATTAATGACTCAGAGCTCGTGATAATGACATTATTAATTAGGCTAAGCTATTTTCACCTCTCAACTTTTCAACTTTTCAACTTTTCAACTTTCCATGTTCTCACTTCTCATATTTCCACAGTTTAACTTAAAAACTTTCAAGCCTACTTTTGTCAGCGTTAATTAGCTAAAAACCAACACAATCACGGCCTTGTTAACCTATTTAATTTTTATTGTTATTCGGTAAAAACCTGTATCACGAATGCTTAAAAAACAATCATTTTGATAAAGGGCTTTACATATCGACCCTGATAAAACATATTATGTATGCATTCGTACTATTTTTAACAAATGAAATAGTTGTTGTCTTATTCAATCAAAATTTCAAATAAATATATAAAAACTCGTAATACAAATTGTGAAATTTTTATTACTCAACTTTGGTGAATACATGAAAATAATAAATATAACGAAAATAATACCTTTAGCCCTTTTATATTCTGGTCAGATATGGGCTTTACCTGAGGTTCCTATTATCGATAGAAACGTCCACATGACCGAAAATTTACAATACCTGCAAGCGACTATTCCCCCTTTACAAACCAGTGCTGATGGCCGCATTGGTTTAGCTCATCGGCCTGAGTTTGTTAATGGCGGTTACCGCGTTGCTTTTCGATTATTAGTACCTGAAAAAATAAACCAACCGTTTATGAACTCTGCTGCCGGCACTCAAATATTAGGTCATGAAAATGCCTCTGCCCCTGTTTATGCAGGTGCACTCAATAACAGTATCGCCGGTGATGGCGGCCAAGCACATGCCGGTTTATGTGATCCGACTTTTGCGCCAAATACCAGCACCCGTAACCCATATGCATGTGATGCAACGGGGGCTGAAGGTGGTGAGTTTGACTGTTACGATCTTACCGTTGTCAGAGCAAGCGGCAACGGCGGGCCAAGAACACTTTATGGCATTGATATGCGCGTTAGAGTGGAAAACCCTAAAACCGCAGCGGCTGAAATTGTGCAAGTAACGGAGCTAAATACCGTGCAAGGTGATTCATTTAACATCAATTCATTTTTTGAACCCACCATAACTAGCGACGGTCGTATGATGACCATGAGGGTTGATCCAAACAGCAATTACACTTGGTATGACAATCAAGGAAATCCGCACAACACCAGTTCTGACATCGCTTATGTCGTAAACGATAATCCTGACAATCCAACCTATACCGACAATAACGGTAACCAACAACCAGCTCAAGCTTGTGATGTAAGACAGTGGCGCCGTGAAGACATAAGACCGATGGCACATGCGCCTTACGACGATACTATTAATACTCGTTACGGCTTAGCTATGCAGCCATTTCGTGATCCAGAAGGGACAATTTTACCCGAAGATTATGAGTTTGGTAGTTACCCGTGGATGGATAAAGGCGGCGACAATATAACCTTTACTACCTATGGTGAAAATGTAACGCAATCTGGCTATCAAACCCGCTGTGTTACTGGCGGCGGCTGTGACGGTAACTTTCAAGAAATTTCAAAACTTAATGGCCGCGTCATGATGGGACTTTGGACACGTGGTAAAGGCATAGTAATAGACAATCAGCTAAACCATATTGATTACATGATCAAAACAACTGATGCCCAGCACCGTGAAATACGCTTGTATGAAGCTAACGGCAGTGACGATGGTTATATTCGCGTAGGTGATGCCCGAAATCGAGATCGCTCTGAAATGCCACTGGGTAACTCAGCTAACTCATCCTTTTTTGACTCAAACGAACATCGTTTTAATTACAATCCTAATATGATGCCAGTTACCCCTGCTGATGTTACTTGGTTAATGAGTACTGGTCGTGGTAGTGATGAATTTGCCTTTGACGATTATTTAAATCCTAATAGCTTTATTAATGCCAACATGGCGCACGCGGTGTTTATGGGTTATAGCAATAATGGCCGCGTTAATCGTGGCATTCGTAATAACTTTCTACAAAACGCCGCAACCGGTGGCATGCCACACTTAAACAATAATAATGAAGCCGTCGTCGCCAATAGCGAATGGCAAATTCCAGCCAGTGGCCGAATTTTAGGTGAAGGCCGTGCAGAGCCAGTTACTAATGGTGGTATTCAAGGTAAAGGTTTTTGGTTAGACGGTGCAGCTGCTGGTATTTCATTTACAGTACCAGCACAAAATCGCAATATTTTGGCCTCGCCTTGGTATTATAGTATTTTTGTTGATACCCGCAATACTATGGGCGAGCGTACTTTATTAGCCTTTCCTGATAACAGCGAAATCCGCATTCGAAATACCAATGAAATTGTCTTTATCAATAGCGCAGGAAATGAAGTGCATACGGTAAATTCGCCTATTGCGATTGCAGCGAATGCTTGGACCCATTTAGCATTTCAACTAACTGCAGGTAATAATTCCATCACCACATTAATCAATGGTATGGCCGTAGACACGTTTACCACCACCAATAACCAAGCATTGTTTGTTATGTCGGCTGGTAATTTTGTTGTCGGTAACGGTAACGCTGCAACTTACACAGGTTGGGTTGATAACGTTAAAGTTTTTGCTGAGCAGGTTAATCAAGAAGTTGCTTGTAACCAAGCTAATGGCACCTTAGCCGGTATTGATGGCAGCGTTAATAATTGGCCAACAACCAACTGGACAGCAATGGCAAATAGTTACCCTAATAGTACACATGCAGCAATTAGCGCAACATTAAATACGACTGGACATAGTAGCTATAACCGTTATGTTTGTTATCACAATTACCAAGCAGATTATGCCGCACATTTAGGTAATATTCCTAATGGCTTAACCAGTGTTAGAGACGATATCAACTTCCCTGAAGGTCCATTATTTCAAGACCAACCGCGCCCAGACTCTTCAAACAACGCTTTTTGTTTAAGTTGCCATACCCCTACGAGTAATGGCGGCTTAGGCATTGATGCCTTAACCTTAAATACAAGTGTTGATGCACCTGACGATCATCGTCGCCAACCAATGCAACCAGACGCGCTAGTTTTTGGTAATATTCCAGCCAACTGGCTAGGACAAGGTATACCGGCAACCAGTTTTGTTGCTGATACTGTCAGTGGTTTTCGTATGGATGAATTGTTATTAGCCGTTTCAGGTAACACGGGTGGCGGAACTGACCCTGAGCCAACGCCAGATCCAACACCGGAACCAGAGCCAACACCTGAACCAGAGCCGCAGCCAGAACCAGACAACGGCAATAACCAGCTGATCAATGCAAGTTTTGAACTAGGAGCAACTAGTTGGAATACCCCAGGCGCAGCAAGTGTTGTCAATAACAACCAACAAAATGGCAACAGTGCTGCATTTATTAACGGCGCAGGCTCTTTTACACAAGACGTAACCTTAACGCCTAATACCCAATATACCTTAACGGTATGGGGTAAAGTTGGCACCGCCGGCGAAGCGTTTTGGGTCGGTATTACTAACGCAACCACCACCACATTTATTACTAATGTAAGTTTTGATACGACAAGCTATGTACAACAAACATTAACGTTTGAAACCAGCAACAATGCCAATGATAGCTATCGCATTTGGATGTGGAATAATCAAGGTGGTCAATACTACGCTGATAACTTTGTATTAACTGCTAACAATTCCGGTAGCGAAACAACGGAGTCCGAACCTGAGCCAGTTGACCCTGAACCAACACCGGAGCCTGAGCCAACACCAGAACCTGAACCAACGCCCGAGCCAAAAGGTGATCCAATTGAATTAGCAACTGTTGATACTTTTACGGCAGCAAGTGATAATTGGCAAGCAGATCGTATTGTTAGAGTACACGACGATAACGACATAGTTGAAGCCAGAGCCAATGCAAACGGCTTAAATGATGATTTAGTATGGCAAGAATTTGAATTTTCGACTGCCAGCCATTTTGAATTTTCAGTAAGAGAAGACAATGCCCCTAGCTTTCAAATTTCAGCATGGAAAGTACAGGCATGGAATAACGGTAACTGGGCAGACATCACCCCTTGGCAAAATGCCGCGGTTAATGGCTGGACATCGTTCACGCCAGCAACCAACATAACGGCTAATCGCATTAGAGTATTATTCGAAGCACCCGCATATCAACGTGTAGGTGTGCGTGAATTTAACGCTCAAGGAGTAGTCCATTAACCTTAGTTCTTTAAAATTAGTTATTAATCTTAATTAAAAAGTTACCTCTTAAAAAATAGCGCTACCAGTAGCGCTATTTTTTTGCCTGTTTTTATATTTTTAATCTAGCCTTTTGATAAGGGAGGACCATTATTACAAAGTATTGCCTTGAATTTATATTGCTCAAGTGCTCTGAAATACGCATCTTGAGTGGTAACGGGGATATATACAGGACAGATGAAATTAGCAGATATACTCTAAATCGCTTTGTTCCACAATATTACCATTAGGCTAACATCCACTGTATCGGTTAAAATACCTCCTTATAGACTATGACTGAGTCATCTCTGGCGAAACAAAAGGCAAAAACAATTGGAAAATACTCACCATCATTGGATTACTTGCCAGGAATGTCAGGGACGCAGCAAAAAAACAAGAAAGCTGCGTAAAAAAGTGAAACTCAGCTTTCAAAGAGCGTTAGCGCACTTTGAAGAAATGAATAGCCAAGGCTCGCCCCCCGTTAAACCGAAAGGTCACCTTTATGATTGTTTGAACTGTACCGGCTCAGGCTTAGTTAAATCAGCTAATCATCCTATACCCGATACAGAAAACTTCCCACATGTTGCTATTATTGGTGGTGGTATCGGTGGAGTAGCGTTGGCTGTAGCATGTAAACACCGCGGTATTCCTTTTACACTTTATGAACGTGATAGCGGCTTTGGTGCTCGCTCTCAAGGTTATGGCCTCACGTTGCAACAGGCCAGTAAAGCAATTGAAGAATTAGGTATTTTCTCACTCAACAATGCCGTATTTTCTACAAGGCATGTGGTACACACCCCTGATGGCAAAAAGATTGGAGAATGGGGTATAAGAAAGTGGTTGCCGTCTGAGATAAAGACCTCAGTGAAACGCAGAAATATCCATATCGCCCGCCAATCTTTACGCTTTGCTTTACTTGAGCAACTTGGTGGTTTTGATGCTGTAAAGTGGGATCACCAATTAATTGATTTTAAAGAAACTGAAGGTGCGGCCGTTAATCTGAGCTTTAAAGTTAACACCAAAGGAAATACCAAAAGCGAGAGCCGCTCAGAAATAAAGCATATTAAGGCAGATCTTCTTGTTGGAGCCGATGGTATCCGCAGTTCAGTACGAAAACTATTGATTGGCGATGATATAAAACCGCTACAATACCTAGGTTGCATTGTGATTTTAGGTATCTGTTCTTTGGCTGATCTCAACGGGCTTGATAGCCCTTTACTCGACTCGGCTACGGTATTTCAAACCGCTAATGGCCATGAACGAATCTACATTATGCCTTATGATTCAGAGTCGGTAATGTGGCAACTTAGCTTCCCTGTACCCGAGGAAGAAGCTAAAACGTTGAGCGCTAAAGGCCCTCAAGCGCTTAAAGAAGAAGCCGTTAAAAGATGTCAGTGGCATGATCCCATTCCTCAAATTTTATCGGCTACAAAGTCAGTACTCGTTTCTGGTTACCCTGTTTATGACCGTGAATTACTCAATGCAGAATTATTGGCAAAAGCAGATAAAGTAACCTTGATCGGCGATGCTGCCCACCCAATGAGTCCATTTAAAGGGCAAGGAGCGAATCAAGCTCTGTTAGATGCACTGTCATTGGCTCGGAGCATATCCATAGGATGTAGACCTATGTCTCAATGGCGAGTGGCGGGGGTAAGAGCAAGTGCATTAACTGAGTTTGAAGCAGAAATGTTGGCCCGCAGTGCTTCTAAAGTAAAAGGCTCAGCAGAGGCTGCACAGTTCTTACATTCCGATGTGGTACTTCATGAAGGTGATGAACCAAGAGGACGATGTTTACTAAGAGAAGAGGCCTATTATCGAACAAGCGGAATTTTATCGCATAATAATCTGACCAAATAAACTGCTCAATACGCTCACGTGTGTAAAGACTTGCAGATTTTTATATCCATAGGTGAACAATCGCCAAATCAAACTAAACCAATTCAAAAAAGATAGGGAAATATGACTCGTTTGGCCATAAATTGGCAGACTGTCTATCTCGCTAAGCGCCACTAAACCAGACAGACCAAGCGCTGCTTTAATGACGACTTAGGCTAATAATAAATTGACTATTTATCTATATTTAACGGCAACGTTGAGCTTTCAAGTGACACTGTATTCACTTTTAAAGATCCCCCCTACCGACTGGCAACAAAGCCACCAGAGCCGTCATTCATTACTTAATTATTAATGTTCACATAGTGCACTTAACGGAAATTAACCCTAATTTTTACCCTATATTTTATCATGTATCATTACTGTCATGTTACTGAGAAGTCTCCATAATAAGCTGTTATGTGCCGTAATGGTATCGGAGTTGTGCAATTAGAATAGTGTCATCGTGATGTTTATAAACGATCCTATGTTCATCATTTATTCGACGTGACCAATATCCAGATAATCCATGCTTTAAAGGCTCTGGTTTACCAATACCTTCTTGAGGAGTTCTTTGAATATCTTTAATAAGTAAATTAATACGTTTAAGTATTTTTTTATCGGTGGTTTGCCAGTAAAGGTATTGTTCCCAAGCTTTTGTTGAGAATGTTAACTTCATTCAATAAGCTCTCTTTCAGTACCATTTCCAGCTTCAAGCTCGGCAATTGATTCTAAAAGGTCTCTGGCATTTACAGGGGATCTTAATAAATATGTAGTTTCCTGCATGGCGTTATAGTCTTCTAAAGACATCATAACAACAGGATCTTCACTTTTACGTGTAATAATAATTGGTGCGTGATCATTACAGACATGCGCCATTGTATTTGCTAAATTTGCTCTAGCGGCTGTGTAACTTATAGCATCCATGTGTATCTCCAAAGTGTTCATGTACATTATTTAGTACAGTATAGTGCATTGGCACATAACAAGTCACTTAAAAGGACCAATAACAGTTGGTTTTTGCTCCTTCGTCGCGTATTTTAACCAACTATTATTTGCCTCTTATTACGGCGTTATATTTTAAGTAAGGTTTGAGTGTGATGATTAGGCAAGCTAACAAATCGGATATAAAAAACATATCAAAAGTATATACCGTCTGTTTTCCAAACGAGATAATTCATGATATGTGGATAAGTTCTTGCTTTAATTCATTCCCTAAGTCGGTCTATTATGTACACGATGAATGTGACGAAATTCAAGGTTATATCTTATGGAGTGTGAAGAACGGCTTTCGAACTAATGTCATTATTGAGTTAGAGCAACTTGGAGTACATCCAGATCATTCAGGGCAAGGAATAGGCAGAAAGTTAATTAGTCAATCGTTTGAAATGTTTAAATCACATATTGCTGAGTTAGAGCTAGATTTAGGCTCGGTGATGGTTACTACTTCGGAAGGAAATTATGCAGAAGAGCTATATAAGTATACCTTAGGTGTCACTCGAAATGGAATAATTAAAGAGTACGGTTCAGGCAATGAATTAATCTTGTTTAATAAAATCAAAATATAACAAGAACTTCAAACGGAAAAAATACAGTTTTCTGTTTTCACTCCGTTCAACATTTTAGCCAACTATATTTTTCCGCTTATTGCGGCGTTATGTTTCTTTCGAAGCTTTGGAGTCAATTAAATGGAATTTTCCTTAGAAACCCTGCTTATGTTATTAATTGTTGTATTTATTATTCTTACGATTTATTTAATTAGGTCACGATCTCATTTAAAGAAAACTCAAGCCCTGTTAGAAAGAAAAAAAGTTGAATTAGACGAAACTGAAAAGGCGTTAAAAAAAATACAAGACAAATATTCTGCAATTATTGATGTTGAAACCGAAGTAGAAAATTCCAAAAAAGAAAAGGAATCCATTGAGCTAGATGTTAAAGCTCTTCGTGATAGCTAC
>JBPOFN010000005.1:0-145980 GCA_051251725.1 Thalassotalea sp. | reverse complement strand
ACATAAGCACGCATTAACTTCTTTGAATAAAGTTTTTTGTTGTTGACAAGGGGGAGTCCACATAAGCCAGCTATTACTTGGTAAAAATTGCCTGATAATTATGTTGATTATGTTCAGGTGAGCTGGGCTGTACTCGGCTCAGATTAAGTTTAGCTAATCTGGCGATGATTCGGCACAAGGAAAGGGGCTGTTATTGTTTTGAATTAAAGCGATAAAGCTGAAAACGCGGTTGCTAGATTAGCCTGACGTTATTTGATGTTTATTAGTGCTGAAATATACACTCTAATTTAGCGCCAGCAGGATCATGGAGAAACAGCTGGGTGATATGTATTTCGTTATTTACCAGCGTGCGATATTCAATATCATATTTTGCCAATCGGGCTTTAAAGTCGTTAATGTCGCTTAACCGGAAGGCGACATGATCAAGATAGCTTTTTCGCTCGCCTAATAAGGCTTCACTGCGTTCAAATAAGTGCAATACCGGTTTGTCGGCAAAATACATCCAATAACCAGTACGTGATAACTGCGGCCGAAAGCCTTCGGTTAAATCAAAAATATTTTCATAGAAGGCTTTGGTTGGTGCCAATAAGGCTTTAGGAACATCAATATTGATATGATCAAAAATCATTGGAACACCTTGTTATTAGTTTTAGCACTAGGGTTAATGGCTTTATTTTTTACCGGCCAGCAAGGCTAATATTACTGCTATTGTTAAGCTGGAGCCAGCTAATATCAACTGCTGTTGATTGAAAAATAGTGCTGATGATACTAACAGCGCGGCGGCAAAAATACTGGTAATTAAACGGCGGTTTTGCTGTTGTTGATTAACCATAAGCTGGGCAATTAACTCAGCTTGTTTAATTTGTGCGTCTTTACCTGATTTTAAATAATCGTAAATTAGATCAGGCATCTCAGGTAGTTTTTCATTCCAAAAGGGTAGGTTGTCTTTAATTTTCATAAACACAGCTTTAACGCCCATTTGCTCTTTAACCCAGTTTTCTAAGAACGGCTTCGCGGTTTGCCATAAGTCCAATTGTGGGTAAAGCTGGCGGCCTAAACCTTCGATATACAATAACGTTTTTTGCAGTAATACCAGTTGCGGTTGTACTTCCATATTGAAGCGGCGCGCGGTATTAAATAAATTAACCAACACTTGGCCGAAAGAAATTTCAGCTAAAGGTTTATTAAATATCGGTTCACAAACCGTGCGAATGGCAAACTCAAATTCATCAACGCTGGTATGGGCCGGAACCCAGCCTGAGTCAACATGTAACTCTGCAACTTTACGGTAATCACGATTAAAAAACGCGACAAAATTTTCGGCTAAATAGCGTTTATCATCGCGATTTAAAGTACCAACAATACCACAATCAATCGCAATCCAAGTAGGGTCTGACGGCGCGGTTGCGTCAACAAAAACGTTACCCGGATGCATATCGGCATGGAAAAAACTATCACGAAAAACTTGGGTGAAAAACACTTCAACGCCGCGTTCAGCTAGTAGTTTCATATCAACACCTAGGGTGTTTAACTTTTCAATTTCGCTAACACCAATGCCATAAATGCGCTCCATTACTAAAACATTCTTATGGCAATATTCGCTATATATTTCTGGCACATAAAGCACTTTATCTTGCTTATTACCTTGGCTAAAATTACGTTTTAACTGAATCGCATTAGCAGCTTCGCGATTAAGGTCAAGTTCATCAAGAATGGTTCGTTTATATTCAGCGACTACTTCTTTTGGGCGTAATCTTTTACCGTCAGACAACCAGCGCGCTACCACACCGGCGAATAAACTCATGACCTTAAGGTCAGCTAAAATGGTTTTACTAATATCTGGCCGTAGTACTTTGATCACCGCTTTTTGTTCGGTGTTATCGCTGGCATTATTACGCTTTAAAGTAACTGTATGTACTTGGGCAATAGAGGCGGAAGCTAGCGGGGTTAGGCCAAAGTCACTAAACATTTCATTGAATAGCTCGGCGCCAATAGCTTCAATAATAATAGCTTTGGCTTGCTCGCCATCAAACGGCGGCACGCGATCTTGTAATAAGGCGAGTTCAGTCGCGAAATCATCAGGTAACAAATCACGGCGCGTTGATAACATTTGGCCAAATTTAATAAATACCGGCCCTAAGGATTCAACCGCTAACCGAAAGCGTTGAGCTTGGGTTTTTTCTTGATGTTGATTGCGTAGCCAAAAAAGACCAAAGCGCGCGAGTTTTGCGTACCAAGGTAATAATTTTTTCGGCAGTAATTCGTCTAAACCATATTGCAGGAATGTTTTAACTATTTTATATAACCGGAAGCTGCTCACAATAATCCTTATTTTTGGAGCCCTAGCTCAGTAATTTTAGCGTTTAGTTGCTGCACTTTGGCTTCAAGGTGATTAACGTTTTCAGCGGTCTGATTAACCGCTTGATGGAATATTTGTAATTCACTATCCGTTACCATTAAGCGTTTTTCATGGATTAGCCATTCACTGGCATCAGCAGGAATTTGGCTAGTGGCAAAATCAACTTTTTGTTTCACTAAACCAAACAGTTGAGACAGTTGATAAGTTGGAATATCGCCAATATGTTTCGCCAATTCAGATTGCCAATCAATATCAATATCTTCGAATAAGCCAACAAACTGTTGGGCAACTTTTATATCACCTTCAACGGTAAGTTTGTCTTGTTTGATCAGTTCAGTTATTTGCTGTTCTTGTTTTAATTGCCATAAGGTTTTAAGGCTTGTGCCTAAGCTACAATCGGCATAATTTTTGTCATCAACACTGCCAACCAGTATTTTTTGATCCGCAACGATAAAACACAGCGGAAAACCAACTTCTGTTAATGACACCGATAAGCTCTTTTCATTTAAATCATGCAAAGTGTGATTGTCATTAATATTCAGTGTTAACGCTTGATTAATAATAAGCTCTAATGCAGAAGTTAAAACTTGTTGTGGCATTAAAAAAGACATAAATTAAAATTTATAACCTTTATGTAAAGCGACAATACCACCGGTTAGGTTTTTATAAGTAGTTTGCTCAAAACCGGCATTATCCATCATGGTTTTTAAGGTGTCTTGATCAGGATGCATGCGAATTGACTCAGCAAGGTATTGATAACTTTCACCGTCTTTAGCAACCAGTTCGCCCATTTTTGGCAAGATATTAAACGAATAAAAATCGTATGCTTTATTCACTAATTCATGCTCCGGCTTGGAAAACTCTAATACTAATAATCGTCCGCCGGGTTTTAAAACAGAATAAATTGAGCGTAATGCTTTGTCTTTATCGGTGACATTTCTTAAACCAAAAGCGATAGTTACCGCATCAAAGGTATTTTCTTCAAATGGCAAGGCTTCGGCATTGGCTTGTACATATTCAATATTTTGCACTAAACCTTTATCGCGTAATTTATCGCGACCAACATTGAGCATCGAGCTATTAATATCAGCAAGAATAACTTTACCTTCACGGCCGACTAATTGTGAAAATTTAGCGGTTAAATCCCCCGTACCACCGGCTAAATCAAGTACTTTATTACCTGGGCGCACGCCGCTGGCGTCAATGGTAAAGCGTTTCCACAAACGATGGATACCAAATGACATAAGATCATTCATGACATCGTATTGAGCGGCAACGGAATGAAAAACACTGGCGACTTTCGACGCTTTTTCATCTGCTTTTACCGTTTGAAAACCGAAATGGGTGGTATCTTGCTCGGGTTTTTGGGTCTGTTCGCTCGTATCTACTGACATAATGACTGTAATGTAAGATTAAATTACCACTAGTTTACTTCATGCGTTATGTGGCGACAATCAAGCAAGTGCTATTTGTGGTCGATTATGGAAGTTTTTCTACTTTGTTGTAATTTTGCCCATCGTTTTGTAAATTTTATCTGTTGGGCTGAGCTAAACTTTTGCAATTGAAAATCGAAATTTTGTGTTTTATTTGAGTTTTTATATATGAAAAAATTAAAATGTTAAAGTTAACATGGCCGCTAGCTCCCGAGTTTTTTGCCTTAGATAGTTTTGTTATTTAATAAGATAATATTCCTTTAAAAAAAACTTAATATTGTTCTGGTAAAGAGATTTTATTCTGTTAATCTCTTGTTACTTTTTTCTTCAGCAACTGTTTTTTCAATTAAGAAACATGAAGAAAAGTAAAGTGAATAAAAAGAACGCTTTTTGCACATCTGAAAGTTTTATTCACAATAACAATAATAATAATTTTGCCGAAGAAAGGGATTTATAAAACCCACCTTTTTCAACAAAATCATAGATTTAAAATCTACTACCAGAATTGGAGTAAAATCCTTTGCTGCACTTTCTGCTGTTTGTCAACAAACTTATCCACAATTTATTTCATTTTATTAAATATATTCACTAGCTCTGGAGCCTAGCGCCTGATTGTGGCATGCTTAGCCAAATTTTTTGTGACATTTTACAGACACATGACAACTCCAAAGTTATCCCCACTTATTTTAGTTGATGGTTCATCCTATCTATTCCGTGCATATCATGTGCCTTACTTGCAAGCATTATCAACCTCTGATGGTCAACCTACAGGTGCCATCACCGGTGTTTTGAATATGATCAAAAGCCTGCAAAAAGATTATCCCAACGGCAATGTAATTGCGATTTTTGATGCTAAAGGTAAAACCTTTCGTAATGATATGTATCCTGAATACAAAGCTAACCGCCCACCTATGCCTGATGACTTACGCACACAAATTGCGCCGTTACATCAAATCATTGCCGCAATGGGTTTACCTTTATTAGTGATTGAAGGGGTTGAGGCTGATGATGTTATTGGTACCTTAGCGGATCAGGCCAGCAAACAAGGCATTGAAACCGTAATTTCAACTGGCGATAAAGATATGGCGCAGTTGGTTTCACCGCATGTGCGCTTGATTAATACCATGACCAATGTGGAATTAGATGAAGCGGGTGTGGTGGAAAAATTTGGTGTTCGTCCTGATCAAATTATCGATTATTTAGCCTTGATGGGTGACAAAGTTGATAATATTCCAGGCGTTGAAAAATGTGGTCCTAAAACAGCGGTTAAATGGTTGCTGGAGCATGAATCATTAGAGAATGTAATTGCCAATGCTGACAAGGTAAAAGGAAAAATTGGCGAAAACCTACGCTCAGCCTTAGATCAGTTACCTTTGTCGTTTCAGTTAGCGACCATTAAATTAGACGTTGAACTTGAGCAGTCGGCTGCGCAATTAGCGCCAACAGCGCCGAATGTTGAGCTACTCACTGAGTTATATGAAAAGTATGAATTAAAGCGCTTACTAGCGGATTTAAAATCAGGTAAAGGTACCAGTTCAGCGGCCAATAAAGCCAGCGGTGAACAAGCCCAAGCTGAGCCAGAAGAAGCGCTTAACCAACCGGATATCGCGGCTGATTATCAAACCATTTATACTATGGCTGAACTTGAGTCATGGATAACAACACTAACCGCAGCAGAATATTTTGCTTTCGACACTGAAACTACCAGCGTTGATTATATGAAAGCGGAATTAGTCGGGTTATCATTTTGCTGTGAAGCAGGAAAAGCTGCCTATGTGCCGTTAGCACATGATTATTTAGATGCACCAAACCAGCTTTCAGTTGCTGAGGTATTAGCAAAATTAAAACCTATTTTAGAAAGTGAAAGCTATATTAAAGTGGGTCAAAACTTAAAATATGACGCCAATGTACTGAGCCATTACGACATTACTTTAAAAGGCATTGGTTTTGATACCATGCTTGAGTCATATTGTTTAAACAGTGTCGCAACGCGTCATAATATGGATGCCTTAGCGGATAAATATTTAGGTTATCAAACTGTACATTTTGAAGATATTGCTGGCAAAGGCGTTAAACAATTAACCTTTAATCAAATTGAGGTTGAAAAGGCTGCACATTATGCCGCTGAAGACGCCGATATTACCTTACGTTTACATCAAGCTATTTTTGCCAAGTTATCAAAATCTGCCGATCAATTATCAGTTTTTACTGACATTGAAATGCCGTTATTGTCGGTGCTTTGTAAAATGGAGCAAACCGGCGTATTGATAGATTGCGGTTTATTAGATCAGCAAAGTGCAGAAATAGGCCAGCGTTTAGCTGAGCTTGAAAATGAAGCCCATAACCTTGCAGGCAAAAGCTTTAATTTAGGCTCACCCAAGCAACTGCAAGAAATATTATTTGTTGAGCAAAAAATTCCAGTAATTAAGAAAACGCCAAAAGGGGCACCTTCAACAGCGGAAGAAGTGTTACAAGAATTAGCGCTCGATTATCCTTTGCCTAAATTGCTGATTGAGCATCGCGGTTTAAGTAAATTAAAATCGACTTATACCGACAAGTTACCATTAATGGTCAGTAAAAAAACTGGTCGAGTTCATACTTCTTATCACCAAGCCGTTGCGGCAACTGGCCGTTTATCATCAACCGAACCAAATTTACAAAATATTCCAATTAGAAGTGCGGAAGGTCGTAAAATTCGCCAAGCGTTTATAGCACCAGAACATTTTAAAATTGTCGCTATTGATTATTCTCAAATTGAATTACGCATTATGGCGCATTTATCGGAAGATCACGGCTTGGTTAGTGCGTTTGCCCAAGGACGAGATATTCATCAGGCAACAGCAGCGGAAATTTTTGCAGTACCTTTAGAGGAAGTTACCAAGGATCAACGCCGAAGCGCTAAAGCGATTAACTTTGGTTTGATCTATGGTATGTCTGCCTTTGGTTTATCGAAACAACTAGGTGTTGGTCGTAATCAAGCGCAAGATTATATGAATAAATACTTTGAGCGTTATCCTGGTGTTTTACGTTATATGGAAGAAACGCGTCAACAAGCGTTTGAGCAAGGTTATGTTGAAACCTTATTTGGCCGTCGATTATATTTACCAGAAATTAAGTCTAAAAATGCCATGCGTAAAAAAGGGGCTGAACGTGCTGCCATTAATGCGCCAATGCAAGGCACAGCGGCTGATATTATTAAAAAGGCGATGCTGTCAGTTGATCAGTGGTTAACTGAAAATAACGACAGCCGCATCAAAATGACTATGCAGGTGCACGATGAATTAATCTTCGAAATTCATCAAGATATTTTAGATGAGACAATTGCCAAATTGGTTACTTTAATGAATGACGCAGTGACCTTGTCGGTACCATTAATTGCCGAAGCTGATTATGGTGAAAACTGGGATGAGGCACACTAGTAATAATTTAACGATAATTGAAATTTTTATTATTGTCACAGGTCTTTATTGATACACCTGATTATTAGGTGCTCAATCTTAATATCTTTTAGCCTCGCTTGCGGGGCTTTTTTTATGCTGAGTTCAGGTTGCTTATGTAATTTTATTACATAAATAGCTTTACATGCCTAGAGTAGTTGCTCTATAATAGCGTTATTGTTTACAACGTCTCTCTTGTTGTACGTATTTTTATCAAGCTTTTCCCCCTTATAGCTTCAGGCTCGTATTATGTACGGGCCTTTTTTTTGCTCTTAAAAAAGTTAACTCAGCGTTTCATCTTATTTTTATAGCCAATAGCAAGTTTGTTTTTTATTCTATCTGTTGATTTTTAACGGATTATTAAGCGTTATTTAGTGGTTGTCTATAATTGCACTATTATTAGCCGGCAATAAATAACGCTAGTCACAAGTAATATTACCTAAAAACATCGTTATGTAATTAAATTACATAACGATGACTATTCTTCAGCAAGTTGAATACTTGGCTGCCAAGACAACCATTCAGGCCTCACCTGATCATATAAATGAAATTGCTGTTGATCGGCACTATTAGGCTGTGCTTGAGGTGAACGCACGGGTGTCGCAAAAGCGATGCCGCCCGCTAAAAGCGTTTCCATTGATTGTGAATTAACAGTAACACCTGAAAAGATACCGGCATCAATAGAAAAACCACTGGTATTCCAAAATTTCGATTTTTCATTGACTAGTGGGGCGTAGCGAGTCGCGATATTAATATAAATATCAACACTGTCAGCAGTGTCTGATAAGCCAACACCGATCACACTGCCAACTTTCACTTGTCGATATAAAACCGGATTACCGACCCGAACAGAGCCTAATTGACGACTGTTTAACTTTACGTTTAAGCCATAAGGAAGCTGCGTAATAACCGGTGGTAATTCAGCTGCGGTAAAGCGAGTTTGAGCTTGCCCGTGGCCGGGTAATAAATGAATCGAGCCACCGCTAAAAATATCACTAACATTTTTAGCCCCTACTAGTCCGAACTCGGGCTCAGCTAACCACATTTTTGTGCCCTGAACAGCAAAGCGGCGGCCGCTATCATTTAAAAAGGCATAGGCAGTTACTCCCAGTCCGTTTTCGTCAAACACCAAGCGTTCAACAATTCCTACGTCTTGCTGTTGGTATTTGATTTTAGTTTTGGCTTGTAAACCGGAAAAATTATTAAAATGAATTTCAATGGCTAAACCTGCTGATTCGGCATGAGCAAAATGATCATAAAGACTGTAATGACTATTTTCTGCGGCGGCTTTGGTTTGCTCGCCCTGCTCAGGGTTATAGAAACTAATTGCGCCTCGTAACATTGCATCAGCAGATTCTGTTTTGAGGGTAAAGTTGCTTAAACCGCCATTAATAGTGATGCCACTGGCATTATAAAAGCGCGTGTAGTTTGTAATTAAATGGCGATATTCGTCATAAATAGTGATATTTAAGCGCACTTGTTTACCGACTTCATCGAGCGAAATGTTATCCACTTGACCAACGGTAATACCGCGATAGCTAATCGCACTACCAGGGGAAACAACATTGCCACTATTAGAGGTTAACGACAGTTGCAAACCTTGGGTACTGCTGTGTTTTGCAGGAGGCGTTAAATGTAATTTAAAGTGCTGATGGCTTTTTCCTTCGCCGACATTTACCGCAATATAAGCACCGCCAAATAAGGCTTCAGTATCGGTTATGCCCGATAGGGTTACGTCAGGTTTTACTAACCAAAATTGACTGTCTGCTTTAAGAATATGCTCAGCACTGGGGATCACGCCAACTTTCACTAAAGAGTTAACACCTTGATTGAGGATTTGATGTACCTCACCAATTTTTTCGCCGCGATACATAATGCGGGTATTCGTCGAGAAATCTCGGCTGCTGGCAACTTCTAAGGTAAATTCGATACGTTGCTGGGCAATATCTTGCGATTGATATAGTTGGAAATCATCACCATTTTGTACCGGCTGTTTTTTGAAATCGCGGCCCGTATCAAATGAAATACCACCGGTAAGTATGGTGTTTAATGACTTTGCTTGTATTTCAAATTTTTGTAAGCCACCAGAGATAGTAATGCCGCTGTCATGCCAAAAGCGGCTATCACTAGAAATGTACTGCTGGTATTGCGGCTTAATAAAAATATGGACAAAAAACTGATCGGGGCCAATATTCTCTATCGCCTGCACATCGCCAACTAACTGCTTTTTATAATAAATACCGGTGCCAACACTCACCGATGAAATATCTGTGGTCGAGAGCATAATATGTAAGCCAGGCACGTTATATTTGTAGGCTGGCTTGTGCTGATAAACATTAAAACTGGTTTGTTTGGTGCCTTTAAGTGACGGTCTTAAACCAATATAAGGGCCGGTTAATATCGCTGAAAGGTTTTTACTGCCGTTTAAATCTAATTGCGGAGAGACAATAAAAAAATCAGTATTTTCGGTTAAGTATTTTTCAATTCGAGGTGAGATCTGAGCAAGGGCCTGTATTTTTCTGGTGTGCGGATCAATATGAATAAAAGAGGTGACTCTGCCTAATGTCATGCCTTCGAATAAAATTTCGGCGCCAATATCAATGCCTGAGTCTTGCTCTAAGGCTAAGGTGATTTCAGTCGACATTTCGGCGTCGTTAAAATCATTATATAAATGAAAACTGTCGCCATTTTTAGCTTCGACTCCTGGTTCCTCATAAGTACTGCTATCAAAGGCAATTCCCCCAGAAACGATTGCTGCGAGCGATTGCGTTTTAATTTTAAAACCATTAGTGAGAGAGCCCATAATGTCGAAGCCGCTCGCATTCCAAAAGCGGGAGTTGGCTTTCACTAAGTGGGCATGCTCAGGTTCAATAAATAAGCTGAGTTCGATTTTCTTGTTGTCGGTAGTGTAATGATAATTTGAGACATAACCGACTGTGATTTGCTTATAACTGACCGGCGAGCCTTTAGCTATTGAACCTAAAGTGTCAGTTAACAGCTGTAGATGTAAACCTCTAACAGACTCATCAAGTGGCGGTTGTTCGTCTAAAGCAACAAAGTAACGTTGTGCTTTACCTGTTTGTGCTAAATCGGGTTGAACATTGATATAGCTGCCCGATAACAGCGTGTCTAAGCCTTTAATTCCTTGCAGGGTGATATCGGCAGTGACAAACCAAAATTTGGTGTTTTCGGTCAAGGCTTGTTTCGAGCTTTTGACCATTTCAATATCAACTAAGACGGTTTGTAAGTTGTCTGATATTTCAACTTTTCTAACAATGCCGGTATCTAATCCTTTATATTTTACTTTGGTTTTACCGGCGACGATACCGCTGGCGCTGTCAAACTCAACGGTAATAAAAACGCCGCGATCGGCAATGTTTTTATAAACCAGCCAAGCGCCAAATAAACAGGCAATGATAGGGACAAACCAAATGGCTGAAATTTTTTCTTTTGCGGTCACAGTGACAGGTGCTGAGCTATTTGTTGTCATTATTTTTACTATCCCATATTAATCTAGGGTCAAAACTTTCGGCTGCAAAGATGGTAAATAAAACCATTAATGCAAAATAAGTAATGCCGTCACCCGCAGCGATTGAGGTTAAAAAACCTAAATTGACAACCGCAGCCATTATTGCAACCACAAATACGTCTAACATCGACCAAGGGCCTAAAAATTCGACTAAGTGATATAATTTTGTTTGTTGTTTTTCGGTTAATTTTGAACCGTACTTGACACTAGAGGTTAAAATTAAGAGGCCAATGATTTTTCCAATAGGGACGATAAAACTGGCAGTAAAAACAATGATAGCGACAGGTAACATGCCCATTTGAATAAAAGTATTTATGCCAGATAAAATGGTTGATGACTCTTCACTGCCTAAGGTGGTAAAAACCATAATAGGAAGTAAGTTTGCTGGAAAAAACATTACGATAGCAGCAATTGTCCAAGCCAGAGTAAATTCAATGCTTTTGGGTTTGCGCAAATGAAAGTTGGCGTGACAACGAATACATTTTGTTTTTTGCTGCGGCTCAGCGGGTTGTAATTTTTGGCAGTGCGGACAAATGCCTAATCCTTCATGTAAGGCAATTCTTGGCATCATTTTAGTTGTTCCAATTTATTCCAGACTAATTCCCTGTCGAGTGACAGCATACAATAAGTTGCCAAAATCAAAAAGGCAATAAAGGCAGCAAAACCAATATCGATAGTTAGCTCAGCCAGCGATAGCAGCTTATACATAGAAACAATCAAGCCAAGAAAAAACACATGTAACATTGCCCAAGTTTTTAACAGGTGAAATGAGCGAAATAATGGGATGCCAAGCGGCGATACTTGGTTACGTTTTATGGTCAAAGCAAGGTAAAAAGCTATGGTTAACTGCACCAGAGGTACGGCGATGGTAAAAATAAAGACAGCGCCTGCGATAATATAAAAATCTTTATTGATTAATAATATTATAGTTTCTAATAACGAGGCTTTGTTGAGTAAGCCAAATGCGCCGATCCCTATCATCGGAAAAAGTATGGCCGGAAAAAAGCAAATTAAACCTGCTAAAGACACCGCTAAAGTGCGATTGATGGTGTTGATTTTTTTATCAGCGAGTTTGCCACCGCAGCGCGAGCAAATTGCCTTTTGACCTTCATTGAGTGTGGGTTTGTCGATCAGCACATCACATTGAGGGCAAACAATTAGGTGATTAAACATGCCAGCTGGAAAATTAATAAGGTCTTAGCTTCAGTGTAAAATAACAGCCGCTTTAAGCAAGCTATAAATGGTTAGTTTTTATTTATTAAATGAAGGTTAACTTATTATTTAATAATAAGTTAACCTAGATTAGACAAGTGTTAACTGCAATGGCTAACTAATCATCTTCTTCACCAGCAACACAAATCTGATTACGGCCATTTTCTTTAGCTACATACAGGGCTTTATCGGCTAACTGTAGTTGTTCAGTTAAGTCGCCTTCACCATTAAAACAAACCCCTAAACTGATACTGACAGAGATTTGTTCTCCGCTATATTGTATTACTGAAACGGCGACATCGCGGCGAAAATCGTCAAGACGGTTATGTATTTCATCGGTATCTTCACCGGTCAGTAAAATGGCAAATTCTTCCCCGCCTAAGCGAGATAATAATCCTGAGCCGCCATGTTTACGCATATATAAGGCTAAAACTTTTAAAATGTGATCGCCGGCATCATGGCCATAAGAGTCATTAACGCGTTTAAAATGGTCAATGTCTAACATTGCTAATGCATATTGAATTTGATTTTTTTTGTAATATTTAATTCGAGCACCGCCTTCGCGAAAGAACGCACGCCGGTTGGGTAATTCGGTTAAATAATCGGTATTGGCCGCATGTTTGATTTGCTCAATATTATTTAAGCTTTCAATGTTTTGGGTAATACGGCAATAAAATTCTTCCGGACAGAAAGGTTTACGTAGGAAGTCATCGGCGCCATTTTTAATAAAGCGGGCAGAATGAATACCGCTACTCGCGCCTGAAATACCGATAATCGCTAAGCGGTCACGAGCATATTTTTTACGTAATTCTATCGTTAGCTCAATGCCGTCCATCACCGGCATTTCTAAGTCGGTTATTACCATTTTTATTTTTGAATTTTGCGCAACTAGGCTTAACGCTTTTTCACCATTGTCAGCGACAAAAACTGAAAAATTACGACGTTTTAATAGCTCAACCACATGATTACGAGCCGAAGCTGAATCGTCGACCACGAGAATACCAATATCACTATTAGTGCGCTGCCAGTGCAAAATTCGTTTTAAATAAAGAAAGGCTTGGCTATTTTCTTTGGGAATATAATCGATGACCGGTTGGGCAAGAATTTTTTGGCGAGTAGCGTCGTCCATTTTTCCGGTAATAACAACACTTGGAATGCCATGAGATAAAACACAAGGAATAGCTTCACCATCGGGTGCATCAGGTAAAGCATAATCAATAGTCGCGGCAAAGAATTTAGTATCACCCTGCAAAATCGTTTCTGTTTCCGCTAATGTTTTAGCAATGGTCACTTCATAATTCAGTGCTTCAGCAATTTGTTTAATGACTGTTGCAATAGGTCTACTGTCTTCAACAACTAACAGTTTTTCGGTCATAAAATTCCTTAATGGTCTTTATTTTTCTTATTTTTATTGTGCTTTTAACCTGTTCAGTTAAACATGTTTTTGGCAAAAAACCTAAAAGCCTTATAAAACTTCCAAGTTAGCATAAGAAACAACTAGCCACTTAGAGCCTACTTGTTCGAAGTTAACTTGAATTCTACTTTGCTGACCGCTGCCTTCATAATTAAGCACGACACCTTCACCAAATTTAGCATGTGCCACTCGTTGACCTAGTTTAAAACCTGTATTTTCAAAGGTTTCCAGAGTAAATGTTGATGAAAATCGGCCAGTAGTTACCGGTTTGGCAACTTGGTTTTGTACTCGGATCTCTTCAATACATTCGCTCGGTAATTCACGGACAAAGCGACTTTGCTTGTGATATTTTTCTTGGCCATACAAACGTCGGCTTTCGGCGTGACATAAATAAAGCTTTTCCATCGCGCGAGTCATACCGACATAACAAAGTCGGCGTTCTTCTTCTAAGCGAGAGAGATCTTCTTGTGATTGCTGAGAAGGGAACATGCCTTCTTCTAAGCCGGCAATAAACACCAGTGGAAATTCTAGGCCTTTGGCTGAGTGCATCGTCATTAATTGCACCGCCGGTTCGTATTCATCTGCTTGCGACTCACCTGACTCTAATGCTGCGTGAGTTAAAAAGGCGGTAAGCTTGCTTTGTTCGTTTTCTAGCTCTGGATCAACTTCATAGGTTTGGCAAGCAGTAACTAATTCATTTAAGTTTTCTATCCGTGCTTCTGCCCGTTCACCTTTTTCAGCTTGGTACATAGCTTTTAAACCGGTGTTTTGAATAACACTGTTGGCTTGTTGATCGAGGTTTAAATCGCAGGTGTCATCTTCAAGTTGGTCAATCAGTTGGATAAAACCTTGTATCGTTTTGGCTGCTCGACCTTTGAGCTCTTCATGTTTGATCATGTGAATACAAGCTTGCCATAAAGTAGAGCCTAAACTGCGCGCCGCATCGCGGATTAAACTTAAACTTTGATTTCCAATACCACGTGTTGGCGTATTAATAATACGCTCAAAAGCGGCATCATCGTTGCGGTTATTAATAATGCGTAAATAAGCGAGTGCATCTTTGATTTCTTGGCGTTCAAAAAACCGTAAACCGCCATAAATTCGATAAGGTAAGTTTGCTTGCAATAATGCTTCTTCCAGTAAACGTGACTGGGCATTGCTGCGGTATAAAATGGCGACTTGATCAAGCTTGCCGTCTTTTTTCTGCCATTCTTTAATACGAGCCGCGATAAAGCGTGCTTCATCGAGATCATTAAAGGCGGTGTAAACTGATATTTTTTCACCGGCATCATCTTCGGTCCATAAATCTTTACCGAGGCGATTATTGTTGTTATCAATTAATTTATTGGCAGCATTAAGAATGTTGGCTGTTGAACGATAATTTTGTTCAAGGCGAATAGTCTGCGCGTCAAAATCTTTGACAAAGCGTTGAATATTTTCAATTTTAGCACCACGCCAGCCATAAATAGATTGGTCATCATCGCCGACAATCATTACTCGGCTTTTTGCTAAACCTAAGATATTTAACCAAGCATATTGAATGGCGTTAGTATCTTGGAATTCGTCGACTAAAATATGGCGAAAGCGTTGCTGGTAATGCTCTAACAGCGCTGGATTATTAAGCCATAATTCATGTGCTCTTAATAATAATTCAGCAAAGTCGACTAAGCCGGAGCGATCACAGGCATCTTGATAAGCTTGATAAACTTTTACAAACGTATGCTCGGTCGGGTCGTCATAAGTTTCAATATGCTTAGGACGTAAACCTTCATCTTTTTTACCGTTGATATACCAAAGAAATTGTTTCGCAGGCCATTTTTTTTCATCTAACTGCATGGCTCTAACTATGCGTTTCACTAATCTTAGTTGGTCATCTGAGTCGAGCACTTGAAAGGTTTGTGGCAGTTTAGCTTCTTGAAAATGCATCCGTAACAAACGGTGAGCTAAGCCGTGGAAAGTACCAATCCACATGCCATGGGTATTGCCATTAACCGTTTGCTCAACACGCGCACGCATTTCAGCGGCGGCTTTATTGGTAAAGGTTACCGCTAAAATACTGTGTGGAGATGACTTTTCAACTTGTACTAACCAAGCGATACGCTGCACTAAGACCCGTGTTTTACCACTGCCTGCACCGGCGAGTACTAACATATTTTGTAACGGGGCGGCGACTGCATCACGTTGTTTATCGTTTAATGAGTCAAGTAGTTCAGAAACATCCATAAAATTTTTTACACTATTTTTTGTGTAACTGGTAGCAACAGCTGTGCTAGTTCAGTTACTTGATTTAATTCTATATCAGCAAGCTGTGTTATTGGCTGACCAACATCGTAACAATTTAACCAGGCACTTTGGCAACCTGCACGGTTGGCACCTTTAATATCGGCATTGCCGCAATCGCCAACATGTAATAATTGCTTGGCGTTAATCTTGAGTTTTTTTATCGCAGCGTGAAATAAATCGCTGTCAGGTTTTTGTTTAAAACCATTACCGGCATGAAAAATATGCTGAAAATAGGGTTCGAGACCAATAACTTTAGTATCTACATTACCATTACTGATCGCGACCAGCGGAAATTTTTTACTTAATAAGCTTAAAAATTGGTGTATTTCGTTTGGCACTGCCACTTTATTACGTTGACTTAAAAAGTAATGCATGGCTTTGCTTACTTCGTCTTCAATTAACTGAACGGGCATACCTAGTTGCTGAAAACCTAAGCGATATGTATGGCGCCTCGCTTCGGTCACATCATGACTAAGCTCAGGTGCTAGCGTTAATGCTTGCTGACGAAAAGGCAGCCAAAAAAGGTGATTAAATTGCTCGGCAGGAGATGCGGATAATTGATGACTGATGGCAAGCTGTTGAAAATAAGTTTGCATTGCGGCATCGGTATTTATCATTACTTGACGATTGCTATAGAGCGTATCGTCAAGATCAAAGCTAATTGCTTTTATTGCGGTAATACGGCGGTTAAAACGCAAACTGGCCTCTTTATTTATTATAAATTTTAGTTGCCTGCTTGGTTGTTAGCATGCAAATGAGTGTGAATAAGTTTACCCACTAATTTACGAAATTGACCTAATAACAAGGTGTCCATTTTTGGGTCAAAGTGTTCAACGTCGTTACTGGTGATAGCTAAAAAGCCATATATTTCATCTAAATGTGATAAACGAATTAACACGGCAGAGCCAGCAATACTTTCGCCAAATAAAGCCTCCTGTTCGGTTTGCTGTAAACGGCCAAAATAGAAAGGTTCGTTAGCAAGCCGAGTGGTTAAAACTTCTTCACAATTGTTAGTGATAATCGCAGGATGATCAATTTGTGTTGGGCAGTTTAACCACAGTTTACAGTCAGCTAGCGATAACAATTCAGTTGTGGTTTTATGTAAGTTATTCAATATTTCAGGTAAAGACTGGCAATCAATCAAGCATAGATATAAATCGTTATATAACGAAAATAAGCTTTCATTGTGTTGGGCAATACTCATTAGCTGAGTAATTTCTTCTTCTAGGCCATGTACTTTTTGACGCAACAATTGTTGCTGGCGCTCAACTAAAGAAACGACCCCACGTTGATTGTCGGCTAACCGTAAACTATTTAACAGCTCAGGGTTACGCAGAAAAAAATCAGGGTTGTCTTGTAAATAACTGACAATAATTTCGTCGGTTAAAATATCGTTAGTATCGATTATATCTTGTTCATTCATAATTGAATTTGCCCATCAAAAACATGCACAGCAGGGCCGGTCATTTTTACCGGATTACCTGGGCCTTTCCAAAATATTTTTAATTGCCCGCCAGGTAATTCTACCGTGACTTGTTTGGCCAATTTTTTTTGTATTTGTCCAACCACTACCGCCGCACACGCGCCACTTCCACAAGCTAATGTTTCTGCCGCGCCGCGCTCGTAAACCCTTAATTTAATAAATTCAGGGTTGACCACTTCCATAAAACCAATATTGGCTTTTTCAGGAAAACGCTCGTGACATTCTAATGCTTTACCTAAGGTTTCTAAGGGCGCATCAGCAACCGAATCAACAGTTAAAACACAGTGCGGATTGCCCATCGAGACAGCGCCACATAAAACGGTTTCATCTTCTGTGCGAAGAATATAAGTTCCTTCCGTTTTTTGTGCGGTAAATGGAATTTTACTCGGCTCTAATTGTGGTACCGGCATATTAACCGTGACCTCGCCATCACGCTCAATAAACAAAGTCATTTTGCCTGAGTGGGTAGAAACGCGAATTTTATTTTTGTTGGTTAAACCTTTTAAGCGAACAAAGCGAGCAAAACAACGGGCGCCATTACCACATTGACTTACTTCGCTACCGTCAGCATTAAATATTCGGTAGTGAAAATCGAGATCAGGATCATAAGGCGGCTCAACCACTAATAGTTGATCGAAGCCAATACCAAAATTGCGATCTGCTAAATGACGGATTTGATCGTTCGACAAATAAACATTTTGGGTCACGTTGTCGATCACCATAAAGTCGTTGCCTAAACCGTGCATTTTAGAAAAGTTTACTAACATCGTTTTTCTACTACCTAATTAACGTACTACGAGTATTTATGCGGCCAAACTACAGCTGAGTTTGGTTTATGGCAGTAGCTGTTCGCCTTGCCATAATTGCTTAATAGTTTCGCGCTGGCGAATAACATGCGCGGTTTCACCGTCAACTAATATTTCAACCGCACGTGGGCGACTGTTATAGTTTGAGCTCATGGTAAACCCGTAAGCACCGGCTGAACGAATAGCCAGTAAGTCACCAGCAGCAATTGCCAATTTACGGTCTTTGCCTAAAAAGTCTCCGGTTTCACAGATAGGGCCAACAATGTCATAACTGGCAGTGGCTTTACTACTATCTTCTTCAACTGGAATAATTGCTTGCCATGCTTGATATAAGGCCGGACGAATTAAATCATTCATCGCGGCATCAACAATCGCAAAATTGCGATCTTCATTGGTTTTTAAAAATTCGACTTCAGTGATTAAAATACCGGCATTGGCCATGATCGCACGACCCGGTTCAAAAATAAGTTTTAAATCATAACCGGATAATTTTTGCTCAATGGCTGATGCGTATTCACTTGGCTCTGGTGGTTTTTCACCATCGTAAGTAACGCCTAATCCACCGCCAACATCAATATGGGAAAGCTTAATGCCGTTTTCTGCTAAACGGTCAATCAAACCTAAAACACGATCTAATGCGTCTAAAAATGGCGACATTTCGGTTAACTGCGAACCAATGTGGCAATCAACACCTTTAATAGCAAGGCTTGGTAATTCAGCGGCGCGAGCATATAAAGTTTCAGCTTCTTCAAAGCTAATACCAAACTTATTTTCTTTTAAACCGGTAGAAATATAGGGATGGGTACCAGCATCTACATCTGGATTAACACGCAATGAAATTGGTGCAACTTTATCCATACTCGCAGCAACGTTGGCAATACGCTCTAATTCAGCGGCTGACTCAACATTGAAGCAATAAATACCTTTATCTAAAGCATAAGCAATTTCATCTGAGGTTTTACCAACACCAGAAAATACAACTTTGTTAGCGTCGCCGCCAGCTTCTAGTACTCGTGCGAGTTCGCCTTTAGAAACGATATCGAAGCCTGAGCCTAAACGCGCTAAAACATTTAATATGGCAATATTGCTGTTAGCTTTAACGGCATAACAAACTAAATGGTCGCGTTTACCTGCAGCTTGGTCAAAGGCATGCCAATGACGCTCAATGGTGGCGCGAGAGTATATATAAGCCGGTGTACCATATTCACGGGCTATATCAGTTACGGCGCAATCTTCAGCAAATAGTGAAGGGCCTTTACGGTTGAAAAAATCCACGGCTATTTTTCCTGTTTTTCTACGGTTTGTGCTTGAGATGTTTGTCCGTTAATTGGCTTAGTGGGTGTTTCGTATAAAGATCCTTTCAAGCCACAGCCAGTTAGGGTTACAATAACAAGTAGACTCACGAAATATTTCAATTTTTGTGCACACATAAAGAGATTAACGATTTGCTTCACATGATAGTCGTTTTATAATCCTATGGATAGCCAGAATTGCACTCAATTGACAAAGTTTTAAAGGAAAGTTCATGAATGATAGCGAATATAATTTAATTGCTGAAGAATTGTTGTTAGCCGTTGAAGAAGCAATAGAAGAGTGCGGTGTTGATATTGATTATGAAGGTGCCAGCGGCATGCTGACCTTAACCTTTAAAAATGGCACTAAAATTATTCTTAATAAACAAGCGCCATTACATCAAATTTGGGTTGCCACGAAATTTAATGGTCATCATTTCGAATTGATTGATGGCCTTTGGCAAGATAACCGCGGCGGCGGCGAATTTTGGCAATTTATTTCAGCTGCGGTTAGTAAACAAGCCGATGAAACTATCAGCCTTTCGGCTCAATAACCGAAGAGAACTTCATGACTAATATTGTTCGTATAGCAACGCGAAAAAGTGCGTTAGCGCTCTGGCAAGCTGAATATGTAAAAGCCAAACTGGAACATTTTCATCCTAATTTAATGGTTGAATTAGTTCCTATGATGACTAAAGGCGATGTGATTTTAGACACGCCTTTAGCCAAAGTTGGTGGTAAAGGCTTATTTGTTAAAGAATTAGAAGTGGCGATGATGGAAAATCGCGCTGATATCGCCGTACATTCGATGAAAGATGTACCGGTTGAATTTCCTGAAGGTTTAGGATTAGAAGTTATTTGTCCGCGTGAAGATCCGCGAGACGCCTTTGTTTCTAATAAATACCAAGCATTAGAAAACTTACCGCAAGGCGCGATTGTTGGCACTTCAAGCTTACGTCGTCAGTGTCAAATTAAAGCAATGCGCCCGGATCTTGATATTCGCGATTTACGCGGCAATGTTAATACCCGTTTACGTAAATTAGATGATGGCGAATATGACGCCATTATTCTAGCGGCTGCAGGTCTAATTCGATTAGAAATGCCGGCACGTATTCGCCAATACATTGCCCCTGAAATGATGTTGCCAGCGAATGGTCAAGGAGCTGTCGGGATTGAATGTCGGGTTGATGATGGGCGTATTAAAAAGTTATTAGCCCCATTAGAATGCCAAACAACCCGTATTCGTGTTTTAGCTGAACGTGCAATGAACCGCGCGCTTGAAGGCGGTTGCCAAGTGCCAATTGGCAGTTACGCTGAAATTAATGAAAGCACTTTGCATTTACGTGGATTAGTTGGGGCAATTGACGGCAGCCAAATTATTCAAGATCAAGTCTCAGGTGATGTTAGTCAAGCGGAAACCTTAGGCCAACAGTTAGCAGATAAGCTTTTAGCACAAGGCGCACATGAAATCTTAAAAGCGGTTTATGAGCAAAGCTAATTTAGCCTCGAAAATAAATGTTTTAGTAACTCGACCTGAGCCCAATGGGAGTGCTTTAGTTGAGTTACTGAATCAGCAGCAAATTAATGCCCAGCCTTGTGCCTTATTTTCTTATCAAAAAAATTCCTCTACTTCGCTTTGCAAGTCCTTACTTACTGATAACTCTCAGTCTATACTTATTTTTGTCAGTGTTGCTGCCGTTGAATTTGCGGCGCAAATAGTTGCGGTAAATACTTGGCAATATCGGCTGGTAATCGCCGTTGGTAAAGCGACCCAACAGGCATTAAAAAATATTGGTGTGGTTGCGCTGTCGCCCACACGCCAAGACAGTGAAGGCGTGTTAGCTTTACCTGAGTTAGCAGACGTTCGTCAGCAGCCAGTTGTGTTGATTCGCGGTGATGATGGCCGCGAGTTGTTATTCAATGCGCTGAAAGCAAAAGGGGCGATTGTTCGCTACGGACAAAGTTATCAACGAAAATGGCGACAACCGACGCCAAATGAAATCGATTATTGGCGCGAATCAGCAATAAATTGTATTGTTATTACTAGTGTTTCTCTGTTAGAAAACATGGTAAATTTGCTGGTAAGGCCTGAAAACTATTGGCAAAAATCTTGTTGTTGGGTGGTGGCAAGCGCACGTATTGCCAACCGAGCCAAACAATTAGAATTATCACACGTATTAACTGCACAAGGTGCCGATAATCAACGATTATTAACAGCGATTATCGAAATGGAAAAACAAGATGACCGACAATAAGTTGCAATCAGATCAAAATGATAAGCCAATAAGCAATGCCAATGCTGATGAAAAAGCGCAGGTATCGGCGACCTCGGCGGATCCCGCTAGTGTCAAATCAAGCGCCGCTAGCAGTAAACCAGCGGTGGATAAATCTCCGGTTCAGCCACAAGTAAAAAAACCAATACCCGCTCGGCGCGTGCCTAAAACGCCAGTCTCGAAAATAGCGGTACTAGCGTTTTTATTATCTTTGT
The DNA here is from genome assembly GCA_051251725.1 of Thalassotalea sp. Taxonomy (GTDB): domain Bacteria; phylum Pseudomonadota; class Gammaproteobacteria; order Enterobacterales; family Alteromonadaceae; genus JALZUE01. The sequence goes on along the minus strand of JBPOFN010000005.1, from coordinate 124,244 downwards.
TTGCCATCGCAACAATAGTGTTTGGCTACTTATGGTTTGAAAAGCAGCAAGTAACTTTTAGTAATGCGATGTTAAAAAAGGTTGAACAACAAGCAGCCCAACAATTACTTACTAAACAAGCTGAAACTAAGCAGAATTTACAAGCCGAGACTAAGCAACTGCTAAAGAATCAGCAGCGTTTATTTGAGCAGCAATTACAACAATTAAGTACTGGCATTGCGGCTGATAATAAAAACACGATTGATAAATTACAAAAAACCGTAGATCGCTTAAATGCCACTAAACCAACCGATTGGTTAATCCATGAAGCTGAATATTTAGTGCGTGTTGCGGGTCGAACCATTTGGTTAGAAAAAGACACGCAAGCGGCTATTGCCTTATTACAAGATGCTGATCAGCGCTTAAAAGAATTAAAAAATCCGAAGTTTTTAGCGGTTAGAACATTATTACATCAAGATATTGAGATGCTGAAATCATTACCGGTCATAAATACTGAAGAAGTGATATTAACCTTAATGGGCTTAGCAAGTCAGATCGATAAATTACCCTTAGCGCTTGCCTATGTGCCTGATGCTGAGCACATAAGCGAAAATTTTGAATTGTCAGATAACACCGATGATTGGCAAGAAAATTTAAATAAAACCTGGCAGCGCTTTTTAGGTGACTTTATAACTGTCCGCCGAAGAAGTGCCAATGTTGAGCCGCTACTAACCCCGGTACAAAAACAAAATTTAGTCGCGAATTTAAAATTGAAATTACAACAAACGCAATGGGCAGCAACAAAAGGACAAAGCCAGTTATATCAGCAAACTTTAGCGGATGTACAAGCTTGGTTAGTAACCTATTTTGATATGGACGAACCCGCGAATCAAAGTTTTTATCAAAGTGTTGAAAATTTAAAAAGCGAACGGGTTTTTATTGAGTATCCTGCTGAATTAACTGCTTTAGCTGAAATTCAACAAGTGATCCTGAACCAAAGTTATCGCGAGCAATCACCAGTAATTAATCAGCCTGATGAAGACCCTGATGCGGTTAATGAGAGCTCAGCTGCGCCACAAGAAGCAATAGAGCAAGCAAGTCAATCAGCTGAGGCAGTTATATGAAACGGCTGTTAATTATTATTGTTTTATTCTTTCTAGCAATTGCCGTTAGCCCTTATCTGATCGGTGAAAAAGGCTATATTTTAATTGCGTTCGGCGACTTTACTGTTGAATCAACCGTGGTTACTGCTGGGATATTTCTACTGGTTTTATTTATTACTTTATTGCTGTCGTTAAAATTATTACGAGGCGGCTTTAAATTGGGCCAAGGTACGTGGCGCAAAATTACCTTTGCTGGCCGAAGAAAAGCTGAGCGCCAATTTAATCAAGGTATAGCGGCTTATCTACTTGGGGATTACCAACAAGCTGAGCAACTATTAAGTAAAAGTGCTGAGTATGAAGTGATGCCGCAAAGTGGCTATGCTTTGGCTGCGGATGCTGCTCATAAGCAAAAATTATCGGCTAAAACTGAATACTATTTAGACTGCTTAGTACAAAATCCTGAGGTCTTGAAAGACAGTTTAGTGCAAATATTAGTGATTATTTCGCAGCAGTTGCAATTAAAGAATTATCAAAAAGCACGTTCGTTAATCGATGAATATCATAAGCATATCGGCCACGATTACCGCTTATTTTCACTTGAAATCGAGTTAAGCCTGATTGAGCAGCGCTTTGAACATGTGATTGAATATTTACCAAAAGCCCTGAAAGATAAAAACATCACCCAAGTAAAAATCAATCGCTGGTGTCAGCAAGCCTTTTTAGGCCATTTTTCACATTTGCTAAAAACCGGTGGGCAAGCGCAATTAGAAAAATATTGGTTGTCGATTACTAAAAAGCTAAAACAGCAGCAAGAAGTGGTTTTTGCTTATTGTTACGTATTAGCGCAACACGGTTTGAACAACAAGCTTGAAGAATACCTGCTGCCGAGCTTTAAATTTAACGCGGATGCTGACTACTTAAAGCGCATTCGTGAGTTGCCATTGAATAATGTTGACAGCTTATTAAACGAAGCTCAAAAGCACCTTCATAAAGATCCGCACAGCGTAAAGTGGTTAGGATGTTTGGGATTCCTTGCTTACACTTGCCATCAATACGATATGGCAGTAAAAGCATATGCGAGCTTGTTAAAGCTTGATCAAGGCTTTGATCAACAAGACCGCTTATTTTATGCCAAAGCTTTAATCGCGAAACAAGAATACCAACAAGCTAACCAGCTTTTACTCCAATAATCTGCAGAATAAGTTTAGGGTTGACTACGTCAATGTCAGTGTTGAAAAAAGATTCAGTAAATCAGGCGCCGCCATCAACCGTTAACGAAAAAAATCAGGCTAAAGCTTGGTCTTTTGCCATTTTTATGGGGGTGATTGGAGCGTTAATTAATAGTATCCCGATCCCCGTATTACCTGAAATAAATTTAATTTTAGGGAACGCGGCTTTTGTGTTTGTGGCGATGCATTTATTGCCTAAATACACTTTAGTTGCCGCAATTATTACTTTAATCCCGGTTTATTTTATTTTTGGTCATCCGTGGGGTTTTTTAACCTTTGGCCTTGAAGCTTGGTTTATCTCGACCATGCGTTCCAAGGGGTGGTATGTTTTAATTGCGGATATGGTTTATTGGCTGGCCATTGGTATGCCGTTAACCATGTTGATTATCTGGTTTCAAGTTGCTGACTTTAGTACCGCTGATTTATTTACGGTGTTTAAACAGGGCTTTAATGGCTTGTGGTATACCAGTATTGCTTGTTTTTTGATGTTTGTTTTTAATGAAAAGCTGCATATTACTTGGCGTCATCAATCTTCATCGCATCGTACATTACGGGCAAAAGTAGTCTATTCGTTAGTTTTTGTTACCACTACGGCGTTATTCACTGCAACTTTATTTATCAGTAATCACTTTATTCAAAGTGCTAAAAATTTGGTCGATAAATCGTTATTAGATAATAGCCAAAACATTGCCGACGTTATCGACTTCTATTATGACAAAAATGAAAAAGGCGTTGAGTTTGCCAGTGAATGGTTGAGCGCTTCACCACCGCAATATTATGATTTTGTCATAAATAAATTTTTACTTTCTTACCCTGATTTTAAAGCGGTTTATCTAGCTGATTTAGAGGGTGATGTGAAATATGCATTTGGGCAGGGTAGTCAAAATAAGCAAGTATCGTTAGCTGCCCAATCTAATGATGCGAATAATGTTCATTGGTCAGCGGAGGATGACTTTCTTTTTCTGACAATGAATCAAAATTTTATTTCCAAAACCAACAAGAGTGAACAATACGTTGTTGATGCATTGTTAGATTTACAGTTATTGAAAAGCTTACCGTCAGCAAAAATAAATGAATTACCTGTTAGTACGGTTATTGTTGATCAAAAAGGACGAGTGATTTCAGCATCACCCAGGCTGAAACTAGTAACCTTAGCGCCTTTTAATCATCAACAAGTCAAGAATATAGAACATGAGCTCATATTGCCGACGGTTAATAACCAGCGCTATCTCTATCAAATGGTGGCAACAGCCAATGGTTGGCAAGTTTATTCTTTAATAGCAGGCTTATCGTCTGCCAATCATATAAAAAGCGAATATTTATCGGTTTTTATTATTTTATTTTTTACTTTAATTGTGACCACTTATTTTGCTGATCAATATGGTCGCAGGTTAACTAAGCCTATTCATTTTATAATTGGCCAATTAAGCAAACAAAAAGAGCAAAAAATGCCGAGTAAATTAAGTGCTAGTAAAGAAGTTGTGCACTTATATGAAGAAATAGTCAGTAACCGGAATACGCTATATAACTATCAAGAGTTACTTGAAGAAAGAGTGATTGAGCGGACAAAAGAGCTTAATGAAGCCAATCAAAAATTAGAAAAATTAGCGCTTTTTGACGGTTTAACGCAGGTTCATAATCGCCGTTATTTAGATGATAATTTTGCCATGGTGCAAAAGTCAGCTGACCGTAATACTGCGTTAATGGCATTAGTGATGGTTGATTTAGATTTCTTTAAAAAACTAAATGACAATTATGGACATTTAACCGGTGATAAATGTTTAGTAGAAGTTGCTCGCTTAATTAAACACGCCTTCGATCGCGGCAGTGATATGGTAGTACGCTTTGGCGGTGAAGAATTTATTATTGTTGCCCCTTACATTACGCCAGCAGCATTAGTGACTAAGCTTGAAACACTAAGAGTAACGATTGAAGAGCAAGTTTTTGTCGCTGAGCAAAATGTCCCTTTTAAAATTACTGCAAGTTTCGGCGCTGTTATTGCGGATGCTTCATTTTCTACTGATGTTTTACAGTGGATACATGTTGCTGATGAATGTTTATATCAGGCGAAAGATGCTGGTCGAAATTGTGTCAGAATAACGGATAAAATAGCGAGAGTTGGCTAACTCTCGCATACTTGCAATGCTGTTGAAAGGTCATACAGCATTGCAAGTGAGTAAACTTTGATCACTGACTGAACAGAGCTAAGCTAAACTTAAATAAAAGCAAAAGCATCAGCATACATATGTTTAACTAATGCGCCTTTTTTAACAAAATCTTCACGAATAATACCAACCATATCAAAGCGGCCAGCGAGATAAATATCGTACGCGGCTAAGTCATTAATGTCTGCCATTGCCGCTTGATGCAATAAGCCAGTGCGGCCTTGCCAATTGTCATCAGGAGTTTGTACAACCGGGATAAAACTCCCATTAGCGATACTATTAATACAGCTAGCTGTTTGTTCTAGTTCATACAAAGCAGAAGGCTCACGCACGCCCCAATAAACAATTACAGCTCTATCTGTTTGCTGTTCAGCAAGCAGTTCAAACATAGATTTAATATAAGAAAAACCGGTGCCGCCAGCTAATAATAATAACGGACGTTGGCTACTTGCCACTAAGCCTGAATTACCTAATGGCATTTCAATAGTCACTTGGCTGTTACTTTTTATGCGTTCAATCACTTGCATGGCATAACTATTTTCTTCAAACGCACCAATTTGTAATTCAATTAATTCACTTGTTGGCGAACTTGCAATAGAAAAAGGGCGTTTATCTTCGTCACTCATGACAAAATTAAGATATTGTCCGGCGATAAATTCAACTTTTTTCTCAGGCTTTAATAACACTTTATAAATAAAAGGCGTTAATGATGTCAGCGATTCAACCTGACAAGTAATTGTATTCATTGGTAACCTTATGGCGGCATTTACCTTTATAGCTTATTGAAATAAAGGTAAATACAGTTATATATTAATAAATTAATCAGAAACAAGTAAGGTGATACTGGCGAATTTAAACGCTCAATACGGCTGACTTGTTCGGTCGTGGCGCGATTATATCAAGTTAAACCATTGGATGTTAGGTGTTAATGTTCAGCCTTAATCTATGCCGAGGCTTTGCCAAAGTTCATCAACCTCTTTGATCACGGCTTCATCCATAACAATGGGTTCACCCCATTCTCGGTTAGTTTCACCAGGCCATTTATTGGTAGCATCCATCCCCATTTTTGATCCTAAGCCTGAAACTGGTGAGGCAAAGTCGAGATAATCAATGGGAGTATTTTCAATTAAAGTAGTATCGCGGCTTGGATCCATTCTAGTGGTCATCGCCCAAATAACATCTTTCCAATCACGAGCATTAATGTCGTCATCACAAACAATCACAAATTTGGTGTACATAAATTGACGCAAGAACGACCAAACCCCCATCATTACTCTTTTAGCATGACCAGGATATTGTTTTTTCATAGTGACTATTGCAACGCGATATGAACAGCCTTCTGGCGGCAGATAAAAGTCAACAATCTCAGGGAATTGCTTTTGTAAAATTGGTACAAACACTTCATTTAAGGCAACGCCTAAAATAGCCGGTTCATCAGGCGGACGACCGGTATAAGTGCTGTGATAAATCGGGTCTTTGCGATGAGTCATATGGGTGACGGTAAAAACGGGAAAGTCATCGACCTCATTATAATAACCGGTATGATCGCCGTAAGGTCCTTCGGGCGCCATTTCATCAGGGTCAATATAACCTTCAAGTACTATTTCTGCTGAAGCAGGAACTTGTAGATCGTTACTTAAACATTTAACCACTTCCGTTTTACTACCGCGTAATAAACCGGCAAAGGCATATTCTGATAAGTTATCAGGTACAGGAGTTACTGCGCCAAGAATAGTCGCAGGATCAGCGCCAAGTGCAACAGACACCGGATATTTTTCACCAGGAAATTGCTTTTTAAATTCATAAAAGTCTAAGGCGCCGCCGCGATGAGAAAGCCAGCGCATAATTAATTTATTTGGCCCTAATAATTGCTGACGATAAATTCCTAAATTTTGGCGTTCTTTATGTGGCCCTTTGGTGACAGTTAAGCCCCAAGTGATCAATGGCGCAATATCGCCCGGCCAACAATGCTGAATAGGTAACTTAGTTAAATCGACGTCATCACCGGTAATTATTACTTGCTGACAAGGCGCCTTTTTTAACACTTTATTTGGCATGTTAAGCACTTGTTTATATAGCGGTAATTTATCCATAGCGTCACGTAAGCCTTTTGGTGGCTCAGGCTCTTTTAACATAGCGAGTAATTTACCGACGTCACGTAATGCTGCGACGTTGGTTTGTCCCATTGCTAAAGCAACACGTTTAGGCGTACCAAAAAGATTAGTTAACACCGGAATCGTGGAACCAATCGGGTTTTCAAATAACAGCGCCGGACCTTCAGCACGTAAAGTGCGATCACTAATTTCGGTCATGGTTAAATGCGTAGAAACGGGTGTACTAATGCGTTTAAGTTCGCCAAGTTCTTCTAATTGCGCAATAAAATCTCGTAAGTCGCTATATTTCATGATGTTACTAGAGGCTAAATTTGTTGGCATTATAGCGTTTGTCGCGAATAAAGGCATCGCCGAATTGAGTAAATTCAATTTATCCGGCGTTTAAATAAAGATTATGGTAAATTAGCTACAATTTTAAAGAACAATGTGCGGAACTTGCTGTGACAGAAAACGTAAATCAATTTAAACACCTTAGCGTAAATGAATTAAAACAAGTATTGGCTGACAAAAGCCATGTTGTCCTAGATATTCGCGACTTAGCGTCATTTACGAATAACCGCATCATCAATGCCATTCACTTAACAAATGAAACGATAGCTGACTTTATGCGCGAAGCGGATTTTGACGCGCCAACAGTGGTTTGTTGTTATCACGGTATTTCGAGTCAACAAGCCGCACAATACCTAATTAGCCAAGATTTTACTGATGTATATTCACTTGATGGTGGTTTTACTGAGTGGCAAAGCACTTATCCAAACGATACTGAAAATTAGTTATTACCATGGATCAACCGCAAACTGAGCCGCAAGTATTAGTGGTAATTAATCAGCATAATATTGCTTTATTGTTCACTGACTTTTTAAACAGTGAAGGCATAGCGGCAAATATTACTGAAACCGAAGAAGGTTTTGCGGTTATTTGCCAGGCAGTTGAAATAGCCGATGCTAAAACGCTATTTGAGCAGTTTATTAAAAATCCACATAATCCTAAATATCAATCGGCGGCATGGCAAAAAGCCGAAGTAAAAGATGTTCGTTCTTCCGGTCCTAGTTTATTCGATACCGCAAAAAACAATTTCTTAGCACACGCTGGTTTTGTGACGTTAACGGTTTTTGTTTTATGTTGGCTGGTGTTTTTATTAAGCTATTTGGGTTTTTCTCACGGCATATTTCAGCAGCTTAAGTTTTTAACTTCAGCAGACACGTCACAGCTATTAAGCGAACCTTATCGCTTGCTGACACCGGCATTGTTTCACTTTTCATTATTGCATATCGCTTTTAATACTTTGTGGTGGTGGCAATTAGGTGGTGATGTTGAAAGACAGTTAGGAAAGGGTAGTTTATTACATATCTTTTTATTAACGGCGCTGGTCTCAAATGTTGGCCAGTATTTAGCTTCGGGGCCAAATTTTGGTGGTTTGTCTGGGGTTGTTTATGGTTTGTTTGGCTATGTTTGGTGGTTTGGTTGGTTGAAGCCGGATCAAGGCTTAGGTATTTCAAACAATATTGTCGGCTTTTTATTGATTTGGTTGGTGCTTGGCTTTTTTGATGTTTTACCGATTAATATGGCCAATACGGCCCATTTACTAGGTTTGATAACTGGTTGTTTGTTAGCTTTGTTGAAGGTGCAAAAACTAAAAGCCAATAGCTAAGAGTAAATAAATTAGTATTAAAAAGTTATTATTGAAACTTTTAATGTGAAATTAAAAAAGCGCTAAGTAAAATTTTACTTAGCGCTTTTTTGATATCTGATATTAGTTTGTGGCTATGTCTTAAATAGTCTATTGAGAACTTAGTTATCTAACCATTGAGTAAATAATAATTTTTTAATTAAAGGTTTGCCGGTTTCTTTTTTTAATAAATCTTTTACTTTCGTTTCACACAAGGTTTGAATTTCTGAACGGCCTTTAATTGATTTTACTTTTTCTTCCGGTTGCTGCCCTAAAATACTAATAATCGCATCACGTAATAACGGCGAATGATGCTCAACCACTTCTAAGTTACCTGAGTCTTCAATCATTAATTCGACTGACAACCGCACATAGCCCATTTTCTTTTTAACGGCGACATAATTGGTGACGATTTCTGGCTCAAAACCAAAGTAGGCATAATCTGCCGCCTTTAATGGTGAAACCAAAATAAGTGAACATAAAAACAGTGATAAAACTTTCTTCATAAATTACATCTATGCTTAGCGTTGTTGTTAATTATAATAACCTGAAAATGATAAATTTCCTCTATATAGTCGAGAATTTATTGAGAAACTTTAGTGTCAATTATCAGTTTTGTTAAAATTGAGCCGCTCAATTACCTTTAAATAACCTTGGTTTAGCTTTGGGTTAAATTTTTCAGCCAGTGTCTTTTATATGTTCGCCAAGCAAATAATACCACTTTTGCCAGTTCTTCCGAATAAGCAGCAAGCGCAACCCAAAACAAAGGTAAGGAAAAATAAAAGGCACATGCCGCGGTTAATGGAATGCTAATTAACCACATCCCAATAAGGTCGATATAAAGGCTGGTTTTGGTTTCGCCGCCCGCTCGAAGTACGCCCATTGATAAAGTCATATTAGAAATTTTAAGCCAGCCACCAAAACATAAAAGTAAAAATACCTCACTGGCTAAAGTAATGGTTTCAGCAGGTAAATTATTAAAGGGCATAAAAAGCCAAGGTTTGCCGGCGAGCATTAACATGCCGATGACAAATCCGGATAAAGGGGCAAGAATGGCAAAAGTACGAGCGATTGACCAAGCTTCTTTAAAGTTTGACGCTCCTAATCGCTGGCCAACCATAATGGCACAAGCGGAAGCAAAACCTAAAAAGACTGAAATGAATATGCCTTCGATTGGCGCTAACACACTCATTACGGCTAATTCTTTGGTGCCTAATTGGCCATAAATTAATTGATAAATAAAGGTGCCTAACGACCAAACACCAAAACTAAACATCATCGGCCAGACAAGTTTTAGCAGTTTTTTCCAAGCGTTTTTATTCACTAAACCTGGAAAGTCGGCTCGGGTCGGTTTAAGAAAGTGTTTGGATTTTTTTAACACCAGCAATAATAACAACATGTGAAATAGCCGTGAAATCAAAGTCGCAATGGCCGCACCAGTTACGCCGAGTGCAGCAATACCCAAACCGCCATTGATCAGCCAAAAATTAAGAATAACATTACAAATAATAGCGCTGGCGCTTAACGCTAGCGGTAGTTTGACATGGCCAGCACTGCGTAAGGCATTTTCAAAAACAATAATCACGGCGATAAAAAATAAGCTTGGCATGGTTAACCATAAATAGGTTTCGCCTAACGAGATAACGAGTGTATCTTTAGTGCCGAGCGCCATTGTATCGCCGGCATAAAAGAAGGTCAGGATGACTATCGGGATCATCACTAAAATACCAACACTGATGCCCATTAAAATAGACTGTCTAATTTTATCGAGTTTACCGGCGCCAAAATATTGCGACGATAATACCCCGACTCCCCAGCCTAAGCCGGTGACTATGACTAAAATTACAAACTGAATACGGTTGGCTAAACCAACCGAGGCAACCGCAGCATCACCCAAATGACTGACCATCATAATATCTATCATACTGAGCAGGGTAACGAGAATATTTTGCAAAGAAATTGGCCAAGCTAATTTAAGGCTAGCTTTAACTGAGGCTAAATTTAGTATTGCAGATGATTTTTGTGGCATGAACTTCTAATTATTAAAACAGGTGACAAGATAGACTGAAAAATTAACCCTGTTATTATACGCGCTAATTATCATTTCTGTTGTTAAATAATGCTGAGTCTAGAAAACTTATTTCCTGTTCATTTATTTGCCAACTGGCAAAACCAAGCACCTAGTCGCTTATCAAAGGTGTTAGTTGATTGGCTTTTTGATGCCAATTCATTAACCGCGCGTTTAAAAAACAATTGCCAAGTATTTGAAGTGAAACTACTGGGGCAAAATGTTATTGCCTGTCCGCAAAATGAAGCTTGTGATGTCATCAACGCTGGGGAGCAAGTGCTAGCTCGGGAAGTGCTTTTGTATTGTGATGGTCAGCCGCATGTTTTTGCTCGCAGTCTATTACCTTTGCGGAGCTTGACGGGCGAGCAACAAGTACTAGCAGACTTAGGTACCCAGCCGCTCGGGCAGGTTATTTTTAACAATCCATCGTTAGAGCGCAAACTGATTCAAGTGGCTGAATTTGGCCAAGAGACAAGTGTTGGTGAGTTAGCAGGTGTTATGGCAATGAAGCTTAACGGGCCACTTTGGGGTCGACGTTCATTATTTTATTTAGAAGGTAAACCCTTAGTCGTGGCAGAAGTTTTTTTACCTTTAGCAAAAGCATATTTATAGGGCAGATAAGTGATTTCAGGTTTAGCAGGCAAGTGGCAAGGTTTTTTACAAATTACCCGTTTAGATAAACCAATTGGGATTTATCTTTTATTGTGGCCAACGTATTGGGCGTTATGGGCAGCCTCAGGTCAAATCCCGAGTATGCATTTATTTATTGTCTTTACTTTAGGTGTGGTCGTTATGCGCAGCGCTGGCTGTGTTATTAATGACTTTGCTGATCGCAAAGTTGACGGCCAAGTAAAGCGTACTGAACAACGGCCGCTGGTAACGGGTTTATTAACATCTACTCATGCTTTAGTTATTTTTTTCGTGCTGTTAAGTATTGCCTTGGGCTTAGTGCTGACGTTAGATCTTTATACCATTAAGCTATCTTTTATCGCGGTGTTTTTAGCAACTATTTACCCATTTATGAAACGCTTCACCCATTTACCGCAAGTGGTCTTGGGCGCAGCTTTTAGTTGGGGCATGATCATGGCCTTTGCACAAACGTTAGGACATATCCCACCAGCCGCTTGGTTATTATTTGTTGCTAACTTAACCTGGACTGTCGCTTACGACACTATGTATGCCATGGTCGACCGAGACGACGATATAAAAATCGGGGTTAAATCTACCGCTATTTTATTTGGTGAGCATGATAAACGCATCGTCGCATTTTTACAGTTTATCACGTTAGGATTACTTTATAGTGCTGGCGAATTAATGGCGTTTGGTTGGCCATTTCATTTAGCGTTAGTGATCAGTGCGGGCTTTTTTACCTATCAGCAAATGTTAATTGCCCAGCGAAATCGTAATCGCTGTTTCCAGGCCTTTTTAAATAATCACTTAGTCGGTTTAGTGATTTTCATTGGTATTTTTATCGAATACTTATAGCGGCTATATTATTAGCCGTTTTCTCTTCTTTTCCTTCTGCTGAGCCTGTTTTTCTTCGGGCTTTATCATTTTTAGACTAAAGTTTTAGTGCTGATTATTACACTATTGTCTTTGCGCCTATCTGTATCTTATTGTTTTTAAAATGTAACTTAATAAATTCTTAATAGCTCAAAAATAACACTTTAAGATTGTGTGTAATTTGATGTATATTATGTGCTTGGTGTTTTTAGGCTGTATGGAATAGACATAATGATGAAAACAATAGCTTGCTTTGATAATTTAATAACATTTAAGTGGTTAGTTGTGCGCCGATTAATCAAGGGCTTGAGTGTTATTAGTATAGTGTTAGGGCTAGGCGCCTGCGACTGGCAAGACTCAGCGCCACTTGAAAAAACTAAAGCGTATGGACAAGCGACTGAACTGTTAATCGATTTTGAAAACGATGATTATCAATCGCTATTTCATTTAGAAAACAGTCGCTCAACCATCAGCCCAGTCAATATTACTAAGCACCTGCGTGACCAGAAGTTAAACGATCAGGGTGAAGGTCAACAGGATAAAAATAAACGCGCATTAACTATTGATTTGTTAGCGGCGCAGCATTATAAATCTTCTTTTACCCTCAAAGCGAAAACGCCTTGGAACTGGCAAGCCTTAGGCAACTTTAGCATTGCCCTTGATATTATTAACCCTATTGAGCAATCTACTCACTTATTTGTTGAAGTCGCCGACAGTAAAGGCCAAGTGCACAACCGTAGTGTTAATATCGCGAAAAATTCTAGTGGCCGTTATTATATTGAATTAGCTGGCGCAGACTTAAATGTTGAAACGGGGATTCGTTCAAATCCGGCGGCTTGGCAATCAAATGATATTCCGTTTATTTGGCGTTGGGGCAAGAAGAATTTAGACCTCAGTGCGATTAAACACATCAAGTTTAGTGTTACTAGTTTACTCGCCGACAGACAATTGATTATCGATAATATTCGCTTACAGCAAACAACCCAAAATAACCCAAACTACCTCAAACATTTAGTCGATGAATTTGGCCAGCGTACTCATATTGACTATCCGAATAAAATACACTCACTTGCCCAATTACAAGAGCGTAGCCAAGCTGAATTAACCGAGCTTGATGGTAAGTTATTTGCCGACCGCTCCGCTTTTGGCGGCTGGAAAAGTGGTCCGAAATTACCAGCAACAGGCTATTTTAGAACTGCAAAAGTCAATGAGCAATGGGCGCTAGTTGACCCTGAAGGTTATCTATTCTTTTCTATTGGTATTGCTAATGTTCGCATGGCAAATACCTCAACGATTACCGGCGTTGATTTTTCGTCGCCATTATTAGCAAAAAGACAGGCAGATGATGTGACCCCGGAAGACTCAAAAGGTTTGAATACGGTGACAGGAGCAGCATTAGCGACAAAATATATTGCGTCAGAGCTTCGCCATCAAATGTTTTCTTGGTTACCTGAATATAACGAGCCGCTTGCTAAACATTATGGTTACCGCCGTGAAGTCCATGCTGGCGCGCTTGAAAAAGGAGAAACCTATAGCTTTTATCAAGCCAACTTAGCACGTAAATATGGCGATGATTATCTCAATACATGGCGTGATGTTACTGTTAATCGTATGATAAATTGGGGTTTTACATCTTTTGGTAACTGGATAGACCCAATGTTTTATCAGTTAAATAAATTCCCCTATTTTGCCAACGGTTGGATTATTGGCGACTTTAAAAAAGTCAGCAGTGGGGCTGATTATTGGTCACCATTGCCAGATCCATTTGATCCGGTATTTAAAGAGCGTGCCCAAGCGACAATTAGCGTGATCGCTCAAGAAGTAAAAAATAACCCTTGGTGTATTGGTGTGTTTATCGACAATGAAAAAAGCTGGGGTCGAACAGGGTCGGTCGAAAGCCAGTATGGCATTGTTATTCACACCTTAGCCCGCGATAAGAGTGAAAGCCCAACCAAGGCTAAGTTTGTGCAACTAATGCAGGCTAAGTATCCAGATATTAAAGCATTAAACCAAAGTTGGCACAGTGATATAGCTTCGTGGCAAGTGTTTGCACAAGGGGTTAAATTTGAACGTTATAACGACAGCCAAATTGCTGACTTTGCCATGATGTTAAGCGCGTATGCGAATGAATATTTTAAGGTTGTTAATACCGAACTGAAAAAAGTTATGCCAAATCATTTATATATGGGCGCGCGTTTTGCTGACTGGGGTATGACACCAGAAATTATCGAAGCGGCGGCAAAACATGCGGATGTAGTTAGCTATAATTTTTACAAAGAAGGCTTACAAAAGCAGCATTGGCAGTTTTTAGCTGAAGTGGACAAGCCCAGTATTATTGGTGAATTTCATATGGGAGCGCGAGATACTGGCTTGTTAAATCCAGGATTAGTACACGCCGAAACACAAGCGGATCGCGCCAAAATGTACAAAGATTACATGGCAACAGTGATTGATAATCCCTATTTTGTTGGCGCCCATTGGTTTCAATATACTGACTCGCCGCTAACCGGTCGAGCTTATGATGGTGAAAATTATAATGTGGGTTTTGTCAGTGTTACTGACTCGCCATACGATGAAATGGTCAATGCAATTAAAGATGTTGGGCAATCGTTATATCAGCGCAAGTTTGCCGCAATTAAAGGGATAAAAAATGAAAATAACTAATGTAAAAGCGTATGGTTTTTGGGCCGGTTTTCGCAATGTTTGTTTGGTGAAAGTTGAAACCGACGAAGGGATTTATGGCTGGGGTGAGTCAGGTTTATCAGGGCGAGAAAAAGCCGTTATGGGCGCGGTTGAGCATTTCCGTGAGTTTTTAATCGGTAAAGACCCTAGAAACATTGCAGCCTTGTGGCAAGAAATGTATCGCGGCCAATATTTTGAAGGCGGTCGAGTTTTATCCGCGGCCATTGCTGCGATTGATATTGCATTATATGACTTAGTCGCCAAAAGCTTGAATGTGCCGGTTTACCAATTATTAGGTGGCAAGCAACGTGACACTATTGGGCTTTTTGCGACTACGTTAAAACCTATGGGGCCTGAAATGCTAGACGATGTCATGCGTTTAAAAGAAGAAGGCTGGAAAGTGATCCGCACCACCACAGGTGAAAATGGTGATGCGACTAAACCTTTATTATTTGAACCGCGGGATTCAATCGCAAAAACCGCTAAATGGTTAACGACGGCAAGAGAAAAGTTAGGCAGTGAAATTACCTTAGGTATTGATTATCACCATAGATTATCGGTGCCAGAAACGGTTTCATTTGCTCAGCGCATGCCCGTAGGTACGTTAGATTTTATAGAAGAGCCGATTCGTGATGAATCACCGAAAGCTTATAAAACCTTGAGAGAAATGTGCAATATTCCTTTTGCCGTCGGGGAAGAATTCACCAGTAAATGGGACTTTGCTCCTTATACTGAAGAAGGCTTAACAAATTTTGGCCGAGTTGATATTTGTAATGCTGGCGGTTTTACCGAATCCATGAAAATAGCCGCCATGTGTGAATTACATTATATCGATATGATGCCACATAACCCGCTGAGCCCTATTTGTGCGGCTGCGTCGATTCATTATTGCGCCGCCATTAATAACTTTGCTTGGTTAGAGTTACCACCTTACGACGGCGATATGTCGGACTACGATAAGTTTTTTGTTAATCGCCCTATGGTTGAAAATAACGCCTTTATGGTTTCGAATCTGCCGGGCTTAGGGGTTGATGTTAATGAAAACTTAATTAAAGATTTAACTTTTAAATATTGGGAAGCACCGCGCTTATTTAAGGGTGACGGTTCTTATACTAATTGGTGATCCCAGCATAAATATAACAAGGATACAAAATGGCTGACTTACAACAAGAGCTTAGCGAAAAGCCAACACGCAAGCGGTTTCAGGTCTT
Organism: Thalassotalea sp.; assembly: GCA_051251725.1. Classification (GTDB taxonomy): domain Bacteria; phylum Pseudomonadota; class Gammaproteobacteria; order Enterobacterales; family Alteromonadaceae; genus JALZUE01. The sequence continues at coordinate 108,521 of JBPOFN010000005.1, read as the reverse complement.
GGCATTAATTTTTATTAGTGTCGTGATCAATTACATGGACAGAACCAATATCTCGGTGGCGGCCTCAGCGTTAACTGACGAGTTGGCCTTAACCTCAGTGCAAATGGGGTTGATATTTTCTGCCTTTGGTTGGACCTATTCGGTCTTGCAAATTCCCGGCGGTCTTGCCGTCGATGCAGTGAAAGTCCGTATTTTGTATCCTTTTATTTTAATCGCGTGGTCAATTGCCACTTTAGTACAAGGCTTGGTCAGTTCATTCGCTGCCTTAATTGGTTGTCGCATGGTGATCGGCATTTTTGAAGCGCCATCCTATCCTTGTAATAACAAAATAGTGACGAGTTGGTTTCCTGAAAATGAGCGAGCATCAGCAATTGCCATTTATACTTCAGGGCAGTTTATTGGTCTTGCCTTTTTAATGCCGGTGTTAGCGTTAATACAAAGTTATTTTGGTTGGCGCGGGCTGTTTATTACCTCTGGTTTGATTGGCATTATCTGGGCCTTGGTATGGTTTGTTTTTTATCGTGATCCAAATGAGCATAAAAGTGTTAATAAAGCTGAACTAACACTGATTAATCAAGATGAAAAAAATCCGGATGAGCAGTCGTTAACAAACGAACAAACGGCTGAAAAACACAAGGTGACTCGCCAAGATTTTATCACGGTATTTTCCAGTAAAAAGCTATGGGGCATTTATATTGGGCAGTTTTGTCTTGGCGGCACCTTAATGTTTTTTTTAACTTGGTTCCCGACCTATTTAGTTGAATATCGCGGTTTAGACTTTATTAAATCAGGTTTTTTGGCGTCATTGCCTTTTTTAGCTGCTTTTTTTGGTGTCTTAGTTTCGGGCTTTAGCTCTGACTTTTTGGTTCGAAAAGGTATTTCAAAAGAAATGGCGCGTAAAGCACCGATAGTCATTGGCATGTTATTGTCGACTTGTATTATTGGCGCTAATTATACCGACGATACTTTTTGGGTCATCACTTTCTTGTCTATCGCCTTTTTTGGTAATGGTTTGGCATCAATCGCTTGGGTTTTTGTTTCGCTATTAGCACCGAAACATCTATTAGGTTTAGTTGGTGGCTGTTTTAATTCTATTGGCAGTTTGGCGGCGGTTATTGTGCCAGTTATTATTGGCTTTTTAGTGAACGATGGCGACTTCAAACCAGCACTGTTTTTTATCGGCGCTTTGGCTTTTCTTGGTTCTTGTTCTTATTTGTTTTTAGTTGGCAAAATTGAGCGAGTAGCAGTGCCTGCGTCAGCAAATATTAACGCCCAACCAATCGCTAGTGACCATAAATAGTGACAATGATTAGTAGCATAACTAGTGACAAAAAATTAGTGGAAATAATGATAGATGTTAAGTAATAAAAATAAGGTGTTTGAGGCTCGTAAAGCGGCCGTTCAAATAATAAAACAAGCACGGTTAGTAGCTATTATTCGGCAAGAGCAGCAAGCTGATGTTGCGAATGTGATTGACTGTTTAGTCACGGCCGGCGTGAAAGTTTTGGAAGTAACGGCAAACACACCAGGTTTCGAACAAGAAATATCACAGGCTCGTCAAAAACATCCTGAGGTTTTAGTTGGCGCGGGTACTATTATTAACGCATCATTAGCTCAGCGCGCCATTGCTGCAGGGGCACAATTTATTGTCACGCCTAATACCTGTGCAGCCGTAGTTAAGCTCGCTCATGCCCATGGATTGCCAGTATTAATGGGGGCGTTAACGCCAACTGATATTGCCAATGCTATTGATTATCAAGCTGATTTTATTAAAGTGTTTCCCGCTGGAAGTTTAGGTATTGATTATTTTAAAGACCTACAGGGGCCATTTTCTAACTGTCAATTAATGCCCGTAGGTGGTGTTAATTTAGCAAACATTAGCGACTGGTTTGATGCCGGCGCCGCCGGGGTTGGCGTTGGTAATGATTTAACACCAGTAGTGCGAACTGAAACACAATGCCAAGCTTTGATTGCCCATGCTAAAGCCTATTTAGCCAAGCTACCTATTTAATTGATGACGAATTTAACAGGATATTTATGAAAAAAATTATTATTGCTGGCGCGATTATGACATTAAGCGCTTGCAGTCAGTTCATGGCACCAAAAGAGCTTGTAGCCATACCAGATGCAAAACTAACCGTCGGTCATGTTGAAATATATGATGATGCCGCCTTAGCTTTTATCGACACTAACACTAAAGTGAGTATCAGAGGTGAAGGTTACACTTGGACCGAAGGGCCCGTCTGGGTTGATGACGGCGGTTATTTACTTTTTTCAGATATTCCTAATAATATTATTGCCAAATATCACCCTCAGCAAGGAACTAGTCTGTATTTGGAAAAGTCAGGAGCAACCGGCTTAGTTGCTGGTGATTATACGCAAGGCTCAAATGGTTTATTGTTGAATCCCGCCGGTGAGTTAATTTTATTGCAGCAAGGTGATCGCCGTATTGCCAAAATGAATACTAGTTTGTCGACGCCAAAAGCTGATTTTACGACCTTAATTGCTCAATATGACGGTAAGCGTTTAAACAGTCCAAACGATGGTGTCTACCATCAAAATGCTAGCTTGTATTTTACTGATCCACCTTATGGCTTAAAAAATAATTTAACGGATGAGCGTAAAGCACTAGATTTCCAGGGGGTTTATCAACTAACCGCACAGGGCGAACTTTATTTATTAGACGATAAAATAAAATTCCCGAACGGTATTGGCTTATCACCTGACGGTAAAACTCTTTATGTCGCCGCGTCTGATCCTGAGCAACCTCATTGGTATGCCTATGACGTAACTGGAGTTGGTAAAGTTAACAATAAGCGTATATTTTATGACGCCAGTGCGGCGATTAAAAATAAAAAACATACCGGCTTACCGGACGGTATGGCAGTACATTCAAGTGGCGTTATTTTTGCCTCTGGGCCTGAAGGCGTTTGGTTATTCAGCCCTGCTGGTAAAGTATTGGCGAAAGTATTTACTGGCCAATTAAGCTCAAACTGTACTTTGTCTGGTGATGAAAAAAACCTATTTATTACGGCTGATGATTATTTATTAAGTTTTCCGCTGAAATAAAACCTGCTTGTTAAAGTCCGGCATAGTGTTTTTTATCGGACTTTAACTGCTTATTTTAATCGTTAATATTAATAATCGCGACTGAATTTTTATGATAAACTTCGCTATTATTTACTGTTAACGCTTAGTATAAAATGCCTCAAGAACTTACCTCGCCGCTGTTTTTAGAAGACGATTCTGTATATGCTCGTCTGTTAAAAGATATTGCTAATGCTGTCTTTGTTGGTGGTGATCGATTAGTGACCACTAAGCTATCTGAAAAATATAAAACCAGTGTCAATCCAGTCAGAGAGGCGCTGAAACAGCTGCAAGGGGAAGGTTTTGTTACCGTTAGCCCTAACAGCGGCGCTCGGGTTACAAAGTTTGAATACAACACCATTCGAGATGTGTTCGAAATTCTTCAGTTACTTGATCCGTATTTAATTGAATGGTTTGTCTCAGAACATACACCAGAGCAGCGTGATGAATTGCAGGCACTGGTTGAACAAATGGAAGCAATGGACGAGCAAGATCATATTTCATTTCGCAATCTTGATACGCAATTTCATTGGCTGATGTATAGCCAGCATTATAATAAAACGGCAGTCGAGTTATGGCGTCAAAAACGTTTAGTTTTACAGATTATGCATTCGAATTTTGCGGTTAGTCAGGTACGAGTTGAGCAAAGTATTGCTGAGCATAAAGTAATATTAGCTAATTTAGCAAAGCGAGATGTCGCCGGAACATTGGCGATATTAAGTAAACATATCACAGCTAGCGGTCAATATTGGTCTCGGCAAGTAAACCGTTAATCAGTTTACCTTGCTTGTGTGCTTGGCTTCGTTGTATAGATTTGTTTTAGCAGGTACTGAGAGCGCTGTCGTTTTAATGGGGTTTTTAATCAGCCCTGTTAGGTTTGAGTTCACAGGGCTAATTAGATGGCGCTGATTATTCGTTACTTTCTACCGCTAAGGTTTGTAATACTTCAATATTAACTAGTTTGCAGACAATATCATCTAGGGCTGATAACTGTTCATTAACGATAAATAACTTATCTTCATTTACTTCAATGTAATTTAAGCTTTTCATATGGTTAACTAAACTAGATTGTGCTTTTTTATCAATAAATTCAGGGGCATGAATATTATTTAAAATCGATAAACGTTTAGCCATTGCGACCATATTTGCTTCTAAATTAGCTTTGGAAATTGGCGCTGATTGTTGCAGTAATTGACTCACAATAACGATACGCTGAACACTCGCTTCGGCACATTCACTCATGGTTCGTACTAATGCCAACGATTGAGTTTCATCGGTTAAAGACCAAAACCCTGCCTTACTCTGTTTGGCAATATCATCATTTTCAAACACAGATAAGAGCTTTATTGTTTGCTTTTTAACATCGTTTTTATCTTGCCATAAGAAAAATTCAGGTTTGATAATTTCAATGAGTTGCCCAACTCTGGCGATCAAATCGTCATGGGCAATTTTAGCTGAGTGCTCTAACAAGCGGCATACTAAGGCAGGCAATAAAAACGCATGCAAAATATTATTACGGTAGTAACTCATTTCTAAGGCCGCAGATTCACTTAACGAAACCACTGTGCCTAAGCTATCTTCACAGATAGTCACTTTGTTCAGGGCAATTGCATCTGCCAGTAAGCTTTCGCCATCGCCCTCAGGCAAAGTTAATTCTTTACTGTAAGGAGCGTTAACTTGAATATTGATGAAAAAATCGAGTTGTCTAACTAAAGCTTTTTTCGATAAGGCTTTATTCTCACTTGCGTGCAGTATTAAGGCGATAAGCGATACACCATTAAGCGCAACAGCTTTATTAATACCAATCATTACTTGATGGCTTAATTGATTAACAGACGGCGTTAACCAGCTCGGTTTTTGCGGTTCAATAGGGTCAATAGCGTCTTGCCAGTCAGGCACTTGTTTATTTAAAAAATCGTTGATGCTGATCGGCGTACCAAAGTTAACAAAACCTTTGCCATAATTACGCAGGTTTTTAATTGCTTTAAAAACACCAAAAATAGATTCATTTTTCTTTTTACTGCCGCTTAGCTCTTTGTGATAAGTACCTACTTCCATTACGTGTTCGTAGCCAATATAAACGGGGACTAACGTCAGCGGGCGATCGACACCTCGAAGTAAGCTTTGAATGGTCATCGCTAACATACCGGTTTTAGGCGGTAATAAACGACCCGTTCGGCTGCGGCCACCTTCGGTATAATATTTTACCGAATAACCGCGTTCGAATAACAAACCGAGATATTCACGAAAAATAGTGGAGTAGAGGCGGTTACCGCGAAAACTACGCCGAATAAAAAACGCGCCTGACTTTCTGAAAATTGGGCCAGCGGGCCAAAAATTGAGATTAATACCGGCGGCTATCCGCGGAATAACTAAACCTTGTTGATAAATAACATAGGTTAATAACAAATAATCCATATGGCTACGGTGACATGGCACATAGATAATTTCTTGTCCGTCTTCTGCTAATTTACGCAAGCGTTCACTGTTTTTAACGGTAATGCCGTTATAAAGCCGGTTCCATAGCCAGCTTAAAACACGCTCCCCTAAACGGACAATGGCGTCAGAATAATCCCCGGCTATTTCATCCATTATTTTCAGGGCATCTTTTTTGATTTGCTCTTCTGAGCATTTTTTATTTCTTGCTTCGTCAGCGATTAATTTTTTAATGGCCGGCGTACTTAGCAGCACTTTAAACATTTGCTGGCGATGCATTAATCGCGGACCCGTGGCTGCAATAGTTTGGCGATGAAAATGAAAACGAGTGACACGTAATAATTTGCGCGCTGTTTGCATATCAGAGCCGTGTTTATTTACTAACGAACGAAATGAAAAAGCATTACTAAAACGCACTAAAGTATGGCGACCAAAAAATAACACGATAAAAAACTTACGTAACCAGGTTGGCGATTGCTGCTCTGAAAAGACAGAGCCAATAGTGGTGGAATTCTTTTCTTTTGTCGGTTTACGACCCCAATTTAAGTTAACGGGTACTAATTTAATATCTAGGGCATCATCGTTATTATGTAAAGAAAGTAGTTCCGCTCCTTCCGTTAATACTTGAGTGATGCCTTTTTCTCGCCAATGAAACAGCGGTGTTGGTTTCTCTAAACATAATATACGTCTAAAACTTTTACCATCAATAACAACATCTTCCAAAGGGTTTGGGAAGTTTTGTTCTTTACATGCTTTTTGTAAGGCTAAAATATCGCTAGCCGACTGAGTGCGAATTATGTAAAAAATAGGCTGTTTGTTATTGTTTGTCGCCGTAACTTGCTCAGCAGTTATGACACGACAACGAACCAATAATTTTAAGGGTAACTTTAATAATAAATAAAAAAGAGAACGGAAAGCTAACATCTTGTTTTATCCAAACTTATTTAGGACGGATATTTTAGCATTTAATATTAAAGTCGAATAGACAGTTGTTCAGCATAAATTTTATATGCTGATTATTTCCGACAATATCAGTATGAGTTTATTTTCAGTATTTATTGCAGGTTGTACTTTGGTTCGATTAATTGTTTAATAACCCTAGCGTTATTATTGCTTGCGTCACATTATAATGGTTAGCGGGTACTCTTTAACCTGAGTTCAGGTTATTTAGTATCAAGCCGTATTAAGGATTTATTTGAAAGTATTATTCCTCCTCTTTACTTGTTTGGTTGCGATTGCGGCCGATGCTTGTGAATTTAAAGTGGCTATTCGCGATACTGCTTTGTATTCAAGTAAAGATGCTAACGGCAAATGGCATGGTATCGACATTGATATCTATGAACATTTGGCGGCGGCGATATCCTGTAAACCCCGCTATATAGAATTGCCATTTTCTGATGCTTTAAAATTGTTGAAATTAGGCCAAGTTGATGCGTTAACACAGCTATCTAAGTTACCGGAACGGCTTGAAACGATTAGTTTTGTTGGCCCCGTCCGTAATGAAACCTTTTCTTTAGTAACCTCGAAAAAAGTGCCAGAAACGATAACCAGTTTTGATAATATTGCCAATTATTCTTATCTATTTGCGAAACGAAAGAGTACATATTTAGGCGCTGAGTTTCATAAAAGGTATGCCGAAGACGTTAATTTTTCCTCCAAATTTATTGAAATCACCAATGTTCACCCGCGTATCCAGTTAATTCTTAAAAACCGGGTTGTTGGTTTTTTTGATGAGACATTTTTTCTTCAATATGCATTAAAAAATCTTAAACATTATGATCAATTAAAGTTGCATCCCTTAGATATTGATAATGGTGAAGTGTTTATTGGTTTAAGTCGAAAGAGTTTTAGTCAAGAACAGCTGGAAACGTTACATGCAGCTTTCAATGATTTTAAAAAGCACCATAAAACGTATATGATTAAAGCAAAGTAATAACGTTAATTAAAGGCTGATGTTGTTTAATTCAGTTTGTTAATTCAGATAACATTGCAGTAAATAAAAAAGCTTATCTTTTATCAGAGCGATAAATAGATAAGCCTTTTAGTTAATATTCACTTAAAAGTGTTTATTTAAATATTTTGACTACTTTTACGGACTCGTTAACTTTGCTAGCATCAATGTAAGCAATAGCATCTGGGTTATCAGCAACAAACTGTAGCGCTTCTTCATCAGAGCCTGATTCAACTAGTGGTTTGGCTTTGCCTGAAAAGATCAATTTCGACCAATAAGCTTTTACTTGTTTACCCGATTTTCCTAAAGCCTTTTTTTCAAACTCTGTCCGTAAGTCATCACCTGATTTTAAGTTTACGGCTTTGATGCTGTCACCACTGGCAAACGATTTGTTTTTGCCAAGAAATATTCGACTAATATCACTTTCTGAAATTGTATTGTTATTGCTTGGGTTAACAATAATCGCAATATCAGCGATGGCAATCGTGCTAACAAAGCATAATGTTAGGGCTAGTGTGCTTTTTAATATATTCATAATACCTCCTAAAATAAAGTCACTAATGCAACACGAAATAAGCCGGCATCACGATTATTATTATTCTTATCAGAGAAATCGGTATATTCAAATTTTAATGCCGCCGAGTCATGAAATTCATAACGCGCACCTAACATGATATAACGTTCTTCTGAGTTTTGATCAGCAACAAAGTTTTCAATACCACCTTTTAATTGATCAAGATCAGAATTTAAACCATAAGGTATATCACTGGTATAAATATTACTTTCGTTGTCATCTACACCATATGTTAAATGAACTAATACTGAGTCGAATTGATAACCGGCCATGAGGTAATATGACTTTTCTTCCGCAAGCGGTGTATTTTCAATTTCTAGTTTGGTTATTTCACCAACAATAATTAACTCATCAAAGTTCATTTGAAAGCCAAACTCCATAAAGCTGGCATCGTCTTTTTCAATGACGGTGTTATTGGCTGCAGCAATTAAGGTTGGCGCTAATTGCGGTACCGCTTGTGAAAACCCGTTAAAACCATCAGCTAGAAAGCTTAAGTCATTAAAAGGAATGGTGACATCAGCGACAAAATAAGCGCCTCGCAAGGTCAGCCAGTCATAGTTAAAGGTTGAAGAAAAGCCTGTCATACCATTAATATCTGGCGTCGAAGTCTGCCCTAAGGCGTTGATATCATCGGTGTTTCGGCCGTAAATTCCGTGAAAAGAAGCGTCAACATCACCAAAAGTTGTGTTATATACCGCACCTAAGCCATCGAAGGTATCAAAAATTAAATCATAAACACCACGCGGCGGCGATATCCAAGGATAAGCATAAGAAACATCAAGGAAGTCTGAGTACATATAAAAAGGTGCACGTTGACGACCCGCTAATATTCTTAAGTTGTCATTAACATCGTAACTAACAAAAGCCCATTTAAATTCGGGATCCCAATCATCAATCCCTTTGGCCGTTAATTGCACGGTAACACCTAAGCCATCTTCTAAATCACTAGATGCTTGGATGGCAAATAACGAACCTTGTTTAAAATCAAATTCATCACTATAACCATACAAGCTATCATTGCTTGAGGTGGTTGCGCCGCCAACAATTGAGGCAAAGCCATTGAAGTGAATTTCTGCTACTGCGGAGCATGATAATAAGCTACCAGCAATCGCTAGTGTGGTTAGCGTTTTTTTCATATTAAATTTCCTTAGTTTTTAACCCAGGTATTTGTACTTTATTTCTAACTTTTTTTAATGGTATTTATACTTTAAATTGTAGTGCTATCGACTCAAGTTTAGAGGCCAATTCGGTCAGTTCATCACTCACAGTCGCAATTTCTGTCGAAGCGTCAGATGCTTCATTGGCACATTGCTGAATATCTTCGACATGACTAACCATGACATCAGACACTTGAGATTGTTGTTGAGTTGAATTTGCGATGGCATCATTCATTTGTGAAATTACCGCGATGGCGGCGGTAATTTCTAATAAGCTTTCACCGGCCTTATTCGCACTCGCCACACTTGATTCAACTCCTGAAATAGAACTTTCCATGGTATGAACTGCTTTACTGGCGGCGCTTTGTAACTGCGCTAACATTTGGTTGATTTGCTCGGTTGATTCTTGCGTGCGTGACGCTAAATTTCTGACTTCATCGGCGACGACGGCAAATCCTCGACCTTGCTCACCGGCGCGGGCCGCTTCAATCGCTGCGTTTAACGCTAGCAGATTGGTTTGCTCGGCAATACCTTTAATAACTTCCAATACCACATTTACTTTGTCGGTATCTTTTTGTAATTGATTAATAATATCGGATGACTCTCTAACCACATCCGCCAGTTGCTTAATTTCAGTAACCGTTGAATCAACCACTTGTTTACCATTATCTGCCTCAAGGTTAGCGTTGCGAGCAGAAGCCACTGCGTCGGCAGCATTGCGAGTAATGTCGGCGACACTAAGGCTCATTTCTTCAACGGAATGACGAGAAGCAGTAACACTGTCACTTTGGCGTTTAAAAGAATTAATAGTGTGTTCAGATAAGTTATGAATAGTATTTGCCGTTTGCGCTAGTGGCATTGCTGTATTTACTACATCTTTAATAACGCCCTGTAACTTTTCAATAAAGCTATTAAACCAAAAAACCAAGTCACCAATTTCGTCTTTATTGGTGGTGCGTAAACGAACCGTTAAGTCACCATTGTCTTGAGCAATATTTTGCAATGAAGAAATGACACTTTTTAAACTTTTATGAATTGACTGAGAAATCGGCCATGCAACGGCAAAAAGTAATAAAATAGTGATGCTACCAATAATAATACCAATAGTAGACGTTGACTCAACCTTGTCATTTACCGTATTGAAAGCCTCATCAAAATCTTTATTTTTACTGTTTTGAAAATTATTTAATGTTTCTTGTAAGCCGGTTAATAACTCGGCCATTTTGGTGCTTTTATCTGGTAAGGTTTCGAAATCTATGGTGCCATCGACCATGCCTTTTGAAAGCGAAAATGCTTGAGAATAATAGCTGTTAAAGTCGTTTAATAATGACTCTAGAAAGCTGACATTGCTGGGGTGTATATTATATGAATCAACAATTTTATTGCGAAAGGCATCAGCATAACTCCCTGCAGTTGTTAATAAATCTTCTTCGCCCATAGTGGCAGCATTACCGAGTGTTTCTTTAATTTTATCTAGGTGCACAAGGCCAAATTCTGAGGTTTGTAAGTATTGATATTCGACCGCATAAGCGTTGTCGAGTTTATTAACTATGTCTGACATGGCCAATAAACTCGTATACAAATATATCGCAAACCCGACTGAGCCGACAAACGGGATCAATAAAATTTTGAAGCGAATGGATAAAGTTTTAAATGATGTCATATGTGATTTAATTCCAAAGCGGTTATATAAATTAACGTGAGTCGTATTTTGAGCGCTATAACTGACGGTAAACGGCTAAAAAAACAATTACTTTGTATAGAGTGTAGAACTGATTGCTTAAAATGAAAGCAATATATGGGAATTGTCTTCGTTGCATCTCTTTGTAACTTCACAGATAAGCAACTGTTGTTATTAATATTTTAATCTGTTTTTTTTACTGTTTTATGGCCACAGTTAGTGTTCATCTAAGACGTTGCGCCGCCAAGAATAAAATACAGGCACTAAATTTAGCGGGGCAAAAGATATTATTAAATCTGGTTACTGCAATTAAATTTTTGTTTTACCCTTGTTCAAAATTATTGCGCAAGTTGTCGGGAAAATGTAAGGCAAAAATATTAAGCATTAGTGACTGAGGTGGTTTCGCGTTAAAATTACGCTAGCAGAACTATCAATGTAATTAATGTAGCGGTATGAGTGGTGATATGGGTTTGGACAATCAAGATAAATTAGCCGGCAGCGGTAGCAGTTCTGATGCGTTATTTACTAAGTTTCAGCAGGATATTGGTGCTTATCAAATACCGAAAAAATTCACCTTCCCTTTTTATTATCAACCTGATCCACTTTCTTTACTGGCCGCACAGCAGTTACAGCAGCGTTTAGTTGCACATGATGATTGGAAAACAGCGTTTTCAGCTAATCAACATCATGACGGTGTTGGTAAAATGTTTGGTGTGTTAGTGGTAAAAAATAAGTACGATGAACTTGGTTTTATCTGTGCCTACTCAGGTAATGTCGCCAACCATAATGAACTTGCCGGTTTTGTTCCACCGGTTTTTGATCTGTCAATTAAAGACGATTATTTTATTGAACAACAACAAATAGTTAATGAGCTTAATGAGCAAATAATCGCCTTAGAAAGTAACGAAGCACTCACACGCCTCACTGATGTTTTAGCACTTGAGAGCCAGCAACAAGAGCAGGCAATTGCTGAGCACCAAGCCATTATTAGAGCTACTCGAAAAGTTAGAAAGCTAAACCGTGCGGCATTAGCACATGATAGCGAGACAGAGCACGCAGCTGAGCAATTAAAGCAAATGAACCTAGCCAGTATTGCTGAAAAAAAGCAGTTAAAAGCGCTTAAAGAACATTGGTTAGCTAAGATAGCGATAACTCAACAAGCATTAACTCATTTAACCGATGAAATTCTTGCCCTTAAAAAACGGCGAAAAAATCTGTCGAATAAATTACAAAAAATAATTTTTAAAAAATATACTTTTCTTAATATCAAACAACAAGAAAAAAACTTGAGTGAAATATTTCGAGCTACGCCGAATCAAGTGCCGCCGGCGGGAGCGGGTGAATGTGCAGCGCCAAAATTATTACAATATGCCTTTAAAAATCAATTAACCCCGATTGCGATGGCAGAGTTTTGGTGGGGTCAGTCGCCTAAATCAGCGATTCGACGACAAGGTAACTTTTATCCGTCGTGTTATAGCAAATGTCAGCCAATATTAGGACATATGATCTCGGGCATGGATGTGATGACTAATCCGCTGTTAACTAATCCGGCTGAAAATCAACAATTTGAAATTGTTTATCAAGACCAAGATATTGTTGTTATTAATAAACCAGCTGAGTTTTTATCAGTGCCGGGGATAAATATTCAAGACAGTGTTTATACCCGCATGAAAACCTTATTTCCGGATGCGACGGGCCCGATAATTGTTCATCGCTTAGATATGTCGACTTCAGGCTTAATGGTGTTAACACTCAATAAAATCGCGAATAAAAAATTACAGCAACAATTTATTAAACGAACGGTTAAAAAACGTTATGTCGCGTTATTAGACGGCGACTTATCAGCGGATGAAGGCCATGTTTTTTTACCACTGCGTTTAGACCTAGACGATAAACCGCGCCAGTTAGTGTGTTATCAACACGGTAAAAGTGCTGAAACATACTGGCAAGTGATCGAAAAAAACTCGGGACAAACTAAGGTTTATTTTTATCCCAAAACCGGTCGAACACATCAGTTGCGAGTGCATGCCGCTCATCAATTAGGCTTAAATTCACCTATCGTTGGTGATGATCATTATGGCCATGCCGCGAATCGCTTACATTTACATGCCGAGTCGTTAAGTTTTGAACATCCGCTGACGAAAAAAGCAATGCACTTTCAATGTGATGCGCCATTCTAAGTCGGCACTTATCGTCAGCGCGTTTTATTGATTTGATTTAATATCCGACAAATTAAGCTGTTTATTCAGCTGCATTAGCGTTAGTTGTTCGGTTATTTTGGGAATTAGAGTCTGATGATTTTTGTGAAGATAGTGATAGAGAAATAGCTGCCTACTTAAACCAGCAAGAATTTTTAGGTTAACTTTTTTTGATGATTTGATTAATTTTTCAGCGTCACTTTTAGTAAGAAAAATAACATCGACCCGGTCGCGTAAAATCATTTTGATCAGAATTTCATTTTTCACAACTTTCACGGCTTTTATATTATATTGTTTAACTAAGTTTTCGTGATCAACAAAACCAATAGTGATCCCTAAGCGATATTTTTTTATATCTTCATAAGTTGAAATATTAACTTTTTCATTGGCAATCATGACTGAGTCAACTTCACAAATAGGAACCGGAATTTTAACCAAATTTGGGTAGTCTTTTTCAACACCATGTACCCGAATCATTTCGCCATCGGCTTTACCTTCATTGGCGTATTTTAACGCGCGTTTACTTGGTAGGGTTAAAAAGGTTACTTCTCGATCCAATTCAGCATAAGCTATTTTTAAGGCGTTTTGAGCACATAAAAAATTCTCACCTAAGTAGGTTTGGGTGAAAACTAAAGGCGCTTGCACAGCGGCGGCTTTAACCGTGATAAATGCCATAGCGCTAACAACAAACAGGCAGAATAGGCATTTGATTTTTTTATGTTTTTGCATGTTACCTTGGCACTTTAATCTGTTGTTGGTTTAATTAAATTAGCTTAGCTTTATCTCACTGCGCGACAAAATGTTTAATCGCTACCTTCTGTCGGGGTGAAATACATTGAGCTGGATCTTGCGATACGTTTTAATGACTCGACATCTTCATCAGTCCAATTAACTGACTTATTCACACTTTCACAGCAGATAACGCCATATGGTTGAAAATCGCGGTACAAAATAAAATCTAATAATGAATATATTTTGAGTGGTTTAAAATAAGTGGTAGTAAAACACTTAGTTGCGGGGTGTGCTCTGGCATCGGCTGCATTAATCACTTCGTGCGCTAAAATCGCGGTGAAATATTCAGTATAGTCACTTTTATGTAGCACTTGTTCAGAGGTAAAGCTTCCTTCATTTAAGTCATAACAAATTGTGCATGTTATCGCGTCAAAATTTTCAGTAAATCGCCATAAACTCACTCTACTGGTACCTTGAATAATAGCAGCGGTGGTCAGGCAAATTTCATTTAGTTTGTCTTTGGTAGAAATACTAGGGTTGGTTAGCTTGGTTGTTAGCTTTAAAAACCTATCCATTATTATCCCTCCTTTGCTCCGGCTTACTACTAAGTTTAGCTCTTACTGGCCATCTGACCATAAATAGGGTGATTTTGTTAACCCCAGTAGCGATTTTATTTACCAAAAGCCAACGGTTGTATGTCCGTTTGAGTGTTTTGTTCTATTTACGTTTTATCTGCCATGCTTTAAAATTAAAGGCCATAAAAACACAAGCTAAACCTGAAGTAATGGCGACAAGTGAACCTATATTTAATGGCTCTTGATTACTAAATGATAAGGAAAAAAATACTAGGCCAAAAAGTGTCGCACCCGCACCAGCCAACAAACCTTTACCTGCCACATTGATTAAAGTTATGAATTTATTCATTAGAGCCTCCTAGTAAAAAATATCACTTGAATTGATTGTTAGCTTTCACATTTAGCAGCGTTAGATTTACCGTCAATAAATAACTCATATTGTGGTGTTAAATCTTTTAAGTTTAAAACATCTGATCGCTTATTTTCTTGGTAGGCTTTTATTTGCAATGGGCATTTGTAACCGCGGGGAAAATTTGAGTTAGTTATGTCCATTTCTAATTCATAACGTTTATTCATCTCTGTTTTAAATGAAAGAACTTGAAAGCAATCAATTTGTGCCGCTCCTGGCGTAGCCCAATGATTACTTACTTTAATATAAACATCTTTATCTTTTGGTAACTTTAGTGTTTTTGATGGAGATTCTTTTAGTAGCTCTTGGCTATATAAATACTTCGCTTGTTGGTTAAAGTTATTCGCACAATGCTGCTCTTTAGAAAAAACACTGACCACTATAGATCGAGAGTTAATAATTGGAATATAACGGTAATTAGCTAAGGCTTGTGATTGAACCTTTATAGGAACCGTCTCTCCTTGAAATATATGGTTTTCGGGTTTGACACGGGTATGTGTGCACCCTTGAAAAACAAGAACAACTGATAAAATTAATGAAGCCTCAAGTTTCAAAATAGTCTCCGAGATTGCTAACGCTTTGCTGAGCGACAATAAAATAAATGAGGCGTGAACGAAAGCCAACCTTTTTTTCTTTATTGTAATGACTTATGTTGCAGTTATGCCAATACAGATCTTACTTTCATTAGAATCAAGCCTAACTTATTTAAACCTGTTCCTGTTTTACCACAACCCCAGTAATAATCTCCGGGTGCATTTTCAACTATACCTTGATTACCTGTAGAGATAAGTTTTGCTCTAAGCGAATCGTGAGTTTGAAATTTCTTTAAGACTGCTTGATACATAATATTGTCTTTGATCAATTCCCAATCCTCTCGGATAGGTACTTTGCGGCTACGACCTAATTCGGCAGCTTGTTTTGAATTATAAGCATTTCGAATAGCTTCACGATGTTCATTATTTTCAAACTTTTGAGCTTGGAAAAAATGTTCGACTGTTTCCCACCAAACCCCATCCATTTCAACACCATGTTTAGAAAAGTTTGAAAATTCACCAAACTCATCAAGTTTTGTATAGAAATATATAGTCAAAATTTCCCCTGAAATATAACGCCTTGCTAAGCGGCGAAAAATTGTAGGCTAAAATTAGCGACGAACGAGCAAAAGCCAACTGTTTTTTGCCTGCTTAAAGTTCTTGTTAGCAATAGACTACATCGGTACGTAAAATATATTTTATGCCTGAAGTTACAACCGAACCTTGATGCCATTCATGATGTTCAAAACATAGAGCTGAACCTACTTTAGGCTGAATAGATAAATTTTCTGAGCGAAACTCAGTGTTACCGCCAGTATAATTATCGTTCAGGTAAATTAAAAAAGTAAACAGAGTTTCGTTGTCATTTATTTTTTGGCGACCATCTTTGTGCATATTAAATTTTTGACCACTTTGATACTTATAAAAACGAAAATGGGGCGATAAATTTACAGCCTTTTTACCCAAAAACAGAGGGAATAGATGGCCATCTAGTCGTTTCCAAAGCTCAGAAGCTAATTCATCAGAAAAATAATCATATCTTTCATTATTTCTAATGTTTGATAAATGTTCCCTACTATTTTCAAGTTGAACATCCGCAATTTCATAACCAGATTGTTCACTAAAAAGAATGTACTCCAAGCATTCCGATTCGGTTAAAAATGGGATGATTTCAAAAATATTATCCGTATGTGGAATTTTGATCATAGTTAGGTTCTTACTAACGCTTTTATAAGCGGTAAAATAGTTAGTTAAAATTAGCGACGAAGGGGCAATAGCCAGCTGTTTTTAGTTCTTGTTAGCTTACAAACTCTCTAGAAACACTACCCAAGTAAAATATAACAAGCCAAGCCAACCAATAATGAAAGCATAATCTTCTTTCATGTCAGTTCCGTAAGGTGAGCTAGACTCACTAAGGCAGTAACCCGCAGGTTTAGAATAAACTATCCCAGCTAAACATCTAAACCAGTCTTCTAAGTAGGTTGTATTTTGGTGCTCATCCATTATCACATATTCATGACCATTTATTAAAAGGTGAATACAATATAAAAATACAATTAAAATAGCGGTGTATTTAGCTACACGCCACTTTTTAAGGTTATCAGAAAGCGATAAATCGAACTCTTTATGTGAATAATAATCCATTGCCACAAGGGGAATGAATAATAAGACAAAACCAATTAGAGTTGCCAATGCTTGAATACTTCCTTGTAAGCTAACGCCTAATTAAAAGCCAGCTGTTTTTTGTCCGTTTAAGCAACTAAGGCAACTTACCATATGACGTATCAAGCTCTACGCTGTATGTTATATTTGTATTGCTAAGATTCAACTCAAAGCTTGTCGAGTCTCCTACCGATAAATCCATAGCGTGACCACCCACATAATATGTTTACCTGTCGATATCTTTAAGGTTGATTAACATGTTCACTTTCTTAAAGTCGTCGGTACGAGTAGTTATTTTGAATGTATATTGACCTTTAAAATCAATTGAATGAACATCATTAAAGTTAACTAATACCGCATTATTATAAATTTGACGCGTTTCCGATTCTTCAGATATTTTGATTGTTTTAGTTATAACAAATTGTGTAACCAAACCATCTACTGCAATCACATTTAATGATAGAAAAGAAAAAAACTGCGGTGATATATTTCATAGCAGAACTTCCTTGGTGCCCTAACAGCTTATTATGGATACTTCTCAGTAATGTCCGTCCCATAAAACTTATTTAATTCTCATTAATATCCCATAATTTCAAAGCATTAGAAACCCAAATATTTAAAACCTGTCGGTGCAAGGATATTACTAAGACTTCTCAGTAATATCCTAATTTAAAAATAATGTTAATCCCTATATTTTCATGAAGTTAAAGTAGTTAATTAACTGGTCGACGTGTGTTGCTGAGAAGTCTAAGTAACATGACAGTAATGATAAAAGAGAAAATATACGGTAAAAATTTAGGCTCTGATCAGCCATTAAGTAAAATCAACGCAAGCCGCCTTATGGCGCTATTTTATCGATTAATTGGCAAGCAGAAAACTTCCCGTCTTTGTTCCTATTTAATAGGTGTTTATTTTTATAATTAGATCAGTTGCTTAGGTTGTTTTAGTTCAATGGTATAAATTATTTCGAAGTTTAACGATGCTGGATTTTTTTATTTTTAAACTGGATCCCACAGCCGTACAACGTTTAATAAATAATCTCTACTTGAGTTTATATACAGTCTGTATATACTGACAGTTATTACTGTATAAAGTCACAGGAAAATTATGAAACCGTTAACGGCACGACAAGGGCAAATATTTGACCTGATCAAAGATAAAATTTCAGAAACCGGCATGCCACCAACCCGGGCTGAAATAGCGAGTTTTTTTGGTTTTAAGTCAGCTAACGCTGCCGAGGAGCATTTAAAAGCTTTAGCGAAAAAAGGTTATATTGATATGTTACCCGGCACTTCTCGTGGTATTCGCCTAGCTGAGCAATTTATTGAAGAAGAAGGGTTGCCATTAATCGGCCGTGTTGCCGCTGGCGAGCCAATTATGGCAATTGAACATATTGAAGAACGCTATAAAGTTGATGGTAGTTTGTTTCATCCTAATGCTGATTATTTACTACGCGTTAATGGTGAAAGTATGAAAGATATTGGTATTTTAGACGGCGATTTATTAGCGGTTCATCAAACCACTGATGTTAAAAACGGGCAAGTAATTGTTGCTCGTGTTGAAGACGATGTCACGGTTAAGCGTTTTAAACGTGAAGGTAATGTTGTTTATTTACATGCCGAAAATGAAGATTTTTCACCAATTAAAGTCGATTTAACGACACAAAGTTTTAACGTTGAAGGGATTGCTGTTGGCGTTATTCGTAATGCCGACTGGATGTAACTAAGCGCTTGCTTTTATTCATAAATGAAGGGTTTTCATAAATCCTTCATTTTTTCTTATTTTTACTTCTAATTTTCCTCTGTTTTTGTTCTATATCCTATATTCCACCTGCACTTAGAGCTAATACTCCATTGATATTATTGGGGTTTTTAAAGTAATTGCTCAATAATTAAACGTTGACCTCTATCAAATTTTGGGTAATTCTAATCCAGAAAGCGTATAAAAAATAACGAGATAATTATAAAGACACGGGCTAAAAAGCCTTATCGTCAAATAAAATAACAAGTAATCAACAGAATATAATTCAGTGAGCTGTGCATTACCCTGTATGCCTATTTTGTTTTCTTTTTTTAAAGACAGAGGAGATGTCGAGTGAAGAGACGTAACCTAGGTTGGCTGTTGTTGGGAAGTTTAATTTCCAGTTCAGCTTGGGCAGACATGCAATTAAACTTAACGAAAGGTGTTACAGCCGTTAGTCGTGATGTTTATGATTTGCATATGCTGGTGATGTGGATTTGTACTGCCATTGGTGCCGTGGTTTTTGGTGCTATGTTTTGGTCAATGATCTTCCATCGCAAATCTAAAGGCGTAAAACCTGCCACCTTTCATGAAAGCACTAAAGTTGAAATATTATGGACCGCTATTCCAATTGTTATTTTAATAGCAATGGCGATACCAGCAACGAGTACGCTGATTGATATGGAAAATAATGATAATTCTGATATTACCATTCAAGTCACGGGTTCTCAGTGGAAGTGGCATTATAAATATTTTGACCAAGATATTGAATATTACTCCGTACTTTCAACACCAAAAGAGCAATATGACAACCTCAATGGCGAAGGTGCTAAAAAAGGTGTCAATTACTTGTTAGAAGTTGATAAACCGCTCGTTATTCCAGTTAATAAAAAAGTTAGATTTTTAATCACTTCCGATGATGTTATTCATTCTTGGTGGGTTCCTGCGTTTGCGGTTAAACAAGATGCAAACCCTGGATTTATTAATGAAGCTTGGACTATTGTCGATGAACCCGGTATTTATCGCGGCCAGTGTGCTGAGCTTTGTGGTAAAGATCACGGTTTTATGCCGGTTGTAGTTATTGTCAAATCTGAAGCTGATTATGCTGTGTGGATTGAAGAGCAAAATGCTTTGATTGCACAAGCTGCTGAAGCTGAAAAAGCATCATTAAATGCAACGTTAGGCATGGATGAATTAATGAGCTTAGGTGAGCAAGCCTACCTTGCCCATTGTGCAGCATGTCATCAACCCTCTGGTTTAGGTTTACCGCCGGCGTTCCCTGCCTTAAAAGGTAGTGCGGTTGCAACTACGGGTAGTGTTACTGAGCATATTTCGATCGTCGCTAAAGGTAAAAATGGTATGCCATCTTTTGCTAAACAGTTAAGTTTAAAAGAATTAGCTGCGGTTGTTACTTACGAGCGTAATGCTTGGGATAACAATACCGGTGATACCGTACAAGCTGCTGATGTAGGTGCTATAACTGGTGGTGTTGCCGCCGCCGTTGATGATGCAGTTGAGCAAGTAACTGAGGCGGTAAGTGAAAAAGTTGCCGAAGCGGTTCCTGCTGAAGACTTAACCAAGGTTTATAGTAAAGATGAATTGATGACGATGGGAGAGCAAGTTTATACAGCCTCATGTTCAGCATGTCATCAACCCACAGGGGCTGGTATGCCACCCGTATTCCCAGCGCTATTAAACAGCCCAATTGTTAAAGGTGATGTATCTACTCATATTGATATGGTGTTCAATGGCAGTAGTAAAAACCCTGCGATGGCCGCTTTTAAAGGTATGTTAACTAAAACACAAATGGCAGCAGTGATTACTTATGAGCGAAATGCTTGGGGTAATAATACTGGTGACCTAGTTCAACCCGCTGATGTTGTAGAGTTTAGCAACCAAGCAAGTGCGAAGTAAGGAGGACTTATTATGACAACAGAAACACTTCATGATTCGCACGCTGATGGCGAGCATCACGACCACAAAATGACGGGTATTAAACGTTGGTTCTATACCACCAACCATAAAGATATCGGTTCTATGTATTTATGGTTCTCGTTTATCATGTTTTTGATAGGCGGTGCGATGGCAATGGTGATCCGAGCTGAGTTATTTCAGCCGGGATTACAAATTGTTGAACCAGATTTCTTTAACCAAATGACCACAGTACATGGTTTGATCATGGTGTTTGGCGCCATTATGCCAGCTTTTACCGGTTTGGCTAACTGGATGTTACCAATGATGATTGGTGCGCCAGACATGGCCTTGCCGCGCTTAAATAACTGGAGCTTTTGGATTTTACCATTTGCGTTCAGTATTTTATTGATGTCGTTTTTTATGGAAAGTGGTGCGCCAAACTTTGGTTGGACTTTCTACGCGCCATTATCAACCACATACAGTAATGGCAGCACAGCGTTTTTCGTCTTTGCAGTTCATATTATGGGTATCTCTTCAATCATGGGGGCAATTAACATAGTTGTTACCATTATGAATTTACGTGCTCCTGGTATGACATATATGAAAATGCCACTGTTTGTGTGGACGTTTTTCATTACCGCCTACTTGTTGATTGCCGTAATGCCGGTGCTCGCCGGGACCGTTACCATGGTGTTAACTGATACCTACTTTGGCACCAGTTTCTTTGATGCCGCAGGTGGTGGTGATCCGGTGATGTTCCAGCATATTTTCTGGTTCTTTGGTCACCCTGAAGTTTACATTATGATCTTGCCAGCTTTTGGTATTGTCTCAACGACTATTCCAGCTTATGCTCGTAAGAGGTTATTTGGTTATAGTTCAATGGTTTATGCCACAGCGTCAATTGCGTTCTTGTCGTTTATTGTTTGGGCGCACCATATGTTTACCACGGGGATGCCATTATTTGGTGAACTGTTTTTTATGTATTGTACTATGCTGATTGCGGTGCCAACTGGGGTGAAAGTATTTAACTGGGCGGCAACCATGTGGCGTGGTTCAATCAGCTTTGAAACCTCAATGTTGTTTTCAATTGCTTTTGTTATCTTGTTCACTATTGGTGGCTTCTCTGGCTTGATGTTGGCAATGACGCCGGTTGATTTTCAATATCATGATACCTACTTCGTGGTTGCTCATTTCCATTATGTACTAGTAACTGGCGCGCTGTTCTCAATTTATGCGGGCGCTTATTATTGGTTACCTAAATGGACGGGCCACATGTACAACGATTGCTTAAGTAAGTGGCATTTTTGGTGTTCATTAATTTCAGTGAATTTATTGTTCTTCCCAATGCACTTTTTAGGTTTAGCGGGCATGCCGCGCCGTATTCCTGATTATGCGCTACAGTTTGCTGACTTTAATAAGTGGGTCAGTATTGGTGGTTTTGCCTTTGGTTTATCGCAACTGATTTTCTTAGTGCTGGTGATCAAATGTATTCGCGGCGGCGAAAAAGCGCCAGCGAAACCTTGGGAAGGAGCGGAAGGTTTGGAATGGACTGTACCTAGTCCAGCGCCATATCATACGTTCACAACACCACCTAAAATTGATTAGTTGAATGAACTTGTCGTGATTTCGCCGATTACTTCGTTGAATATGCTCAAGTAGGAGTCTACGTGTCGCATATTCGCCTCGAAGCTCAACGAAATCACTTAAAGTTCAACTCAACTAATAATTAGATGATTAATTTGAAAATAGGGAAAACATGTCAGAACTAGAGCCAGAAATTAAGCCAGCGCTAACGCAGCAGGAAAAAACCACAAAAACCGTGAAAAAATTGGTCTTGGTGGTATTTGCTATGTTTGGTTTTGGTTTTGCTTTAGTGCCTTTATATGATGTGTTTTGTGATATCACCGGATTAAACGGAAAAACCAATACCAGCGCAGCTACTTATCAAGCAGATGGTGTTGACCGAAGTCGTTTAGTGACAGTGCAATTTATTAGCCGTAATGCCAAAGGTATTCCTTGGCAGTTCGAACCTATGGTTAATGAAGTGAGTGTACATCCGGGTGAAATGAAATTAGTGAAGTTTTACGCAAAAAATGAGTCTACTCGCGATATTGTTGGTCAAGCAGTTCCTTCTGTGTCGCCGGGGAGAGCAGCGGTTTATTTACAAAAAATTGAATGTTTTTGTTTTAATCAGCAACCGTTAAAAGCCAGTGAAGAAGTTGAAATGGGTCTGCAGTTTTATGTTGATCCAGAATTGCCAAGCGATATTTCGACACTGACCTTGTCGTATACTTTATACGATATTACGGCCAATGCTAGCTCATAAACGTAGCCACTGTTAAAGAGGAAAGACGATGACAACAAAAGAATATGAATCGTATTACGTACCGGCCCAAAGCCATTGGCCAATTGTTGGTGCGGTGGCGTTATTTTTAATTGCGATAGGTGCCGGCGAGTACGTATCAACATTAAAGGTTGAAGAAGCAGGCTGGGGCGGATGGGTGTTATTAGCCGGCATCGCTTTAGTTATCTATATGGTTGTTGGCTGGTTTGGTAATGTTATTGATGAGTCAATGGCTGGTAAATATAGCCATCAAATGGACCAATCATTCAAACAAGGCATGAGCTGGTTTATTTTTTCCGAAGTAATGTTTTTCGCCGCTTTTTTTGGCGCTTTACTTTATGCCCGTACTTTTTCTGTCCCTTGGTTAGACGGAGCTAGTAATAATGCTATGACTGCGGCTGTCTTGTGGCCAGAATTTACCGCTTCTTGGCCATTAATAAAAACCCCAGACGGTACTGAAACTGAAGGTATGGGCTGGAATGGTTTACCGCTATATAACACGCTCATTTTATTAACCTCATCAGTTACCGCACATTTTGCACATGTAGCATTAGAAAAAAATGAACGCAGTAAATTGAAAATCTGGTTAGGCATTACCGTATTGTTAGGCGCTATTTTCTTAGTGTTACAAGTGGAAGAGTATATTCATGCCTATTCACAAATGGGCTTAACGTTAGCAAGCGGTATTTATGGCAACACCTTCTTTATGTTAACAGGCTTTCATGGTTTCCATGTCACCTTAGGCACAGTGATGTTATTGGTGATGTTTTTCCGTGTTTTAAAAGGTCATTTTACGCCAGAGAATCACTTTGCTTTTCAAGCAGCAAGTTGGTATTGGCATTTTGTTGATGTGGTTTGGGTGTTGTTATTTGCTTTCGTTTATATTATTTAGCGTCAGTTAATAAGCACAAAAGTCAATTTGAATTGAGGTGTGTCAATGCTTTGAGCAGTGCACCTCAATTTTAATCAAGATTCGTTAAAGTCGATAATTATTAATAAGGGCGCGGATTAGGTGTTATCACTCCAGTAGCAATCAGAATAAGCAGTAGAATAACAATAACTACTGATGTCATTACCCGACGACCAATGTAAGTAGACATTTTTGGTTGGTCAGGGTCGTTTTTATTCATTATAAATAAGGCTTTGAATAAGTTGTATATCATAAAAGCTAATAACCCAACAACGATCACTTTAACTAACATTTTTACACTCTTTTTAGATGTTTAAGCCATGAGTTATTTACACTTTACTCAACACTTGAATAAGTTTCGCGTTAAAAAATATCTAGCGATTAATGGCATATGGTTAGTTATTACCTTGCTGGTATTTTTTGCTTTGGTCAAGTTAGGATTATGGCAAATTCAACGTGCGGTCGAAAAAGAGCTGCGACTTGTAAAAATTGAGCAATTAAAAACTGCTGGTGTATTTTCGCTGGCAGAGATTCTAGCGTTAAAAGATACCTTTTCCAGCCTTGAAGAGATTAACGATTTACCGGTTGAGCTTATTGGTGAGTTTATTCCCGACATTATTTTCCTGTTAGACAATCAAATGTTTAATGGCAAATATGGTTTTAGAGTGATTCAACCGTTAATTACAGAGCAAGGTTATGTGCTGGTTAATTTAGGTTGGTATGCCGGTGATAGAACCCGACAAATAAAACCGACGCTCAAGGCTTTAACGGGCAAGGTTTCATTGACCGGTAATATTCGCATTATCGAAAAAGGCATCACCCTAGCGGAAGAAAATTTAACTCCTGCGCCCTGGCCGCAACTGATCCAACAAATAAATATTGGCAAATTAGCCCAATTAATTGATAAACAACTCTTGCCCTTTGTGGTTTACTTAGATAAAAAAGAAACACTAGGTTATGAAAAAAATTGGCAAGCGATTGTTATGCCGCCAGAAAAACATCGAGGTTATGCGTTTCAGTGGTTTAGTTTAGCTGTTGCGTGGTGCTTGTTAATGTTGTGGGCAGCAAGAAAGGCGAAACTCAGTAGTACGCCCCAATAAGTACTTTAGCCGTGTGAATAACGATAAAATAATAATAAACAAAAATAACAGTGGTAGGTTTTAGATGGATATAAATCAGCGCAATAAATCACGTAAAAGCCTTGTTATGGTTATCCTCGCTTTTGCATTACCGATTATTTTGGCGAAATTAGCACTGACATTTCAGTGGCTAGAATATGGCGTTACCAACCAAGGTGAGTTACTTGAACCACCTTTACCAATAACAAACCTTGGCTTAGCCGCACACCCTGAAGATAAACAATGGTTATTGGTTTATCTGTTGCCTGAAAACTGTGAGCAATTATGCCAACAGGTTTTAGTCGGCGTTAATAATACCTATATTGCGCTTGGCAAAGAAATGCCGCGTGTTACTCCGGTAGCACTTTATCAATCGAGTCTAAGTTCCGAACAGTTAGCGACAGTGCGTCAACATGAATGGCAATTTACCCAAGCGTCAAATAAAGCGCTAACCAATGCCGATCAAACAAAACTTTATGTTGTTGACCCTATGGGCAATATTTTAATGAGCCATCACTTACCTACTTCGAACGATAACATTCCTAGCTTTGGTAAAGCCGTTTTAGCTGATATGAAAAAGTTATTAAAGTATTCGAAGGTGGGCTAACGATGAACAGGGTATTTTCTTTACGTAAGCTTGTTTTTATTAGTATTTTATTAGCGATTTTAGTGGTCAGTTTAGGCGCTTATACCCGTTTAACTCATGCTGGTTTAGGTTGCCCTGACTGGCCGGGCTGTTATGGTTTGATTGATGTGCCAGAAACGGCAGAGCAAATTGATAAAGCGCAACAAGCCTTTCCTGATCGCTTAGTTGAACCTGAAAAAGCATGGAATGAAATGATCCATCGTTATTTTGCTGGCTCGTTAGGTTTATTAATTCTGGCGATTGCCATTATCTGCGTTAAGCAGCGAAACACGGGGAGTCCGGTGAAATTGCCTTTAACTATTTTAGCAGTGGTAATTTTTCAAGCCGCTTTAGGCATGTGGACGGTTACCATGAAGTTAATGCCGATTGTGGTGATGGGGCATTTACTGGGCGGTTTTACCACCTTATGTTTACTGTTTATTTTGTATTTAAGGTTAGGCGAACGGCAAAAAAACAAGCCAGTTGCTGATGCTGAAAAATTAGCTAAATTGAAAAAACCGGCCTTAATTGGCGTCTTTATTTTAGTGCTGCAAATCGCCTTAGGTGGCTGGACCTCATCAAATTATGCTGCGTTAGTTTGTACAGAATTACCCATTTGCCAAGCCGGTTGGCAATCACAACTCACGTTCGCTGATTCATTTGACTTAATTCCACCACATCGTGATAGCTACGAATTTGGCCATTTAGATCATGATGAACGTTTGACTATTCATGTAATGCATCGCTTTGGCGCTATTATTACCGCTGTTTATCTAGCTTGGCTCGCGCTCTTGGTTTTTAAATCAGCGACCAGTTTATTATTAAAACGCAGCGCTGGTTTATTGCTTGCGGTTTTAAGTGTACAAGTCGGGTTAGGGATCAGTAATATTTGGTTCTCGTTACCGCTTTTTGTGGCGGTAAGTCATAATGTCGTTGCTGCTTGTTTGATGTTAGTGTTACTTTCGTTAACCTATAAGTTGTTCAATATCGGTTCATTGCCAAAAGGGAAAGTTAATGAGTGAAACAAGTGTTGTATCGTCAGAGGCATCAGTTTCAAAAGCTTCATGGCGTGATTATTATGAAATAACCAAACCGCGTGTTGTTGCTTTATTAGTATTAACGGCTTTAGTTGGTATGTGTCTATCAGTGCCAAGTACTATTCCTTGGCAACTATTAATTTCGTCGATGTTAGGTATAGGTTTACTTTCATCGGCTGCAGCGGCAATTAATCATATTGTTGATCAGCGGATTGATAGCATTATGGGGCGTACGCATAACCGGCCGATCCCTAATGGTAAAATCAGCCAGCAAAATGCCATTCTTTTTGCTCTTAGTATCGCCGTTTTAGGTTTTGTGATTTTGTATGCCTTGGTTAACGCACTCACGGCATGGTTAACGCTCGCGGGCTTGGTTGGTTATAGCGTTGTTTATACAATGTATTTAAAACGGGCGACACCACAAAATATTACTATTGGTGGTTTAGCTGGTGCGATCCCGCCATTATTGGGCTGGACCTCAATGACGAATGAAGTTCATCCGCATGCCTTGTTATTGGTCTTATTGATCTTCACTTGGACTCCGCCGCATTTTTGGGCGCTGGCGATTCACCGCCGAAATGATTATGCGAAAGTTAATATTCCCATGTTACCCGTAACACATGGAATAAACTTTACCAAAACACAAATCTTGTTATACACAGTATTGCTGTTTATTGTTGGTTTGTTGCCTTATTTAGTCGGGATGAGTAATTGGCTTTATTTAATCGGCGCGGTTGCTTTAAATTTAATGTTTTTTGCTTATGCTTGGAAGTTGAAATTTAGTGCCGATGAAAATACCGCGATGGACACTTTTAAGTTCTCCATTATTCACTTAATGGTATTGTTTATCATCTTGTTATTAGATCATTATTTGCTGCCGGTGAGTTAACTTTTAACTGATTTGTTAGCCCGTTTAATAATCTCTTTAATAGTCTTTTTATTAGTCCATATTTTAGTAAGTAAGCAGTAAAAAATGAATAAATTGTTATATCTGATCATCGCTCTGGCATCACTCGCTGTTGGCGCTATGGTTTATGTAAAAAGTAATAACTTAGCGTTACCTGAATATGCATTGTATTATCAGCAGCAGCGAGATATTAAAGCGTTTGAAATGACCGATCACCAAGGGCAAGTATTTAATAATGCTTCGCTACAAGGAAAGTGGTCGTGGGTGTTTTTTGGTTATACTTCTTGTCCTGATGTCTGCCCGACAACCTTACAAGAGCTAAACTTTGCTTATGGTGATTTACAGGCGATCACACCGAACAACCAGGTGTTATTAGTTTCGGTCGATCCAGCGCGTGACAGCCAAGATAAACTGTCTCAGTACATTAATTATTTTCATCCTGATTTTATTGCCTTAAGAGCAGGGCATGAGGTGCTGTTTCCTTTCGCACGCAACTTGGGCTTGATGTATGCGATAACTGATGGCGATGATGCTGCTAGCCATTTGCTTGCTTCCGGAGCACCTGAGCAAGCAGCGAATAGTTATTTAGTGGATCACAGTGCTTCTATTGTTTTGATCAACCCTAAAGGAAAAATCGCGGCGATTTTTAAACCGCAACATCAGCTAGGCGAATTGCCAATTGTTGAAGGTGATAAGCTGGTGAGTGATTTTGCTAAAGTGGTTGCGCTTGCGGCGCAGTTGGCGAAATAAGACTGAGCATCAGTTAACCTTAGCCGGGGTTAAGTCTTATTACGCATTAACGCATCTTTATAACGGGTACCATTGCCCGTTTTCTTCTAACACCATCCATACCTTTGAAAACCAGTGATAACGGCTAGCATCTTCGCGGTTTGGCGCGGTACAGTTAATTTTCACGCGTCCGCTTGGTAGCGTTTTTGAAAACTTAATGGCGAATGTTTTTTCATCCAGCCACGTGAGTTCTTGGCGGCCAAGATTTGACACATAACAGCTCACTTGGTGGTTATTAATATTATTATTACCAAGGACAAAAGTTGCGCCGGTTAACTCGCCATATTTAAATAAATCACCTGCTGCAGGGCCTGATACTTTGATTGAAAAGGGCAGCGAGTGTAACTTATCGACTAAGCTGGTGAGTTTATCGTAAGGTTGGGCGGCCGGAAAACGCGGAATATTCGATAAATCGGTATCAAAACCTACAGCACCTGATTGCTGACCAAAAGCGATAAAGTTATTGGCGGTTAACCAGTCTTGATTGGCTTTGCTATATTCGCCATACGGGTAGGCAAAATAACGCCAACTCTTTCCGGTTTTTTCTTTAATGACTTGTTCCGCGGCTAAAATTAAGTCACCTTGTTTTTTCAGCCAAGCTTTTTCTGTTAAACCTTCGGGAATACGAGCGAGCGAGTCATGCTCAAAATTATGGTTAGCAATAATGACATTGTCATCGGCCAATTCTTTCAGTTGTTGCCAAGATAAAAAACTATCAGAATAACGATCAGCACTGGCCGGATTAATAAAAATAGTAAAAGGATAATTAAATTTATCCAATAGTGGCTTGGCATTGGTTAGAATATTAAGATAAGCATCATCGAAAGTAATCGCGACAGTTTTGTCGTTAAGTGCTTGTTTGTTCTTTATTGCTTCAATTAATGTTGAAAGCGCAACGACAGTAAAATCATTATCGGCTAAATATTGCAGGTGTTTGTTAAATTGCTTTGGCGAAATGCTGGTACTAGTTGGTGTGGTATCACTGACATGATGGTATTGCAGAATGACAGCAGCTTGCCCATTGAATGTCAATAAAGCTAGAAAATAAGCATTGATAATTAAAGCAAAACGACAGCGAAAATAAGTAGATAGAAACATTGAACCACTCTTTTTAAATTTTAACGACTAGCGATTTAGCGCGTTGTTGTTAATTAGTTTGTTTTTAACAAATCATAATATTTTGCGTAAAAGTAACCTTGTTCACGGGAAAATCCTAGTGAATTGTCCATTTTTGGGAAAGTAATTGAATATTTTCAAACAATCGAATTATCACCAGCAGTTATTTTCATTAGCTGTGCCGATGATCTTATCAAATATTACCGTGCCTTTATTGGGTTTAGTGGATACCGCTGTTTTAGGTCATTTATCTCATGCTTATTATCTTGGTGGGGCAACGGTTGGCGCTATGTTGATCACCTTTATCATTTGGTTATGTGGATTTTTACGGATGTCGTCTACCGGTTTAGCGGCACAAGCATATGGCTGTGAAAACAGTATTGATAACTTATCTATTTTAATCAGAGGTTTATCAGTCGCTTTTTTATTGGGTGTGGTTATTGTCTGTTTGCAAACGCCGTATTTAACCGCGGGGCTTTGGCTTGCTGGCGGTTCGAATGAAATCCAACATTACGCTAATATTTATGGTCAAATTCGTATTTGGGGCCTACCGGCAGCCCTGGGTAATTTAGTCATTTTAGGTTGGCTGCTCGGCAATCAACAGGCGAAAACTGTGATGTGGCTGCTGATTGTTACTAACCTGACTAATCTTATTTTAGATTTATGGTTTGTTTTAGGTTTAGGTTGGTCAATTGCTGGCGCTGCAACCGCGACGGTTATTGCCGAATATTTAGGTTTAGTATTGGGTTTATGGCTGGTATTCAGGCAAGATAAATGGCTAATCATGATGAAAAACAAAGTGATTTTTCATTGGCGAGTCATATACTCAGTCGATAGAATTAAACAGTTTTTTCATTTAAACCGCGACATTCTGTTGCGTACTTTATGTTTAGAGTTGTGCTTTTTATTTATTACCTTTCAAGGGGCAAGGCTGGGTGATGAAGTGGTTGCAGCCAATGCTATTTTATTGAACTTTTTATTGTTAATTTCGTTTGGTCTTGATGGCATAGCCAATGGCGCTGAAGCTTTGGTTGGTGAAGCCAAAGGCGCTAATAATAAAGAAAAGTTAATGACAGTGGTAAAAATTTCATTGTTATGGACAGGAATTTTTGCCGTCTTTTATAGCTTATGTTTTATTGTCTTTGGCGATTATTTAATTCGGCTAATGACCAATATTGAATCAGTAATAGTGATCACGCAAGAATATATTATTTGGCTGTGGTTGATGCCGATTATCGCTTGTTGGTGTTATTTATTTGATGGTGTTTATATTGGTTTAATGCAGACTAAAATTATGCGCAATAGCATGATCTTATCAACCTTTTTAGGTTTTTTCCCGCTGTGGTTTATCTTTCAGTCGTTAGGGAATCACGCTATTTGGTTAGCTTTTTCTGCTTTTATGATTGTCCGAGGCATAACCTTAGCGTGGCATTATCATTATCGTTTAATAAGAGCCGATTAATAAAACCAGAACCTTAGAGGCAGAGAAATTTGAATTTGAGCTTAACTTGCTTAGCGCTTGTTTTGCTCTTTTTTAGTGGCGGGGTGTGAATTCATGATAATTAATAATCGAGATGAAAAAATCCCGATATAACCCCAAATTGCAAATAAGCAGCCTAAACCAATAAGAGATAAGCTGAAAATTTGGAGATTTTCACTGATCTCAGGGACTAAATAAATCAGACCAACACCAAGAGTAAATAGCAATAAACCTATTAAAAAATAGCGAAAGCTTTTAGTTGGTGTTTGGCCTAGTTTGTTAAGAAAATCCATCTCTTATTACTCACTTATTATTATAATTATTATGTTGAGTAGTTTATTACTTAGTAATATGAATGTTCGCCGCGTTCATGTTCAGTGGCATCTTTTACGCCTTTGATTTCACCGGCCATTAATTCAATTAACTGAGTTTCGATCCCGTCTTTTACTGTTACATCGATTTGACTACAACCATTACAGCCGCCACCAAATTGTAAAACGGCATATCCGTCTTCAGTAATTTCTACTAGTGTACAGTCGCCACCGTGACCCGCTAATTGTGGGTTAACTTCAGCTTGTAAAAAGTAATGAACACGCTCAAATAATGAGGCGTCGTCAGCCACTTTTTTCAATTTTGCATTTGGCGCTTTTAACGTTAATTGAGAACCCATTTGGTCGGTAACAAAATCAACTTCAGCGTCTTCCAAAAATGGCTTGCTGGCGGAGTCAATGTAAGCCGAAAAGCCATTGTATGGTAATTCAATGTCTTCAGGTTCAACAGCGTCTACTGGGCAGTAAGAAACACCACATTCTGCGTTAGTTGTACCAGGATTCACGACAAAAATGCGAATGCTAGTGCCTTCACCTTGCTGTGATAATAATTTTACGAAGTGTGCTTGTGCGCTTTCTGAAATATTGATCATTTTGTTTTAAACTCTAATACTTACAGGTAACTCATTACCTGACTAAAATACTCAACTATCGCTATTCTACTCTTATGAGCAATTAGTGGCTAGTTGATTATTATATATCAAGGAATTAAATGGTCTTTAGGCGTTACTGGACTAGTGTCTGGGCCGATTATTTGTTATTTTTAGGTGTTGCCAAAATTAGCAGCAATTTTGAAATTTAAGGTGAAATTCATGCGGTTAAGGTTATTGGTTTTGTGCTTGGTATTGATAAATACTTTGGTTGTGGCAAAGCCTGTGCAAGATTTTTTACCTAAAAATCAAAATTATCTCGCCGGTATTACTACACCTGAGCAAGTTTTAGGTTTTGAATTAGGTCATCACCACGCACGTCATCATCAACTGCAACAGTTTTTTACTCGGCTGGCTGAGCAAAGTGAACGAGTAAAATTTACTAACATTGGACAAAGTTATCAGCGCCGTGATCAGTTTATTTTAACGATTAGCTCAGCTGACAATATTAAGCAGTTAACTCATTTATTAGCCAACAGAAAACCGCCATTTAAAAAGCCGATAGTCGAGCCCTTAGTTATTTGGTTAGGTTATAGTGTTCATGGCGATGAATTAACAGGCGCACAAGCTGCTATGGCCGTTGCTTATCATTTAGCAGCGAGCCAGTCGCCAGACGTCATCAATTTATTAAATGAAGCCGTTATTGTTTTGGAGCCGAGTTTAAACCCTGATGGCATGGACAGATATGTTAGCTGGCTTGATACCTTTAGCACAGAGGTGCCCAATGCCGATCCTGCTCATATTGAACACCAACAAGGCTGGCCATCAGGACGAACGAATCATTACTGGTTTGATTTAAACCGCGATTGGCTGATGTTAACTCAGCAAGAATCGCAAAATAGGCTGGCGATTTATCATCAATATCAACCACATGTCTTGGCGGATTATCATGAGATGGATGTTAACAAAAGTTACTTTTTTCAGCCGGGTATTGTCAGCCGAACTCATCCATTAACGCCGCAAAAGAATATTGAATTAACCCACCGTTTGGCAAGTGCTCATGCAGCGGCGTTAGATAAAAGTAAGCGTTTGTATTTTTCACAAGAAGGCTATGATGATTTTTATTATGGTAAAGGCTCGACCTATCCAGACATTAACGCAGGCGTTGGAATTTTATTCGAACAAGCGGGCAGTCGCGGCTTAATACATCAAACCCAGACCGGCGTGCTGACGTTCACGAAAGGCATTGAAAATAATGTTATTACCTCGTTATCAACATTAAATGGGGCGTTAGCAAATAAAACTGCATTAAAACAACATCGCTTTGATTTTTATCAGCAAGTGGCAAACTTAGTGGATGATGAAGAATTTGACGGTTATTTATTACATGAAGCACATGATAAATATCGCCTTAATCTATTGCTGTCGACCTTACAGCAACATCAAATTAAGGTGTATGCTTTAGCAAAAGACTTCAAACATAACGACCAAGTGTTTAGCAAAGCAGCGAGTTTTTATGTGCCGCTTAATCAGCCGCAATATCGAGTCATCAAAGCCTTATTTAACCAACAAAAACAATTTCAAGAAAATCGATTCTATGACATTTCTGGTTGGACATTACCGCTAGCTATGAATATTAGTTTTTATCCAATAGAAAAATCACGCAATCTCAAGTTAGCTGGTGAATTCGATATAAATTCGGCGGATAAAATAGCGATAACTGAGCAATTTCAAACAAGTGAACCAACGGCTGAACCTTATGCTTATGTGTTCCAATGGCACCACTCGCTAGCACCTAAGTTGTTATACCGTTTATTAAGCAGCAATATCGCTACTAAGGTGGCGACAACTGGATTTACAGCAGAGCTAAATAAGTCAGTTAAAACCTTCTCCGCCGGCAGTATTGTTGTGCCAGCAGCTATTCAAACGTCAGCAAACTGGCAGAGCGTACTAACCGAAGCGGCAGCAAGCAGTGAGATTAAAATTTTCCCACTAACAACAGGTTTGACAGCAAGCGGCGCTGATATTGGTAGCCCGTCGATGGTGAATTTGCGCCAGCCGAAAATATTATTAATTGGCGGTCAAGGCGTGTCAGAATCTGAAGCAGGTGAGGTTATGTATTATCTAGACCATACCTTGAATATTCCGGTAACGCTGGTGGAAATGTCGCGTTTACCGGCAATTAAACTGGCTACTTACACACATTTGATTTTGGTTGATGGCGACTACACAGGTTTACCCGAAACGCAGGTTAAGCAAGTACAAAGCTATCTTATTGATGGCGGTATTATCTATGCGCAAAAAAATGCCGCGAACTGGCTAGCGGATCAGCGCTTATTAAAAGCGCGTTTTGCGACTCAGCATTCTATCGACAATATGTATTTAGATGATATGTCGAGCTTTCAAGATAAAGCGGAATTTCATGCTAAACGGGAAATTTCAGGTGCTATATTTGAATCACAATTAGATTTAAGCCATCCATTAACTTTGGGCTTTAATAAGGCGAATTTACCACTATTTAAAAACAGCACGGCAATCATAGAAAAGGTTAATCTGCCTTTTGCTACAGTCGCTAAATATTCACCGACGCCGTTATTAAGTGGCTTTACCGATGATTTGTTAGTCAACAGAATTGCGGGCCAAGCGGCGATCGTCGCACATGAATTTGGTCAAGGTAAAATCATTGCGACTGGCGATAATTTATTGTTTCGCGGTTATTGGTTAGGCTCAGCCAAAATATTTGTTAATAGCTTGTTCTTTGCCGATTTAATCTCAACCAATTAACTTGTTTTGGCTTCATATTGTAAGCTTTGATTGCTCTTTTTTATTTTTTGCCAAAGGCTCTAGTGCAATCGCCACAGTTAATACGGTAACCGACCGAGCGCCATGTCGTTTAAGCAGCTTAGCGATTTCATTAACTGTGGTGCCTGTGGTAATAACATCATCAACAATAACAAAATTCGCATTAGTAACTTTAGGTAAAAACTTTGCATTAATTTGGAAAGCGCCTTTAAGGTTTTTTCTTCTTAAAACGCCATTTTTACCCACTTGCTTTTCGGTGTTTTTATGGCGAATAATTAACTCTGCAAGGTAACTTAAATTAAGCTGCTTAATAAGTTGCTCAGCAATTAAATGACTTTGATTATAACTACGTTGCTGCCAGCGTTTGATATGAATAGGAACGGCGAGATAGTGAACATTGTTACTGGCGGAAAAATGTTCCAGAGCGACTAGGTGGTTTGCCAACAGCTTGGCTAATAAAGCCGCATATTGAAATTGCCGATGATATTTAAGTTGATTTATCCAAGTATCAACAGGCCACTGATAAGGCGCTAGGCAAATTAAGCGTTCGAAATGTTGATGGCTAATATGGTTTGCTATTTTAGGAATGGTTAATAAATTATGATGTTGTGGATAAAAACGCGGCAGATCTACTAAGCAATCATCACAAAGTATTGCCATGGTATAACATTGGCTTTGGCAAAGGGTACACTGACCGAGTAAATAAGGTAATTCTTGATACCAAACTTTGATTGTTTTTAATGGTTGAATGAACCAATAATTCGACCACATTTTTAATATTTCCATTGCCTAAATCCATTAGGTAAAATAACGCTTTCCATAACCTGCAACTGTTAAGCTAAATCACAGAGATAAATAATAAGCATGACTCATAAGTTAAATATTTCCAGTCAAGGAACTGGAGTTCCTCTCGTTTTTATTCATGGTTGGGGTGTTAATTCTGCGGTATGGCAGCCAATACTTGACAGTTTTTCAGCTGATTATGAAGTGATCACTGTTGATCTTCCTGGCTTTGCAAAAAATCAAGATATTGAATTATCGACTTATTCTGTTGCCGCAATAGCACAATTAATTACTGACACTATTACTAAACCTGCTGTTTATGTTGGTTGGTCGTTAGGCGGTTTAGTCGCGACCGAAATCGCATTAAGCGTTCCCAAGCAAGTGCAAGGGTTAGTCACTGTTGCTAGCTCACCACATTTTGTCGCACAAGCCAATTGGCCGGGCATTGATGCTGAGGTCTTAAAAGGCTTTCATCAGCAGTTAGCGCAAAACCCTGAAAAAACGATTAAAGGCTTTTTAAAAATTCAAGCGATGGGTAGTCCTAATATTCGAGCTGATATTAAGTTGGTGAGTGATTTGGTGATGCAATATGCTATGCCATCACAATTGACTCTAGACAAGTCATTATCGTTATTAGAAAGTGCGGATTATCGCAGCCAACTCGCCGCCATTGAACAGCCGTTTTTACGTTTGTATGGTCGCCTTGACGGCTTAGTGCCAAAAAAAGTGATTGCACAAATTGATCTGCTTGCACCGAAAAGCCAGTCTTTTACCTTTCAACAAGCTTCTCATGCCCCTTTTATATCACAGCCGAAAGCGTTTAGTGAACAGCTGCAAAATTGGCTAAATTCACTTTGATAAAATCTAGCGTTAACTCAGAAGAGATAGCGAAACCACTTCAAGATGTAGGATTCAGCTGAACTACGCACCTTGAAGTGACTGGTATATATGGGCGGCGAAGAAACAATCATTTACTTTTGAGCTGTTTTGTATAATAATTAAACAAATACCTAATAGTAAACACAAGCAGTGTTTGGAGTTACTATGGAAATTCAATCAGCTTTTCAAGTTGGCGTGCAAGGATTTAATCAGGCGCAAGAAAACGCTAACGAAGCGGCTTCTGCGATAGCAAGCGCAACCGCTTATGATGTTCAGTCTCAAGCGGAGCAAAGTAGTAGTGCCAGCACCACGACCGATGTCTTAGCGACTAAACCACCACAACCGGCAGATTTAACGCAAGAAGTTGTGAATTTAAAGGTGGCTGAATATCAAGCCAAAGCTTCTGCGGAAGTCATTCAAACAGCAGATGAAACCTTAGGCACTTTATTAGACGTCAGCGTTTAATTTAACAGGCAAAGAGTCAATGAACATTACGACCCAAAGCAACAACCTGCCATTAGCGACAGTGGTTAATCCACCGACTGATAGTTTGCGTCGTGAAAATTCTCAACGGGAAGTCATTACTCAGCCAGCACCAACTCACCCGTCGTCGGCGGAAAAAGGTGTTGCCTCCGAAAAAGATAAAGCGAAAAATCCTGCACAAAATAATGAACATATTGATTTTGCTAATATAAAAAAACAAGCAGAAATTGAAAATTCAACCATCAACGACCAGTCTCAAGGTGAAGGGCAAGAAAAAGAAAGCCCTGCTGAACAGTTCTCCAAAAGTACTGAGCAGGGCGAACAAGAACATGATCCGGTTGCTGAATTCGCTGAACAACAAGAAATTAATGAATTAGCACAGCGAGATCGGGAAGTGCGCTCTCATGAATTGGCACATGCGGCGGTGGGCGGTCCGCATACAGGTCCCCCTAATTATTCGTTTACTGTGGGTCCTGACGGTAAAAAATATGCAACAGGCGGAGAAGTTTCTGTTGATTTATCAACAGTCTCAGGCGATCCGCAAGCAACGATTACCAAGTTACAAAAAGTGCATTCAGCGGCATTAGCGCCCGCTAATCCATCGGTACAAGATACTCGGGTGGCATCTCAAGCTGCGCGCTTAATTTTACAAGCGCAATCAGAGTTATTAGCACAGAAACTTGATCAGCCTGAATTAGCCGGAAAGGATGATTACACCGCGCCGCCGAATAGTATTTTAGATAAGTTTGAAGGTAATACAGCAAGCTTAGAAAGTGATGAATACAACAGTAGTGCTAATAAATCAGCTGACTTCGATCAATTTATTAATGCCACCTTGAGCTCGCAAGCACAGGTAAATAAAAGTCGTCCCGAAGAGGTTGATGCCAGAGCTGGCCGGATACAAAGCTTTTATAAAGAAATTACTCAAGCCTATGATAAACCGTCAATAAGCCATTTTCAGCTTACTGCTTAGTGAGTATGAATTTAGTCTTCGTATAGCAGACAATGTATCTGTCGATTTTCCATAAAAAAAAGGCGCTAGTAGCGCCTTTTTTTATGGAATGTTGTTATTAACGTTTGAGCGTTTAATCTTCGTCTTCAAAAACGCTAAAGTCCGTTATACCTTTTTCCATCAGAATGGCTCTAACGCTGGCAGGTAATTTTTCATTGTTGTCTTTAGCTAAATCAATATCATCAGGTAAAGGCTGTCCAGTAAATGCATGCAGAAATGCTTCACATAACAATTCACTGTTAGTGGCATGTCGCAAGTTATTAATTTGACGTCGAGTACGCTCGTCAGTTAATACTTTTAATACACGTAAAGGAATGGATACGGTAATTTTTTTTACTTGCTCACTTTTTTTCCCGTGTTCGGCGTATGGGTTAATATATTCGCCATTCCATTCTGCCATGAATAACCTCAAAATATTTATTGTTATAAGCTAAATTGTACTGACTCCTTAGTAACAGTCAACTATGAATGTGTAGAAGTTTAGATGTCTAGATATTTATCCCTCCTTTTCTTGCCAATTTATAGCTTTTTTTGGAAAACAATCATATTTCTAATTGCTAATACTCAATAATTTTGATCAATAAAATCGTTGCCAATGTTTTTTACAGCAAAAGCTGCTGATTACTCTGGTGAAAAAGTGTTCAATCGTATTTTTTTATACTATTTTTTGCCATTTTAAATGATTAAAATTCATATATTTATCATAAAACTAGATCGTATCTGCCTTACCGCTTTACACTTTTGTGGGTTTGGTAGGGTTGTCTTACCAATTTATTGGGTGTATGTTTAAGTTACTTAGGGAAAAATAAAATAAAAAAAAGGGATGCTTAATAACTAAAAATTAAAATAATTATATCGATAGAATCAGGGGATTTAATGAAAACTCAAATCAACACCAACTCGTTCAAAATATCTCACCTTTTAGCTGCATGCTTGTTACCTTTCAGTGGTTTTGCCATTGCAGATACAGTTAATGTT
Organism: Thalassotalea sp.; assembly: GCA_051251725.1. Classification (GTDB taxonomy): domain Bacteria; phylum Pseudomonadota; class Gammaproteobacteria; order Enterobacterales; family Alteromonadaceae; genus JALZUE01. The sequence continues at coordinate 69,690 of JBPOFN010000005.1, read as the reverse complement.
TATAATGCTACTGACTTACAAAATGCTTTAAAAAATGCCGCCGCGGGCGATGAAATTATTGTTAATCCAGGCTCATATACCGGGGCTAAAGGCAGTAGTGCCAGTGGTAGCTCAAAAGCGCATTTTTATAGTGATAAAAGTGGTACTTCATCTAACCCTATTACTGTCAGAAGTAAATGGAAAGGTAATAAACAAATTCTTAAAGGTGAGTCTGTTGATTCTGGCTATATCTTTTATTTAACCGGTGATCATTGGGTAATAAAAGATTTAAAATTTACCACAGCACAAAAAGGCATCATGCTTGAAGGGAGTAAGAATAATACGTTAGATAATATTGAAGTCTTTAATATTGGCGCTGAAGCGGTACATTTTAGATATTTCAGTTCAAATAACACGCTTTCAAATTGTTATATTCACAATACCGGTAAACGCTCAGGGCAAGAAGGCTTTGGTGAAGCTGTGTATGTTGGTACTCATGATGGCCATACTTCGGCAAAATTAGATAACAGTAATAATAACCGAATTGGCGGTTGTTCAATTGGGCCAAATATTACAGCAGAAGCGTTTGATATTAAGTCTGGCACTAAAGGTACTATTATTGAGTCAAATTATATCAATGGTGAAGGTATTATTGGTGCCTCTGGTGATCCTGCCGCCGACAGCTTTATCGATTTGAAAGGTACCGACGTTATTATTCGTAATAATAAAATGGATTGGCAAAGTGACAATAACTTCGCCCACGGAATTTTTACCTATCAAGAGCATCGAAACTCTAATATATATAATAATGAATTCACCTTAGGCACGAGTATGCCGACGTTTAAATTACTGGAAGAAACTGTACACGCAAAAAATAATCTACGTGTTGATGGCGGTACAAAAGTGGTTGAGGCGGATTATCAATTGAAGAAAATTGATAATGTTTTAGACTCAAGCATTGAAAAGCCGTCAAAAACGTACAGCTGTTTTGATGAGTTAACCAGTGGTTGTGGTTCTACGCCGACTCCAACGCCAGAGCCTGAACCAGAACCAGAACCGACGCCTGATCCTGAAACTCCTATTGGGCCTGCAGGTTTTACTTATGCTGCCGAGATGAGAGCAACGGTAATTGTTACTGGTGAAATGGATATCGCTTACGGCGCCAGTGGTTCATTTAACTATCTCTATAATCAAACCGATAATGTGCTTTGTAATTATGTTGCCTTTGGTGATCCACTTCCGGGTACGGTAAAACATTGTTATACCAAAGCATCAGCAAGTACAACACCAACACCGCCGCCAACAAGTGATGAATGTTCGGGTAAAAAAACAGTAACTTGGAATACAAAAACTGAAATAAATATTGCTAGTACCAATTGTATTAAGTTTGATCGAGATTTAGGTAACGAAACTTTACAAGCCTGGGATAGCGACACGAATAGTGCTTGTAATTTTAGAGGTGAGATCGCTTCAACTGACAATCCATCAGTTGCTGAAACGATTACGGCAAACTATCAAGTAGTCTCTAACTTATCAGGTTCAACCTTTAAATTATCACCAACTAATAACTGTCAGTATATTAAAGTAAGAGCTTATTAATCGACTAAAGTGAATAACCTTAAAAGCGCGCTACACTTTAGTGCGCTTTTTATTGTTCCATTTTTAGTTAGTAAATAAATAGTTAACCAATTAATACGCCATTTATGCTTAAACTTATCATGATTTAATAAACCTAGCAGACTAGGTAACTGAGATTTGGCTTGATTATATAGGCATAAAGATTTAGAGTTATAGACGTCCAAACATCTAAATTCCAAGTCTGATAGCAGACTAAGTAACTATTCATCAAAGGTTAACTATGTCTAAGGTTAAAATTGCCACCAAAGCCGTTACTGCCGGTATTAATACTGATTCACAGCATGGCGCTGTTGTTGGTCCTATTCATCTTTCTAGTACTTATTCATTAAAAGGTTTTAATGAAAAACGTCAATTTGATTATTCACGTACAGGTAATCCAACTCGCGCAACCTTTGGTCAAGCTATTGCTGATCTAGAAGGCGGCGCCGTTGGGATTGTAACCGGCACAGGTATGTCAGCGGTGCATTTAACGTGTCAGTTATTATCAGTTGGCGATACTGTTGTTATTCCTCATGATTGTTACGGCGGTAGTTATCGCTTATATACTCATTTAGCTAAACGCGGGCAATTTAACGTTATTGTTGTTGATCAAAACGATGAAGCAGCTTTAGCCGAGGCGTTAGCGCAAAAACCTAAACTTGTCTTGATTGAAACACCAAGTAATCCATTATTACGACTGGTTGATATTGAAAAAATTGCGAAAGCAAGTCATGACGTTGGCGCGATTGTTGCGGTTGATAACACCTTTTTATCGCCGGTATTACAACAGCCATTAGCGTTAGGGGCGGATATTGTTTTCCATTCAACCACTAAATATATTAATGGTCACAGTGATGTGGTTGGCGGTGTTTTAGTGACAAAAGAGCAAAAGCTAGGTGAAGAATTGGCGTGGTGGGCGAATTGTATCGGTATTACTGGTTCAGCGTTTGATAGCTTCCTTGCTTTACGTGGTTTAAAAACATTACCGGTACGAATGAAGCAGCATCAAGTTAATGCTAATGCAGTGGCGGAATTCTTATCTACTCACCCCGCAATTGAAAAAGTGTATTACCCTGGTTTAGCAGACCATCCAGGTCATGAATTAGCGAAACGCCAACAAGCGGATTTTGGCGCTATGATGAGCTTTGAAGTTAAAGGTGGTGTTGAAGCGGTTAAAGTATTATTTGATAATTTATCTTTATTTACTTTGGCGCAGTCGCTAGGTGGTGTTGAATGTTTAATTAGTCACCCATCAACTATGACTCATGCCGGGATGGAAATTGAAGCCCAGTTAGCTGCTGGCATTACTCAATCTTTAGTACGTATTTCTGTCGGTATTGAAGATGTCGAAGATATTATTCAAGACTTAAATCGAGGTTTATTAGCCAGCCAATAAGCTCCCGATTCATGAAAATAAACAAGCCATCTTCGGATGGCTTTTTTGATCACGGTAAATTAATTGTTATTAGGGTTTGTTGATCTTTGTTTATAATTTAAGCTGAGAGATAAAATTGTCTTAGGTAAGGCAGAAATAACAAGATTTAGCGATCTAAACGAATTATTTCTAACGCAACATAAGACAATTTTGGCCTCAGCCCGAAGGGCAATGGCTATTTTCCCCCTTAACTGCATTAGAATTCATTTATTTAGCGGACTAAACCGCACTCATTCTATTTTGTTAATGAATAAAATAGCCTATTGCTTAAAAATAACACAAAGGTCAACAGACCCTAGTTTGTTATAAAAATAACTTGCGGTTGATTATTTATTGATTAGTGATTAATCTAAATATTGATGTAAATGTTAATTTTATAAAAGTTACTGATTTTCAAGTGATTTTATTACTTAGGACCGTTCATTTTATTTGCATATGGCTAAAATAAATTCTCAAGATTCTCATTTTACTAGTGAAGTTAGACACCTGATCAATCGAATTAGTGACCGTACTATTCAAAAAGATTCAGTCTTTGATCGCGCTACTGAATTTTATAAACAAAATTTATCAATTCAAGAACAATTAAATACTTACCAGCAAGAGATTGCCAGTTTAAATATCCAGTCAGCCAGTGTGGCCGCAGCTAAAACTACCGCGCTTAAAACAGAAATTGATAAACTTGAGCTTTCGCAAGAGATGTATCACTTTGAGCTAAAAGCAGAATCTGAGTTAAGGCATAAACATTTACTTGCCATATGTAATCTACTCATTGATTTATGTGAGGGTGAAAACTTCGAAGAGACACTACGAAAATCGGCGCAATTTTTAGGTACTATTCAATTAATTAGCCCAAATGAAGGTAAAAATATCGCCGTCGTTAATGATCAACATAAAGCTATCTATAAAGCGGTGTTATGTTTGCGATTATTAGATGAGCTCATCCTAAGCGAACATTTAAATGACGCGTATGTTAATAAATACCTAGAGGGATATAGTGGTAATAGATATCGTCACTTTCAGTTAAATAACCCGGAAAGTTATAAAGTTTTTACTGAACAAATTAAAGTGGCAATTGTAATGTCTGCATTATTACAAGATATCGGTAATCATCATCCTGAAGCACAAAAAATATTAACAGGGGGCGGAACTGAAGACCCTTACCGAGCATTAACCATAGAAGAAAGAAAAAGTCTTTTGCAAATTAGCTTTCGTGAAACCAATCGATATATTGTCGATGGGCTGGGCACCTTAAAATATACCGGTAATTCCAGAGATGAAAAACGGCTTTTTATTGAACGTGAAAGTGAAAAAATATTATTCATTAGGCAATTATTGAAAAATGCCATCAATCCGAAAAAAGGCATTGGAAACTTATTAAAAGTACCGCAAATCTATACGTCTATAATTATGTCAACCAAAGCCAATTATAACTATAAAGTACTACCTAAGGTTTATAATGTCTTGAATTTAAATGCAGAGCGCGGTGCTTGCCAGCAATCTGTGGTGGATAGTTTATATAAAATCACAGGCATGTTTCCTCAAGGTTATGGTGTTACTTTTATTCCTAAAGCGGATGATGGCAGTGATATGGATTATTATGAATATGGTGTAGTCAGTCAATTCTATCCGAAAACCCCCGAAGAACCCTTGTGTCGACAAGCGACAAAAAATTTAGCTTTTATTAGTTTTGGTCACGATCTTTCTATCGGTAAAAAAAGTAATTTGTATTTTCAAGATACCGCTAAACGCTTCTCACGCGTTAGCAAGGCTCGCCTGTTAGAAATATTAGCGCAAATGGCATCAAATTTTGAAGAACGAAAAAACCTAGATATTTTACCGCGCTGTTGGTTGCCTAATGATTATTTTTCGGTAAAAAACCATCAAAAACTATGGAACCGTTCGGTTAATTCATTGCTAACCCCGATGAAATAATTATTCTTTTTAATTGCATAAATAGTCATTAGTTGATAAATTAGCCAGCCTTAGTTAACCACAGGGTAATGGGCGCGAATAAAATGCTTAAAACTTTTCGACGACAATAGATTGATATGTTGTGATAGCGCGTTTAAAATTCACCCCTGCGATGATTTTAGCGTTTATTATTTCGTGGTTTTTCTATTATTTTGTTGAATAAAATTGCATTTAGAGGTTTTCCCCGTGGTTAAAAATATGAACGTCGCGATAATCGGCGCTAGTGGTTATGTTGGTGCTGAGTTAATTAATTTATTAACAGCGCATGATAAAATATCTATCGCTCATCTATTAGTGTCTGAAAATAGCGCATCTGAAGGCTTATTGTTTTCAGACCTTCATGCAAAATACCAAGGTGTTTGTGATTTACCTTTACAAGCATTTTCTCCTGCTTGGTTCGATCAACATGTTAAAAACGCTGCCACGCCAATTGATGCGGTATTTTTTGCTACTCCGCATGAATACAGTGCTGAATGGGCCAATATCTTTTTAGACGTTGGTGTTAAAGTTTTCGACTTATCTGGTGGCTTTCGATTAAAAGATGCAGCAGATTATCCGACCTATTATGGTTTTGAACATAAAAACTTAACCGCTTTAGAGCAAGCCAATTATGGTTTAGCCGAATGGTTAGATGAGTCTTTCGCTGATTCAAAAATTGTTGCTGTTCCTGGTTGTTACCCAACGGCGAGCTTATTAGGTTTAAAGCCTATTACTTCGAATAATCTTCATCTTGAAAATTCATTGATTGTCGTTAATGGTATTAGTGGTGTTTCTGGTGCTGGTCGTAAAGCATCATTAGGTACTAGCTTTAATGAAGTGAGCTTAACGCCTTACAATATTTTACAACACAGACATCAGCCTGAAATTAGTCAAGAAGCGAATGCACAGGTTATTTTTAATCCGCATTTAGCCCCTTATAAGCGCGGCTTATTATCAACCGTTACTTTGCAATTAAAAGCTGATGTTACTGAAGAACAAGTGAATAATGCTTTTCATAATGCTTACGACGACAAGCCGTTAGTTCGTATTGCCGCTACTTGGCCTAAAATTGACAATGTTGCTTATACGCCGTTTGCCGATATTTATTGGAAATATGATGCGGAAAAGCAAGTGGTTGTAGTAAGTACAGCCATTGATAACCTATTAAAAGGTGCGGCTTCGCAATCAGTACAGTGTGCTAATTTAGTGATGGGCCTGCCGAGTGAATATGGTTTATTACCAAACACTATGTCAAATAGCTCAATTAACTCTTAGTAGGTCTTGAAATAATGAAACCCTTAGTTATTAAAATTGGCGGCGCTATTCTTGAAAAAGCTTCGGCATTAAAAGCTTTGTTAGTGGAAATTGCTAAATTAGAAAACCAACAAGTTGTGTTAGTGCATGGTGGTGGTAGTTCAGTTGATGCACAGTTATCGCAAGCCGGTTTCACGACCGAGAAAAAAGATGGTAAACGCATCACGCCAGCCGAGCAAATGCCAATTATTGCTGGTACGTTAGCGGGTTTTGTTAATAAAACTATTGTTGGCCAAGCGAATGAATTAAATCTAGCTGCGGTTGGTTTATCGTTAGGCGATGGCAACATGGTTACTTGTACCTTAGCTGATCCGGCTTTGGGTAATGTTGGTTTTCCAGCACCGAAAGAAAGTGCATTATTAACGACCTTATTAAATAATGGTTTTTTTCCGGTAATTTCTTCCATTGGCGCTTTAGACAATGGTGAATTAGTAAATGTAAATGCTGATGATGCTGCTGTTGCGATTTGCCAATTATTATCAGCAGAATTGTTATTATTAACCGACGTACCTGGTGTTAAAGGTGCAAACGGTGAGTGGTTAGAAGAATTGGGTAGCCAACAAGCTGCTGAGTTAATTGAACAGGGTGTTATTGCTGGCGGAATGACAGCAAAAGTTAATGCAGCATTATTAGCTGCGAATCAGTTACGACGAAGCATCGCGGTTGCCAGCTGGCAGTCACCCGAGCAGATCGTCAATTTGATCAAGGGTGACAATATAGGTACCCGCATTTTAGCTGATTCAACCCATTAACGATTGCGTAAAGTCGCAGCTGTCCTAGAAGGGATTATTTATGTCTACTAATACTAAATTGATAGAGAATTTTTTAGCTGATGATCAGCTAAACAAAGAACAAACATTAGCATTGATTGATCTTGCTATTAAGATCAAAACTAACCCAGCTGATTATGCACAAGCATTAGCGGGTAAATCAGTGGCGATGATTTTTGAAAAACCATCATTACGTACTCATGTAAGTTTTGATATGGGCATTAATAAATTAGGTGGTCATGCACTTTATTTAGGCCAGCAAAATGGTAAGTTAGGTGAGCGTGAACGCATTAGTGATTATGCCAATAACCTTTCTTGTTATGCTGATGCTATTGTGGCGCGGGTATTTAGCAATGACTCTATTGAAGGGTTAGCAAAGCACGCCAGTGTACCAGTCATTAATGCGTTATGTGATTTATATCATCCATGCCAAGCATTAGCTGATTTTGTGACTTTATCTGAAATTTATGATGATTTAAGTCAAGTGAAATTTGCTTATATTGGCGACGGCAATAATGTTTCTAATTCATTAATGTTAATGGCCGCCACAATTGGTGTAGACTTCACGTTAATTTGCCCTGCGGGTCATGGCCCAACGGAAAAAATGTTAGCCAAAGTGCAAACGCTAACAGCAACTTCAGGTGCAAAATTTACTTATAGTAATAATATTGCCGACCTTGGTCAGCAAAATGCAATTTATACTGATACTTGGGTTTCGATGGGCGATGAAGATCCAATGAAAAAAGCAGCAATTTTAACAAAGTTTGCAGCATATCAAGTTAATCACGAATTAATGGAGAAGGCAGGTGCAAACGTAGTGATGCACTGTCAGCCAGCACATTTAGGTGAAGAAATTACCACTGAACTTTTCGACAGTGAAATGTCAGTTGTTTTCCAAGAAGCCGAGAATAGAATGTGGGCACAGAATGCAGTACTCGTTAGTTTATTTAGTGATTAATTACTGCTTTAAATTGACGATTTAACCAATAGAAGATTCAAGTTAGTGATTTTTTAAAAGATCACTAAACTATAGAAATTAAATTTAAATATTATGAATCACAGTAATCGGCATTTAAGCAAAGCCGTCAAATAACGAATTAAATAAGCTTATATTTATAAGTGTTTTTATTCGTTATGAAGACAATGAAGCATAAATGTTGAGTACGAAGATGACGAAGGATAACAAAATGGCTTTAGCAGCAAAAAAGAAGATTAAAAAAGTAGTACTAGCGTACTCAGGTGGTTTAGATACTTCAGCAATCATTCCATGGTTAAAAGAAAACTATGAAGGTTGTGAGGTTATCGCTTTTTGTGCCGATGTTGGCCAAGGCGAAGAAGAATTAGTCGGTATTCAAGAAAAAGCCATTGCTTCAGGTGCAACTGAATGTCACGTGGTTGACCTTAAAGAAGAATACATTAAAGACTACATTTACCCAATTCTTAAAACCGGTGCAGTTTACGAAGGCCAATATTTATTAGGTACTTCAATGGCTCGTCCAGTCATTGCTAAAGCACACGTTGAAGTGGCTTTAAAAGTAGGTGCTGACGCGGTATGTCACGGTTGTACTGGTAAAGGTAATGACCAAGTACGTTTTGAGTCTTGTTTCGCAGCATTAGCGCCAGAGCTAACTGTTATTGCGCCATGGCGTGAGTGGGACATGGTTTCTCGTGAAGATTTATTAGATTATTTAGCCGAGCGTGATATTCCATGTTCAGCTTCATTAACAAAAATTTATAGCCGTGATGCAAACGCATGGCACATTTCACACGAAGGCGGTGAGTTAGAAGATCCGTGGTGTGAGCCGTCAAAAGAAGTTTGGACCATGACAGTTGATCCAATGGACGCACCTGATGAAGCAGAGCGTGTTCAATTAAGCTTTGAAAAAGGTGAATTAGTATCAGTTGACGGACAAGACTTTAAAGCAAATGGCTCGCCAGCTCATGACGCTTTAATGTACTTAAATGATAAAGGTGCAGCGCACGGTGTTGGTCGTATCGATATCGTAGAAAACCGTTTAGTGGGTATGAAGTCTCGTGGTTGTTATGAAACGCCAGGTGGCACTATCTTAATGGCAGCTTACAAAGGTTTAGAAACTTTAATCCTTGATAAAGAGTCATTAAAATATCGTGAATCAATTGGTCATGAATTTTCACATGTAATTTACGACGGCCGTTGGTTCACGCCATTAGCTAAATCACAACTTGCTGGCGCAGCTTCTTTTGCTGAGCAGTTAACCGGTGATGTAGTTGTTAAATTATATAAAGGTATGGCGCAAGTTACACAACGTCGTTCACCTAACTCTTTATATTCTGAAGAATTTGCAACTTTTGGTGCTGACGATGTTTACGACCAAAAACATGCTGAAGGCTTTATTCGTTTATTCAGTTTATCTAGCCGTATCACTGCGCTTTCGCAAAAAGGCAGCAAGTTATCTTCTCCTTCAGACAAAAAGGATAGCTAAGCATGGCATTATGGGGCGGCCGCTTTAAAGGCGAAGCGAGTGTACAGTTTAAGAAGTTTAATGACTCATTGCCGGTAGATTACCGCATGGCAGTGCAAGACATAGTGGGTTCAATCGCTTGGGCGGGTGCAATTCACAGTGTTGGGGTATTAAATGCAGATGAACATACTCGTTTAGTTGCAGCACTTAACGAGTTAAAGGAATCGGTTGAAGCTGATCCTGAGCAAATTTTAACCTCAGATGCTGAAGATATTCACAGCTGGGTTGAAGGTAAGTTAATTGATGCAACGGGCGACTTAGGTAAGAAATTACATACCGGACGTAGCCGTAATGACCAAGTAGCAACTGATTTAAAATTATGGTGTAAAGAAACCGGCGGTGAATTATTACTGGCGTTAGTTAATTTACAACAAGCCATGATGGACTTAGCTGAACGTGAGAAAAACACGGTATTACCGGGTTACACTCACTTACAGCGTGCCCAACCAGTAACTTTTGGTCACTGGTGTTTAGCTTACGTTGAAATGTTTAACCGTGATATTGGTCGTTTAAAAGACGCTTTATACCGTGCTGACACTTCACCGTTAGGCTCAGGTGCTTTAGCAGGAACAGCTTATCCGATTGACCGTGATTTATTAGCGCAAAACTTAGGTTTTCGCCGCGCAACGTTAAACAGTTTAGATGCGGTTTCAGACCGTGATCACGTCATTGAATTCTTATCTACAGCAAGTATCAGCATGATGCATATGTCACGCTTTGCTGAAGATTTAGTTTTTTACAACTCAGGTGAAGCCGGTTTTGTTGAAATGAGTGATTTAGTTAGCTCAGGTTCATCATTAATGCCGCAAAAGAAAAATCCTGACGCCTGTGAATTAATTCGCGGTAAAGCTGGGCGGGTCATGGGTTCATTAACAGGTATGATGATCACCATGAAAGCCTTACCATTAGCTTATAACAAAGATATGCAAGAAGACAAAGAAGGTTTGTTTGACGCATTAGACACTTGGTTAGAAGTGATGGAAATGGCGGTGCTTGTTGCTGATGGTTTAAAAGTAAATCGTTCACGTACTTTAGCAGCAGCACAGCAAGGTTACTCAAACGCAACGGAATTAGCTGACTACTTAGTAGCGAAAGATATTCCGTTCCGTGAAGCTCATCACATTGTTGGTGAAGCGGTATTATCGGCGATTGATGCGGGTCATGCGTTAGAAGACTTTACGCTTGCGCAATTACAAGAATTCAGTGATAAAATTGAAAACGATGTTTATCAATATTTATCAATAGAGTCTTGTTTAGAAAAACGTGAGGCGATTGGTGGAACATCTAAAATTCAAGTGCAAAAAGCGCTTGATAGCAAATCTGGTGAGAATGCCAGCTTAAATGCTCAAGTGATTGGTGCGCCAGGTAAAGTACAAATTCAACATGCGTTAAAGCAAGTACAACAACGTTTAAATGCACAACGTGCAGCTGCTTTATCAGTACGTCGTGCGCGCATGTCAGATGTTGATAAAATTGCTGAATTAGTGGCATATTGGGCTGAAAAAGGTGAGATACTGCCGCGTAGCCGTGACAATATTATTCACGATATTCAAAACTTTGTGGTTGCTGAAATTGATGGTCAAGTGGTGGCGAGTGCCTCACTTTATATCTATCAAACAGGCTTAGCTGAAATTCGCTCAATCGTTGTTGACCAAGCGTTTAAAGGCCAAGGTCAAGGCCAAGCGATGGTGCAATATTTATTAGAATTTGCTCATGACATCGAATTACAAAAAGTCATTGTATTAACTTACGTTCCTGATTATTTTGCTAATTTAGGCTTTGTTTTAATTGACAAAAATAGCTTAGCAGACAATATCATTGAAGATAGTGTGGCTACCGCTACACGTAATCCGACCGATGAAGTTGCGATGGAATATGTCGTCGTGCGTAACTAATTTTAATGAGTGTATAAACACCCATTGATTTTAAAAAGTGATTTGAAATAAATAAAAACGAGTACCATTATTGCTACTCGTTTTTTTTACCTGTAAATTTAGTCTAGATACCAAAAGTAATTTACTGATAATAGTAATAAAAGATAGAAGAACATGGATTTAAATAATCAACATACGGTTAAATGGTTTAGAAGTGCGGCACCCTACATTAATGCGCATCGCGGTAAAACGTTTGTATTGACCTTCGGTGGTGAAGCCGTTTTACATCCTAATTTTTCTAATATTATTCATGATATTGCTTTGTTACGTAGCTTAGGCGTGAAGTTAGTTTTGGTGCATGGCGCGCGTCCGCAAATTGAAGATCGGATGGAGCGTAATGGTATCGTGCCAGATGTTTCTAATAATATTCGGGTTACTGACAGTGATACCTTATCAGTGGTCAAAGATGCAACCGGCTCGTTAAGAATTCATATTGAAGCGTTATTAACGATGGGGTTGATTAATTCGCCGATGCATGGTTCACAAATTCGCGTTAGTACCGGAAACTTTGTTATTGCGAAACCAATTGGTGTGCTTGATGGTGTTGATTTTAAACATACAGGTGTGGTCCGTAAAATTGATGCCGAAGGGATTAATTCCCAGTTGCATGACGGCAATATTGTCTTACTGTCACCAGTTGGCTATTCAAAAACTGGCGAAGTATTTAACCTATCAACTGAAGATGTTGCAACGCGCACCGCAGTGGCATTACAAGCAGATAAATTAATAACCTTTACTTCGTTTGATGGTTTACTTGACGATAACCAAAATCTGATAAAAAGCTGTGATCTAAAAACCATTAATCAATTATTACATGGTACAGAAGATCATGTTCAGCAAACGGCCTTACGTGCAATTTACAATAGCATTCAAGGTGGTGTGGAACGTTGTCATAGCTTGAACTATCAAAGTGATACCGCTTTGTTACAAGAGCTTTTCACTCGTGAAGGTGCTGGTACGCTTGTCGCTAAAGACGTACAAGAACAAATCAGCACCGCCACTATTGATGACGTAACCGGTATTCTTGAGCTTATCGAGCCGCTTGAACAAGAAGGCACCTTAGTAAAACGCTCACGTGAACTGCTAGAAACAGAAATTGAACAATTTATTGTGTTGAAAAAAGAAGACATTATTATTGCTTGCGGCGCTTTATATCCTTATGAAGAAGCGGCAACCGGTGAAGTCGCTTGTGTGGTTATTCATCCTGATTATCGTGGCGGTCATCGCGGCGTTCGGATTATTGAAGCATTAGAGGCGGAAGCAAAAGAGCAAGGGTTAAAGTCTATTTTTATCTTAACGACAGTAAGCGCGCATTGGTTTATTGAACAAGGTTTCTTAGAAGCGCCGCTTTATCGTTTACCTGAGGGTAAACAAGAAATGTATAATTACCAAAGAAAATCTAAGGTTTTTATTAAAGAGATTTAACTAAAAATTTAACATTTAAGACAAGGACGTTTAAATAATGTGGTTTATTTATCGATTAATATTAGTAGGCGCCGTCATTTTTTCAAGGCAAGCCTTTGCTAATATCGCTTTTGATATAGCGGTAACACAAACCTCGATTACAAAAGCTAGCAACGAGCAAGCAAGTAAAGCAGAAGAGCAAGGTCAAGCTGAAACTGAAACCCAAATACAGCAATACCAGCTTCATGTTGAAATAGGATCAAATTATTTTAGCTACACCAAAGAAAATCACCAATACATCTATGATTTTTCGAAACAACGTATTTATAACCTTGATTTAACCGCTAAGGTTTATTCCGATGATTCACTATTCTCGGTTGTTGGTTATAAAGTTTTTGAATTTCGCAACCGCATAAAATTGAATGAAGTATTAGCCAAGGCCGCGGTTAACAATGATGTGCTTGCCCCTGTTTATAGTGAACATTTGTTTTCATTAACCAATGACGCGGCGACCTCCGCGCTTGATAATAACCAGGACTCTGACTTTATTCGCTTTAGCCATCAATCGAAAGAGCTATTAGCTTACAGTAAAAAAAACCACAAGCTAGATAATGACGACTTTGCTGTTTTTATGAAGTTTTTTACCTATATCTATGGTGGTCATCCAAGGGCTTTAACCCATTTACAACAAGCAAAATATTTACCACAGGCTATTGAAATTAATCAATACAATATTGCTGAACAGCGGTATCAATTAGCGATTTCAGCCCCTGTAAAAGTTGCAAGAAAAAATTATTCTTTAGCCAGTTTTAAGTTGGGCGTTATCGGGCACGATGACTCTGAACTAATACAGCATTTAATTACTGTGTCGGCAGATAAACTTGCCGTTACTGACGAATATTTAGCTAAGATGATCGGGCAAGCCGAACAGTCAGTCGATGCCGGTAATATGTTGGCAGCGATGCTGAGCTATTTTGAATATAATTTAGTTTCTGGTCGGGCTTTACCTGAAAGCTTTATGAAAAATAAAGAGCAAATAGCCAGAGATAAAAGTGTGCGATTATTATTTTCCTCGCTTCAAGCTAAAGATCAGCACAACGCTAAAGATAATATTATCGCATTAAAAACTTTGATGACATTGGCGGGCGATCGTCAAACGGTCTTGAAAGTGTTTTTAGCTAATAATTATCTGGTAGTAAGAAACAGCAGTAAAGCACAACAGCTATTTACTGAAGTGATCAAAGTAAACCCTTATTTAGTTGGTGCTTATAAGGACTTAGGTGGAATTTATTTTGACTTATTCAATACGGCGATGGCTTGGCGATGTTGGGATTTAGCGCGGCAACTGATGCCTGAGCACAGCATGCTTATTCATATTAATAACCTTGAAAAGCAATTAAAAGAAAGAAACCCCCAATTTTTCTAAGTGATTATTACTTGGAACATCATCAGTAAACCTAAAACCCAATAAGCATGGATGTTTATTGGGCATTTAAAATTTTAGCTTTCCCGATACGGCTTATTTTAATTTAATACCTTCTGCAGCTAGTCTTGCTTGAATTCGCTGTTGAATTTTTGGCCCCAGCGCCATCCCTAATTGCTGACCGGCTTGCATACCTTCTTGTGTGATCAAAGGCATTACTTTAATCACTTTTTTACCGAAAGGTGTATTATTAATATCAATCATTTTTTGTAGTTCTTCTTTACTAAAATGCTTGTCATAAATAGGGTACATTAATTGGGCTAAACCTTTATTTATTACCAATTCTTCGTTAATTACTCTCGTTATTTCTTCTTCCATATAATCGTAGGCTTTTGGCTCAATATCTGGATTCGTGTCTTTTAATATCATGGTCATGTTTTGCACAAAGGCATTCGAAAACTGCTGACCAACGGCAACGGCAGATTGCCCGGTTTGCTCTAATAAAGTATCGATAAGTTGTTTTTTATCTGCTTCTAAAGCGTGAGTTTGAAGAGAGATAAATAGCGAGATACAAAGCCCTAAAGTTAGTTTTTTCATTTTACGTCCTGTGTTTATAGTTTTAATTAAGCTGCAGTTTAGCGTTTATACGTCTAGTCTAATATACTTAAATCTGATGATTAATAATATTGCTCGTGATCATTGGTTTATAACGAGTATGTGGGCTAAACAGACCAATACCTTTATCAAAAATTAGCTAGGTTAAATATGTGCTTTAGTGATGATTAAATAAGCTCTGCTTGGCTTAAGTTATTTTGCTCAATATAGCTATTTACGTGCCTATCTGCGTTATTGGTTCTCAAAAATGCCGATAACAACGAATATTTCGTCATTGAGGTATTTAAAGGTAAATTGTGATTTCTTTTTTTAGCGGAAGGTTATTAATTATCATATAAACCAAATAGTTAACAATCCGTTAAACCGAGTTGGGTTAAATAATATAATCTAAGCTGTTATTTACCCCGCTATTTTGAGTAGGTATATGCCATTTTTTTTTCGCATCATTAGTTTCTCATTACTGTTTATTGCTTGTACAGAAGCAAAAGAAATCACTTATATGGGGTTAAGTGCTGCGCGCGACGGATATAGTACCGAATTGCTCGAAGCAATATTTAAGCATTCAGCTAACCACGAACTTCAAATTAAAAGGTATGACAAAGTATTACCTCATCACCGTGCATTTTTATTTCTTGGTGAAAAACGAGATATTGATATTGTTTTAGGTTATGCAACGCAAGAGCGCGAAGAAAAGTATTTAGCGATTCAAACGCCGGTATTAAAAGGCCTGAATGGCTGGCGAATCTCTGCTATCCATAAAGACAATATTAACCTGTTTCAAAACCTAGATTCTATCGAGCACTTTAAAACCTATTTACCAGGGCAATATCATGCCTGGACCGATGTCAAAATATTACAGTTTAACGGTATAAAACCAGTCCAGGGCTCTGATTTTAAAGGGCTTTATTATATGCTGGATAATAAGCGCTTTCATTACTTCCCTCGTTCAGTCATTGAAATTACAAATGAAGTGGCGCGCTTTGCTAGTAAACCTCATAAATTAGCGGTAACTGTTGAGCCGCATATCTTAATTCGTTATCCAACAGCGTTTTATTTTTATGTTAATAAAGAGAACATCCAATTAGCTAACGAACTAAAGCAAGGGTTCGAAGCTATTATTAGTAATGGTATATTCGATAAAATATTTTTTCGGCATTATGGCGATATTATTGAGCAAGTAAGAAAGGAAAAGCGTCAGGTTATTGATTTAATTAACCCGCTACTACCTGCAAGTGTGCCATTACATCGAAAAGAGTTATGGTTAGCTTATTAATTGTGAGTTCAATACTCTTCAGTGCATATCCCCTTGAACATCAAAAACAGGAAATCACTTTTCAAGGAATCAATAGTACTATTATTACTGATTTTCGTTGTTAGTTATTTTGACGCGTAGTTAATAATTTGTCATAGCAGTTTGCTAATTGGTCTGATAGCATTTACAGATATTGTAGTCAGGCTGTGGTGTTTTGATGTTTAAATTTAAGCTTACACGGGAAAGGTTTTATGACATTGTTAGCGCTTGAACCTGCGTTTAAATTCATTATGATGCCTTTTATATCAGCACAGTTGCTGGTTATGGTATTAATATATTTCACTATTGTTCGCAAAAGAATATCAGCACTCTATAAATGGTATTTTTGTTTTATTGCAACCGTGATCTTGTTTTTAATTGGTCGGGCCGCTGAAGAGTTTGTCGATTACCAGAGCGCGAGTTCTATTTTATATACTCGAGTTTTTTTACTTTTTTCAATCGGTATGCCGTCGCTTATTGTTGCTAGTGCAATATATACCGGTATTAAAAAATCTTACTTTTTATATGTAGCGCCATACATTGTCGGTATCATCTTTAGTGTTTGTTACTTTGTTACCTTAGATGTTCAGCGCAGAGTGTTTATATCACCTGCTTTGGCCGAGCAAATAACCGCTCTTGTTAATATTAGTCATAACCAGATCCAGTTTTTAGCCGTGATGGTGTTATCGGTAATTCCTTATAGTTACTTTTTTGTTAAAGCACTTATTTACTCTAAAGGTATTAAAGACTTAGTGGTGCTTTTGGGCGCGTTAATTTTTGGTTTGCTGTTTGCTGCTGGTAGTTATTGGTGGGAAAATTATTGGATTTATTATGCCGGTTCTATTGTGCCGGCACTTTGCTGGGCATGGGTGCTATTTAAAGATATTAATGAAATGAAAGGTAAAGTGGGCTTATTAAAAGATGAGCTTTACGAACTTGCGCAGTCAGGTAATCAATTAGGGGATGACGAAGTTGAAAAGCTCTTAAGTGAAATAGAACATTTATCTTCGAATAACCTCACCATTTATAAACACCGTTTACGTGAAATATTAAGTCGCTTAACCGACAATACGATTGAAGCGGGTGGTGATAGCGATCATTTATTGAGTCGTTATTCGCAGCAAGAAAAAGCGATTGAACAAGTAATAGATACCAACGTATTAAGAAAAATTGCGCGCGATGAAGTGGTTGGGCTGTCAAAAATCATTTCAGAGATACCTAATCAGCGCATTGAAAGAGTAAAAAAATATCTTACTGATAATTACCAAGAGAATATCGAGATTGATCAACTTGCGAGTCAGTTTAATGTTAGCCGTTCTTATTTGATGCGTGAGTTTAAAAAGCTAACAACAAAAACAGTCAATCAATTTTTAACTAATCGCCGCATAGAAGTGGCTAAAAATTTGTTAAAAGAGCACACGGTTACCGACACTGCCTTTGCCGTTGGTTTTAATAATTCAAACTATTTTAGTACGGTATTTAAAAAATCGACCGGACAGACGCCAGTGATGTTCCAGCAATCAATAAGATAAAAGTGCCACGATTTTTTTTCTATCTATGCCTAGTGAAAGTAATTAAGCTTTTGATTTAAAAGGGTTTGTGTTTGTTGTTCACTATTTTTTAGTTGGACGAAATACTATTTTAAAGGTGCTCAGCCCCCTTTTTTTATACAACTAACCATCTTAAATAATAAGCGCGTTATTCGTTTATTGTCATTACCCATAAAACCAAAACACAAATACACAAAAAATATTGAGACCAATAACAATATTTATTTTGCTGAGGTTTATGGGCTTGTTATGGCAATTAACGGCTCTTAGCCGTACAGGCTATGATTTTAATAACGCAGCATAAACTATAAATAGCAGATGGGATTTACCGTTAAGATGAAAAAAATAATTATATTACTCAGTGCGCTAGCACTAATTGTTGGAATGCTTTATTTCAAAAGTAGCGATAAAAATGAGCTTGATGCTAATCAAGTCGCGAGTTCGCTGCAAAGTGTTGCTGATTGGCAAATTAAACATTTTAGAGACACTTACAGCGGCCACAAAGAGCCTCACCATATCAGAGATTGGACCAACGGCGCCTTGTACGTAGGTATGCATAAGTGGGCAAAGTTATCTAAAGACTCACGTTATATCGAGTGGCTGAAATATATCGCTGAGCAAGGTAATTGGCAGCTTCACTGGCGTCCCTATATGGCGGATGATCATGTGGTAGGTCAATTGTATCTTGATTTATATAAACAATATCAAGATCCAAAAATGATTGAGCGGACCAAACAAAGTATCGATTTTATTCGTGAAAATCCTAGCCAACAGCCGATAGAACTTAATAAGTACACAAATATGCAGCGCTGGACATGGTGTGACGCCTTATTTATGGGCCCGCCAGTGTGGGCAAAACTTGCAAAAATTACCGGTGATACAAGTTATGTCGATTGGATGATAGCTGAGTTTCAAGCCACTACAGAGCATTTATTTGATGCGGATGAGTCACTGTACTATCGTGATAATAGCTATATAGGACAATTAGTTCATGGTGAAAAAGTATTTTGGTCACGTGGAAATGGTTGGGTTTTTGGTGGTCTTACGCTCATTATGGATGAACTAGAAGTTGATAGCCCAGCGTACAATTATTTTAAAGCGATTTATTTAAAAATGGCCCCCGCTTTGAAGGCGCTCCAAACGGTCGAAGGCCATTGGGCGATGAGTTTACTTGACGCAAAAAGTTACCCAACGCCTGAAACTTCAGGTACTTCATTTTTTACCTTTGGCTTTGCCTGGGGCATTAATAACGGCTTGTTAGATAAATCAGAATATTTACCGGTTATTGAAAAATCTTGGCAATCGTTAACTCGTCATATAACACCTGAAGGCATGTTAGGTTTTGTTCAACCTATTGGCGCTGAACCAGGGGAAGCATGGGCGGATAAAAGTGAAGTGTACGGCAGTGGGGCATTTCTGGCGGCAGGCGCAGAAATTTATAAAATGCTAGCCGGTGATAAACAGCCTGATATTGAAGATTCTGCAAGTCTTGATGACGCGATTAAACACAGCTCTGCGTTGTTAACTTTGGAATATGCGAAGAAACAATAATCATATTTTTTAACAAATTTATTAACGTAATAATTAGCACATTAGTTAACAGGTTATTTAATTACCATTGTTAAATAGCCGGTTAAAGCCTAGTTCAATCACAGCACTGCACAGCACAGAAAAGAAAGCTTAGAAATTAATGCTGAGAAATGAAAGGCTAGTAACTAGCGTGGAATTAAGAACTTATTATCAGAGAAATCTCACATGCAAATGAAATATATCCTTACCCTTAACGAAAACAGTGACAGGAACACCCAAAAGTCACATGCGGATAGTCATAGTGTTGGTAAGCTTAATTTACTGAAGTATTTTCGAATTATTTACCAATGCCTTCTGCCACAACCTTTGCTGTTATTCGCATTTTTTACTTTAAATACACACGCGGCGCCGGCAGAAAACTCATCTCCGATTATCATTAACGATAATGCTGCTTGGTGCTGGTTTCAAGACGAGCGCGCTGTTATTCATAATGGTCAGCTTTATGTTGGCTCAGTTGCCAGTAAATTAGGTACAAATGGCGCTGAGCGCGGCGGCAATATCGAAGTTGCTCGTTATCCGCTGGATCATTCACATCCCGCAGTGGTTAATGTTATGCATGACGGTTTGCAAGATGATGATCACAATGTGCCGGCGCTGCTTGCCTTACCAAATAACGATATTTTAGCTATTTATTCAAAACATAATGCTGATAGAAAAATACGTTACAGAATGCTGTCACCAGCACTTCAGGCAAAAGACGATCAGTGGTTACCAGAAATCGACATGACCCGAAAAGATAAAATTACCTACGCCAACTTGTTTCGACTAAGTGCTGAAAACCAAGGGAAAGGTCGAATTTATAACTTTTACCGTGGTATTAACTTTAACCCAAGCTTTGATATCTCTGACGATAACGGCAAAACATGGAGTAAAGGCCAACACTTTATTGCTAACCAAGGGCGACCTTATGTTAAGTACATATCAAACAACAAAGACGAAATTCATTTTGTTACCACCGAGCAGCACCCTAGAGTGTTCAATAATAGTATTTATCACGGTTATTTAAAAAATGGCAAAGTGTTTAATAGCTACCATAAACAAGTACATGACTTGAACGAAGGGCCATTAACGACAGATAAACTAACTAAAGTTTATCAAGGTGGAGAAAATAATGTGGCGTGGACTGTTGATTTACATTTAGACCCAGACGGTAATCCTTACACGGTAATTTCTGTACAAGTGAATGACGGTCAGAAAAATCGACATCAAGGTGAAAAACATGGCGATGATATGCGTTACTACTATGCTAATTTACAACAGTCTAAGTGGTGGCAATTTGGTAAAAACTCGACTTGGAAAGTAGACGAAATCGCTTATGCGGGGTCGCGCTTGTATGATCGTGAACAAGATTACACTGGCCTAGCTGCGCTTGACCCAAGTAACAAAAATAGTATGATTATTTCAACCAATGCCGACCCAGTAACTGGTCAGCCATTGATTAGCCGTAGCGACAATAAACGCCATTGGGAATTATATAAAGGCATACGTAAAGAGAATGGTAAGTGGACTTGGGCACCGTTAACGAGTAACTCGGCTGAAGATAACCTCAGGCCGATTATTCCTATTAACAATGACTCTGATGATTTGTATTTGCTTTGGATGAAAGGTCGCTATGTTTCTTATCAAAACATCGACACCAAAGTGATGATGCAAGTAAACCCAAAAAGCTTATGAGTTAACACTTTGCTTCCTTTTTATAACAGACATCGACCATGATAATTAGCGGTGTCGTGTGTTATATCGATAAGTTATTCATGGTCGGCCTATTAACTCAGCGTAGAATAGGCCGACATTATTTGTTATTGCCGGAGCGTTTTTGTGAAACATTTGTTACTGATTTCTATTGTCCTTTTGAGCTTGCTTGCCTGTACTTATCAAAATAAAGCTATTGCTCCTTTAGTTAAAAATGAGCCAGTCAAAAATGTTTTGTTTTTGATCATCGATGATTTAAGGCCTGAATTAAAATCATTTGGCGCGAGCCATATCCATTCTCCTAATATTGATGAGTTAGCAAAAAATAGTCGCGTATTTTTAAATCAATATGTTAACGCGCCAAGCTGCGGCCCTTCACGGTATTCTATGTTGACAGGACGTTATGGTCCGCCACAAAATAATGCCCTGATTTTACGTGGCAACGCGATTTTAGCCGGAGATAAAAATGTTCCGGTCAGCATGCCACAATGGTTTAAACAACAGGGCTATACCACGGTTTCAGTGGGTAAGGTTTCTCATCATCCCGGTGGGCTGGGCGGTAAAAATTGGCATGACGTGAACAAAGTGGAAATGCCAAACGCTTGGACTCGGCATTTAATGCCAGTTGGCGAATGGCACTCGCCAATGGGAATGATGCATGGTTTAGCTAACGGCGAAGTACGAAAAAATCCTCAGGACATGGATGTATTCCAAGCGGTTAGCGGCGGTGATAATATCTACCCTGATGGTTTAATTACCGACGAGGCGATTAAGCAGCTGAATTTACTTAGCCAAGCGCGGAGAAACCTTTCTTTTTAGCTGTCGGGATCATCAAACCCCATTTACCCTTTGGCGCACCTAAACGCTATTTAGACTTGTATGATGGGATTGAATTTCCGGAAAACCCATACCCGAATAAGCCACAAGGTTTGTCTACTTGGCATAAATCTGATGAATTTATGAAATACAATTTGTGGGGAAAAAATCCGATCACCGATCAAGATTTTGCCAATCAAATCCGTCGGCATTATGCTGCAAGTGTCAGTTATGCCGATGCACAAGTAGGGAAAATATTAAAACAGCTGAAAGCGACCGGCGCAGATAAAAATACCATTGTGGTGTTGTGGGGGGATCATGGTTGGAATTTAGGGGAGCACGCGATATGGGGCAAACATAATCTCTTTGAAGAAGCGTTACGCTCCCCCTTACTTATTGCTTACCCAGGCATGCCAAAGCCGGGGGAAAGTACTAACGCTGTGGTTGAAGCGACAGATATTTTCCCAACGTTAACGGCTTTAACCGGTATTTCAGCGCCCGCAAGCCTAAATGGCGAATCACTTACTGCGCAAATCAATAACCCTAATAGCGCAGGTCACTATGCCTTTTCATATCAAAAAAATGCCACGACCTTAAGAATGAAAAACTATCGCTTAACCTTGTTTGCTAACCAAGAAGTCGCTTTATATGATCATAACAGCATAGGTAAAGAAACTAAAAATATCGCGGCTAAATATCCAGAAATAGTGAATGTTATGCTGCCGATATTAAAAAGTAAGATACTGAAAAATGATAAATATTAGCTACAATAGTCAGTTATGATGTTATGGGCGGATAACAATAGTTAAGATTAAAAAATAGTATTTTAACGGCCCTTAAAGTTACAATCAGTTAATTCGATATTGTACTTCCGCAAACATCTTAAAATGACGTAGCAATTGAATTCACAATCACAAGCAAGCTTTGAGGCTCGGCACTACTGGCTTTATTTCTAAGTAAATAGTTTGTTAAGTATATTTAAGAGATTAACCTATACTTAACAAATGTTGTGTCGTTGGCTAAGTTAACATGAGATAACGCCCTTTTTATCATTAGCGAAAAAATTTAATGATGTGCTGCTTAAAGGAGGATTTTACAAGGACTTATACATAGTTATTCGTTTTTTAAATAGCACAACACTACTCAGCCTTCGCATCGCGATTAAACCCGTTTTAATTTAAATAAATTTAACTCTAAAAGCTCAATAGACTCTAAATTAAATATGCATATTTCTTTTCGTTTTATTACTCTACTGATGATTTTATTTTGTACTCGAGACGTTTTTTCTGAAGAGGTTACCTTTATGGGGCCTGATGTCTCGCTTGATAAATATTATATGGAAATATTATCAGAGGCTTTTAAGCATGCTGAATCGAGCATTCGGGTAATTAAAAAATATCCGATTAAAATACCGCACCACCGCGCTTTTACTTATTTAAGTAGTTTTAACGATATCGATATTGTTGCTGGGTACGCTACTGAAGCACGAGATGAAAAATATTTAGCGATCCCAGTGCCATTATTAAAAGGTTTGAATGGTTGGCGATTGGCGGTAGTTCATCAAGACAATATCAATATCTTTAAAAATGTTGATACTTTTGAGCAATTTACTCTGTTTCGAGCTGGCCAATATCATTCTTGGACCGATGCTATTATTCTCCAGCATAATGGGGTGAAAATTGTACCAGGTTCTGATTATGACGGCCTTTTTCGTATGCTCGATAATAAGCGTTTTGATTACTTTCCACGTTCTGTCTTGCATGCTCGCAAGGAAACAGAAATTTATTCAAGTGTTAATAAACTGAAGGTTGTTGTTGAACCTAATATCGTGATTCGTTATCCAACCGCTTCCTATTTTTATGTTAATAAGAAAAATGAACGACTGGCTTTTGATATTAAATTGGGATTGGAAATAATGGTAAAAAATGGCCGATTGAATGAGCTATTTAATCAATATTTTGGCGCATTAGTCAGCCAGCTCAAACTTGAGAAAAGAAAAATATTTCATTTGAATAATCATTTATTACCTAAAAGTGTCCCACTTGATAGAAAAGAGCTTTGGCTGCAATATTAGTCTGAACATAAAAAAGGAGAAACATTAACTGCTTCTCCTTTTGGCTTTTACCACCCTCGTAGTATTTTTAATTTATGGTGTTTGAGCTAAAATTTCCACCTCACTTAAGGTGTAAGTTAACTCACTACAGTCAGTTGAATTTTTCTTAATATAATATTGATTTGGGACACCGATATCATGAAATATTGGTCTTAAATAAGGTTCGTCGAGACTTAATCCTGCTTCTACTGGGGTTAACTTTAACGAGACTTCTATCTCGCTATAAAGCTCATCTATCGTCATAAAACCTGATAGCTCTGTGATCGCTGTATCGGTATTTTTATCAATGGCTTCGGTGACTATATTATCTACCACGGTAATTTCTACATCCGGCGTTGGCGCAAATGTTGGGCAATCGGCATAAGATTGATTGAAAGTGTATTTATATTCTGTTGCTGCGACTTGCTGCCATTTTTCAAAGTTATGACTAAGCTGATGTAGTAATGAATATTTATGGTGATCTGAAATTACTTTATATTCACAATATTCATCGAATTGAGCATCAGGTAAGGTTGAAAGGCGAGAAAAGCCTAAAGACTCTGCATTAGCCAAATCGCCATTATGAATGGTGAAAATATTGATTGAGCCCGTATCTGAGTCACAAGACAAGGGATAGACCAAGCCATCATGGCCTTTTTGAGCACAGTGAATTTCAATGTTTTCTGCAATCAACGCGACGCCATCTGTTTTAACCGACACGGTATTATCGTCGTCACAGGCGTTAGCCAGATCATCTTTAAAGACTCTAACATGTTGGTATTCTTCTGGAATGTTAACGCGGTGATCTGAATCACAGGCAACCATGACCAAACAACTGATCAGTAATAGTGATTTTTTAGCGACTTTTTTGACAGAGATATTTGTTATCGGCCAAGTTTTGGTAGAAATATTTTTTAAATACATAATAATAAAAAAGCTTATTGTTTAGCAGATTACACAAAATGAATTGAACGTACTAAACACCGCTTTTCTCCTAGTTAACTTACTGAACTTTTATCCTAAACCCTTAGTTAAAAACATTCTGTTGTAAATTGCTATTAAATGTAATTATGTGTAATTGCGAGTGATAACTTGGCTGGTAAGTGCTATTTTCGCTATGCTTATACAAAGATCTTCTTTGTTCAATTTATCGATAATTATTCTAGGTTACCTTATTTATCATGAGAAAATGGTGTTTATTATTCGCTTTATTTACCAGTGCTGCTTGTGCTCAATGTCTTGAAAAAAACACTGAGTGCGTCAGCGTTAATGAATGGGAAGTTTCTTTAGCGCTCGGTTATGGCGAGCTGAGTAATCCGCTGCATGGCGGTGACAATATCTCGTTAATTTTACTGCCTTCGATCAGCTACTATGGCGAAAATATATTTTTTGAAAAAACCACATTAGGTTATGCTTTTTATCAAGATGAAACCTTTGCCATTAGCGGAATTTTACAACCTAATCGTGAGAATGCCTTTTTTAGCCGCTGGCATGTTAATAATATTTTCACTAATAGCTTTGTCAGTGAAAGCGCTGAATTTATTGGTGATGAGCGTGAACAAGATCACAAAACACCGGTATCTATTAATGTCGCTGATGTTGAAAAGCGCAAGTGGGCACTTGATGGCGGCTTTCAGCTGAATTGGTTTATTGACCCCGCTATGCAGTTTCAAGCTAAAATATTGCACGATGTTAACGCGGTTTATAATGGTTGGAATGGCCAGCTTTCCTTGAATCGAGCTTTTCGCATTAACCAGAATTTATCCTTTAATGCTGGGCTAGGGGTATTTTGGTTAAGTGCTGAGCAAAGTCATTATTATTATGGCATTGACTGGCAAGATAACTTGCCGTCGTCGGTGTATTATCAAGGTAAATCAAGTATTAACAGTTATGTTAAATTAAAAGCCAATTATCAATTATCAACGGATTGGGCGATTACCGCTAGTGTTTATCGCGAGTTTATCGACGACAATATTGAGCAAAGCCCATTAGTGCAAGAGTCGACTATTGAGTCATTTTATTTAGGTGTGGTTTATGCTTTTTAAACAACACTTAAGCTGGCTGACATCAGTCAGCTTAGTGTTTGTTATTAATACTGCGCTTGCTAAAACAGCGCAGCAAGCTGCGACTGAAGAAAGTACTCAGCAAGCCGCTAAAATCGAACAAGCGATGCTTGAAAAACAGGTGCGGCTAGAAAAAAATAAACTTAAGAAAAGTAAGTTTGAAAACAGCACGCAAGCTGTGGCATTAACCATTACACCGATATCGTGCCAGGTAAGATCAAACGGTGATATTTGTCATGTAAAATTAAATATTTCATGGCAGGCGCAACAAGCAATTAACCCTTGTTTGTATAAGAATAATATCAAAGAAGCCTGTTGGTTTAATCAGCGGCATTCTGAAATAAAATTGCCGGTGAGTTTTGAACGCGATGTTTTATTTACCCTACAAGAGAACGATATGGTCATAGCCAAACAAGTGGTGAGTATTAGTAGCCAAACCCCTAAATATCGTCGCCGTCTACGATCTGATTGGAGTATCTTTTAAGTGAAACATATTTTATTGGTTGAAGATGATTTACGCCTTGCTCAACTAATTGAGCAGTTTTTACTGAAAAATGAATTTAAAGTGACTGTACTCAATTCAGGTGAAAAAGCGGTTGATACTATCTTAAAAAAACAACCTGATTTGGTTTTGCTTGATGTTATGCTACCGGGCCAAAATGGCTTTAGTATTTGCCGTGCGATCCGCGATAAATTTACCAATCCTATCCTCTTTTTAACGGCCAAAGACAGTGACTTTGACCATGTTTTAGGGCTGGAAATTGGCGCCGATGATTATTTGATCAAACCGGTAGAGCCCCATGTACTCTTAGCGCGCATTAATATGATTTTACGGCGTTTCACTTACCATAAACCGAGCCAGGTCGATGAGCTGGTTATCGGGCAGTTAAAAATATTGAAAAGACTCAGACAAGTTTATTTACAAGACCAGTTGGTTGAACTGACCAGCCATGAATTTGATTTGTTATGGCTGTTGGCCAGTAATGCCGATGACATTCAGCACCGCGAAAGTATTCACCAGCAATTGTTGGGGCGAGAGTACGATGGCTTTGATCGCAGTGTTGATGTCAAAATATCACGTTTAAGAAAAAAACTGGGTGACGACAGTAATAATCCATTCAAAATTATTACTGTCTGGGGCAAAGGTTATTTGTTTAGCAGCGCGGCCTGGAATAGCTGATGTTACGGCTTTTTTTTAGTGTTTATTTAGCCTTAGTTGCCGGCTTGTTTGTAATTAACCAGTCATCAGAATGGCTGTGGCAAAAGCTTACGGTCGCGATGCCTGCGGCGGACAAGAACCCGCTTTCTCAATTAGAACCTCTGCTTTATGCTTTACCGGCTTTAATTGAAAACGACGAACAAAAGCGCAAAATCTTCGAGCAAAAAACGGGTTACTCGCTTGCGATAATTTCCTTCGATCACATCGCTTGGCTCACTGAACAAGCTCAGCAATTACGAACGGGTAAAATAGTCACGACCTTTGATAAAAATAACGATAGTCACTTGTTTATTTTGGCTGCCGGTGGGGCTGATGTTTATCAATTATCTGTGCTCGCCAATAAACAAAACCAGCTAGTTCTTAGCTCACCGGTAATTAGTCATCAAGCAGTTAAGTATTTTGTTTTAACCTTGTCTTATTTATTACTTGCGGCTTTTATTGCTTTATTAACTTGGCCGCTATGGCGAGACATTATTCAGCTGCGAAAAATGGCGGATGATGTTGAACAAGGTAATTTAAATATAAGCTGTAAAGTAAATAAGCACTCACCAACAAAGGTTGTGGTTGAATCATTTCAGCAAATGGCACAACGTATTACCGCTTTATTAAAAGAGCAAAGTCATTTAATTAATGCGGTGTCGCATGAACTGAGAACACCGCTGTCGCGACTGCGTTTTACCTTAGCAATGGCGAAAGAAATACCAAGCCAGCAATTAACTGATATCACCACGGATATTGATGAAATGGAGCAGTTAGTTGATGAAATTTTAAATTATTCTCGTATTGAAAACCTGCAAAGTGAACTGCATTATTCAGTAGTTAATATATCTGAATTATTGGTTAACTTGGTGGAAAAACATCAGCGCGGCACTGATAAAACGATTCAACTAAATATTGCTGATCAATTACTGTTTAACTGTGATGGCCACTTACTTGAACGAGCTTGTCAAAACCTGATAAGCAATGCAGTACGTTACGGCACTAGTCAAATTAAGGTCTCTGCCAATATAACTAACAATCAATTATTGGTTGTGGTTGCCGACGATGGGGAAGGAATAAGCCCAGCACAACATGCTCAGTTATTTTTACCCTTTTATAAATTGGATAAAAGCCGCAGTAAAAATCATGAAAGTGACAGGGTCGAGCCTGATAAATCGCCAAATAAAACCGCCGGCGGATTTGGCTTAGGGTTAGCGATAGTTAAACGTATAATCGACCTGCACCATGGCCGCTGTGATATTTCGACGTCAGCGCTTGGTGGTGCACAGTTTTGCTTAACACTTCCTAAAATCAACAATAGCGCCTAGCTAGTCGGATTTATCTGTTACTTATTCACTACTTACTTTTTACATAGAATAGTTATGCTTGATCGTAAGTGCCGCGATTAAAATGGTTTACTATCTTTAAAGAACCAAACAAAATTTAACCGCGAAAGAGCGACAGTCCCTAATACGCATAGCTAAAACCAAAGAGAAATAATTACTTACGATTGAAGCGCTTAGTAATACCAATCCATCTAAAGAAGTGACCACTTAGAACGACATAGGGGATATGAGAAAAAGTATAATATGTTTAGATATAGTCATTCTATATTAAACAAATTTTGTGTCTTTATCATGATGCCTATGCGTTCCCGAGGGGCGATTTTTTAAGGCTTATAAGCAGCGTTATTGATTTTTACAATAGAATAACTATTCTTTATAATCAATGTCTTTCCTTTAAGTCTTAAAACTCTCGCTAAGCGACCACTTCTTAGACACAATGGTATAAATTGCTAAACTAGCTTGCAATAAGCGTTAATTTCCAATCAAACTTTCGTCAGGAGCTATAAGCCATTGAGTAATTTAGGCATATATTTATTACTACCGTTTAGCATTTTAATTGGGGCCTTGTTAGTTTCACAAGCAGGTGTTAATTCACAATTAAGATTAGCGTTAAGTAGTCCAATTCAAGCGGCATTTATTTCATTTTTGGTTGGCACAATAATTTTAGGAATTATTGCCTTTATGCAGGGCGATACTTGGTTTAAACCTAATGCTTTAGCAACCATCCCTTGGTGGGCTTGGTTAGGCGGTTTTTTTGGTGCCTTTAATATTGCTATGTCGATATTTTTAGCGCCTAAACTAGGCGCTTTAGTGTTAGCCATTTCGATTGTTTCGGGACAAGTCATCGCCTCGTTAGTGTTAGATCAAAATGGCTGGCTGGGCTACCCGAAAGTTGAAATCACTTTTAATCGAGTTTTAGGTGCGCTATTTCTTATTGTTGGTATGGTGTTAGTTGCTAAAAAATAACCAATTAAAAGAAAGGCTTGCTAAGTAGTTTGGCTATGCTGTTAAGCTAATTGTTGAAACCAACAAGCTAAAAAAAGCTAGTCTGCTTGGGACTAGCCTAAATAATTATCAGTGATATGTACGCTTTAACTATTTAGCCTTCACGAAAGCCTTCTGCGGTTAAATGATGTTTATTGAGTAATTTGTAAAAGTCAGTGCGATTGCGCTGAGCTAACTTCGCGGCTTGTGAAACATTACCGTCAGTCAATTTTAATAGTTTGGCTAAATAGTCCCGTTCAAATTTATCTCGAGCTTCTTGAAATGATGGCAGCTGTGCCGATTTTTCTCTGAGCGCGTTATTGATTAAAACCGCACTGATCAAAGGCTCGGTTGATAACGCGATGCTTTGCTCAACGACATTTTGTAATTGGCGAATATTGCCCGGCCAAGGAGCGCTGATCAATAACTCCATTGCTTCTTGCGAAAAGGCTTTAATATTTTGATGGCCGCTGGCTTTTGCTTTATTTAAAAAGTGCTGCGCTAATAACGGAATATCTTCTCGGCGCTCTGCTAACGGCGGCAATACCAGTTCAACGACATTGAGGCGATAATATAAATCTTCGCGAAAGCTTTGTGCTTGAATCGCTTGCTGCAGGTTTTTATGAGTTGCTGAGATAACCCGAACATCTACTTTGATCGCTTGGGTGCTGCCAACTGGCCGAATTTCTTTTTCTTGTAAAACCCGTAATAACTTCACTTGAAAGCTCATTGGCATATCACCAATTTCATCTAAGAAAATAGTACCGCCTTCAGAAGCTTGAAATAATCCGGTATGCGCTTTTTCTGCGCCAGTAAATGCCCCTTTTACGTGGCCAAATAATTCTGATTCTAATAAGGTTTCAGGAATTGCCGCGCAATTAATAGCGGTAAAGGGTTTTTTAGCACGGGCGCTAGCTAAATGAATGGCTTTGGCTAGCAGCTCTTTACCGGTTCCGCTTTCACTGTTGATTAATAAACTAAACTCACTATTCGCTATTTGCTGACATTGCTGTAACAGCGTTTCCATAACCGCGCTACGGCAAATAATATTGGCGCGCCAGCTTTGTTTCGCTTGTTTATCAGTAATGGTATTCGGTTGTAAGCGAATTGCTTGTTTGACTGTTTCTAGCAGTGCTTTACTTTCAAAGGGCTTAGTTAAGAAACTAAAGACTCCCTGTTTGGTGGCGGCAATCGCGTCAGGAATAGTGCCATGAGCCGTTAATATAATGACAGGTAAATTTGCGTGCTGTAGCCTTACTTGTTCAAAAAGTGCCATGCCATCCATGCCTTCCATACAAAGGTCGCTGATCACTAACTGAGGCTGAAAGCTTTTTAAAATACCTAACGCCATTTTCGCGCTGTCGGCTGATTCAACATGATAACCAGCGGCTGATAAACGAATGCCTAATAATCTTAATAAACTAGGGTCGTCATCAACAATTAATATTTTTTCTTTGATATTTTGGCTCGTGTCGCTCATGCTTTATCCGCGTTGACTAATAGTTTTTTCAATGTTTTTTAACTGCTTAATTTGGGCTTCAAGCTGGGTTATTTCAGCTTCAAGTTTGGTGATTTCTGTTTTGAGGCTGTCGATTGAGCTCGATTTTTTCTCAAGGCCGCCATAAATAACCAGCTGCTCGTTTAATAGATCATGTAACAAAATTAAAAACGCTTGGTTTTTTTCGCTAAATGGTTCTTTAAATGGTTTTTCCTGCTCTTCACTTACGGCCGCTGATGGTTTCGCCATCATTGGCAGTGATAATTTGTT
Organism: Thalassotalea sp.; assembly: GCA_051251725.1. Lineage (GTDB taxonomy): Bacteria > Pseudomonadota > Gammaproteobacteria > Enterobacterales > Alteromonadaceae > JALZUE01. The sequence goes on along the minus strand of JBPOFN010000005.1, from coordinate 38,358 downwards.
TAATATGGCTTTGGCATCAAAAGGGTTATGTGCGGGCGATTTAGTTTTACTATACAGAATTGCGAGCTTAACGTTATTAAATAAAATGCTATCGTCGGTTTGCTGATCTGCGGTTAATGCTTGTTTGAGTTTGGCGCGCTCAGCAATAATGGCTTCACTGTCCATTTGTCGCACTGTTAAAAAATAGTGCAGGTAGTCAAATTTTTGGGCGTTGACGCTCAGTGTTTCTACACTTGAGGGGGTAACACTTGGGGTAATTTCACAGCCGGCCAGTAATAAAAATAGCAAAAGTGATAATAATAACTTCATTCATGCTCCTTGCTTAGTGCTCGTTTAACTTTTGTCTTGGCAGTGCGCGGAAATATTAAGCTGAAAGTAGTAAAGCTCGGCGATTTGGTTTGGCTGGTCAACGTCACTTCACCGTTTAGTCGCATCATCAACTCTTTCACTATCGTCAGCCCTAAACCGCTGCTTTTGATTGTACCATCTTCAGGTGCTGGGCCTTGGTAAAAAGCATCAAAGATTTTTTCTTGGGCAGACGGTGAAATTCCCATACCGTGATCGGTAATTTTCACTATGATCTGGTGCTTTTTAATCAGCCCTTCAATTTTTATCGTTTCATTGCATGGTGAGTATTTAATCGCGTTCGATAATATATTATCAAGGATGACATTCAGCTGTTTTTCATTTGAATAAAGCTCAATATTATCAAGCCGTAAATTGACATTAAGGTTTTTACGTTTTAGGTCTAATTGCCGCTCATTTAAGGTGTTTTCAATAATCGGCAGCAAGGTTAAACGCTCAGTGTTTTGTAAGCTGGTGGAGTCTAATACAACATTAAAATCGAGTAAGTCTTCAATTAATTGCTGTAGCTTATTAACACTTACGCGGATGATTTGGCTGATTTCATGCTGCTCAGCATTGAGTTCGCCGACACTGTTATCATAAAGTAATTCTGTACCTTCTCGAATTGCTGCTAACGGGGTTTTCAACTCATGGGAGATATGGCGAATAAAACTCGATTTTTGTAATTCTAAGCTATGTAGTTGAGTCCTCATCATTTCTAACGCCGCAGCAATGGCTTTAATTTCTGACGAGCCATTCACCGTAATGACCTGCTCTGATTGACCAAATTCTAATTGTTTGATTTTACTGATGAGCAACTTTAAAGGCTTGGTGATCAAGCTAATAAAAATAAAGGCGATAATGACCGCAATAGGAATGACCCACAAACCTAGCAACAAATTGGCGCTGACCTGCTCTGTTGCTTGTTTAATCGTGGTTGCTTGCTTAGTTGTTATGTTGTTGGTTAGTTCGTTGATCTGCTGGTTTATTTGCGCTAATTCAATAAAATAGCTTTGTAGTTTGGTCAACGACAGGCTGATTTTTTGCTCAGCCAACAAATACTGTTCAATTATTTTAATTTTATCGAGTAATGATACCGTTAATTCGCTTAAAGCTGTATTCGCTTGGCTAGCAATATTATGCTGTAAGAGGGCAGGGAGCTTTCTGCTTTCGTTTAAATAGCTAGTTAATAACTCAGCATCAGCTAATACAATATACTGACTAGCGTAGCGCTCCATTTTTGTCCGTATTTGTTGCAGCTCTTTATTGTTTTTAGTTATTTGTGCAACATTTAAAATCGCCGCTGAGCTTTTTTCAGATAAATGACTAACCTGCATAGCGCTATAAATTAACGCAATCACTAACGGTAATGCAACTAAACTAAAGCCCCAAATAGCAAGCCACTTAATCGAATAATTTTTGGTAGTAAACAGTGATAGCTTAGGTGCTGATGGTTGGTTTTTAGGCAAGTTCACAAATATTCATATTAATGTTAGTCATGGTTCTTTGTAAGCCATTTACCAGCAGATAACAAGTTTGTCTCAATTTTGCGACACGCATATTATTGTTTTTTAACTGAGTTAAACTTATGAATTTATGCAGATTTTTAATGAAGTTTGACGTTGAGTTGTCGATAAAAAAATTTAAATTTTTTTTAGTGTCGCAAATAGGTAACAGTTAATCATGGTTTTTTCTGTGTTTCAGCGTAAGAAGATAAAAAATAATATGTAATTCAAACTGTTACGTTTTTGGCATTGTAAGTGCAGTACGGTGTTTGTTAATACAAAAGAACCGTTGTAAATCACAACTTAAAATATAGTTAAGGGATAATTATGAAAAATATTAGTTTAATGAAAGTTAGTTTATTTGTTGTTGCCAGTTTTGGTTGTGCATTAGTTAATGCCAATGATTTTACTGCCAGTAAATTAGCGGAAGTCAAAAAAGAAGCCAGTTCTGTTGCTGTTAATGTAATTCCTGTTGCTTTTTCGACCTTTGATACCGATAATAACGGCGCATTAAGCAAAGATGAGATTAATGCCGGCGGTGATGAAAAATTAAAATTGGCTTTCGATCATATTGATATTAATCAAGACGGCCTTCTTAGCGAAGAAGAATTTAAAAGCGCTATTTTAAAATAAATCCATTCTCAAAAAATTTGTCTTTTTTCATAGATAACGTGAACTAAAATCGTTATCTATGAACCGATTATGCTGACATAGTCGGTTTTTCCAAGGTGTAAAGTTATGACTACAATGAATAATCGCTATATTCAAATAGACGGTTGGATATTTGAAATTAAAGCAGTACGTGCTATTAAAACTGATAGCTACGGTAAACCTTATGAAGCGATTGCTAATTTCAATTTTCAAAATGATACTGCTTTTATTGATGGTTTAATGACGAGAACAGAAAATGATTTTAGCAGAACTGATCATAACACCTTTGAAAAATTCTTCTCTCAAATTGGTATTAAGCGGGTAACTTTTGAACGTGTTTGTAATGAGCAATTTCAGAGCCACTCACGTGATGTCAATGAGGTAGCCGCTCAGCCGCCACTTAAATTAGTGAAATAGCGATACATTTATGTACTTAAGTATTTAAACAATAGCGATAGCTACAGGTTACTACTCTGTTACCGCGCTTAGTACGAGGATATAAGTCCAAGATATAAAAAAGGAGTTCTTTTGAACTCCTTTTTAGTTGGTAACTATTTAGCTTAGGTTAATTAACTTAGCCTTTTAAAGCGTTAACAAAGTCGACATCACTGTATAGGTCAGCTAATAAAGTGCTGACTAATTTAGGGTAAGAAGATATTGCGTTAGGAATAGCGACGGCGCCCATAAATGAAGACTCCCAAGTCACTTTACTGGTGATTGTTTTTTCGAACAGTGTTTGCTCATTTTCAGTAATGGTAAATGCGACTGAAATAACCCCTTCTCCGGTGCTAAAACCTGAAGCATCTAGCTCATTTTGTACGACCTCAGCAGTAATAATTCGCGGTGATAAAGTGTTATACAATTTAGCTTTGCTGAGCTCTAAAATCAGTGCATTTTCAATATATTTTGCAAATGACTTTTCGACCGGCGATTCTAATGAAGAGCCACGTAACGAGATTGAATTGAGTTTTTTGTCTATGGTAAAACCCGTGACCTGTAGATCACTCTTAACGGCTGTTAATTTATCGACATTGTTAACTTGCGCTTGGTATTGAGGGGCAATTGCAGTACAAGCTGTGGTTAATACTATGATTGTCGCAATCGCGGCGACTTTTAATTGAGTTAACATTGATAATTATCCTTTTCTACTAAGTAAGTTGTTAACCGCAGCATAATGCAGCTGTTTGCTTTCGATGATTTTTGTTAATGAGTCTTTGATCATATTACTAATCACTTCATCAAAACCTTTTTCTGGGGTATTTGCCATGACAGGAATAAACCAAATACCGATATAGGTATTTAGCGCATCATTTGAAACTTGCTCAATAATGCTTTTATCACCTTGATGAACCTCTAATTTTAGTGAGTAACTATCGGTTGCTACGCCTGGAATAATGCCAAAAGTAAAACCACTTAAAAAGCCACTGATGGCTGCGCCACCGGTATTGCCATGGTTATAAAAGTGCATTTTAATCACATAATCTACTTCATTTTTTTCGAATATATCGTAGGTGTATTTTTCAAAAAGTTGGGATTCATCTAACACTTTAGCGGTCATTTCTTGCAATTGAGGTGTTAATTGACTCATTTCAATTGGGTTGGCGTCATCTGGACTACCACGATAAAACTTTAAATCGATAGCGACGCTTGGTTTGTTTTTGTATTGACTAACATCTGGTAGGTTTTCAACTTTAGCAATTTGTTCATCAGGGAAGGCTGCACAACCACTCAAAGTGAGCAAGATAACCGAGGTTATCGTCTGTAAATATTTCATATTCATCCTTTTATTTATTATTAGTGTTTTTTGCGAACAACTTGGTGGTAACGATATTTTTAATAATTAATCGTTAGCCAGATAGGTTTTAATATTGGTTATATACCCTTAAGTAATTTGCCAGCATAAAATATATAAAAAAAGTAAGTAAAGCAAACTTTTGTACAGGTGTATTGGTAATGCCAGCGTGTCTATTCATAGATTTAATTAATATAAGTTTGTTTGTTTGAAATATAAGCATTCAGTTTATAAAGCCACCTATATAATATAAATTGTATATTTTACAGTCTCTTATTTGTTTTTTTAAAATTAAATTTTAAAGGGTCAATACTTTGTTATTACCAATATTTTACTTGTTTTCCTGTTTTTATTTGTTATTTTTAGTTGTTAATTTTTTGGTTGACTTTGTTTTTGGTTGACCAATTTGTTTGGTGGAAATCAATACAAGGAATAATAATAATGACTAAAAACCTTTTAACCCTTGCCATGATTGCAAGTTTATCTGCTTGTGGTGGCTCTGGAAGTTCAGAGCCAGAAACGAATATTGTTGCTACTTTTTCGGGGGATATTACCGGTAGTGTTACTGAGGATGTAAATGCCGATGCAACCGGCACTGTGACTGTTACGGATCCTGATAGCGGTGAAGCGAGTATTCAAGCAATAACCAATGTCGCAGGCAGTTATGGTAATTTTTCAATCACAGCTGATGGTGCATGGACTTATACACTCGATAATAGCAATGTCTTAGTGCAGGCTTTAAGTACTGATAGCAGCTTAACTGAAACTGTAACTGTGCAATCTGCTGATGGCACTACGCAAGTGCTTATTATGACAATCAATGGTGCTGATGATACCCCCGTGATTGGCAGTGGCGATGGTGTTGATGTTGGCGTTATTGATGCAACAAGTAATGCGCCGATCATGGGTACTTTAACCATTTCAGGTGGTGATGACGGTGAGAATGCTTTTGTTGCACAAACAGCAACGACCGGTAATTATGGTACCTTTTCTATCGCGATTAATGGTCAATGGAGTTATGAATTATTTTCTAGCTCGGCACCAGCAGCAACCGCTAGTATCAACAAAGCTTCAGCAAAATTGACAGCCGTTGCAGTGCAGCAACAAACCGATGTTTTCCCCGTACAAGCAACCGATGGCTCAAGCCATAGTGTCACCATCACTATTTCTGGTGATATTCCAGGAAACACTCCTCCCGTTTCGGAATGTACAGGCACTTCAAGTTTAAGTATTACTGCTGCAACAGATGATGGCACCTACGATAAAACCAGCGAACCAGCATTCGCTATTGATGGAAAAACAGATACTGATGCCGAATCACGTTGGTCATCTGATGCTAGCAATGCTGATAAATACATTATCTTTGAGCTTGGTGAACAAGCGAAAATTAAAAAACTCGATTTGTTATGGCTTAAAGCCGATCAGCGCACTACCTATTTTGATATTGAAACCTCAACAGACAATAGTACTTGGCTGCCAGTATTAACCAGTGGTGAATCTACACTGGCTTCAGATAGCTCTTACTCTTTTGAAACAGTTGATTTAACCGAATCGGAAGGACGATATGTTCGTTTGACTAGTTCAGGTAACTCTGCGAGTGGTTGGGTTAGTCTTGTTGAAGCCAAAGTATTAGGCTGTAAAGCGGGTGACACAGGAACAGATCCTGTTGCCGCCGTTATTTCCGGTGACATTACCGGTACGGTGACAGAAGACACAACACTTACGGCGACAGGAACTTTAACCGTTGTTGACCCTAATACCGGTGAAGATGCTTTTGTTGCACAAGCAGCAGCTGCTGGTAGTTATGGTACCTTAGCAATAGATACTGCTGGCGCTTGGACATATACGCTGACGAATGATGCTTCAGCAGTTCAAGCTTTAGACGCGGGCGATACATTAACCGATATGGTTACCGTAGTAACTGTTGATGGCACCATGCAAACAATCACGATCACTATCAATGGTACTGATGAAGCTGCCGGTGGTGGCGGTGGTGGAAGTACTGCTAATGCCGTTATTACTGGTGACTTAGCCAAAACAACCGTCAATACATTTGATGATGATTTTGAAGGCACAGTTTATATTAATGATGCGGATGGTGATGCCGAAGAAGTTACTATTGCACAAACTGATACAATAACAACCTATGGTACTTTTTCTATCAATGCTGATGGTGAATGGGTCTATGAATTGGATACTTCCAATAGTGCGGTTGCCGCTTTAGCTTCGGCGAGCGATACCTTGACCGATACTATTGTTATAGCAACGGCTGATGGAACTACTGCAGATATCGTTATTACTATTTCAGGTCAAGATGCGATTATCATCGATCCAACGCCTGTGGCGGGTGATGACACTGTACCTACAGTAAATTGTACTCAAACGGTAAATTCAATTTCTGCGTTAGAAGATGCCGCAGATGATTTAGTCGCTGGCGATACTTTATGTTTAGCGGATGGCACCTATACCGGTGATTTAGAGCTTCGCGTAGAAGGTATCGGAACCGAATCAAGTCCAATCACCGTTGCGGCAGAAAACCCAGGTAGTGCCATTATTACCGGTGGTGAAATGTCGATTAACATCGGTGGTGAATATGTTGTTATCCAAGGCTTTGTTCTTAGAGATGGCGAGTCAGGTAGTTCGATCATTAAATTTGAGAAAGAAACTGAATGTAATTACTGTCGTGTCACTGAAATGTCGATTATTGATATGGACAACGGTGACTATGGTAGCTCTAACTGGATTGATTATTATGGTCATCATAACCGTATTGATCACAACTGGATATCAGGTAAAGAGTCACGCGGTGTGATGTTAAAACTGGGTCGCTGGACCTCAGAAAGTGATTTCGCGGCAAATGGTTTTATTACTGATTTAGCGCAAATTGACCATAACTACTTTGGTGATCGAGCGCCAGCATGGGGTCGAGCTTACGCAGGAAGTGATGATAATGAATATGAAGGTATTCGTTTAGGCTTGAGTACTACGCATTCAGCGCCATCACTTTCTATTGTTGAAAATAACTACTTTGAACGTATTCAAGGTGAAGCTGAAATTATTTCAAATAAATCAGCAGATAACATAATTCGTAATAACACTATTCGTGATAGTAACGGCTCTATCGTAACTCGTCATGGTGAAGGTGCGACCATCAGTAACAACTTCATTTTTGGTGATGATAACCCATTCTCTGGTGGTATTCGCTTAGTTGATGGTGAACATGTCGTAACCAATAACTACATCGAAGGTGCGCGCTTCCTTAGCTCAAACTGGAATGGTGGAATTGTCTTAACTACCGGTGATGGCTCTGGAGATGGAGAAAATGGCTACCAAAACGTTGAAAATGTTTTAGTAGCTCATAACACCATCGTTGACAGCGTAAACAGTATTAATGTTTATGGCGGTAAAAATGATGAAGCACCTGACGGTGTTTACTTTGTTAATAACATTGTTGCTGATGCTATCGGACCAGTAATTCGTACTAATGGCGAAGATATGCCAACAAACTCAACGTATGATGGCAACTATGTCTTTGGTGAAGAATTGTCAGATAATGAAGATTCATACACAGGTTTTACTTTTGTTGATGCAATGTTAGAAAAAGGTAGTGATGGTTTATATCGCCCAAGTTTAAGCAGCCCTTCATTAACTGCTGCAGTTGTTGATACCGGTGACTTTGATTTACCAACCATTGATATGGATGGTCAAACGCGTTCATCAATAACAACAGCTGGTGCTGATGAAACACTAGCCGATACCGTTCTTTTAGCACCATTAACATCTGATGATGTTGGCCCTAAAAGCTATCGTCCGACACCGGGTAAAGTCTATGTACAGAAAGTTGACATTGCTAACCATGACTTTGATAGTGGCGACTTAACTGGCTGGACAGATAATACCGGTTCTGGTGCAGCAGTCACACAAGATGATGATGTGTTTTCGCGTGGTAATAGTTTAGTGCTTGACAGTAATGCTGCTGATGTATCACAAACAGTCACTGTGGTAGCTAATACTAACTATACTTTATCAGCGTTTATGAAAGGCTCAGCTAAGTTATCAGTTACCGTTGATGGCCAAACTTATGCGGCAGAACGAACGTCTGACAGTTACGGTTTTAGCTCAGTCACGTTTAACTCTGGCGCAGGTACCAGTGCAGTAATTACGGCTTCAGTTGATGACTTGGTAACTAACAAGGCACCAATTATTAACCCTAATTTTGACGATGGTGACGATGATTGGACTGTTGTTGAAGGTACCGGTATTGGCCAAGTGCAAGACTCGAGTAATTCGGCGGGTGGGGCAGACGGTTCTATCAAGTTTAAATGGAATGATGGTGCAGACACAGGTACGCCACATCAACCTTATATTGCACAAACGGTAACCGTTGAAGCGAATACGGATTACACCATGTCAATTTACAATTTAAATAAGAGTGACAACGATGACTCTTCTATCTTGTTTGGTGTTTCAAGCGATAGTGATATTACCGTGACAGCTAGCCATGTTGCGAGTAAAGATTCAATCTACAGTAGCTTAGAAGATGTAACTGAAAAGGGTGATGATAGCTTTTATCAAGACACATTAACGTTTAATTCAGGCTCAAATACATCGCTAACCGTGTTTGCTCAATTTAAATCAACTACAGGGGCTGAAGTCCGTGTTGATCAATTTGAGCTAAGTTATACCGGTGCTCCTACTGAAGGAACTGAAGCTTTCTTTGATAGCATTCGTTTAGTATCACAGCCATTGTCGGAAGCTGAATCTATTACGGCGGAAGATGATTAATCAGGTAGAAATTAAAAGTTAATTCATCAGTTTGTTTTAACTTTCGCAATAAAAAATGCCGTTCATTTTAGATGAACGGCATTTTTATTTATCGGCATTTCAAAGCCAGAGTACCTTATACCATAGCGTCTAAGAAAGTGGTCACTTCTTTAGATGGATTGGTATTAACCATGATTAACTCAATTATCAGTCTTATTGCGCAAAACGATTTAAGTCTTTACTTGTTTCAAAAACTTGCATCGTAGTACTAGTAACAAAACCGCCACTGTCACTAAAACGTACTTTGACGGTATTATTTTCTTGCAATAAATCATACGGTACTGGAATTTCAATCACCCCAAAGAAGCTATCTCTAGTTTTTTGATCGTAACCACGAAAGTCCTCCGGTACAGTCACCGCCGTATTATTAACCATAACTGTTGGTGTTAATGACTTACCATGTGCGCGACCTAAGCCTAAACGTAATACCGCTTCGCCGTTGTCACTACTTACTTGGACGTTATTAATGTTAAAGGTTATGTCTTGATTGGCAGAAGTGATTTGTTGCTTCATCTTATCGGCATAATATTTGTGCTCGACAGATGTTTCATCAATTGTAATATCACTGGCATAAGTCACTTTGATAACCGCTGTAGCATTAGCATTTATGGTAAAGCTTGTTTCAGTTGTTAATAAATCTGACTCATCATAAATTGGCGCACCGGCTTGTGCATCCCAATAGACATGTTTAGTTGTAATAGATTCAATTGTAAGGTCATTTTTTTCGATTAAGTTAAAGTCAAAGGTAACATCTTCAAGCTCTAAATTATTCACAATAAAGTAAACAGTATCGCCATCGACATAAGCATCCGTTTGTAAATCCGGATCGGCTGACATGGTATCAACTCGTTTCCCCTTTACTTCTGACCACAATTCATAGAATTTTTTAATATCAGAATATATCCATTCAGAGCCTTCTTCTTGAACATTAAGGCTGCCATCTAATTCACCATCTAAGATAAATAAACGTGTGGAATAACGATGCCCATCAGCATGTATACCATTATCACCAAACCATTTAGCTTTTAAGATAGAAAATGGCATAGACGATATAATTTGGTCTGGCTTATCCATCATCTGCATTGTCATTGAAGAATAAGAACGTATATTCCACCAATCACGTTCTCTCGAATATGGCCCACTACCTTTTGCGCCCGGTGCAAAAAAGCCGAGCTCAGAAATAACCCAGGGTTTAGCTTCACCAATTGCCGTAAAGCTGTAATGTTCGATCATATCTAGAATAGCTTCAACATTAGACCCCGAGCGATATAGATGATCTGTTTCGTTATGGTTGTCGTATAAATGGATTGAATAAAAATCCATTTCTTCCCCGGCACCATCAATAAATGTTTTCCAAGTGTTGTTAAATAAGTCAAAATTACCATTATTATTTTCTAACGCTGGGAAAGCCGCGGTAAAGCCACCTACTTTCACATCAGGATGATCTAAATGTAAGCGGTCAGCGACTATTTTATGTAACTCAGTAAGGTTAGCGTTAGTCGTACCTAATGAACCTGACTTAACAAATGGTTCATTCATCACTTCAATTATTTTAGGCTTTATTTCACCGGTTGTGCCGCCGGTACCAAAGTATTTAGTTAAATATTCACTGAAGAATCGGGCGAATTCATCATAGCCAGCAAGCCAAGTATTACCTTCACAATGGTCACCGGTACAACTGTTCTTTTCATTGTGCGGATACATAAATTCTTGGCCGCCATACATAGAATTGGCCATACGGCTTTCTAATGAGTGAACGTTTGTATTATTTGCATAATTACTCTTAGCTTGATTACCGTATGTAGTCATTTGACTATCACTTAAAACACCGTCAGTTGCAGTACCCATTAATTGATTTAACCGCCAAGGCATAGCACCATTATTACGACCGAAATAGATATCATGATCTTCAATAAATGACTTTTCAGTTGCATCATCTGGCCACTCGTTATCAGCGTTGGCAATATGCATGGTGATGTATTTACTGCGATCAAAACTATCGATACCGCCTTTTTGATGGCTAACGTTTAAGTTTACATCAATTTGATAGCCTACTGGCGTTGGCGTTGGCGTTGGCGTCGGAGTTGGCGTTGGTGTTGGCGTCGGAGTCGGAGTTGGCGTCGGCGTCGGCGTCGGAGTTGGCGTCGGAGTTGGCGTGTCTGAACCACCGCCCCCGCCCCCACAAGCCGCTAACGAAAAAATAGCTAAAGTAATTAAACTTAGCTTTGAAACTTTGGCTGGAAAAATTAACTTCATATCTTGTTACCTATACAATCTGGCACATTGGATCATGTGTATTTTAGTTATTTCTTACTGTAATTGTAAATCACAGATGTTTTTTATTTAATTGTTAACATTTATATTACTCAATTTTTAAACAGATATATAGACTGAAGTCAAAATAATTTCATATACAAGTTGGTTGTTTTATCTTTAAATCGTCATGTGTTGATTTAATTGTTTTTTTTATATTGAATAAAGGCTAGTTAGATGAAAAATATAACAGTGTAAAAAAAGTACTTAAATAGCGTGCTATACCAATAAAGTGACGATATTACTGGTGAACCAGTTAGCGTAATTATGTTGCTAAATTATGCTAGATAAATAAGGCTAGCTAAATAACATCCACTTATTTTACTGCTGGCTGTGACTAACCGCTGAAAGTTATTTAAAAGCTGATACTGATGGGAGGAGGACTTGATTGTTCGAATCAGGAGAGTAATGCTGGCTCAATATTTTAGTTTAGCCAGTGCTGCTAAAGGTAATAAGATGAGGTCTTAAATGAGTTAAGACCCCAGAGTTTAACAATTAATAAAATTTAAAGCGTTGGTTCGTGCCATTATAACAATTCCACTGCACAACATTTGCACCGTTACTCGTTGATTTACCGGCCACGTCTAAGCATTTGTTACTGACCGTACTTTTAATTTCAAAATAGCCGTCACCAGTATCATTTAATTTCCAAATATGATTTTGGTTGCCGTGGTTACATACCCATTGCTGAACTAAAGCGCCGTTGTTGGAACTGCCATTAGCAAGCTCTGCACATAACATGCTGCGCTCAGATTGAATTGAATATTCACCATTACCTAAATGATTAAATTTAAAACGTTGGTTTTGATTACTCTTATTACAACCCCACTGATGATAAGTGCCGCCGTTAAGCATTGAACCATTTTTCAAATCTAAACATTTACCGCTATGTTTTAATTGTAAGTTGGTAAAGCCAGTTGGAACATTACTTGAACCGCCAGTTGCTACCGGTTTATAAACGCGGATCCAATCTACATACATTTTATTTTTACTGTTATCGGCTAGATCGGCATCGGTGGTAATATTGCCTGCTTCAGAGCGCCACGAGTGATCTTCAGTATCTAAGATCAAGAAGGCCTCTTCATCCATATTATATTGGTTTTTATTGAGTATAGCGCCGGTATAGTCTTTATCTTTCATTACTACTTCAGCCCAAGAGCCGTTTGGTGTTTCTTGGCCGTCAATATAAAAAGTCACTTCGGTAGGGCTTTTCCAGTACGCACCAAAACGATGGAAGTTATTACGCCAGTAGGTGCCATAAGTTGGCGTGTTATGAGTTTGGTCGTTAAAATCATTAATAATTTCATTACTATTATGATCACGAATAAAAACATGGAAATTGGTCGACATATTTTTCGCAAACCAATCCTCTCTTGCGCCACCATAAACTTCTAAAACATCAATCTCACGTTCATCATTTTCACTTAATAACCAAAAGTTTGAAGAAAGCTCCAAGTTACTTACTTTGATATTCGCTTCCATATAAATTGGGTATTTAACTTTGGTTTTTGAGGTTACAACGCCGGCATTCACTTTATTTGTACCTGCTCTGCGTGATGCGCCAACAATTAAGTTACCGTCAGCTACCCAAGTTGAATCTTGTGTCCAATACGTTAAACCAGGACCAGTCCAGCCATTAAAATAAGTGTCATTCCATTTGCTTGTAAATTCAGAAGGCTTACCGGTGTAGTTGAAATCATCGGAATAGTTTTCTTGTAATTGCCATGTGTTGCCATTGCCAGCATCAGCAGGAATAGCGATACTATCCCAGTCTGCAGCCATAGATGAACACGTGAGTAAAATACTACTTGATAACACTGCTAATTTTTTCATTGTCTACCTTTCTCATCGACCTTTAAGTAGCGATTTATCGTTTGTTATACGAAAAACCACGTAAGATTAAATTTAAAGCAATTTTTTAAGTTAAATCGTAACCATTTGATTTTGTTATTATAAAGTTGTTTTTTTAAGTTTTTAAGTTACTCTATTAATGTATTTGATAACTATTTATTGTCAACAAAATGTTAGATTGTTAATTTATTGTTACATGTTTTTAAGCTTTATGTTTTTGATTAACTTGGAAATATTACCCTGGTAAATATTTTAATTAATTTGTCTTAACGCTACTGACTTGCAACAAAGTAGAAATTATCTAGGGTATTTGTAGCGACAAGCTAGCGTTTCAGAAAATATTAACTGGTTTGGTGTTTTAAAGAAGGGCATGAGAAGTACTAAGGTGTTAGTAGGGGTAAAAAGTCTTAGCGCTATCGGCAAATAATTAGCGCATAAAAAAGCCCTGATGATACAGGGCTTGATAAGTGTTTAAGGCAATAACAGCGTTATTTTATTGACGACATATACTCAGCAACCGCTTGAATTTCTTCGTCGCTTAATTTGCTGGCGATATTACGCATCATGCCATTTAAGTCGTTAGCACGAGTACTGCTACGGAACTTAGTTAATTGCGCTTTTAAATAATCGACATTTTGTGCAGCTACCGTTGGGAAACCTGCTTGGCCCATGCCGCCGCCATCAGCGCTATGACAACCCACACAAGCTGTTATGCCACGAGCTGCGTCACCACTAAAGTATAAGTTTTTACCTACGTCATTCGCTTTTGCTGTTGATGGTGATACTTTTTGTGAAGCAAAAAATGCGGCGATATTTTTCATATCGTCTTCACTAAGTGCTGCAACCATACCTGCCATTACTGGATCCGCGCGTCCTTCTTTACCTTGAGTGTCAGCACCTTTTTTGAAATCAACCAACTGCTTCACTAAATATTTTTCATGTTGGCCAGCAAGTTTTGGATACATAGGTACCATTGCATTACCGTCTGCGCCATGACAAGCCGCACATGTTGCCGCTTTAGCTTTACCAGATTCAAGATCACCAGCAAATACTTTCGCGGCCGCAGGTGCCATAGCCACTACATCAGCAATCGCACTTGGGTCTTGAAAGTAAGCACCAATATCGGCAATGTCGTCGTTCGTTAAATTGCCAGCAACTTGATTCATTGCTGGGTTGTTACGGGTATGCTCTTTAAAGTTTGTTAACTGTTTTTCAATATATTCAGGATGCTGAGCAGCAAGGTTTGGATTAATTGCTACTTTACTCGCGCCATCTTTACCATGACAAGCGACACATGCGGTAATACCACGAGATTTGTCGCCATGTTCATAAAGGCCTTTACCTTTAGTTGCATCACCAACATAAGCTGGCGCTGCCGTAGGGGCTGAAGCCGTGGCTCCTTGGCTTGAAGCAGGGGCTTCACCAGATATACTTAACGATGAAAAATACGCTGCCACATCAGCCATATCTTGTTCAGATAAACCAGCTGCCATTGGCGCCATCATAGCATCGGTACGGCTACCATCTTTAAAGGCTTTTAATTGTTTAACGATATAATCTGCGTGTTGGCCGGCCAGGTTTGGATAAATATCAGCTGCGCCAATACCATTTGAACCGTGACATGCGCCACACATAGCTGCTTTTGTTTGCCCTGCTTGTGCGTCGCCAGCTGCATTTGCATGTGAGAACATGCTCAGTCCTAACACTAGAGAAAATATTACTTTTTTCATTGATTACTCTCTGCCATTTAAAGAAAAGGTTAAGCGCTGCTTAACCTGAAAATTATTTATTTAATGGCAATATTTTACACGAATAATAGCCATGTGTAATAACCACACAAAAAAAACTGGTAAAAATCGTTAGATTTTCTTCATTTGTTTAAAAAACAGGTATAATCACGGCAAGTTTTTTAGTGAGAATACCTTTTTGTCTACGTCATCCATTATTTTAAATAAAGCGCATTTTATTATTAGCGCCCCTGATATTCGTAAATTACCTGCGGATAACGGCATTGAAGTCGCTTTTGCTGGTCGCTCAAATGCGGGTAAATCTAGTGCGTTGAATGCATTAACTAATCAAAAAAGTTTAGCAAGAACCAGTAAAACACCTGGCCGAACTCAGCTATTAAACGTTTTTGAAGTTGAAGAAGGCAGGCGATTAATCGATTTACCCGGTTATGGTTTTGCGAAAGTGCCATTAGAAATGAAAAAGAAATGGCAAGCTGCTTTAGGCGAATACCTGCAAGCTCGTAAAAGTTTAAAAGGTATTGTTATTTTAATGGATATTCGTCATCCGTTAAAAGATTTAGATCAGCAACTGATCGAATGGGCGGTTGATAGTGAATTACAGATTTTAGTGTTATTAACGAAATCCGATAAATTATCGCAGGGTGCGGCAAGCACAGAGGTGTTAAAAGTTAAAAAAGCGTTAGCACCATTAAATGGCGATGTGACGGTACAATCATTTTCATCATTGAAAAAAACCGGCGTTGAGCAAGCGAACAATAAAATTGTCGCTTGGTTGTCGGCTGATGCCGAACTTGAGGCTGATGAAGTAACACCAGAAGACGATTAATTTAGATTTTACTTGTTGACGTTTTTAGCTGCTAACGCTTAGTCTTGGCAGCTAATGAAAGTATGAGTGAATTAAAACGGGGATAGTTTAACTACTATCCCCGTTTTTTGTTTTCAGCTCAAGTATTCAAGCTTAGCTCGTTTGTTAAGTAAACTTATCGCTGATTCACTATTCAGGATCATCTTCCCCGCCAATGCCTATTTCACTACTGAGCTTTAAGTTAATTTTAAAGCCAGTCGCATAATCGGTTGGGACACTTTTCGGTTTTTTGATCACAAGTGCTGCTGGCGTTACTTGCCATTGCACCTTTTCATCACTGCCGAGCATTTCAATATTGGCAATTTGTCCATCCAATAAAGTGAGGTCGCTGCCGAGTGTTTTCACGCTAATGTCTTGAGTTGGCGTATCCATAACAAACATATAAACCGTGTCGTCACCTTTTTTGGTAAAACGAATATCTTGCTGCTGATAGACAATTTTTTGTTTTTCAACTTTATGACCGCCACCGCGAATACGTGTTGGCCCTTCACCGAAAGACTTCCACGGACGAGTTTCATAAATACCTTCGCCATTAACTTTTAACCAATCGCCCATTTTTAATAGCATATCTTGCATTTCTGGCGGAATTGAACCATCTGGATTCGGTGGTACGTTTAATAACATCAAGCCATTTTTAGCAACAATATCAATTAAGATATCAACAATTTCATTAGGGCTAACAAATTTGGCATTTTGACGGAAAAACCAAGCACCGGGTGAGGTATCAGTCATCCAAAAGTCATCTTTTATTTTATTTGGCCGGCCGCGCTCATAATCATGAACACCGGTGTTCGCCGGAAACGAGGTGTTTTTGTAGCTCACGACGACTTCTTTACCCCATTCTTTACCTTTATTGAAATAATAAGCTAAGAATTTTTTACGGTACGCTTCATCTAATTCTTCCACCCACCAGTCAAACCAAACCACTTCTGGTTCGTATTTATCGACTACTTCTTTGAGTTTTGCATACCATTCGTCATGGAAACGCTTACTTGGTTTAAAATCAGTAAGTTCATGTTGATCGGTATATAAATCTGAAGTTTCAGCCGTTGCATCAAACTTATAAGCATTGGCGTAATAAACCCAAGTAAAGGCATGATGAAATGAGGTTAAAAATTTCATATCGCGTTTTTCAATCGACTTCTTCAGCTCTCCCGTCACGTCGATGCCCATCATGTCTTTGACATTCCAGCGAGTAACCTCACTATCCCACATGGCAAAGTTATCGTGGTGCATAGCCACTGGTCCTGCGAATTTAGCCCCAGATTTAGCAAATAATTCAGCCCATTCTTCGGCATCAAATGCGGTCGGTTTAAAATTAGGAATGATGTCTTTGTAACCGACTTTATCAAGCGGTCCGTGCGCTTTGACATGATGTTTATAAGCACCGTTTTGAATAGGCTTGCCGTTTTTAAGTTTTTTCTGGCCGGTCTTCCAATCGTATACCTCATCCATATATACGTTTAATCCATACCAACCGACACCATGTTTCATATCAATATTGGCGGTGGATACTGGCCCCCAATGAGTATAAATACCAAGTTTGGCATCTTGAAACCATGCGGGTTTTTCGTCATGTTTTCCTAATGATTGCCAGTCTTCTTGGAATGTTTGTGCAGGCTTTGCTGATACGGTATCGACGGCTGAGTTGCTACAAGCTGCTAACGATAGGGTAAGGGCAAGCGTTGAATATTTTAAAATATGGTCACGTTTAATTGTCATTGTATATTAAATATGTTTTTTATTGATGATATTAATTTAGCATGAAACTCAGGGCTAAACTAACCTTGAGCCATGTAAATTAGGTAAAGTAATGTAAAGGTATTCGGTTAATTAATGCGCGACGAGTACATGTTTGTTTGAAGGCTTAACGGTTTTAAACTTGTTTAACAATAACGACTACTGCCACATTAGCAGAGATAAATGCTACGAAATCAGCGATGATATTATTTGAGCATTAGCCAGTTATATATTTTAGGCTGTGCCAATTAAATGTAAAAAACTACCGTATATACGTACGGCGGCATAATAAAAATAACGTAAATTAAAATCACCCAAATAATATAGAAACACCTTGTCAGCATCTTTTCGGTCAATGCCAATATCTTGCTGGAATTGGCATAAAATATCGTGTACTAAAGAGGCGTAATAGGTGATTGGTTTGTCGGTGTTAACAATTTTTCGACCATCAGGAATACCTAGTAAAATAAGATCAAAGCAGTTAACTTTTGGCGTGCAGCCATCCCAAGCATAACCGTTGTCATGTGTTCCTTTGATAATAATATCGCCATTGTCTTTGATCTCAAGCCAATCGTTTTTGTAGGCTTTTTTAATATGGCTATTTTCAAAGAGTAAATCTTCATGAATAAGATATTTATATACCCCTTTTCTTTTTTGCGCTGGCTGTATTATTTTCATCGGTTTTCCAATCTATATTGTTTTCTCGCAGAGCGATTTGTTGCGGTTGTTAGTTACAGTGTTGCTGTGGATAAAAGTTAGACAATAAAGTTATATTGTTTATACATAAGTGATATTGTTTGTATATAAACCTCGATGTTTGTTTGTTTGTTTGTTTGTTTGTAAACTGACAGCAGTAATTCTAACTATAACTATAACTATAACTATAACTATATATCATGAAAAAAATAATACGCTATTTTGCTCTAACTCTTTTATTAAGTGCTTGTGGTGGCGGTTCTACCACTGAAGATACTTCAGCTGAAAAACAACCGGATCCGGTTAATAAAATAACTAAAAATTTTACGGTCAGCTTAACTAACGTCGACATAACCACCCAAAACAAGGCTACCCAAATACCGGTTAATATCAGCAATGTTAAAAGTGGTGAGCTGACTTTAGAAAAAGGACAATAATAGATGACTGCTTTTATCAAATATAAGTGTGCAGTTAGGGCCTTGGCTATCGGTTTGTTCGCGGCTACTCATGTTTTGGCTGAACCGCCAGAGCCTGAGGCAGGTAAACGCTGGGCAATTAATCCTGATTTTTCAGATGAATTTAACGGCACAACATTAGATAAAACTAAATGGCGAGATCATCATGCTACTTGGAAAGGCAGATCGCCGGCCAAGTTTGACCCCGCTGCGGTGTCGGTTGTTGATGGCAATATGCAAATTAGAAATCATAAATTAGCGACTGCTGATGGCAACTACACTATGGCCGCCGGAGCAGTTCAGTCATTAAACGACACTGCTTATCATGGCTATTATGAAGCCAGTTTTAAAACCTCACGGATAAATATGTCGACCACTTTTTGGTTATCAAATGGTAATCAAAATTTATTATCACCGAATAATTTAATCGCTGATTGTGATAATGATAAGTGGAGTATGGAACTCGACATCGCCGAAGCTGTTGGCGGTGTTGTTGAGCAGTCATGGGCAGAAGCGTTTAGAAATGGCCAGCAATATAATGTTCACGTTTGGTATTCTGATTGTAGTGGCGGCCGAAGCAGTTATGCTAAAGGGGCTAATGCCGCCGAAGGTGACGGTTCAACTCCCGCTAATAATAAGTTAGCCAATGGTGAAGAGGTATGGCAAAACTTTAACACTTACGCCGCTTGGTGGAAAAATGAAAATGAGGTTAGTTTTTATTTAAATGACTCCTTTTCAGGGAAAATTCAAATCAGTACGGCTCTACATGACAAACCGTATAGCCGCTCGATGGGCATGCAGTTATTAACGGAAACTTACGACTGGGCAACGCCTTACCCAACCGACGCTGAATTAGCCGATGATAATATTAATACCTCTTATTATGATTGGGTGCGTTCGTATGTTTATGTTGACGAGGTTTTAGCTGAGCCTGAAACTGGCTTGATCAGCAATGCTGGTTTTGAATCGGGTGACTTTACTGGCTGGATTGGCTGGGGGTGGTTCGCCGCGAGAAGTTGTTAATACTAACGCCAATACCGATCAATATGCCGGACATGTTGTCGGCGGTGGCGCCATTGAAAAAGCGATCTCGTTATTATCAAATACAGAATATCAGTTCAGCGCATATGCAAAAGTTATTACTGGCACTTTAAATTTAGGCGCTAAAACAGCAACGGGTACTGAAATGGTACTTGGCACTACAGTACAAGCGGTTAATAACGGTTATGAAAAAGTTACGCTTAATTTTAATACCGGCTCTGAAGATAACATTAAATTATATTTATACGCGCAAAATGGCAGCGAGTTTTATGTTGACGATATAATGTTGCAGCAAATTAATCCTGCGCCCGCACCGATAGATAATACACCCGCTGAAATTTACAGTGAAAACCTCGTGGTAAAAAGCCAGGCACTTAACGATGAGCAGCTAGCGCTAGCCTTCTTGTATCAAATCAATCAAGACCGTGACGCTGAGGTTATTATCTACGAAGATAACCAAATGCTCACCCGTAAGAAAGTTAGCTTAAAAGCAGGTTATGGCCATTATCTAACCGAGCTAGATTTAACTGCGCAGGCAAGCTTAGTTGCACCAACATTTGAAATTAACCTTTTAGCAGTTGATGATGTGACTGTGCTTAGCTCGACGGGAAAAATTGCTTTAACGGCACCAGCCGCGCCTATTGACATTATTCCAACCATAACAGCAAGTACCCAAACCCTTGTTAAGCGAATTTTTACTGAAGATGAAGCTGAGCAAATAGTTTTAAAAACGACACTGACCAGTGATGAAGCCGGCGCTCAATTACACAGTTTAACGTTTAAAGCGAGTGGCGACATTGATGATAAAACTGACATTAAAGCGGTGAAAATTTATCACGACAATAATAATGGTCAAGCTGAAGTTGCCGAGTTATTAGGCTCAGGCGAATACAGCGCCGATAATGGCAGTATCACTTTTGAGTTAGCAACGGGCTTATCTTTACCAGTCGGGACAACGAGGCTGTTATTAGCTTATTCTTTTTAGCTAGCGGTTATTAATTTGGCCGTTAATAAGTAACTAATTGCGGCTCAATTAGTTATCTCACAGGTAAAATAGAGGGGATTAATATTTCCTCAATCTAACCTGTGTCAGCGGCAATAATTTATCCGGGTATCATAAAAAACCACATCATTAATGCATTTTTGTTACCTTTTGGTTAATAATTCCCTGCTATTGTCGACAACTTGATTCTCAAGCTCCTGATTAAACGGTACAATGGCGCTAATTGGCTGGCTAGGTTTGTTTTCTATAATCAAACAACCGCGCATAATTTATAGATTAAAGAGTGGTTGTTATGAATCGTAAAAAGAAAATTAATTCAATCTTAAAAAGTCGAGTAAAAAAGGCTAACGCTAAATTACAAAACAGTAATAAGCCCAAATATATTTCGAAAGCTGAACGTGCAAAATTAGCTGAGCAAGAAGCTGTTAACGACGTACCTGATATTACTGATTAAGGAATTCTGATGAGTAAACCACAAAGAGATATTACCCTTCGTTTTTTAGCTGAGCCACAAGATGTTAATTTTGGTGGCAAAGTACACGGCGGCGCAGTAATGAAATGGATCGATTTAGCGGCATATGCTTGTGCTGCTGGTTGGAGCGGTAAATACTGTGTAACAGCTTATGCTGGTGGTATTCGTTTTGTTGCCCCTATTCATGTTGGTAGCTTAGTTGAAGTTGCTGCTAAGGTGATTTTTACCGGTAACTCTTCTATGCATATTGCGCTGGAAGTAACGGCTTGTGATCCTAAATCATTAAATCGTAGAACTACCACACATTGTATTGTGATCATGGTCGCGGTTGATGAAACAGGACAAAAAGTTAGCATCCCGCAATGGGTGCCAGAGTCAGAAGAAGATAAAAAACAACTTGAGACAGCAATTAAGTTAATGGAAATGCGTAAAACCATTGGCGAAGAAATGCAAATATTTGTCTAACTCTACTTGGTATTAATAACGTAATAAAAATGCTCAATAGCTTTTAAACTATTGAGCATTTTTATTATGGTTTAAGGTAAACAGTAAACTCAGTGTTTACCTTGAGCGAAAATCGCGACACCGAGGCTATTTCTTTTTAATATTAATATCTGTGACCAGCTTAAATTCCACTTCGACTTGTGATGAGATACTAATTTTCCCCGCCTCAATAGCACTGCCGTTTTGAGAGGTGTCTTGTGCCATCGCCTGTACCCGCATTTTATGTTCTGGATTAAAGCCTGAATTACTTTCATAGATAGCAATCGGCTCGGCGATCGTTACGTTTAATGTTTCAGCCATTTGTTCAGCTTTATCCCTAGCGTTTATCAAGGCTTTTAAGCGCATTTCACTTTGCAGCACTTTGCGTTTTGAATAATCAAAATTAACCGCGTTAATTGAAAGCCCTTTAATTTCTGACATTGTTTGCCAAACCTGCTGATATTTTTCGAAATCAACTAAGGTAAATTGGACATTTGTGGTGGCGAAGTAGCCGTCATTTATCCGGTTGTTTTGTACGTATTTAGTTTTTTCGCCAAATTTCATCCCTGTGGTTTGTAGGCTATCAGCTTTGATATTTTGCAATTTTAATTTACTGATCGCTGTGGCAACTATTGCCTGATGCTGCTTAGCAACTTCAGGCAATTGATAGCCATGGTTGTTAACGCTTAAAGACCAATGAATAACATCGGGAGCAACATCAACGGCAGCTGTGCCAACTACGTGAATGTAAGGTGTTTTAATTGATTCAGCGAATAGGTTAAAACAAGTTAAAAAACCAAAAACTAATGTGATTATTTTCATATTTACCGCTTCTTTATTTTAAAATGATCAGGCATTGATATTAGAACCTAATTGTAGATAACTGTTAATAGTTATTCTGTTTCAATTAGTTAATGAATGTAATAAATTGCTTATTGCTTATTGCTAGCTTGTTTAGCTAAGGCCTTTTTACTTTTTTGATATTCATCGTAGGTTTGCTGGTTGAGCTCTTGCTCACAAGCTTCTTGAATTTCAATTGGCTTTAGTTGACAATTATTCGCTCTATTGTATTGCGCTGCCTCATAAAGTGCTTGGGATGAACAGCCGGTTAATAAAATAATGGCTGTGGCTATCAAACCACTTTTACTTGTTAACATCTGGCTAAACTCCTTTTTATGAATTGCTTGCTAATTATAGAAGCTAAAAAGGATAAATCGTTCCATTTTTTATTAAAACACTCAACATTTTATTTAAAGGCGTTAAACTAGAGGTCGCTGTTACTTTTCACTATTATTTATGACCATTAGCCATCAACGCCTCGACAAATTTATCAGTAAACATTGCCAAGTAAACCGCAAAGCGGTGAAGTTAATGCTGGCGAAAAAAAGAATCTTAGTTGACGATCTTTATGTCAGAGATGTTGATTTAGTGGTGAATAAGTTTTCAAAAATCGCACTTGATAATGAAATCCTGCAAGCGCATCAGCCGGTTTATTTAATGTTACATAAGCCTGTCGGCGTGGTTAGTTCAACCAAAAGCGGCAATGTAAATGAGCGTTTAAAAAAAGAAGACCCAAGCCAGATTGAAGTGTATCAAACTGTCATTGAATTGATAAATCGAGACGATCGGCAGCAACTTCATTATGCCGGCCGACTCGACTTAAATACTTCAGGCTTAATGTTATTAACCAATGATAGTCGCTGGTCTGAACGTTTGTCTTTGCCAAATAATAAAGTCGAGAAGCGCTATATTGTGACGCTAGCCAATAAACTAACGCCAGCTTATATTGATGCTTTTGCTGCGGGTATGTACTTTAAAAAAGAGGATGTTATTACTAAGCCGGCAAAGTTAACAATCTTGTCTGACTATGTTGCCGAAGTGACTTTGGTGGAAGGGCGCTATCATCAAATCAAACGTATGTTTGGCCAATTTGACAATCCGGTCGTGGCTTTGCATCGTGAATCGATAGGCAATTTATCCTTAGGAAATGATTTAGCTGTCGGGGCAAGTCGTGAACTTAGCGAATTTGAAGTAAGTGCTATTTTCAATCGTTAGTCGCTTTTACGCGGCTTAACTATCCCGCATCTCCGATAAGTCCCATCCCGTTTAATCGCTTAGATATTAGTTTAGTTATTATTAAAAAATAAACTTATAGCCGACACTGTATACCGATTGAATTAGCTCATCTTCAGGTAAGGCATCATGTAATTTTTTGCGCAGTTTTTTGATATGGCTATCAACGGTTCGTTCGCTAACAACGCGGTGATCTTGATAGATATGATCGATTAACTGACTGCGCGAAAATATTCGGCCCGGCTCTTTTGTTAATACTTTTAGAATATTAAATTCAATCGCGGTTAAAACAATGTCGTTGCCAGCGATCGTTAATTGATAGGTATCTTCATTTAATTGATATTTGGCTACTGGCTGGTTTGGGCTATTATCTGGTTGCACCCGTCTTAATACCGATTTAATACGAGCGATAACTTCACGCGGAGAAAAAGGTTTACAAATATAATCATCGGCACCTAATTCTAAGCCTAACAGCCGATCAATTTCTTCTACTTTTGCGGTTACCATAATAATAGGGACGTTGGAAAAGGCGCGAATTTCGCGGCAAATGGTTAAACCATCTTTGCCGGGCAACATTAAATCAAGCAAAATTAAATCAGGCGTATTCGCTTTTACGGCCTCAACTACCGTATTACCTTCGTGTATTAGCCAGGGCTTATAATCGGCCTGCACTAAATAATCATTTAGTAAATTGGCAAGTTTAATTTCATCTTCAACCACTAATACTGTGCTGGTCATTGAGCTTCCTTTTACTGTTGAAATCAGGCTTAGATACTGATTTAATTGTTTGATTTACTAAGTTAATTCAAGCTCTTAGTTTAGTTTAAGTAAGTTGTTTTAAGGTCAACTCAAGTAATTAAATTAATGCTAGGGTAACTTTTATCCCTAATCCACCTTGTGGGCTAGGGTAAGCAGTAATTTCACCTTGGTGAGCTTGCACGATTTTTTGGCAAATAGCTAAACCTAAACCTGAGCCGCCGGTTTTACGATTGCGCGAATTTTCAACGCGATATAAATGATCGAATAGCTTAGCAATAGAGGCTTTAGGTACGCTGGGCGAGCTGTCTTCAATAGTGATTTGAGCTTGCTGATTGCTTTTTGTTATCGTGATATGCAGCTGACCAGGGCTGTCAGTATACTTGAGTGAATTGGTGATTAAATTATCAAACAACTGATTGATACGAGTACTATCGCCCCAAATGTCGAGTTTGTTATTAGTTATTTGAGGAACAAGCGTAATGCCATGTTGGTCAATATCAGCGGCGCGGCGTTGAATATTTTGTGCAACTAACGCTGAAATGTTTATTTTCGCTTTTTGATAATTAAGCGCACCAATTTCAGCATTAGAAAGCTGATTTAAATCATCAATCAGTTTTTGTAAATGTATCACTTCATCGGCCAGCGACTGCAAACTATCAGGAGTAACCGGACGAATACCATCTTGTAAAGCTTCTAATTCACCTTTTACAATCGCTAATGGCGTTCTTAATTCATGTGAAATATTAGCCAACCATGCTTTTCTTGAACTTTCATTTTGACTTAAGGTTTGGGCTAAATCGTTAAAGTTTCGGGCTAAGTTAGCTAGCTCATCTTTGCCTTTAGGTTGTAACTGAATGTCATATTTACCACTATTTAATTGATGAGTGGCATTCGCTAATGTTTGAATACCTTTGATCAAATATCGAGAAAGCAAAATAGTAACCAATAACGTCACACTAAAACCCGCAATAAATATGATTAACCAAGTGCTTTGCTGTGATTTAGAAAAGGCTAAATCAAACGAACTAGTGAGTTTTTTGGCTGGCGGCAGCGCTAAATATGCGAGGGTTTTATTGTTTTTTGTAATTGCCAAGGTACTAAAGTCAGCTTGATAACTGCCCAAGATAACTTGTTTTTCTGCGCTTAACAGTGACGGCAAACGGTTTGGATTAAAACCGTCTTGATTCGGTAAATGATCTTGCTCAACTAGGTGTTTTGGCGCTGGGCGATGACCGGGTGGTGGGCCGCCACCCTCATGAAAACCTCGATGTTGAAGTGCTGGTTTTTGCGTTAGCGCTGTTTCGTCTCGATGCGGAGGTGGTCTGTGTTCAGGTCTTTTTCGAGTAGATCGTTTTTCGTTAATAAGCGCTTTAACTTCGACTTGAGTAAAGCTTTTTCCGGCCATTGAGGCTTTGACGGTTTCGTGCCAAATACGCGGGTGTGCCTTTAATTGTGAGAAGTCGCCAAGCTCTGCATGTACCGTTATTAAATTATTGGCGAGAGATTCAAGGCCTTTTAATTCCCGCTGATTGATATAATCAAGCATACCTTTGTCAAAGCTCCACTGTAACAAAACAAACAAGCTGGCAAATAGTAGGCTGGTCATTACCACTAGGCTAATTAATAACTTAGTAAATATTTTCATTTAATTAGTAGCGCCAAGGTCGGTGTGTTCAAGTGCATTTTTGTTAAACCCTGATGTTTAAATTCATTATGTGTAAGCTAGTTGAAAGCTGGCATAAGCAATATCTTATACTCTTTTCGCGGCAAAAGTCTTATTGCTTGTTGGTGTTGCACATTGTTTCCTTAATTCTTACGCAATTCTTGCTAAATCACTCAGTAAACTTTGTGTTATCTCGTTATGTTTAGTGCACGCATTTTTTACCTAGCGTTACATAACACAATTTTCTAGACATGGAAGTCATCCCATTTTCACAGGTTAATATATTATTACTTGTAGAGGTTAAGCTTTTTGTGTTTATTTGCTGATTGAATCATTGTTATCATGTGATTAAATTAGCTAAATAAAACAGAATATTAAGTGAATAATACGGTAAGAATTTTAATTGTTGGTGCTGGTATTGCCGGTTTATCTGTTTATCGAGCCTTAAAGCAGCAAGGTCTGTATGCACGGATTATTGAAAAAAATAGTGAAATAACACCTGAAGGTGCCGCCATTTGTTTACCCGCGAATGCCATGTTGGCGTTAGCAAAATTAGGCTTAGCTGAGCAAGTTAAAGCCGTTGCCCATCAAGTGACAAGTATTGAATATGCGCTTGCTTCTGGGCAAACCTTATCAACTGCCTCGTTATTTGATGTCCCCTGTAACCAAGCCGAGTTTGTTGCGTTAAAACGAAGTGATTTAATGTCGGTACTTGGTGCGTCGTTATTAGCCGAGGTAGAATTTAATAAGACCATCACATCACTGGATAACCAAGTAAGTGGTGTTAATGTGGTTTTTAATGATCAAGAACAAGCGCATTTTGATTTGGTGATCGCCGCCGATGGTATTCATTCAGCTACTCGTACAATGGCATTACCGGCCACCAAAGTTAATAAATTAGGTGTGAGTAATTGGCGCTTTATTGCCGATATTGCAACCGTTGAAGGTCAAACAGCAGATATTAACGCGGTAAACAGTACAAGCAAAAACTTGCAGCCGGTTTATTATATCGGCAATGAGTCAGCATTTATGCTTTACCCCATCAACCAACAGCAAGTTTATTGTTATGGCCAAGTGATCGATACCAATCGTCGGTTTTATCAAATGAATAATAGAGCTGCTTTAACTAAAGTCTTTGCTTCGTATTGTCAGCCGGTGCAAAATTTAGTTGCTCAGCTTGATAAGTCAGCAAGGATAATTTCTGGCGAATTAACTTCCGTTTCGCAAGTGGTGCCAATAACTCAGCGTATTATATTTATTGGCGATGCTTTACATGGCTGTCCACCCAGCTTACAGCAGGGAGCGGCATTGGCTTTTGAAGATGCTAATTGTCTTGCGCGAGTATTAGCTGTTACTGATATTGACAATGCCTTAAGCGTTTTTTCAGGTGAAAGGTTGGCGCGTATCAATTATGTTGTAAATGAATCGAATAAAATTATTAAATTGGCGGGTTTAGGGCGCTTTACCCTAGGACGACTTATTCGAAATTTTAAAATTCGCTGTCAAGGGCCTGCTAATGTCGTCGGTTGGCGTAAGTTATTGACTGAAAAGTTGGTTTGTAAAAAAATTGCTAGGAATACTTAGTGTCATTTCAAACCATATCCAGCCTTCAGTCACAGCGATATGCAATACTCGATATATTAAGAGGAATTGCCGTATTAGGCATATTATTACTTAATATTTATTCCATGGGTGTGATGGATTTTGCCTACGTTAATTTTTCGCCCGTACTTAATACCGATATTGCCTTAGAAACTGTCAGTGCTTTTTTATTTGAAGGACGTTTTCGCAGCTTATTTTGTTTACTTTTTGGTGTGGGTTTATACCTACAAATCAGCAAACAACTGTCGTTAGAGCAACCACATCTTAAGTTGATCAAGTCGCGGCTGAAATGGTTACTCTTTTTTGGTGTTATTCATTGCTCTTTAATTTGGTCTGGTGATATTTTAATGATGTACGCTTTATGTGGCTTATTGATCTACAAAAAGCTGACCCTGCCAGCGGACCAGTTATGGCAAAAAGGTTTGTTTTATACCTCGACAGGCTTAGCGATAATGTTAGCGCAAGGGCTCTTGTCGCTGTTTATGACTGAGCCCGTTAGTCGCGATTCAGCATTGTTTATTGAAGCGTATGAATTTTGGACCAGTGGCTTATTTGAACCTATTATCATTCAGCTTTATTACACTGTTATGGTGCTGGTGTTTTTTCCACTTTTTGCCTTTTATTTTGCCGGCTTAATGCTGCTTGGCGCCGCAGCGTATAAAGACAGAGTTTTTAGTAATGGCTTATCACCACAGCAGGTTCGGCAATTGCTTTTTTATACCATTTTAGTCAGCGCAGTTGATGTGATTGTTAGACGTTACCTGCCATTTAAAAGTGATATTTTAGCCTTTCCTTTCGCGTCGTTGTCTGGGGTGTTAATGGCTTTTTTAATCATTCATTGGGTTGTAAAGTACCAAGCGAAATTTAACGCTCTGCTAAGGTATTTCGCAAATGTTGGCCGCTTAGCTTTTTCGCTATATATTTTACAATCGCTGGTTATGGTGCTGTTTTTTCGTTATTGGCAACCGCAATTATTATTAGCGTTTACGCGCTTGGACTATTTACTGCTAACCATAGCGGCTGGTGTTGTTCAGCTATTGATGGCGCATTATTATTTCAAATTCTTTGCCGTGGGGCCGCTGGAAAAACTATGGCGCTATCTCATTAAGAAAAACCAAAAAATAACGAGTTAATTTATGCCTAACACTGATGGTTGTCTTTACGGATTGTACTTATAGATTAGGATTGTCATTGCTGGTTTTATGTATTCCTGAGCATTTGAACTATAGTTTATAGTTAAGTTCACCTCTGACAATAATCATCGTTTTGTGGAATTAAGTCGTATCAATGAGTAAAAACGAAGAAGGTGTGTTAGCAAGGGTTAATTCATTAGAAACTATTCTCAACAATGTCGGCAGCTTCATCTACACCAAAGATATTGCTGGTTGTTATACCTATGTCAATGACATGGTAGTTGATTTGTTTCAGCTTCCTCGTGAGCAAATTTTAGGTAAAGACGACAGTCATTTTTTTGATTTAGAAATATCAGATGAACTGCAACAAAACGATCAAAAAGTAATGACCGAAGGTTTAACCATAGAATCTGAAGAACATATTTTTATTCGTGCTTTAGGTGAGCTGCGCATCTGTAAATCTATCAAAAAACCTATGTATGATATCGATAATAATATTATTGGTCTGTATGGTTTATCTACCGAGTTATCTGAATTTAATAAACTAA
Organism: Thalassotalea sp.; assembly: GCA_051251725.1. GTDB lineage: Bacteria > Pseudomonadota > Gammaproteobacteria > Enterobacterales > Alteromonadaceae > JALZUE01. Next base: position 8,796 of record JBPOFN010000005.1, on the reverse strand, counting down.
AGCAAATTGTTAAAGAGCAAAGACAATTATTAGATGCGGTCTTAGATAATGTTGATGCTCATGTTTATATGAAAGATAATAATCGAAAGTTTCTTTATGTAAATAATAAAGTTATCGAGGTGTTTGGTCGCGGGCTTGACGAAATTATTGGTAAACGCGACGACGAAATTTTGCCTAAGGCGCTGGCAGATCATTTTTGGCAATCAGATAAATTAGTTTTTGAAACGAAAACCAAGCAAACAATCAATGAATCTATTATTGACGAAGCGGGTAACAAGCATCACTTTATCAGTACTAAAATTCCTTATAAATTAAAAAATAATGAAGAAGTACTGATCGGTTTTTCGAGCGATGTCACTGAGCTTTTTGAATTAAAAGAACGCTTTCAAAAACAAGCTACCACTGATTCGTTGACCGATTTATATAATCGTCGCTATTTTTTAGAAAATGCCGCGAAAGAATTTCATCGCGCTAAACGTTATAGCGGTTTTTTTTCAATAATTAATATTGATGTTGATAACTTTAAATTGATAAATGACACTTATGGTCATCCTGTCGGTGATCAAGTATTAATAACAATTACTCAAAATATCCTGCCAATGATCCGAGCTGAAGATACCTTAGCGCGCATTGGCGGCGAAGAATTTGCGATTCTTTTACCTAATACAGGGCCAGAAAAAGCTCAGCAAGTTGCTAAACGTATTTGCCAGTTTCAAGCTAAAACGCCAATTCCTGGTGATTGGGGTGATGAAATAAATGCAACCATTAGTGTCGGTGTAACGTGTATGAGGGCGTCTGATAATAGTTTTCAGGAATTATTTACCCGTTCAGATAAAGCGTTATACCAAGCTAAAGACAGTGGTAAAAATAAAGTTACCTTCCTTGAATAACGCTATTAAATTTACTTAAAATACTTATAGATGCCGTTTGTAAATATTAACCATTTATAGCTGTATTAATTGTTAAGGTGGTTGAAATGCTAGCAAATAAAATAACGTACACAATTCTCTTTTCTTTTTTGATTAGTGCTTGCGGCGGTGGCGGCAGCGGTACATCATCGACTGCAACGCCAACGCCAACGCCAACGCCAACGCCAACGCCAACGCCAACGCCAACGCCAACGCCATCAAGCCAGCCAAATATTTTATTTATCCTTTCCGATGATCAAGGCTTAGACGCTTCGGCGCAATATAGTTTAAGTAGTGATTTACCCAATACCCCCACCTTAGATGCACTTGCAGCATCAGGTATTGTTTTTGATAATGCTTGGGCAACCCCTGCTTGTACCACCACTCGCGCGACTATTCTGACCGGTAAATATGGCCGCAATAGTGGGGTAAGTTATGTCCCTGCTAAATTAACGAGCGATCATGAAATATTACAGCAGTATTTAGCCAAGCAATCAGCAACAAGCTTCTATAAATCTGCTGTGTTTGGTAAATGGCATTTAGGTGGTGGGAGCGTCGAAGCTTCTCACCCTAATGATGTTGGCGTTGATTATTATGCTGGTAACTTAAGTAATCTTGATAATTATTACGATTGGTCGTTAACCGTTAATGGCCAAACTGAAAGTGTGACGACTTATCACACCACGAAAATTACTGATTTAGCCATTGACTGGGTGGCCGATCAAACCTCCCCTTGGTTTGCATGGGTTGCTTATTCTGCGCCGCATTCACCGTTTCATTTACCGCCAAGCGATTTACATGAGCGAAATTTAACTGGCTCGGATAGCGATATTAATAGCAATCCTCGCAACTATTTTTTAGCGGCAATAGAAGCTATGGACACAGAAATTGACCGGTTATTAACATCTTTAGATCAAACCACATTAGATAACACTATCGTTATCTACTTAGGTGATAATGGCACGCCGCAGCGAGTGTTGGACTTTTACTCGAATGGCCATAACAAAGGATCGTTATACCAAGGTGGTGTAGCAGTACCGTTAGTGATTTCAGGTAAAGGTGTTACTCGCAGTAATGTTCGCGAAAACGCCTTAGTAACTGCCACTGATTTATATGCCACAATTGCTCAAATTGCTGGTGTTACCGATAGTAATATTTATGACAGCCATAGCTTCGCTAATTTACTCAGCGATGAAAGCGCTAGTAGCCAAACTTATGTTTTCACCGAATTTGAGTCAGCTAAAACTACAGGTTGGACAGTTCGCTCAAACGCTTATAAATTAATTGAATTTGACGATGGCAGCCAAGAGCTTTATCAAGTCGCGAATGATTTTTTAGAAAGTACGGATTTATTACCAACGTCTGATCCTGATTTGTTGAGCAAAGTTAATGACTTAGAAACGGTGGCCGCAGCAATTACTGGTAATGGCAGTACTGGGCCAATAGATATTACCGGTGTTACCTTGAGTAATTTAAGCGGTAATTGTGCAAGTTATGTTGAGAGTTACACGGCTAATGCCCAAGACCTTGCTAACAGCAAAGCGTTTGTCGGCGATTTGATGATAAGTGTGGTCGATAATAAATGTGTTTTTACCACCAATGCGATCCCTAATCATGACTTTAATGATGGGAGCAACGCTTTTCCAAATGATGTTAGCGAGCAGAATGACCAATTTGAAGTGTCGACCGCCCCTGTATTTGCTGCCAATAAAACTGAACTTAGTTTACGTGTTGATAACGCGATTTTGCTAAATGGCGTTAAAGTTGATCTACTAGCGGCTGCTTGTTATGGCGTTGGCGGGCAACCATTAGGACAAGAAAAAATTGGTTGTAATGACGGTAATGATTGGCGTTATGATCCTATGTACAGCGGTAATGGTTTTAATGTTGACAGTCATAATGCGCATTCTCAACCCGATGGTACTTATCATTACCATGGTTCGCCAATCGCGTTATTTGATGGCAGTGCAACGGGCCAAGCTTCACCTGTTATTGGTTTTGCAGCCGACGGTTTTCCAATTTTCGGCTCTTATTTTGATGATAACGGCGGCTCGATTAAAAAAGCGCAATCAAGCTATCGCTTAAAAACAGGCGCACGGCCATCAGGTGTTAATGAACCCGGTGAGACCGGTCAAATATTTGCTAATGAAGAATATAATGGCCGTTTTCGTGATGACTATGAATATCTGCAAGGGCACGGCGATCTTGATGAATGTAATGGTATGACGGTTAACGGTGTTTATGGCTATTACATTACTGATTCTTACCCTTATGTTTTAGCTTGTTATTCAGGTACGCCGGATAGTAGCTTTGATAAATAGCTATTAAGCTAGAAGCTTGAGGCTAGAAGCTTGAAGTATATGAAGTTGCTTATTCGTTAATCTTTAACGCTGAATGATCGGCGTTGATATTTAATGGTGAGCTACTTCAACTTTATTACGGCCAGAGTTCTTAGCTTTATAAAGCGCTTGATCTGCTCGTTTAAAGGCGTCATTGATAGCCGTTTGATCGTCACCTGATATTTCTGCCACTCCCATACTCGCGGTCACCATAATATCGCCAATTAAAATCGAGGTAGAAATTGACTCTCTTAGTTGCTCGGCAATGTCGGTAGCGGTAGTTAATGAGGTTTTACGGCAAATAATCATAAACTCTTCACCGCCCCAGCGGGCAAAATAATCACTGGCGCGGATATTATTTTGAATCAGCGTTGATATATCTACTAAAATTTTATCGCCGGCGTCATGACCATAAGTGTCGTTAATTTTTTTGAAATGATCGATATCTAATAAAATGATCGAAAAGATAAAACCATCATCTTGTTTTTCTTGTAAAGCATCGGCTAATTTTAATTCCGCGCCAGCTCGGTTAAATGCGCCGGTAAGTTTGTCTTTCTCAACTTTTTCTTGCAGTTTTCGTCCTTGTTTATCTAAATGAGTATTTATTTTTATTAACTCTAATTCTCGCTCTGTGCTTAATTCTATTTTACTTAATAGTTGGAGTTGATGATGAATAACCTTAATTACCATCACTAACATCCAAATAAATAAGATACCTAAATACCATTTTTCTGTGGTTAGCCACTGCCCTTGCAGTTCAATTTTTTCAAGTCTAAATTCATGTACGCCTTCGCTCACATCTGAGCCGGTTTGAATATCTAAAGAAACAATGTTGTAGAATTCTGGCGCCATTCGAGCCGGCGACAGCCTACGTTCAAGTTGCCACCATGATGGCACATTAAAATAACTTAATTTAACCGCCAGGCCTGGTGTTAAATGCTCAATATTAATATCTAAACCGTTATATTTAGTGCTGGTGTAATCATTTACCGTGGAATAGTTTTTTTCGAAATTTCTTAAAAATATCCTGATAGTATCTGCTTCGCCGATATAGCTTAACCACAGTTTTAAAGTTGAAAAGTTAGATAAATCAATTCCTTGCTCTCTATTTTCCCCTAAGGTTATTTCTAAAGCGCAAAAAGGGTGTGCAATCGAGCTGTTTTCAATGATACATAGCCAGTGAAAGGCGTCATTACTTGAAATAACCTTGACTGTTGAGTTACCGCTTGAGTCATTATCGGCAAAGGCTGCAAATTTTGTTGGGGCGTTAGGAGTGATAGTAATGGTGGTTTGTAATATTTTCTCTTCGGCAAGCACAGCTATTAGCGTTAGCATAAATAATAGCAAGAGCAGCTTCTCAAAGTATTTCATATTATTTTTCTATGGAATTAAACTCGATTAGTTAATACCATTACAATGATAATGTTTAATAAATATAGCACTATTTAATGGTATTGCTGTGTTAGTGGTGTAATGGAAGTAAGGTTTAATCTCCGAAATAAGCAATAAATGGTTATAATAAAACTATCTTACTTCCAGTTTAAAACATAGACCGAGCTTAATTGCCATGCAGAAAAAATATGCGTATTTAAACAGTACACTGGGTTTGATTGAAATCGCGGCTTTAAACAATGGGATAGCCTCTGTTTTTTTCGTCGAGGAACAAAACTATCAAACCACTCAAGACCCTCTACTAACGCAAGCGATTGAACAATTACAGCAATATTTAGCCGGTAATCGACAAACCTTTGATTTACCGCTTAAGCCGCAAGGGACAGAATTTCAACAGCGAGTTTGGCAAGCATTAAGCACAATTGCGTTTGGCGAAGTTAAAAGCTATCAAGCTATCGCGGAGCAAGTTGGTTCACCGAAAGCAATGCGAGCAGTAGGAGCCGCCAATGGCAAAAACCCGATCAGTATTATTGTCCCTTGTCATCGCGTAGTAGGTAAAAATGGCACACTGACCGGCTATTCAGGAGGCTTAGAGCGAAAAGCGTTTTTACTTAATTTAGAAACGAAGCTTAAGCCTTAAGCTAACCCTTTAAAAAATAAATTAAGCCTTGGGTTATCTAAGAGTGTTTTCGTATTTAAAATTTACTATTCATACCTGATAGCATGCTATTAAGCCAAAACAATAATAACAGGCCTATTTATGCACATCAGATCGTTTATTTCTTTCATCACTTTATTTTCGTCAGTAGGCATTTTTGCTGCCGATGACTCACTACCTAGCCCGAAAGATACTGAAGTTTGGCATCCGATCCCAGCTGTGGTTAACACAGATCCCATTCCATCTGACGCTTTAGTATTATTCGATGGTACTCATTTTGATCATTGGTACGGCCATGAAGGCAAAGTTCCGTGGCTGTTAGACGCTGGTGCTATGACAATTGTACCGGGTACTAAAGGCATCACTTCAAAAGAGAAATTCTGCGATATGCAAATGCATATTGAATGGAAAACGCCAGATAAGCTTGAAGGGTTTTCTGGTCAGCGTTGGGGCAATAGCGGGATATTTATTCAAGGCCGTTATGAGCTACAAATACTTGACTCACATTACAATCCTATTTATTCAAATGGCCAAGCCGGTTCAATTTACAAACAAGCTATGCCTATGGTGAACGCAAGTAAGCCGCCGAGAGCATGGCAAAGTTATGACATTATTTATCGCTCGCCGCGTTTTTCAGCATCGGGTGAAATACAAGAAAAAGCAATGATCACTGTGTTACATAATGGTGTCTTAATTCAATATAATACCGTTATTCAAGGGCCGACCCGTTTTCGCGGTCAACCGGCTTATACCAAAGCTCATGGTTGTGCGCCGATTTATTTACAAGAGCATAACGACAAAGTCAGCTATCGCAATATATGGGTGAGAAAACTCGTACTTTAAATCAGGCTAGGACATTTTTATGTTACAAAAATATTTTATTTATTTGCTAATAAGTGCCATTAGCTTTTCTGTCTTGGCAAACGCGGCCGAAGACGTTGGAAAAACAGCCTTTGAAAATAATTGCCAAGCTTGCCATAACTTGAAAAAATTTACGGTGGGCCCGTCTTTAGTTGAAATCCGTAAGTCTTATCCCGAGGCACAAGAAAAAGAATTTATTGCTTGGGCAATGAACCCGGGCAGAAAACGTCCGGAGGGCATTCAAATGCCTTCTATGGCGCATGTTGGGGAAGAAAACCTAGTTAAAATTCATCAACATATATTAGCAATAAGTAAAGGCGTTAAAATAAAAAAAGGGCGCAATGATTTTACTTTTAAACCTCCGGCTAAAACTTATCCGTACGTACAAAGAGGCCTTATGCCCTATTCGAGTCCAGCTGCTATCGGCGTTGTTTTTTCACCGGCACTAGGCATTAATTGGGATGCCAGCATTGCGCGCTTGCGTTATGCCTTTGTTGGACATAAACCGTTTTTTAGTGGCGAAAGGCAAGCCGATAAATTAAAAGCTGATGTTTTGTTTCAAGAAACCGCTGAAAATTTTTGGTCTTTTGCGCAAGGGCAGCAAGTCGACTTTAAAGGCTATCGCCTCATCAATGACCTGCCTGAATTTTTTTATCAAATTGCGGACATTGTGATCACCGAAAAAATATCGGCATTAGCCAATGAGAATGCCTTTATTCGTCAATTTAAACTTATGGGTGTTAAAACAGAGGTTGAACTTGATCTTAGTTATCTTGGTAACGCTACTGTTACTGCTTCAGCGGGTCATTGGGTCAACAATAAATTAACCTTAACAGCTCAGCAAGCTGCAAGCTTTTCAATTAAAGTGAGTATTCACTAATGATGAAAAAATTATTTTCACTTAACCTTTTTATTCTATCTACCTTTAGCTTTCATATTGTCAATGCTGAGCCAGCACCAACAAAGTCGGCTATTCAATGGCAAGATTATTACGTCATTAAAAACATCCCTGTGCCGAAAGAAATTAATCCACAGATTGGTGGTTTAACGGTGTTAAAAGATGGCCGTATTGCCGCAGCATTTCATGCTGGTGAAGTTGCTATTTATCATCCTGAAAAAAGCACTTGGCAAATAATCGCTAAAGGTTTGCATGAGCCGTTAGGATTGATGGAAGAAGCGTCTGGCGCTCTATTGATCGCGCAAATGCCTGAACTAACTCGATTGATTGATGAAAACGGCGATGGCAATATTGATTTTTTTCAAACCGTTTCTGATGATTTTGGCATGACAGGTAATTACCATGAATTTACCTTTGGGCCAGCGCGAGACAGTAAAGGCAATTATTATATCTCATTAAATGTTGCTTCAAATTATGCCGGCATTTTTACCCATATTCGCGGCGAATTTAATCCGATTGGTTTATCAAGAGCGGTGATGACTGACTTTAGAAATGACGAATGGAAAAATGTTACACGCCATAAAGCTGGTCGAATGTTTTCAAAAGCGCCTTATCGCGGTTGGATTATAAAAATCACCCCTGATGGCAAAACTATTCCATTCGCTTCCGGTTTTCGTTCACCCAATGGTTTGTGGGTTGATGCGCAAGATCGCTTATGGGTTACTGATAATCAAGGCGATTGGCTTGGTACCAGTACACTTTATCATGTTGAAGAAGGCAAGTTTTATGGCCATCCCGCTTCGTTAGTGTGGAAAAAAGACTGGCATAAAAACCCAGTTGAGATGTCTGCGCAAGAATTGAAAAAGCTGAAAACACCCGCAGCAGCATTATTTCCTCATGGCGAATTAGCCAACTCGCCAACGCAGCCAATTTCAACCATAGCCCCTGAAAAATTTGGCTTGCCGACTGGTGAGTTAATTATTGGCGATATGAACCAAGCGCGTTTGATCCGCTATTTACCTGATCAGGTGAATGGCACCATGCAAGGTACATTGATCCCTTTTATCGAAACCAAAGCTTTAGGCATCGGCAATAATCGCTTTAGTTTTGATCAGCAAGGAAGCTTATGGTTGGGTAAAACCCATTTAGGTTGGGCAGGCGATGAGGGAATTCGTAAAATCACCTGGACGAAAAAACCATTATTTATTGCCGAGCAGGTTAAGTTAACTGCCACTGGTTTTGCGCTTAGCTTTAATCATAAAGTTCAGGCCAATAACCTAACGCTTGATAACATTAAAGTCACCAGCCATAGTTATCATTATCATGGCGACTATGGTTCAGAAAAAGTTGATGTAAAAACGGTTAATGTTGCTGATTTTTCATTTGATAAGAAACAGCAGGTTTTATCACTTGGCTTAGCTGATTTAACCCCTGAGCGTGTCTATACCATTGAATTAAAAAATATTAAAAGCACTTCTGGACAAGCATTAATGGGGGATGTTTTACGTTATAACTTAGTTAACCTGAGCTCAGGATAAGAAGTGTCGTTTAAATATTGTTTTTATAAAAAATTCAAAGGCTTATTAAAAATCAGCAAGTTGAATTTAGGTTGAAGGTCACTCGATAACGAAATTTTTGTGTATAGCAAGGCGGATTTTCGTACGTAATAGCTGGCTTATGTGGACTCCCCCTTGTCAACAACAAAAAACTTTATTCAAAGAAGTTAATGCGTGCTTATGT